>NZ_JAQGNX010000180.1 GCF_028293835.1 Pseudomonas sp.
TCCCGCTGCTGCCGGAGCCCTACGCCAGCCTGGCCGGGCACGGCATCACCAACCTGACCGGACCGTTTGGCGAGATGATCGCCAATGACTTGTTGCCCACCAAGGCTAAAGCCTGAGGTTGCTGGCCATGCCCCCCTGTAGGAGCCAACGTGTTGGCGAGCGGTTTGACGCTGTGTACCAGGCACGATGTCTCGCCAACACGTTGGCTCCTACAGAAATGCGCGATCTCCAACTAAAAGTGATGCTTATGCAGCTTCTGACCTTACCTCCATCGCCCGCGCTGGCGACTTCGATCCGGGCCACAGCTCAAGTGTTCGAAGATCCCAAATCCCGTGCCCTGTTGGCGCATGTGCAACAGGTCGCGCCCAGTGAAGCCAGTGTGCTGATCATCGGCGAAACCGGCACCGGCAAAGAGCTGGTGGCGCGGCATATTCATAACCTCAGCGCACGACGTGATCGTCCATTCCTGGCCGTCAACTGCGGCGCGTTTTCTGAATCGCTGGTGGAGGCGGAGCTGTTCGGTCATGAAAAAGGTGCCTTTACCGGGGCCTTGAGCGCCAAGGCTGGCTGGTTTGAAGAGGCCGATGGCGGCACCTTGTTTCTGGACGAGATCGGCGATTTACCCATGCCGATCCAGGTCAAGTTACTGCGGGTACTGCAGGAGCGCGAGGTGGTGCGCCTGGGTTCGCGCAAAAGCACAGCCATTGATGTGCGGATACTGGCCGCAACCAACGTGCAATTGGAACGAGCGATTAACGCCGGACACTTTCGGGAAGATTTGTATTACCGGCTGGACGTCGTCAGCCTCGAGCTAAGTCCATTACGCGAGCGACCTGGCGATATCCTGCCGTTGACCCGACATTTCATCGACGTCTATAGCCGGCGCCTGGGCTATGGCCAGATTACGATTAGCCCGGAGGCCGAACAGAAACTCAAAACCTACAGCTGGCCGGGCAACATTCGCGAGCTGGAAAATGTCATTCACCACACGTTGCTCGTCTGCCGCGATGGGGTTATCCAACGCGACGACCTGCGCCTGTCAAACATGCGTATCGAACGGCAGGAAGACAGCGTTGCCCTCGACGAATCTGCCGATGCTCTGCTGGCCCGAGCGTTCCAGGTGTTGTTTGAAGAGCAGGCAGGCGCCCTGCATGAAAAGGTTGAAGACACGTTATTGCGAGCCGCCTACCGCTTCAGCCATTTCAATCAGGTACACACCGCCAACTTGCTGGGTTTAAGCCGTAACATTATCCGCACTCGGCTGATTAAAATCGGCGAGCTGGCGGTCAATAAACGTCGAACAGGCGAACGCGCTCAAGAAGAGCGTTTTCTGCAGTTGTCGATCTAGCGCCAACGCTCAGCGCTCAAGGGTTGGATCAAAACCCTATAGATGGCTTTCGATCAGGTGCATCAGATGGAATGTGCCAAACGTGACCGACCTGGCCTGATACCGCTTGATCAAATCGGTGATGTCCAATTCATCTTTGCCAACAGCGCGGCAGGCTAATTCGCAGGCTTCCCTGGAACGCCATTGAACGTAATTAAGCACTCGATACCCGTCCTCACTGGCCTGCACACTGGCACTGATAAACCCTGGATAAATCTGGGTGAAACGTTCGGCCTGTTCAGCCAGCGCTGCCACCAGACCGGTCTGATGATGAGGCTCAACTGCAAACTCTACTAGCTGACTAAAACGCCGACTGCTGTCATGTATTGCCATGAAGGTTCTCCACTGATCTTGGGTCGGACCTTGCGATCCGAGGCCTTGAAGGGTAAAACCTCTAGTTAACTAGAGGTCAAGTGAAATCAACCATGAATACCTGCGACACACCTAAGCTTCAGCATGAAATGACTGTCGGACAACTGGCTGCCCGCAGCGGCGTGGCCGTTACTACGTTGCATTTCTATGAATCAAAAGGGCTGATTTGCAGCCATCGCAATGAGGGAAACCATCGTCGCTATCCGCGTGAAGTATTGCGTCGGGTCGCCATCATTAAGGTTGCCCAGCGCCTCGGTATTCCGCTTGCAACCATTCATGCGGCCCTGCAAACCCTGCCCCACGGCACCGCTCCCAGCGCCGCAGACTGGAACAACCTTTCTGCACAATGGAAAGCCGATCTGGACCAGCGAATTAACACAATGACCGCTCTGCGTGACCAATTGTCGGGGTGCATCGGCTGCGGCTGCCTGTCGATGGAGGCCTGTCCGCTGCGAAATTGGGCCGATGTGCTCGGCAAGCAGGGTCCGGGAGCGCAATTGCTCGACCGGGAATAAGTGCGTGTTACGGCGGTATTACCCAGCATCGGCGGGAAAAAACGCCGACCATTAAATTTACTAGGAAATAACCTACAACAAACGGTTAGGCGTCCTTACACAGTGCGGGAAGCGCCTGACATCTTTATTGAATAGCTCCCGTTATGGTTGCGCCGGCTTTTCTGCCAAGCAAAACCAATCAGGAGTTACTCTCGAATGAAAAAATTATACCTTGCTGCCGCCGTTGCCACGTTGATCGCCACGACCAGCGGTTGCGTAAGCTATAACATGAGCCAGCCGACCGCCCCAATCTCGGGTTCGGTCACCGCCGACTTGAAAGCGAACGTAAAAGTCGGCGAGCAAATCTCCGGCGAATCGTCCACCAACATCCTGTTTGGCTGGTTGAGCGTTGGCGGCGACACTCAGTTCGCTGACGGCGTTACCTACGGCGGCGCTGGCGGTTCTGCGATCGGTTTGCCTGACCCAATCTCCGCCGTTAAAGCAGCCGCTGCGTACAAAGCGGTAAAAAGCTCCGGTTCCGACCTGATCGTCGCGCCACGCTACGAAGTGAACGTTGAAGATTACTTCATCTTCAAGAAGGTCAACGTCAAGGTTACCGGCAACAAAGGCAGCATCGACAGCATCCGCTAAGCGCTGAAGTCCGTTACGGACTGAACCGCACCGCGAACGTTACGCCGCTTGGTTTTCGCTGAGCGGCGTTTCTTGTCCGAGTGTCTTGAAGCCTGAAACCGTCAGCGCTGTGACACCAGTCGCTCCGCCAACGCTTTGGCTTGGCTGGCGACATCGGTTACCGCAGTGCTTTCCCACCACATCCCGCGCAATGGCGGTCCCATGGCGAACAGCCGTTTCGAGACATTGCCCTGGGCGTCAAGCAATGCACCGCTGGCGTGCGCGGCGATGCCCAATGCCAAGGGTCCAGGTCGAATCAATCCCCTGGTCAACAATTGTTTAGGCAACGGCCGGTCTACCCGACGCCAATCGTATTCAATACCGCTGGAATTGATCAGCGCGTCGCCGATGACGTAAGACGGCTCGGCCTCACCCCGTCGCCGAACACGTATCTGGACCTGCCCCGTTGGCAATACTTCCAACCCTTGATACGACGCGGCGTGAATACTTAGCCGCCCCTCTTTGACCCGTCTTGCCAGTAACTCCGCGCTTAAAGGCGGCGAACGGTGGTGATGACTTTCCCACCAGGGCCTGACGTGACGTACAAACTGCCGACGTTGCACATCGCTGGCTTGATTCCACAAACGGCCAATATGCGCACGCACCGTGTCTAGCGGCGCTTGCCAATCGATCCCTTGAGCCATGGCTTGCTGGCATTGTTCGCGGACCTTACGCAACAATTGCCGAGTGCTGCGAATGCCATGGTCCTCGGCCAGAAAATCCACCCACGCGGGGGGTTGACGGCGGACATGTGGCAGCAACCCGTGGCGAGAAAACACCTCGATCGGACCTCGATGCCCGGCCTGTTGCAGGGACACTACGGCATCGACCATGGTCAGCCCCGCGCCGATGATCAACACTTTAGCCAGCGGGTCGAGCTGGCCCATGCTGCGCACATCCCAAGGGTCAACGGCCGCCGCATTGAGGCCGCTGGACTCACGTTGCGGTGTGCGCGCGGCAGGAAACATTCCGGTGGCCAAGACACCAAATTTGCCTTGCAACTGCTTACCGTCTTTCAACGTGATGCGCACACCGAAGTCGCTGCTTTGCAGATCGACCGCCTCTTCGCGCACGTGCTCCAGACTTGACCCGTAGGTGGCGCCCAAGGCCTGGGCCTCAGCCAATCGCTGTTGCACGTAGAGACCGAAAACGCCCCGGGGCGGAAACAGCTCGGCCACGGGTACTTGCTGCTCAGCTGATTCAGGCCAGCCACCGGCGCTGATGTAATGATCCAGCCAGCGAGTCAAATCGTCGGAATTATCGGGCTCGACGCTCATGCGCGCGGCATTACCGTTCAGCGTGTGGCCGGTTTCGGTGGCGCTGTAGGCTTCACCCCGGCCCAACTCACTGCGGGTTTCAACGATCAAAATCTGCCGTTTGCCAGGCTGCCGAAGCAACTGCACAGCCAACATACTGCCACTCAAACCGCCGCCGACGATCAAGATATCGGCGGTACGAACCGCACGGTTTGCCTGTTCACGTTGTGATGCAAGGGTTGCCCCTGACTGCTTCATTCAATACGGTTCCTTCGATGAATAACTCATAGCACGACGTTACGGACGAAACGCACGATCAGGCTGCCATCATTGCGGTAGGTATGGGCCTGATGGCTGGGGAACATAAAAAATTCGCCGCTTTCAATACGCCGGATATCGTCGCCCAAGACAATACCCAGACAGCCCTCAATCACATACACCTGCTCGCTCCAACCCCCGGGGTTAGCTTCCGAAGAATAGATTTCACCCGGTTGCAGGCAAAACTCCCACAATTCCACTTCACGCTTGGCCACTGCCTTGGCCAGCAGCACGGCTTTGCTGCCTGGTATCAGGCCAACCCAGGCCACTTCGTTGATTCGGCTAGGGTCGCGCACGTCAGGGGCCTGGATCAGATCGCTAAACGCCACGTTCAACGCGTCAGCGACCCGATCAAGGGTGGCCAGGCTGACGTTTTTTTCCCCGGCTTCAATGGCCACCAGCATACGCCGACTCACCCCCGACTTTTCCGCCAGAGCGCTCTGGCTGAGCTGCGCAGCGTTACGTAGACGACGCACGTTCTGGCTGACGTGTTGCAGCACTGGCGCTCTATGAGAACTGTCTTTGTGCACTCTATTGCTCGCTCGATTGAATCTTCGCAGGATACTGCAAGCTGCAAGCTACACGTTCAAGCCGCGTCAACTGCATTACTCGACGCTTGCAGCTTAAAACTTGCCGCTGATGAAATCCGAATTACCTACTGCTGCGCAGCTGATCGCGGGCAAGGGCGCTCCTGCAATGACCGTGTTTACTGTGCGACAGCACGGCGTCGGAGACGGGGCGCAATTTCCTGCAGCGCACATTGCTTGTAGGATCTTGCCACAGGTTGCCGGTTGGTGATCCACTACCCGCACAGTATGATCCTTGCCATTTCCTTGCAGATTAGAAGCCTATGTCCCTGATAATTCTGCTGCTTCTGCCCTTTGTCGGCAGCTGTGTCGCGGCACTGTTGCCGCACAATGCGCGTAACGCCGAGTCGATTTTGGCGGGGGTTCTCAGCCTGGCTGGGGCGATCCAGGTTGCGCTGTGGTATCCACAAATTGCTAACGGCGGAATTATCCACCAGGAGTTCCTATGGCTGCCCAGCCTGGGCCTGAACTTCTCGCTGCGAATGGACGGCTTTGCCTGGCTGTTTTCAATGCTGGTATTAGGCATCGGTACGCTGGTGTCCTTGTACGCCCGGTATTACATGTCACCCGACGACCCTGTACCGAGGTTTTTTGCATTTTTCCTTGCGTTCATGGGCGCGATGCTAGGTCTGGTCATCTCCGGCAACTTGATCCAGATCGTATTTTTCTGGGAGCTCACCAGCCTCTTCTCCTTTTTGTTAATCGGTTACTGGCACCACCGCTCCGACGCACGACGTGGCGCCTACATGGCATTAGTCGTTACCGGCACCGGCGGTCTGGCGTTGCTGCTGGGGGTCATGCTGCTGGGCCACGTCGTTGGCAGCTACGACCTGGATAAAGTCCTTGCTGCCGGGGAACAGATTCGCGCCCATGCGCTGTACCCGATATTGCTGCCACTCATTCTGATCGGAGCCTTGAGCAAAAGCGCCCAGTTTCCGTTTCACTTCTGGCTGCCCCACGCCATGGCAGCGCCAACGCCGGTGTCGGCGTATCTGCACTCTGCGACCATGGTCAAGGCCGGCGTGTTTTTACTGGCGCGCTTCTGGCCAGTCCTGTCGGGCACCGAAGAATGGTTCTGGATCGTCAGTGGTGCCGGCGCCTGCACTCTGCTGCTGGGCGCTTACTCGGCAATTTTCCAGACCGACCTCAAAGGCCTGCTAGCGTATTCGACCATCAGTCATTTGGGGCTGATTACCTTGCTGCTCGGTTTGAACAGCCCGTTGGCGGCCGTTGCTGCGGTGTTCCACATCCTCAATCACGCCACCTTTAAGGCCTCGCTGTTCATGGCCGCAGGCATTATCGACCACGAGAGCGGCACCCGGGATATCCGGCGACTCAGCGGCCTGATCAAAATGATGCCGTATACCGCAACGCTGGCCATGGTTGCCAGCGCATCCATGGCTGGCGTCCCGTTACTGAATGGTTTTCTGTCGAAAGAAATGTTCTTCGCCGAGACCGTCTTTATTTCGTCCACGGCATGGGTCGAAATGGCCTTGCCTGTCATCGCGACTATCGCGGGAGCCTTCAGCGTTGCTTACTCGCTGCGCTTTACCGTGGATGTATTTTTCGGCCCGAAGGCCACTGATCTGCCGCATACACCCCACGAGCCTTCACGCTGGATGCGCGCCCCGGTGGAATTACTGGTGTTTGCCTGCTTGATCGTCGGGGTCTTTCCGGCGTTGTCTGTGGGTCCATTATTGGCCGCAGCTGCGCAACCGGTGGTCGGCGGTACGCTGCCGGAATACAGCCTGGCTATCTGGCACGGCTGGAACACCCCCATGATCATGAGTCTGGTGGCCATGGGCGGCGGGATCATTCTGTACCTGTTATTGCGCAATTCTTTCAAACAGGAGCGCTTTGCCGGTCCGCCACTGGTGTCACGCCTAAATGGCAAACGTCTGTTTGAACGCTCGCTGGTCATTATGATGCGGTGGGCGCGGCGCTTCGAAAGACTTGTCAGTACCCATCGCTTGCAGGCGCAGCTGTTCTTGCTGGTGTTGGTCGCAGTGGTTGCCGGAGGGGCGCCACTCTTCTACAGCGGATTAAGCTGGGGTGATCGACCAAAAATTCCCGGCTCCGGGGTCTTCGTCACGTTATGGCTAATCGCGATTGCCTGTGCCCTGGGCGCCGCATGGCAAGCCAAATATCACCGTCTCGCAGCGCTGACCATGGTCAGTGTCTGCGGCTTGATGACCTGCATCACGTTCGTCTGGTTCTCGGCACCGGACCTGGCGTTGACGCAGTTGGTGGTGGAGGTGGTCACCACGGTATTGATCCTGCTCGGCTTGCGTTGGCTGCCGAGACGTAATGAAAACGTCGCACCGTCGCCGGCCAGCGTCAATCAGGCCAGGGCACGTCGCGTGCGGGACTTGTTACTGTCCGGACTGGTGGGGGCCGGCATGGCGCTGCTCTCCTACGCGATGCTGACGCGTCCGACACCCAACACGATTTCGTCGTTTTACCTCAGCCGAGCCCTGCCCCAAGGCGGCGGCACCAATGTGGTGAACGTTATGCTGGTGGACTTCCGTGGTTTCGATACCCTGGGCGAAATTACCGTATTAACCGCCGTGGCGCTGACTGTGTTTGCCTTGCTGCGACGCTTCCGGCCACCGAAAGAAAGCATTCCGTTGCCCGCCCAGCAGCGGCAATTGGCCCGCGATGTGGCGACTGATCTGGTCAACCCACGCAGCGCCAGTGACACCGCACTAGGCTTCATGATGGTCCCTGCGGTGTTGGTGCGTTTGCTGCTGCCCATTGCGTTCGTGGTGTCGATGTACTTGTTCATGCGCGGGCATAATCAACCCGGTGGAGGCTTCGTCGCCGGGTTGGTGATGTCGGTGGCGTTCATTCTGCAGTACATGGTCGCTGGCACCCAGTGGGTCGAGGCGAAAATGAGCCTGCGCCCGTTGCGCTGGATGGGCACCGGCCTGCTGTGTGCAACCCTGACCGGGCTGGGTGCCATGGCGATGGGCTATCCCTTCCTCACCACCCATACCGCACACCTGCATGTGCCCTTGCTGGGGGACATACATGTCGCCAGTGCCTTGTTTTTCGACATCGGTGTGTACGCGGTGGTAGTGGGTTCGACCTTACTGATTCTTACCGCACTGGCTCACCAATCGGTGCGCAGCCATCGTCCAACATCGCTGCCCAAACCCATTGCTACCCAAGGAGCTGTCTGATGGAAGAAGTCATCGCTATCGCCATCGGGATACTCGCTGCGTCGGGGGTCTGGCTGATTCTGCGACCACGGACCTTTCAAGTGGTAATGGGCCTGTGCTTGTTGTCGTACGGAGTCAATTTGTTCATCTTCAGCATGGGCAGCCTGTTCATTGGCAAAGAGCCGATCATCAAGGACGGCATTCCCCACGATTTGCTTAGTTACACCGACCCGTTGCCCCAGGCACTGGTACTGACTGCGATCGTCATCAGTTTCGCCATGACCGCGCTGTTTCTGGTGTTGCTCCTGGCTTCACGGGGTCTGACCGGCACCGACCATGTCGATGGCCGGGAGCCTACCGAATGACCTGGTTGAATCCGTCGACCTTGATGAATCAACTGATCGTCGCGCCTATTTTGCTACCGCTACTGACGGCTGCGCTGATGCTGATACTGGGAGAGAAGCGCCGACCACTCAAAGCCCGGATCAACCTGCTGTCGACCATGCTCGGGCTGGCAATAGCGATCTGTTTGTTCATGTGGGTGCAGAAAGACGGCACCACGGGCTCAATAGGCGTGTATCTGCCCGGCAATTGGGAAGCCCCGTTCGGCATCGTGCTGGTTATAGATCATCTGTCCGCGCTAATGCTGGTGCTGACCGGGATCATCGGCGTCTGCGCCCTGCTCTTCGCGTTGGCGCGTTGGGATCGGGCCGGCGCCAGCTTTCATGCCCTGTTTCAAATTCAGCTAATGGGCCTTTATGGCGCGTTCCTGACCGCTGACCTGTTCAACTTGTTCGTATTTTTCGAAGTGTTGCTGGCAGCGTCCTACGGACTGATGCTGCATGGTTCAGGGCGAGCAAGGGTCTCGGCGGGCTTGCATTACATCACCATTAACCTGGTGGCTTCGTCCTTGTTCCTGATCGGTGCCGCAATGATTTACGGCGTCACCGGGACGTTGAACCTGGCCGACCTGGCCATGAAAATCCCCTTGGTGCCAGAAGCTGATCGCGGCCTGCTGCACGCCGGTGCCGCCATTCTCGCCACAGCGTTTCTGGCCAAGGCCGGGATGTGGCCGGTGAATTTCTGGCTGGTGCCAGCGTACTCGGCAGCCAGCGCTCCGGTAGCCGCTATGTTCGCCATCATGACCAAAGTCGGCGTGTACACCCTGCTGCGCCTGTGGACGCTGCTGTTCTCCGGGCAAGCGGGTGCGTCGGCATTTTTCGGTGGCGATTGGCTGATTTACGGCGGCATGGCGACCATCCTTACATCGGCCGTGGCCATTCTTGCCGCGCAACGCCTTGAGCGTATGGCCAGTTTGAGCATCCTGGTGTCAGCCGGCATCCTTTTGTCCGCCATCGGTTTTGCACAACCGAGTTTGACCGCAGGGGCGCTGTTCTATCTGGTCAGTTCGACCCTGACCCTGAGCGCCTTGTTTTTGCTGTCTGAACTGATCGAGCGCTCGCGTTCGGCCAACGATATACCGCTTGAAGAGGATGCCGACCAATTGCCCCGGAGCGTGGAATCGCTACATCCGCCGCCGGGGACCAACCTCGATGACCAACAGAAGGCCGTGGTTGGCCAGGTTATTCCCATGACCAAAGCGTTTCTGGGGCTGAGTTTCATCGCCTGTGCGTTGCTTATCATCGGCATGCCGCCACTGTCCGGGTTTATTGGCAAGCTGACCCTGCTCAGCGCGCTACTCAATCCGTCAGGGCTGGACGTGGCCAAGGACCAAGCCATGTCCGGAACCAGTTGGGCGTTGGTTGGCCTGCTGATCTTTTCCGGACTGGCGTCGCTGTTGACCTTTACCCGGGTCGGCATTGCGCGTTTCTGGACCCCGGCTGATCGCCCGTCTCCTCAGCTGCGCATCTACGAATGCCTGCCCATCGTGATGTTGTTGGGACTGTGCATTGCCCTGACGTTCAAAGCTGAGCCACTGCTGCGCTACACCCAAGACACTGCGGCTGCGCTGCATGACCCACAGCAATACGTGTTGTCGGTAATGGCTGCACGGCCAATACCCCAGCCCACCGCCGCTGCTGTCTTATCCGCAGAGGTGCAACCATGATGCGTTTCTTCCCCGCGCCCTGGTTGTCGTTGGCGCTTTGGCTGCTGTGGCTGTTGCTGAACCTTTCTCTCAGCCCAGGCAATCTGTTGCTTGGCGCGCTGTTCGGCTTTATCGCCCCCTTGCTGACCGCGCCACTGCGGCCTTTGCCGGTGCGTATCCGCAACCCCGGGGTAATCTTGAAACTGCTGTTCCATGTTGGCTGCGACGTCGTCAGGTCCAATCTGACCGTGGGCTGGAGAGTATGGAATGCCCATCGGCATCCGCCGCGACCGGCCTTCATCAAAATCCCTTTGGATTTGCACGATGCCAACGGCCTGGCGGCTTTGTCCATGATCTGCACCGTGGTGCCCGGAACCGTTTGGTCAGAGCTGGCGCTGGACCGCAGCGTGCTGCTGATGCATGTATTCGATCTGGACGATGAGGCGCAACTCATTGAGCACTTCAAGCAGCGCTATGAACGTCCGTTGATGGAGATTTTTCAATGAGTGACTTGCTCTCTGACGCCATTCTGATTGCCCTGTGCATCTTTGCATTGGCAATGTTATTGACGTTGATCCGCCTGTTCATCGGTCCGTCTGCTCAGGATCGGGTCTTGGCGCTGGACTATCTGTACCTCCTCGCCATGCTGATGATGCTCGTGCTGGGCATACGTTATGCCAGCGACACCTATTTCGAGGCCGCGTTATTGATCGCGCTATTTGGCTTCGTCGGTTCGTTTGCGTTGGCGAAGTTTCTATTGCGTGGCGAGGTGATCGAATGAATTCCCTCAGCGTATTACCGTTCTGGGTCGAAGTGATTACTGCGGCGCTGTTGTTGGCCAGCAGCCTGTTTGCCCTGACCGGCGCCCTCGGTCTGCTGAGGATGAAAGATTTCTTCCAGCGGATGCATCCGCCAGCGCTGGCCTCTACGCTAGGTGCCTGGCTGGTCGCACTGGCTTCGATCATTTACTTCTCGGCGTTAAAATCCGGCCCTGTATTGCACGCTTGGCTGATCCCGATACTGCTGGCGATTACCGTGCCGGTCACAACCTTGTTGTTGGCCCGTACCGGCCTGTTTCGTAAACGAATGGCCGGCGACGATGTTCCACCGGAGGTCAGTGGCGAAGGCAGTGAAGGGGGTAACTAAGCAGATTATTCACTTGCCTTGAAGGTCAACTCGCCCTTGCGCCATTTCGCGGCTTTGCCGGTAACGGCCTTCAACGTTTTACTTAGGGCGCCTTCCAACTGTTCGTGAGCGGCGAACACCGTCACCACGGTTTGCCCTTCCTTGAACACTATACCGTGGCCGTCGGCGGTGTCGACGTAGGCGTATTCGCCCAGGCCGTATACCGTCAACTTGATATCGCGAAATTTCAGTTCGAACTTTCCACCTTCTCGGCTGGGCAATACCGCCGCGCGAAAATGATCGCCTACTTTGAGTTCGAGGCGGGGTTTGTCGTCCACCACCAGCGCGGTTTCAGTGTCGATCTCGGCAATGTAAATGCCTTCGGCGTTTTGCTCGGAAACATAAACAAAACGGGATTGGAATTGCTTGACCAACTTGGCGCGAAGATCGCCAAGTACGAACAGTGCGTGCATGTCCAGATTACTGACTGCCAATGAAGAATCCTCAAACTTGAAAAATGAGCTCGCCCAATAGTGTCGGGCGCCACAGAACACGGGTGTTGTTCCACAAGGTCCAGCGTTCCGCAGCAGCGGCCCCAGCTGTGCAGAAAATCAGAACCATGTGGCCAAGGAATATCGAGCGGTGATCCAGAGGATCAAAACGCAATTCTACCGGCTAGCAGCGCCCTACGGGTATATACCTTTCGTCCGCTATACAGCAACTGTTGTGCTAGAGAATAGGTCACAAGCAGGTATCCGCCCGGTGATCGGCTGATTTAGCACGCTGTCATTCGTCATAGTGATCGCTAAACCCAGCCTGAGCCGGCCAACAACTGCCATACTCGCGCACATACAAGACTACAGGCGATGCACCCGCGCGCCATAGCGTAGCAACTCGTCATCCATGGGAAGGTAATAGTGACTGAATTTGATATCGGCGAATTCTTCATCTGGGGAGAATCCAGAGAAGTCGAAGGTGAATACCAGGCGGTGATTGTAATGCGCGCCAAGGAAGGAAAAAACGCCATTAGCTATCACCAGGTTGAAAAAGACCGCTGGTTTAAAACCGCTGATGTAGCCGCAGCTGCCGCAAAGGAATCTGCCAAAGAACTAAAACTGGCTGTCGACGCGGGCGCCCTTAGCGTTTAACGGGCCTGCGTTCCCGTATGGTTCGGCCAGTGCGCAAATCACTTGGAGGATCCAATTCCCTCCGGTAGCGGACGGCTCGGTCTATCTGAAACACCGCTTCGTGGCATTTCGCTAATGAATTCGCACAGGGGGTTTCGAATTACCGTTATTACAACCGCACCCTTTCATTGCGAACTCTTGCCGAGCCAAGCCCTCTGATGCTTTGCCACGGTTTGAACGTGGCTTTGCCCATTGAACGGGTTACTTGCCCGCCACGGAGATGACATGGACCTGACCACACCCACCTTGCAAACCTTGTTTGAGCAATTGGGCCTCGATTCCGACGAGGCCAGCATTGATGCGTTTGTCGAGAGTCATGGGCCATTGCCTGAAGACGTCAAATTGGTCGATGCCGAATTCTGGACGCCACAACAAGCCAGATTTCTTAAAGAAGAGCTACGTGTCGACGCTGACTGGGCGCCCGTGGTTGACGAGCTGAACGTATTGCTGCACGAATCAAAGTAGCCCGAACGCTGTTTTCAGCGCTCAGGCTGCCATAAACGGCAGCGCCTTACTCCGGGCTCTACACTGGATACCCCGGCGGCTGGACGTTGGGATGAAAGACCCTTCGTCCCAACTCTGGCGCATGCACAAACAGCGCCTTGCTGCGACTTGCCCCGCTGCCGACCAGGGCGGTCCAATGCGCCGACCGATGGGTATAGCGTCGACGCAACAAGCGCCGTTCACTGTCGAGCAATGTATCAGGGCCTCCTTTGGCATAGGCGATCAGTTTTCCTGCAATCACCTCTAACTCTGGCACCAGGCCCAGTGCCGGGCTGTTTGGCACGGGTTCCAGCGGGACGCCTTCATCGACAGCCAACGCGTGCATCACTCGCAGGTATATCCGAGAGAGATGGCCATACACACGGCGATTCATACACACTGCCGCTAAAACAGCCTTCACCCCGACCGTATCGCCGCTCACATTGGGGTAGTTTTCCTGGCAATCAATAAACAATGAAGCGTTGGTATCCGTCGGATCAAGCCATTCGTAGGCGTCCATCGCTTGAAGATCCGCTTGGCTTTTCTGCCACGCAGAGGTTGCAGAAACGTTCGTACCCGAGGCGACAACGCTGCGCCGAGGTCGGGTCAGCAGCACGTTTTCGCGGGTGTTCAAATGGTAGCCACCGCCAATATCGGAATGACTGCCGGGTACCACGATTTCCAGCGGCCAATCCGGTGCCACGCTGTTTAATGGAAAGTTGCGGCGCTGTTCATCACCGGCGACCAATTGCACCACTTGCTGCGCACAACCGGGGGGCAGATAGATATTGACCCTACAACTCAAAGCGTCCCTTACATTGCCCAGGTCGGAGACGCTTCCAATCGCTGCCACTGTGTCGAAGAGTCCGATCATCTTCACTCGAACGCTGTCTGCAGCCCAGGAAAAATCGCTTGCCCATGCAATGCTTTTTAGCCTGAGCAACGGGGCCAAATCACCTTTGTTCTGCTTCAACACTTCGTTGGCAAAATGGCGAGCCGCCGCCGCACCCCGACTGAACCCGAACAGGTCGAATTCCAGCCCTTTGATGACACAGCCTGGGTTATTCCCCTGGAAAGCGGTGAGCTCATCACGCAGCGACCTGACTGCCGACGCCACTTTCGCGAGCACACCCGTCATCCCGCGCCCAAAACTCTGTCCTGCCAGCACCGAGTCCGGCTTGCCAGACGTTGTCCCTATACCTGCGATATAAATGGGTACAAAGACGTTAAGGCCGTGTACCGACTCCAGGGCCCTGGGTTGCACGGCGTAAAGCTCATACAAGCGTGCAATGTTGGTTACATCGTTGGCGTAACTGCTGGCTAAGTTAGCATGGCGGCCAGCGCAAGCACCGGTATGAGCGTTGTTATTCATTAACGCCTGAGCGCGGCAATCGGCTGCGATCTGGCTGTTGATTCTGTTGTTGCCGGTTCCGTCGAAGAACAGGCCAATGCGCACCGTAACACCTCTGTGTTGAACGTGAGTGCCGTACGCCGCACCTGAGACCTTAAAAATAGAGACCATAATGTTATTGCCTGTGGAATGCAGCTGAGGATCAGGCTGCTTAAATCAATAATGACTGTTTGATTTAAACCAGCATGGTCAGCCACGATCCAACGTCAAGGACATCACGGCATTTCAGAAAACTCCCACGAACAGGACGGATTTTAGAGCAGCTTTGTAACTTGAATGGCGTGCAAACCAGCCCAATTAGCCACGCCGCTGTGGCGGCTGCCCTTCAGGCTTGTAGCCCAAACGCAAGCCACCCCAATGACGCCCCTTGACCATGATCGGAACCGAAAGATCATGCATCAACTCCCCGGTATCACGGGTATAGGTCTGCAGCAGCATCGGCTGCTGGTGGCTGCCGCAACGGATACCGGTGCGGTCATCGAACTTGCGCTTGGTGCGGTTCTGCACGGCGTCGAGTTTGCTGTCTCCCGTCAGCGGCTGGCTGAACAGTTTATTGTGCGTCGGCACGTAACCCTGGGGTGTACATGAGATGGCGAAAACCAGCCCCTCGTGGCGCAATAACAACGGTTCTTGAATCGCTGGCAACACCTGATCGGTGTATCGATCAAATCGGGTCTGGAACTTGGCAGGCGAAGTTTTAGGTATCGGTTGGTAACTACGGTCAAACAAATCCTCAAGGCTGACCTTTCGTAGCTCAATGTCCGCTTCAAATCGGGCGCTGATTTGCAGCGCACCCTCACGGGCCAGATCGTAAATACGCTGGTGGTAATCGTCCAGCCCGACTTGCGCCAACCGCTGACTAATGGTTTCAGCCTGCCCTTCCATTTGCACGGCCGCTTTCGCCAGTTGCTGAGTTTGCTCATCACTGATGGCCAAATCGCCGCGCATTTGCTCGACGGCGATGAACAGGCTGCCCAGTTGTTGCTGATTGGTTTGCGCGCCGGCGGCAATCTCGCCCACCTGGCTTTCCACCCCGGCTGCCAACCGGGCGATATTTTCCAGGTGCTGGCCAGTACGTTCGACGTGTTCCACCCCTGTGTCCAGATCACTGGACAGCTGCCTAATCTGCTCGACCACCTGCCCGGTGCGTTGCTGGATATCCGCCACCATCTGCCCGACTTCCTCGGTGGCGCTGGCGGTACGTCCGGCCAAACCGCGCACCTCATCGGCGACCACGGCGAAACCACGTCCATGCTCTCCCGCACGGGCGGCTTCAATGGCAGCGTTCAGGGCCAATAAATTGGTTTGGCTGGCAATTGACTGGATGACCAGTGTCACGCGCTGGATGTCCGCGCTACGTTGGTTGAGCGCTTCGATCAGCTCACGACTGTTGACGGCGCGCTCGCTCAACTGGTGCATGCGGCTAATGGATTCAGCCAACACGTTGCGTCCGGCGTCGCTGCTTTGTCGGGCTTCACTGGCAGCGCTGAGCGCTTGTTGGCTGAGCTGAGAGGTCACCTGCTCAGTGGCGATCATTGCGTCGGCACTGCTGACAATCTGTTCTGCTGCATCCAGTTGCGACTGGACTTTATTCGCCAGTTGCCCCACCGAAAACGCCACGCTCGCAGCAGACAGCGCGTTGTGGCTTGTGGCATACGACAGATCGCGGGTTAATTCGGCAATACCGGCGCCGCTGTCTGAGGACACGACTGACGTGGGTTGCGCAGCCAGTAAGCGAGGGAGCCAGATCAATACCAGCGCCAGCGGCAGGCAAACATAGACAGACACGTTGAGCAACGCCATTGCCAGGAGCAATAGACACAGCATCAGGCTTTGCAGCAGAGGGATCAGCCAGCGCGAGCCGCTGACGGCAGATTGCATGTTTGGCGTCGGTGCCTGGTTCGTGGCGTGGGCCTGCGACGCCAGCGTCCCTATGAGAGGTCCATCTCCAGCCATGTTCTTCACCCATTGCGCTTATGGTTGTTATGCCTGCATTAAACGCCAGACATTGACCATAAGCTATGAGCCGTTAGTTGTAACGATGGCATGACGGAGTCAGCGCAATGAATAATCGATAAAGGAGCCAGCAACGCCCTTGTGACGACCGGAGGGCAAGTGAATGCCCCCAGGCAATAGCTACCCCTATCAGCCGATCAGGCTTGACGCTGGTGCTTGTCGATCTGCTCGTGACGCTCTTGAGCTTCGATGCAGTACTTGGTGGCAGGGCTGATCAGCAGGCGCTTGAGGCCAATAGCCTCGCCGCTGTCTTCGCACCAGCCGAAGCTGTCATCGCTAATGCGCGAGAGGGCCATTTCCAGTTGCGGAAGCATGCGCTGATCGCGATCAATGATGTTGACCAACCAGTGACGTTCCTCTTCCACCGAAGCTGCATCGGCAGGGTCGGCAGGCGTGTCCAGGCTTTCGATAGCGATACGGCTTTGATCGATACGCTCGTGGATCTCGACTTTCATGGCCTGCAGCAGCTCGACGAAGAAGGCGTGCTGCTCAGCGTTCATGTAGTCATCGGCCGGCATCGCCAGCAACTTGTCCTTTGTCATTTATTTCTCTATAAAAAATACGTGCATTAGGGCGAATTAGGGAGCGACTCAGCGTTGCCAAAAAAGCGCCACAGTCTCCAAGCGCCACCTGGCACTCTATTTATGAGGGGCGGCAGTCTAAGGCCCGGCCGTGGACACAGCAACCTAATTGAATCGTTTTTGTTCAACAAGTCGCTCAATACCCTCATTAACAGGGTTTTTCACCACTGATCGGGCTCAGTGCAACGTTGTGCGACGCTCTTTGACGGTCTGACCCCTATGTCGGGCGTCAGTTCCTTGGGGTGGGGGAATGCGCGGGGCGGGTTAAATGCCTCACAGTCCCCGAGGGAACGGTGAGAAGGTTTCGATGCATCCACACATCATCTGAAGGGGGCGACTTGTTGGCGAGGCGATTTAACAGGCATTTGTACAAGGCACCTCGCCAACAAGTTGGCTCCTACAAAAAGCAGAGATTTTTCGGACACAAAATCAGCGTTTGGCTTTGCGCTTGTTGCGGTACTGGTCGATGACGACCGCGACGACGATGATCAGACCTTTGATGATGTCTTGAATATAGGCATCGACGCCGACAAAGGTGAAGCCGCTGGCCATGACCCCAAGGATCAGCGCGCCGATGACGGTGCCGGTAATGCGTCCCACCCCGCCCGACAGGCTTGTACCACCGATCACCGCTGCGGCAATCGCATCCAGCTCGTAGGACACGCCCATACCGGCCTGTCCGGTGGCTGCACGCGCCGACGCCACGACGCCGGCCAGACCCGCCAGCAAACCGGCGATGCTATAGACGATGATCAAATGCCGTTTGACGTTAATCCCGGAGGTCCGCGCCGCCTGCATGTTGCCGCCGATGGCGTAAGTGTACTTGCCGTATTTGGTGTAGCGCAGAGCGATGTGGAACACCAGCGCCGTCACCAGGAAGATAACCACCGGCATCGCACCCTGACCGATAGCGGTATAGGAGTCCGTGAGCATGCTCACCGGTTGGCCTGCGGTATAAAAGCGCGCCAGACCACGGGCGGAAACCATCATGCCCAAGGTTGCGATAAACGGCGGAATGCCGGTAATGGCAATGATGCTGCCGTTTATGGCTCCCGCCAGCAATCCCACGCCCAAGCCCACGGCAACGGGTATCCAGACCGGTAAATCGGTGAGCGATGGGAACACGGCCCGGGTGTAGTCAGAACTCTGCGCCAGGCTGGCGGCAATCATCGCCGACAGTGCCAGGACGGACCCTGAGGATAAGTCGATACCCGTGGTGATAATCACCTGAGTCACGCCAATCGCTATCAAACCGATAATCGAGACTTGCAGGATCATCAGTACCAGACGTTGCGAGTTGAACAGAAAGCTTTGATCGCGGACGATCCAGCCGAATACTTCAAACACCAGGCCGATTCCGATCAGCACCAGCAGAATGCTCAACTCGGTCGGCAGGCGCCGTTTCGACCTGGCCGGGACGGCGGCAGGTTTGTTTCCAATAATAGCGTTCATAGCGGTTATTCCTCTCTCTGCGCGTCGACCGGCTAGTGAACCAAATTGCCGGAAGCCAAGTGCATTACCCGCTCTTGAGTCGCTTCACCACGATCGAGCATGCCCATCATCTCGCCCTCGTGCATCACCATGACCCGATCGCTCATGCCCAGCACTTCTGGCAGTTCCGAAGAAATCATAATCACCGCCATGCCCTCGCTGGCGAGGAGCGTAATCAGCCGATAAATTTCGACCTTGGCGCCCACATCAATGCCGCGAGTGGGCTCGTCGAGAATCAAAATCCTAGGATTGGTCATCAGCCAGCGGGCGAGCAAGGCCTTCTGTTGGTTCCCACCGGACAAGTTGTCGATGCACTGCTCCAGTGAAGGGGTTTTTACCCGGAGCTTTTGGCACATGTCCTCACACAGGGTGCGCAGGGCTTTTTGCTTGATAAAACCACCACCGGCATAGTGTGGGATGACCGCCATCTCCATATTCTCCAGCACCGACAGGCACGGAAACAGGCCGGTGAGCTTGCGGTCCTCAGTCAGCAAGGCGAAACCTTTTTTGATCGCAAGATTGGGGTCGGTGATGCGCAGGCTGACGCCGTCGAGCTGAATCTCGCCGCCGTCACTGGGGGTAATGCCAAAAATGGTTTCGGCGATATTGGTGCGTCCAGAGCCCATCAAACCGGCGATGCCGATGATTTCTCCGGCGTGCAGATCAAATGAAACGCCCTCAAACACGCCATCCAGACGTAAATCCCGCACGGAAAGCAGTAACTTACCCGCAGGCTTCTCCCGCTCAGGAAACAACTGGCTCAGCTCTCGGCCGACCATCATCGACACCAGACTGTCGCCGTCCATGCTGTCAGCGCGTTGCAGGCCGATGTAGGCGCCGTCGCGGAACACCGCCACTTCATCGGCAATGCTGAACACTTCGTTCATTTTATGGGTGATGTAAATGATGCCCTTACCTTGGGCTTTCAGGTCAGCAATGATCGAGAACAGGTGAGTAACCTCTGTTTCCGTGATAGCAGAGGTCGGCTCGTCCATGATCAACACGTCCGAGTCATAGGACACCGCCTTGGCGATTTCGACCATTTGCCGCTCGGCAATGCTCAGCGTACCCACAAGGTCTTGCGGCTCAAGTTTGATGCGCAGACGCTTAAGCAACTCTGCGGTGCAACGGTACATTTCTTTATGGTCGACCATGTGCAGGCCGTTGAGCTGCTCACGACCGATCCAGATATTTTCAGCGATGCTCATGTGCGGCATCAGGTTGAGCTCCTGATGGATCATCGCAATCCCGGCCTGTAACGCCGCCAACGGTGTGTCGAAGCTGATGGGTTTGCCCCGCAGGCGTATTTGGCCCTCATCAGGTTGGTATATGCCGGCAATGATTTTCATCAGAGTGGACTTGCCCGCACCGTTCTCGCCCATCAACGCCAGTACTGATCCGGGACGCACCCGCAGTTGTACGTGAGACAAGGCCACAACACCGGGAAAGCCTTTACTGACATCGATAATTTCCAGCAGGTACGGGGAATCGGCAGTATGGATCGCGGCAGCGCCAGCCAACACGTCGGTCGTGGCGTTACTTGTAGAAGGTGAAGTGAACATGTGACAAGTCCTCTCGCGACGTTCTTGTTATAGAAAGAGGTGGTGCTGTTATTTGAACGATGCAACGTTATCTGGAGTGATCAAGCGGTATGGAACCCATACAGACTGTTCGACGGGTTCCTTCTTGACCATTTTGACTGCAGCGTCAATTGCACCGTCAGCCTGACCTTTAGCGTCCTGGAACACCGACACTGCAATGTCACCTTTGGTGACCGCGTTCAAACCATCCGGCGTACCGTCGACCCCTGCTATCAACACGGTGCCTTTAGCCACACCGGCCTGTTTCAACGCCATGGAGGCGCCAATGGCCATTTCGTCGTTGTTGGAGACCACGGCATCGAATTTTTTGCCCTGGGTTATCCAGTCGTTGGTCAGGTCCATGCCTTTTTGCCGCAGCCAGGTACCGCTTTGTTCCTGGTCAATCTTGATATTGGGGTATTTGGCGAGAATTTCTTTGACGCCTTTGGTGCGGTTTTGCGTGGAGTTGTTTGCCAGGTCACCCAACAGAATCACAATGCTGCCTTTGCCGCCCATTTTGTCGGCCAAGTACTGCATCTGCAGTTTGCCGGCTTCTTCGTCATTGGAAGCGACAGTGATTACGCCTGCAGGCAGTTTCAGGTCATCAGGACGACGGTTGACATAGACCAGCGGGATACCCGCCGCGACGGCGGCTTTGGTGATATTTGCGGTAGCGGCAGTGTCCACCGGGTTAACAATCAGGGCATCGACTTTCTGATTGATGAGGTTCTGTACCTGGGTGAACTGCTGGACCACATCGCCACGGCCATCAACAAACTGCAGCGAAACACCGTCAGGCATGGACTTGGCTTTGGCAGCCATGTCTTGACGAAGGTAAGTCAGCCAGGTGTCATCGAACTGCGACATGCTCACGCCAATTTTCATCTCGGCCAAGGCGGCGCCGCTGACGAGCATGAGGGACAAGGCAAGGGAAGTGAAACGGATAGGGGTTTTCATGAACGGTCTGTCTCCACGTTTTTGTAGTTGTATGGATAACTTGGAACGACTCTATTGGAAAATAATTTCTATATCAACAGATTTTAGAACTCTTTTCTATTTCATTTATATCAGGATTTGTAGGGGCCAGTTTGTTGGCGAGAAGCCCGATGGGGCACATCAGGTCTATCGCCTCGCGAACACGTTCGCGCCTAAAGCGATTGCACCCTGCCCGACTGCGCACTCAACCGCGCTGCGTCCAGCACCACGGCCGAGGCCACTGCATCCCTGGGCTCCACCGGATTTTTGCCTTTACCGGCGACGGCGTCCTGCAGTTGGCGGTAGTACTCGTTCCAGCATCCCCGCTCGGAGGGAATGCGTTCGCGGTGCTCACCTTGTTCGAACCAGCCCCAGCGCCGGTGTTCTTCGACACCCCAGTTGTCGCCTTCGCTTTTCGGCGACCGCCCAGCCAGGGAGGCAGCTTCCTGTCCGTCCAGGCCTTCAACGCTGTAGCAGCCAGACGTCCCGCTAACTCTGAAACGGGGACCAGGGCAGTTTTGCAAGCAGCTGCCCCACAGGTGCGAAATCACGCCACTGGCGTGGGTCAACGACACAAAGAAAGCGTGGTCGAGTTCTTTGTCTTCGGTGGCGAAACTCAGTTCGGCATACACCCGCGACACCGGGCCGAATAACAACAAGGCCTGATCTACTAAGTGACTGCCTAAATCCCGAAGCATTCCACCGCCGCTGGCCTTGCCTACTGATTTAGGCGAAAAACGTTCGACCCGGGATTCAAAACGAGTGATGTCACCCAGCACGCCGTTATCAATCAGCTTGCGTACCGTCAAAAAATCCGAATCCCAGCGGCGGTTTTGATAGACGCTCAGCAGCACGCCGCGTCGCTCAGCGGCTTCAACCAATTCCCGCGCCTGGGCGGCGTCGTTGGCGAATGGCTTGTCGCTGACCACCGCTACACCTAACTCTATGGCTTCAAGAATCAGCGCCCTGCGCGAGGACAACGGCGTAGAAATCACCACGGCATCGACGCCGTTGGCGACCAGTCCCGCGAGCGTGTCGAATGCCAGCACTTTGGGATAGTCCTGAGACAATTCCAGCCGGCGTTCTGGCGAACGGGTGACCACGCCGACAAAGTTGGCGCCGGGCAAACTGGCGATC
Organism: Pseudomonas sp.; assembly: GCF_028293835.1. Taxonomy (GTDB): domain Bacteria; phylum Pseudomonadota; class Gammaproteobacteria; order Pseudomonadales; family Pseudomonadaceae; genus Aquipseudomonas. The sequence continues at coordinate 22,299 of NZ_JAQGNX010000180.1, forward strand.
AACGGGGCATGAAAATACCGCCCGCCTTTGCCGTATCCGACTAATCCAATACGCATTTAAATCTCCTTTCCGGTTCTTTCGACAGTTATCTGGAGCTAACGTGTTGGCGAAGCGGCGCCGGCAGATACAGGTTCATCTGATCAGCTCACTGCGTACCCGTTCCAGCATAGAGCGGCTGGATTCATCTGCCCGCTCTTCCCAGGCGAATACCGAGACGGTGGCGATGCCGTCGAACTTGATCTCTCTAAGCGTAGAGAAGAATGCCTGCCAGTCCACATCGCCCTGACCAATGTCCAGATGTTGATGCACGGTGGCGGTAACGCCCGGCGGGTTAACGATGTAGCGCAGGCCCGATGAAGCTCGATGGTTATAGGTATCAGCGATGATTACGTGGGTGAGTTTATCGCCTGCATAACGAAGCATCGGGGCGATGTCGCCTTTGCCATCGTCATAGAAGAAGGTATGGGGCGCGGCGTAAAGATAGTTGACCCAATCGCAATCCAGGCCGCGAATGATGTCCACCGATTCGTTGTTGCGTTCGCAGAAGTCGTACGGGTGGGCCTGGATGTCCAGTTTGACGCCCTCTCGTTCGAAGATCGGCATCAGTTCATCCATGGATTTCATGAATTGGTTTTCACAGACCAGGGCGTTGTCGGATTGGCCGCTGAATTCGGTGTTGATTAGATCGCAGTCCATTTCCACGGCGATTTGGATAGCCCGTTTCCAGTTGCGCACGGCGGCTTTGCGCAGTTCTTCGTCGGCGCCGGCCCAGTGATAGAGCGGCAGCAGCGAAGAGAGTTTTACACCGGCGTCGCTCAATGCCTTACGAAATTCCTTTATCCGCGCCCGGTCGACCCGTGGGTATTTGTAGAACGGCAGAAAATCTTCCCGAGGCGACAACTCGATGTGCTCGTAACCCAGTTCGGCGACTTTATCGACCATCTGCCCGAGAGACAGATGGCGGTACATGTAGGGATCCAGTGCGATGCGCATTATGTTCTCCTTTTTTATTGTGATAAGGCTCTGGCGTTGCTGAGCCAAGCCCTCTGTTGGAGCGAACTAGTTGGCGAGGCGATTTAACAGGCATTCGCACAAGGCGCATCGCCAAGGAGTTGCCTCCTACAGATGTGCTTTTATCAGCTATCAACCATAAAACGCCGGCCGTTGCGGCAAGCTCACCGGGACAATGGCGCCGCTTTTTTGGGCTTCGATGCAAGCATCAGCGGTGACTGCGGCGGCGTAGCCGTCCCAGGCCGATGGGCCGCCGATCTGGCCGGCGCGGACGCTGTCGATGAAGGCTTGCAGTTCGACGTCGTAGGCAGCGATGAAGCGGTCTTTCCAATCCATCAGGATGGCGTTGGACAGTTTGGCGCCGCTGCGCAGCTGTACCTGGGACGGCTCAGGCAAGCGAGCGATGCCGGTCTCGCCAACGACTTCGCATTGGATGTCGTAGCCGTATTGGCAATTGACGAACACCTCGACGTCGATCCGCGTGCCTTTGGCGGTTTCCAGCAAGACGATCTGCGGGTCTTTAAGGTGCGCAAAGGCCTTGCCGGATTTACGCGGGAACACCACTTGTACCGAGACATAGTCATCGTCGAGCAGCCAGCGAAGCACGTCGATCTCGTGAATCAAGGTGTCGGTGATCGCCATGTCAGTTTTGTAGTTTTCGCCTACGGTCGGGTTGCGGTGGGCGCAATGCAGCATCAATGGTTCGCCGATTTGGCCGCTGTCCACCACCGCTTTAAGGGCGCGATAGCCTTCGTCGTAGGGACGCATGAAACCGACCTGCACCAGACGTTTGCCATAGGCGATTTCGGCGTCGACGATCCGACGGCAACCTTCAGCCGTCACTGCCAGCGGCTTCTCGCAAAACACCGGTTTGCCAGCGGCGATGGCTGCCAGCACGAACTCTTCATGGCTTGGCCCCCACGATGTCACCAGCACCGCTTCTACGTCCGGCGCGGCGATCAGTGCGTGGCCGTCGGAGTACACCTCGGCAGTCAGGCCTAAATCCCGGGCGACCTTGGCCGCTTGCTCAAGGTTGATGTCGGTCAATGCCACTACCTCGCTACCCAGCAACGTCTGGCTCAATCGCCGAATGTGGTCCTGACCAATTGCGCCGGTGCCTATTACGCCTAATTTCAACGCCATTTCACTGCTCCCGTTGTGGTTTTTGCGGAGTGAATCATCAGTATTTGCGGGCTTTCGCCAATTCTTTGCTGAGCTTCTCAAACACCTGAGCCGTGGTGCCTTTGGTTGAAACCTCGGCGACACCGACTCGCCACCAGGACAGGTATTTGTGAATCATGGTTTTGGGCAGCACCTTGATATCGATCAGGGTTGAAACGGTCTGTTGCTGCGCGTCGAGCAACGCCGCTTCCAGCTCGGCAATGGTGTTGACCTTGTACGTCTTGCAGCCATACGCGGCAGCGCTCATGGCGAAATCCACCGGCACAAAATCGCCATCGAGCTTGCCGGTTTCCGGGTTACGGAAGCGGAACTCGGTCCCGAAGCTGTCCATGCCGTGTTCCATTTGCAGGTTGTTGATGCAACCGAAGGTCATGTTGTCGAGGAGCACCACGTTGACCTTGCATCGCTCCTGAATCGAGGTGGCCAACTCCGAATGCAGCATCATGTAAGAGCCGTCGCCAACCAACGCATAGACTTCGCGCCGGGGTTCGGCAAGCTTGACCCCAAGGGCGGCATTGACCTCGTAGCCCATGCAGGAAAATCCGTATTCAACGTGGTAGGTATTGACTCCGGTGCTGCGCCAGGCACGTTGCAAATCCCCCGGCAGGCTGCCCGCGGCGGCGACAATCACTGCATCTTTGGGCAAGCTTTGATTGAGTACGCCCAGCACCCGGCTTTGGGTCAGGCAAGAGCCGGTCATCTCGATGAACTCGCGCAGTACCGCCGGGTCGAGGTGGTCGTTGATTTCGGGAACGAAGTCGTGGCTTTGGTATTCGACCGCATAGATCCGATCAACTTCGGCGTCCAGTTGCGCTCGCGCCTGTTGCGGTTGTTCGCCCCACGCGGAGCGATAACCGCTGTCCTGCAGCGCTTGGGTCAGTGCCAAGAGCGCAAATTCCGCATCGGCCAGTACTTGCACGCCATCGAGTTTTTGCGCGTCGAAAGCGCTGATATTGAGGTTGAGAAACTGTACTTCGGGGTTCTGGAACAACCATTTCGACGCGGTGGTGAAGTCGCTGTAGCGGGTGCCGACGCCGATGATCAAATCCGCTTCTTTGGCCAATAAGTTGGCGGCCAACGCACCGGTTTCGCCCAAACCGCCCATGTTCAACGGATGTGCGGAAACAATCGCGCTTTTACCGGCCTGGGTTTCCGCGAACGGAATATCGAAGCGTTCAGCAAACGCTTGCAATGCGTCAGCTGCGCCGGAATAACGTACGCCGCCGCCACACACCAGCAACGGTTTACGCTTGCTTTTAAGCAACGCCAAGGCATCGTTAAGCATGGCTTCGCTGGCCGGACGGCGGTCGATGCGGTGTACACGTTTTTGCAAAAAGCTGTCGGGATAATCGTAGGCTTCGGCTTGCACGTCCTGGGGCAAGGCCAAGGTCACGGCACCGGTTTCAGCCGGGTCGGTGAGCACGCGCATGGCATTCAACGCGGCGCTCATCAGTTGCTCGGGACGGTTGATGCGGTCCCAGTACTTACTCACGGCTTTGAACGCATCGTTGGTGCTGATGCTCAAGTCATGAAACTGTTCGATCTGTTGCAATACCGGGTCGGGTTGCCGACTGGCATAGACATCGCCTGGCAGCAACAACAACGGAATACGGTTAGCCGTGGCGGTCGCCGCGGCGGTTAGCATGTTCGCTGCGCCTGGGCCAACGGATGAGGAGCAGGCGTAAATTTTGCGCCGCAAGTGTTGCTTGGCGAAACCGATAGCGGCGTGGCACATGCCCTGTTCATTGCGGCCCTGGTGGACAACCAACTGCCCGCTGTCTTGCTCCAGGGCCTGGCCGATGCCCAGCACATTGCCGTGACCGAAAATAGTGAAAACCCCGGCCACGAATTTGCTTTCAACCCCATCGACTTCGACGTACTGGTTATCGAGAAACTTCACCAGCGCCTGGGCCATGGTCAATCTTGTTGTTTTCATAGGTCATACTCGTTTTCTGTAGGAGGGTCCGCCACGTCTCCGACGCCGCGCTGTCGCGCAGCAAACACAATCTGTAGGAGCGAACTTGTTCGCGATCGGCTGCGCAGCAGTCGTGGTTCATTGAGTAGATTTCTTCCCGTTAAAACCGGGTATGGCATTTGGGATCGCTTCGCGCTCCATCGCCAACACGTTGGCTCCTACAGTTAGATTGGGTTTGCAAGGGTCTGGGCTGTGTCCAGGTAAGCCATGCTCGCCCCCAGCGCCTGCTTGATATCGTCCATCTCATGCACGCTGTCAGCGAAGGGTTCGAAGGACAAATGTCCTGTGTAGCCATCGCTCAGCAACCGGCCGATCTGCGCTGCGTTGCCGAGGATGTCACCCTCGCCCACCAGCACCCGGTGACCATCACGAATGTTCGCCAGCGGTACGTCGCCGTCTTCGACACCGGAGATGTGTACTAACCCGGTCAGGTCGGCGAAGAACTCCTTTTCATCCGCCAGATGGTGATGAAAAGTGTCGTGCACCACACGAAACACATCCAGCCCGCCGGTGGCCTTGATTGCGTCCACCGCCTGGCGTTTATGCCGCAACGAGCACTGCTCGAAGCCCAGCGGTTCGACGAATCCAAGCACCCCGTATTCGCGCAGAATCGGCGCCAGTTCCGTCAGCGCTGTATGCAAGCCTGCCGCGCGCTCGCTGGCAGTGCGTGGATCGGCAGGGCCGTTGAACGGGCACAAGACCAAGGCTTCGGCACCGCAGTCGCGGGCATACGCGGCCAGGTTCAACGCTTGGGCGCGGCGTTCATCGTTCCAGACATCGAAGGGGTACAGCGCGTTGATCGACAACACCCGGACACCATGGGCGGCGCACAACTCACGGATTGTATGGGGCGCCGTACCGTCCTCGATCTCGATGCCTTTGAGGTCATTGCGGATTTCAATGGCATCGGCTTTCAAGGTCACCGCCAGATCAATGAAGCCTGGCAATGACAACCGAGGGGCAACCATACGATTCAGGGCGAAACGCAGGGGATGACTCATTATTTTTATTCTCCTGAAAGTCTGCGAACGAAGGCTATTGAACGAAGGGTTATTTAGCGGTTGGCATACCAAACTCCGGCCCCTTGACGATGCTGTCAGGCCAGCGCTGCATCACGCTTTTGTAACGACTGTAGAAACGCATGCCTTCTTCGCCGTAGGCATGGTGATCACCGAACAACGAGCGCTTCCAGCCGCCGAATGAATGCCAGGCCATGGGCACCGGAATCGGTACGTTGATCCCGACCATGCCAACTTTGATGGTACGGGCGAACGCTCGAGCAATACCGCCGTCGCTGGTGAAGCACGACACGCCATTGCCAAACTCGTGGGCGTTGATCAAGGCCACGGCACTGGCAAAATCCGGCACCCGAACGATGCCCAACACCGGGCCGAAAATTTCCTGCTTATAAATGGTCATTTCAGGGGTGACGTTATCGAACAGCGTGGCGCCGACGAAGAAGCCCGCTTCAGCACCCGGCACGCTGAAACCGCGGCCGTCGACAATCAATTCGGCGCCCTGCTCCACGCCTTGGTCGATGAAACCCAAGACCTTGGCTTTATGTTCCCCCGTCACCAACGGTCCCATGTCGGTATCGCTTTGCATGCCATTGCCGACTTTGAGTTGGTCAATACGTGGCAGCAGCTTCTCGATAAGCTTGTCGCCCACGTCACCCACCGCCACCGCGATGGAAATCGCCATGCAGCGCTCGCCAGCCGAACCGTAGGCAGCGCCGATCAAGGCATCCGCGGCCTGATCGAGATCAGCATCGGGCATGACAATCATGTGATTTTTCGCGCCGCCCAAGGCTTGCACGCGCTTGCCTCGCGACGTGCCTTGTTGATAGATGTATTCGGCAATCGGCGTCGAACCCACAAAGGAAATCGCTTCAATGTCCGGGTGTTGTAATAAAGCATCCACGGCCGCCTTGTCGCCCTGGACCACGTTGAATACACCGTCTGGCAGACCGGCCTCAGTGAGCAACCGAGCCATCAGCAGGCTGGCCGAAGGATCACGCTCGGAGGGCTTGAGAATGAACGTATTGCCCGTCACCAACGCCATGGGGATCATCCACAACGGCACCATGACCGGGAAGTTAAAGGGCGTAACCCCGGCGCAAACGCCCAGTGGTTGGCGCAGGTTCCAGTTGTCGATGCCGCCACCGATGTTGTCGCTGTAATCGGTTTTCAGCAGGCTCGGTGCGCCACAGGCGAATTCGACGATTTCAATGCCGCGGGTGACCTCACCTTTGGCGTCGGAAAACACTTTGCCATGCTCGCGGCTGATGATTTGCGCCAACTCATCGTGGTGTTTGTCTAACAACTCTTTGAACTTGAACATTACTCGTGCGCGGCGCAGGGAAGATTGATCAGCCCACGCCGGAAACGCAGCCAATGCAGAGGCCACAGCCTGGTCCACGGTTTTGACGCTGGCCAGTGCCACCCGCGCCTGAACGCTGCCAGTGGCCGGATTGAACACATTGCTGTAGCGCTCGTCGCTGGCGTTTTGTGCCGAATCGGCGACAACCTGCCCATTGATGTAATGCCCAATAATCGGAGCGTTGCTCATGTCACTGTTCCTTTTCGAATAGCCGTTCTTTTCGAATATTAAAGATCCAGCAACCAACTGTGCTGCGGATCGTTATTGAATTGCCAGGCGCGTTTGGGGCCGGCCATCACGTTCAGATAATACGACTCGTAGCCATACGGCACACTGACCGGGTGATAACCCTTGGGCACGGTCACCAAGTCATTATTTTCCACGGCCATGGCTTCATCGATGCTGCGGTCGTCGGTGTACACCCGCTGAAACACGAAACCTTGGGGCGGATTGACCTGATGGTAATAGGTTTCTTCAAGAAAGCTTTCGTGGGGCAAATCATCTTTGTCGTGTTTGTGCGGCGGGTAGCTGGACGAGTGCCCGGACGGCGTACGCACTTCCACCACCAACAGCGAATGCGCGGGTTCGGTGTCGGGAAGGATGTCGCACACATAGCGGGTATTTGCGGCCTTGCCACGGCTGCTGCGCTTCATGCTTTCAGGACGGATCAAGCGTGCCGGCAATTGTTTGCCCACATCGCCAGGGGCCGCGCACACGGCGATTTGCACTGCGCTTAACGCCGTAACCTGGGCTTGACTGTGGGGGGGCAAATACACGGCAAACGGTGATTTATCTTCAAACACCGAATGTCTGTCACCGATGTTTGGCCACTGGAAAGCGGCCTGCCCCGGCGCCTCGCCGCTCACATCGACCCGGCCGCTGAGCAGCACCAGGCACAGTTCTTTTTCACCCGAACTGACCGGCAGATTTTCCCCGACGCTCAAGCGGTAGGCGGCGAAGCCGACGTAGTCCAGCACACCGTCCGCCAGGGCAACGACGTTACGACCTTCAGCCTTACTTTTAACCAACAGATTTTTTACCGGCAAGTTCATGATCAAACGCTCCTGTGTTGGGCATCGGCCAGCAGATTGCGCAGGGTTTCATAGCCTTTTTTGGCGTAGATATAGCTGGGCGCGACCGCCGGGTCCTGCTCGGCTTCGACCACCAGCCAGCCTTGGTAATGGGCGGCGAGCAGCACGTCGAGCAACGCAGAAAAATCGATATCGCCATCACCGGGCACGGTGAAGGTGCCGTTGATGATGCAGTCAGGAAAGCTCCATAGATTGTTGCGCGCCAATTGCACCACTGGCTTGCGCACGTCTTTGAAATGCACATGACAAACCCGCTCAATGTGCTTTTTCAATACCTGTAACGGCTCGCCGCCGCCCATGTAGCAATGGCCCGAATCAAACAATAGCCCAACTTCGCTGCCGGTCAGGGCCATCAGCTTATCGATGTCTTGGGGAGATTCGACGTAGGCGCCCATGTGGTGGTGGTAAGCCAGGCGCACGCCTTTGGACAAGGTGAAACGCGCCAGTTGCGTGAGCTTGTCGGCGTACTCCTGCCACGCCTGATCGCTGTGGAAGCGTGGCCTTTCTACCAGGGCTATACGCTGCCCTTGGATCGAGTCAGCCACTTCGCCATAAACCAGTACCGTGGCACCGTTTTCTGCGAGCAAGTGCACGTGACCTGTGATGGCTTCGATTTCCTCGGCCACCGAGCGCCGGGCCAGGCGGCTGGAATACCAACCCGAGACCAGCGCCAGGTCATAGGGGCGTAATACGTCGCCAACGCCCTTGGCGTCCTTGGGAAACTTGCCGTTGAGTTCGAAGCCTGCATAACCAATTTCTTTGCCTTCACTCAAGGCGGTGCTCAAAGGCGTTTCGCCGCCTAAGGCGGGCAGATCATCGTTGCTCCAGGAAATCGGATTAATGCCGATTCGGATCGCTGACGGGGTGTTCGAAGTGGGCATGGATGCACCTGTTTTGTTTTTTTCGACTGACAGCGTTCGGTTCACTGCGATGACGTCAGGCCCGCGCCTCGCGCCAGGATTCGATCAAGAACATAAACGTTCTCTGCACCTGGCTGATCAGCGTAGCGTCATCAATTTCGCCTGCCATCCAGGCCCGGCCTGGCTCCTGGAATATCGTCCGGCCGACGGCAAACCCACGGCAACTGCTGCTGCGGCTGGCTTGTTTGAAGCCTTCAGCCAGTGCTTCAATCGGGGCATTCAAGCCCAGCAATACCACACCTCGGCAATACGGATCGCGTTCACGGATCAACTCATCCAACCGCTGCCAAACCTCGGCGGTCTGCGCTTCGATCTTCCACCAATCGGGAAAGATCCCGAGGTTGTACAAGCGCTTCAACGCCCGATAAAGCACGTCCGGATAGGTCGAGGGATGATCCTTTGGCGGAATAACTTCCAGTAACAGTTCATGGCCGCTGGTTTGCGCAGCCTGGTACAAGCCCATGAGTTGCGCTTCCTGCTCCAACCGCAGCATGGGTTCGTCATCCGGGTGAAACTGCACCAGGCATTTAATGATCTGTTCCTTGGGCCACGTCAGCAAGTTGCTGCCGATGGAACGGCCATGTTCAAACGCCAAAGGTCGCGAGCCTTGTACTTCTACCGGGCGGGCAATCCACCAACCGCGGCCGGTGGCGCTGTTCAACGAATCCTGACCGAAGCGTTGATCCGCCAGCAGCCCGACGCTGGCATCAATGCCTCGCTGCTGCAAATCCAACTCAACCCGTTCTACGGCTTGAATAAAGAGCTGTTTGAGCTGACCGATGCTGCTCAGATCACGGCCCGCTTTTTGCGCCGACTCTACCAACTGACCACGGTGGTCAAAGGCGAAGATAAACAGTTGCTTCCATTGCTTGCGCGGCACACTGACCTGATGCAGCCGTTGCAGCACGGTGTCTTGATCCGGACGGGTAATCGGCACCGGGCTGTTAAGCAGATAATCCAGCTCCGCCGGGGTTGGCATCGCCGGCGCGCAGGCGTGGCGCGACACCACCAAACCGCCGCAGGCATTGGCCAACTGGCAATTGCGTGCGTCGCTGGCATCGCTGTCGTCAGCGTCATTGCGCAGCCAACCGCTGAGGAAACCCGACATGAACGCATCGCCAGCGCCCAGCACGTTCAACACTTCAACCCGCACACCGGGATGAATTGCGCCGTCTTCCAGGCGGCGGGGAATCTCGCCGTGAATCACCGTACAGCCTTGGGGCCCCAGTTTGACCACCAGGGTGGCGGCGGTCAGTTCACGCACGGTGCGCAAAGCCCCGAGCAAATCCGTGCCACCGCCCGCAATCAAAAACTCTTCCTCGGTGCCGACGATCAGGTCGAAGCGCGGCAGAATACGCTGCACGTGCTGGCTGACTTTTTGGTCCGCAACAAAACGGGTGGCGCCATCGGCCTTGCTCGCCAGGCCCCACAGCACGGGGCGATAGTCGATATCGAGGATACGTTTGACGTCGTGTTTTTCGGCGTAATCCAGGGCTTGGCTGCTGGCCTTGAACACTTGATCGGTGGAAAAGTGCGTGCCGGTGATCAGCAAGGCTTTGCTGGAAGCGATGTAGTCTTCATTGATGTCGTCGGCGCGCAACGCCATGTCGGCGCAATTTTCGCGGTAGAACACCAACGGGAAGGTTTCCCGGTCTTTGAGGCCTAACAGCACCATGGCGGTGAGGCGTTCGGGATCAATTTTTATGCCGCGCGTGTCGCAGCCTTCCCGTTGCAGAGACTCCACCAGAAAACGGCCCATGTGGTCGTCCCCCACCCGGCTGAGCATCGCCGATTTGAGCCCAAGGCGAGCAGTGCCAAAAGCGATGTTCGCAGATGAGCCGCCGAGGTATTTGGCGAAGCTGCTGACATCTTCGAGGCGCGCACCTACTTGCTGTGCATAAAGATCAACGCCGAGACGTCCGAGGCAGATCAGATCCAACGGGCGCCCAGAGGCAAAACGTGTCTGAACCATGCTGGCTCCTATTATTTTTATCAGCCTGCGTTGCGCTCCCAACGTGCGCAATCGCTCTTGGTGATGGAGATTAGAACGTCTTGTTACGCCGATCAATAATTATTCTATATATTTTTCAAGTAGAATATTTTTTCCATAAGCCGGCACTGTAGTGGCATAGGGTCACAAACAGGCGAAGATATAATCGCAGGCGTTGTAAACTGGACGCTCTATTGTCAGGGGCATGGGCGTTTCTGCCGTCCGGCCGTGCCTTATAAGAACAAGCCATAAGGATTAGTCGTATGACCACCGACCCGCAGGCGTTGATTGAGAACGCCGACACGCCGCCCCTCAATGCCGAAGGTCTGCTTAAGCTGATTTCGACTGAGTACGAAAGCCTGCCGCGCCAACTCAAACGCATCGCCACGTACATGAGCCAGCAAAGCGACCGGATCATGGTCGACCGGATCAGCGACATTGCCCGTGAATGTGAAGTACATCCGTCGGCTATCGTGCGGTTCTCACAGCGGTTCGGCTTCAGTGGTTTCAGCGAAATGCAGGCGTTGTTTCGCGAGGCGTATACCCACAAGACCACGCCCGCGCAGAATTACCAGCAGCGCATTCGCACCCTGATCGCCAATAAATCACAGAAAGCCAGCGGCGGTGATTTGGCCCGCGAATGCGTGAACGCGACGTTATCCGGGCTGGAACGCTTAGGTGCCGAATTGGATGACGTGTCGTTCGACAAGGCTGTGGACTTGGTGATCAATGCGGACAATATCTACGTAGTGGGCGTGCGGCGCTCGTTCGCGGTGGCCGATTATCTGGTGTACAACCTGCAACACACCAACAAGCGTATTCACCTGATTTCTGGTTTGGGTGGTAGCTACCGAGAGCAAATGCGCAGCGTGCGGGCCAATGATCTGGTGATCGCCATCAGCTTCACGCCGTACGGCAAAGAGACCCAACATTGCCTGCGGATCGCCCAGCACAATCAAGCCAAAACCCTGATTATCACCGACAGCAACCTCTCGCCGCTGGCCAAACGTGCCAATGCGGTGCTGCTGGTCAACGAAGGCAGTTCATTCGCGTTTCGCTCACTCAGCGCAACCCTGTGTTTGTGCCAGGCGCTGTTTATCGCGGTGGCCTATCGGTTGGAGCTGAAGGTAGATCAGATTCACGAGCAGGTGGGGTTCGATGATTAGTCGCGTGCACGAGTTAGCGCTTCGCCTGCCGCTCTATAACCAGGTACATCACTAGCGCGATGATTAGCGGCAGCAGGAAGTAAATCGCCCGATAACCAATCAGCGCCGCCAGCAAGCTGCTTTGGGGGATCTGGTCCTGCATCAGCGAAATAAACACTGCTTCCAGCACCCCAAGCCCTGCCGGGATGTTGGTAATCACGCCAGCTATGCTGCTGATCATCAACACCCCCAGCACCGTGGGGTAGAAGGCGTTTGGCGGCAATAATAAATAGATCAGCGCCGCCATTAACGACCAGTTCAGCGCGCCCAGGCCGATTTGCAGCACCGCCAGTTTCGCCGTCGGCAAGGTAATTTCCTGTCTACGGATATGCCACGAGCGCCGCCTGGCGTATCGGCAGGCCAGTACGTAAGCCGCCACTATCAGCAACAGGCCAGCGCCGATCAGTTGCAGAGACCTTGTCCCAATCGCCCAGTGCGCGGGTAAGGTGAGCAAGCCGAGGGAGAATACCAACCCCGCCAGCAGCATATAACCGAGCCAGTTACTCATCAGGCTCAGGCTGAGGATGCGGGTAATCGTCGGCACGTCCAGGCCCAGGCGGGAATACAACCGGTATCGCAGCGCAACGCCACCCACCCAGGAACTGAGATTCAGGGTAAAGGCATAGCAAACGAAGGTGATGGGCACGACTTGCCAAATGCGCAGGGTATGGCCTGTGTAATAGCGGCCAAGCAGGTCGAACCCGCAATAGGTGAAATAGCTGGCCAGAGCGATGGCGACGCCTGTCAGCAGCGTGGACAGCTTATAGGACTCCAGCCCCTGTCTGACCTGGTGCCAGTCGAGGTTTTTCAGCAGGGTGAATAGCAGCAGCGGCACTGCGACGAAGAACAACACAGTCAATGCGCGCTTGGCCCATTTCCACCGGCCGCTACCCGCGTCGGCGTTCTGCTTGCGGCCCACGTCAGGCGAAGCGTCCGCTGGACGGGTCACAGCGACTCCTCCCGATCACCCCGCACAGCGCCAGGGGATGCTTCGGGTTGTGCAACTGGCATCGCCACCCGGACCGGTTTGAGCCGCAAAGCGTGCGCTGGCAGTAACCCGGCGATCGCTGGAAAATGCCGCAAAAAGTGGAAACAGACAAAGATCAGTGGCGCACGCCACCACTCCCCGCGCGTGGCGTGTTGCAGGGTTATCTGCCGGCTTTGGGTTAGCACCAACTCACGCAGGTGTTTATGCAATTGCTGATTAAGCGCCTGATCACGGACAAACAGATTGGCTTCAAGGTTCAGCGACAGGCTCAACGGATCGAGGTTACTGGACCCTACGGTGGACCATTCCTGATCGACCAGCGCCACTTTTCCGTGCAATGCGCGTTGAGTGTATTCATGAATGATCACGCCTTCGCGCAGCAAGTAGGTGTACAGCATGCGCGAACATATCCGGACCAAGGGCAGGTCAGGCTGGCCTTGCAGCAGCAAGGTTACTCTGACCCCCCGCCGCGCTGCGTTGCGCAGTTCCCGTAGAAACCGATAACTGGGAAAAAAGTAGGCGTTGGCAATCACGATGCGTTGGTTAGCGTTACGAATGGCCAGCAAATACTGCTCTTCGATGTCCGTGGTGTGCTCAGTGTTGTCGCGCACTGCCAACAACATCCGTGCGCTGCCGGTCTGGTGCTGAACCACACGCAACGGGGTGATTGCCTTGTTTGCCACAGGCCTGACCAAGGTCAGGCTGGACTGATAAATGTCGCTCACCACTGGGCCTTGCACCCGTAAAGCATAGTCCTGCTTGGCGGTCGGACCGCTGTCGCTCATGTGGTCATCGCTGTAATTGATACCGCCGATAAAGGCCAGTTCGGCGTCGATGACCACGATCTTGCGATGCAGCCGACGAAACAGATTGGTGCGCATGCCCAGTACCCGGGGGCGCGGATCGAATAGTTGAATCTGCACCCCGGCGCTGAGCATTTGCCCGAGGAACTCCGAACTCAACGCCGAGGTGCCGTAGTCATCCACCGTGACCACTACGCGTACGCCGCGCGAAGCTGCCTCAATCAACGCCTGCTGCAGCGCCTCGCCGACTCGATCCTGAAAAATAATAAAGGTTTCCAGCAATACTTCTTTGCGTGCCGCTCGGATGCAAGCGAATACCTGAGCGAAAAAATCCTCTCCATTGATCAGCAACCTGGCTGAGTTACCGTCACGCCAGCGGCTTTCGGCATAGGGCATTTTCACAATCGCACCTCCACCGCCAGCGGCGCATGGTCGGAAAGATGGGACCAAGGTCGATTGGTCAATACCTTGGGCCGATGAGTCGTAGCGTTGCGCACATAAATCCGATCCAGGCGTAACAGCGGCCAGCGTGCCGGAAAACTTTTTGCCGGCGCCCCTGACGCCTGGACGAACGCTTCGTGCAACCCGGACCCCGCCAGCAGGCTGTCGGCTTGTAGCCGCCAGTCATTGAAATCCCCAGCAACGATAACCGGCGCACTGACCGGCAACCGCGCCAGCAATCCCATGAGCAGGTTCAACTGCTGACGGCGATGGCCTTCACGCAAGCCCAGATGCACACAAATGGCGTGCACGGGGCCATACCCGGGCACCGCCAGCACGCAATGCAACAACCCGCGCTGTTCAGTACCATGAACCGAGGCATCCAGGTTTTCATGGTGCACGATCGGGTATTTGGACAGCAGCGCATTACCGTGATCGCCATCTGGATAGACCGCATTGCGACCGTAGGCAAAAGCTGGCCACATGCTGTCGGCGAGAAATTCGTACTGCGAGGTTGTTGGCCAGTGTTCCCAGCGCCGCGCATGGGCCTGTTGAGTGCCGTGAACCTCTTGCAAAAACACCACGTCGGCGGAGACTTTACGCACCGCATCGCGAAGCTCCGGGAGAATAAAACGTCGGTTAAAGACGCCAAAACCCATGTGCATATTTATGGTTAACACGTTCAATCCCAGCCCGGTAGACAGCGCGCCACCCTGCCCCAACTCAGCGGTAAAACGACTCAAAACGTAACCCCTTGCAAGACACCAGGCGCCACTTCCAGCCCTTGGGCGAGACCAAAACGCTCCAACAAGGTACGTGCGTCATACGGCGCGCGGACCTTAATGTCGTTATCGAAATAACAATAGACGTCCCGGGACTTGCGCTTGGGCGCGGGTTTGTCGGTAATCAGATGCGCGTCTTTTGGCTGCGAGCCGTTGCTCCAGCTCTCGATGCGGTCGCCCCATCGCTTGAGTGCTGCAGGGGTATAACCGCTCTCATACAAGGCCTTCTCACCGTGTAAACGCAGATAAATGAAGTCGCTGGTCACGTCTTCAACGTACGGCCATTTGCCCGCCGTATCTGCTACCACCAACGCAACCTTGTACTTGCGCAGCAGTGCGACAAACTTATCTGTAACGAAACTCACATGGCGGATCTCCACCGCGTGCCGCACCCTTCCCGTCGTAGGCATATCAAGGTAGCCGGGCTTTTTCATGCGCTCATCACATTGTTTGGCACAGGCCCTGGCTTGCTTCATGGTCTGAGGCAGCAACGACAGAAAATGCTCGAATTTTTCCGGATCAAATTTGAACGAGGGCGGGAACTGCCACAGAAATGGGCCGAGTTTCGCTTTCAACTGAAATATCCCGGAAGCGAAGAAATTAGCCACCGGTGTTTCCACTTCATTCAGGCGCCGAACATGGGTGATAAAGCGCGGGCCCTTGATACTGAATACAAAGCCATCAGGCGTATCTGCCGCCCAGCGGGAATACAACGTCGGCGATTTCAAAGAATAGAACGAGCCGTTGATTTCGATGCTGTTAACGGCGCGGGAAGCAAACTTCAGCTCATTCTTTTGCGCCAAATGTTCAGGGTAGAAATCACCCCGCCACGGTACGTAGCGCCAGCCGGATATGCCGATTCGGATGTGCCCCATCTGTCGATCCTACCTGTCCGTTATCAAAGTATATGAAGCCTGCGGGGCGCGCAGGTTCAATGCTTTTCACCTGGGTGATCGGTCCAGCACCGGGAACTTTTCGCAAGTGGATTTTTCACAGCTGTAATGGGTTCATGGAGCGGCGGTCATGGGTGTCACTAAAATAACTCTAACTTCCATCGGCGGGATGCTGTGCGCGATCCTCAGCAGCGGGGTATGGGCCGAAGCCTGTGAAGTCAACGTGCGGCCTGCCAATCAGGCAATTGCCGCGGTTAGTATCCAGACCTGTTACGAGTTCACGGGAATGCCCGCAGGCTCGATAGACTGGTCATGCAGCAACCAAAGCAAAGACGCGCTCACCAGTGAAAAACGCAAAGTAGACAGTTGCCCGGCCGCCGCCAAGGCCACTTGCAGAGCAACCCTGACTCAAGAGTCATTGGCCAACGAACGCTCAACCAGCAAAGAACCCGGCAAACCCACAGTCAATATTCCCAACGGCGCCCAAGTCGTGACTCATTACTATGAAATGCAAGACGCTCATCAGGCGCAAATTGATTGTGAACAGGGCGGCGGCTCGTGGAAGTAGCCGCGTGGGGCTCGTCCCGGCAACCGACTCAGCCACAGGGCTGGTTACCGCTCATCGGCTGCCTGATTAATTAGTTAAACCATTTACCCCTCAAGACTTCACACGTTTACGGGGGCTAATCCTCGTAGCAGACATTTAACGTTCGAGGTTGACTGATCATGCCAAACAGCAAAAAACCAGCCGGTGACAAGCAGTCAGAAACCGGCAAAAAAGGCAGCGGCTCAAGCGGAAACTTTGCCAACGACAAGGAAAAAGCATCGGAAGCCGGTAAAAAAGGTGGTTCAGCCAGCCACTCCAGTGGGCGTAAATCGTAGCCCTGACATATCGAGAGATGCAGTCCCCGCTTTCTAAATTTGCTGCCTTTTCAATTTGCCTGAGGTGTCCTATCCATGAAACTTCGTACTTATTCCCTACGCGCCACCAGCCTGGCCCTACTGCTGTCCAGCGTCAGTGCCTTTGCTGCTTCACCCGCTACCTTTGTTGACGATGCGTCTGCTAAAGGCATGGCGGAGATCCAGACGAGCCAATTAGCGCTGGACAAATCTCAGTCTGACGATGTGAAAAGCTTTGCCCAGATGATGATTACCGACCATACCGACGCCAACCAGAAACTCGCCGCCATCGCGACCAACCTCAATTTGAAAACCGCCAGCGATGCCGAGTTGATGGATAAAGCGAAGAAAATGATCCTTCAATACCGCAGCGGTTCGTTCGATAAGGCTTATGCCGCCAACCAAGTGAAAGCTCACGAACAAACCATTAAGGTGTTCCAGGATGAGATCAAGACCTCACAGACGCCTGAATTGACAGCGTTTGCCAAGGACACCCTGCCAAAACTTCAGGACCATTTAAAAATGGCCAAGCAGTTACAAGCTAAGTACAACAAGTAACGCGGTTTGAATGATGACAAAAGCCCCTCGCTCTGGAGGGGCTTTTGCGTTTAACCGTTAACAGATGCTTTGAGTGGGACACCCTCGTAGTTGGAACGGTTAACGACAGCAGGCGCGTTTCGCATGATCAGCGTAAACATTATATTTTCGACCAAGCTCTCCCGCCCATTGATGGACGTCTTGAAGCTTCATGGTTGGCATTGAAAATCCAAGTAACGACTCCATGATCGACATCGATTGAACCTCGAAGGTGACGCTGGCATCTGCATTTATCGAGCGGATACCATCTTGATTCTGGCAGTTGTGGTTAACCGTGATGGCGTCATTGCGCGACATACCATGGGGCAGTGACAACACAACCTGGCCTTGGCCAACTCGCACCGGATAGCCGCCGGGTAGTCCGTTGGGACCTGGCGCATGGGTTTCAATCTCATTATCCAGAAGTATATTGTTGATGACCGTTGCGGCCGAAGCGGCTGTCAATGCCTGCGCTAGCATCCCTTGCGCGTGTCGAAAGTCCCTGCTCGCGGAATAAAAAATCTGCGAGTCCGAAAATTGTCCAGAGCATTCAACACCCCCGATTCGATAAAAAAGTTTGTAGCTGCTGTCGCAGGGCAATGCCGTCCGGGGAACGTGATGAGTGAAGTAATGCCTGCCGATGAGTTTGACCTCGACCTCCGCAGGGGTACACCTAGCCATTTTGGCAATGGCCAAGCGCACAGTGGGGACCCGATTAGCAACATGACCAACGCCAATAACCGGGGCCAGGCCCACCTTGTCCAACACGGCGTTAACGGCATCCGGGAACGCCGCATTCACCGTCAGGGTCCTGATCCCGGATAACTTGACGGCCCGCATGAGATCGTAGGCTGGCGCTAGATGCATCGGTAGCCAAGGACCGCGATGCGCCAATTCCAAGTCATCATCCCCGGCGGTGGGTAATCTTTTAGTGACCCGCCACGGCAGCAATGACGTGCAATTGACAATGATATTGGGCCTGAGCTTGAGCAAAATGTCGGCGGTCCTATATATGTCGGCAAGGTCCACCTGCAAAGCCGTGACAGAGGCTGAACTGTCTAACTGCAACAAAGTGAGGGCTACCAAATTGCACAAGCGAGTCGTTTTTTCCAGGTCGCGACTTGCGACAAATATCTGGAAGTTACTACGTAGCGCCAACATCTGAATTATTTGAAACGATAAGGGGCCCGCACCAATAATCAGTATTTTTTTCCGGTCCATGATACTGCTTCCGTTGAAGTTCCATGGGACGAAATAACCACGCTCGCATTCGAATCGAATGAAAACCGGGGCGATGACTCTTTCGTGTAATGATGCCTATAGCCAATTTGGCGGAGACCATTCTATGGTGTGTTTGTCCTGCTCTAGCTGTTGAACCAGGGTCCGCCATTCAAGATTGGATCCAAGTTGGTACGGTGTCAACGCAGCCTCTGGAATAAATTGAGCTTGGCTTATGCAAACTGGAAATAACCCTTGGAGAGCAATCCGTACACACATGTCGGCCTCTAGCTTTGGGTCAGTGATCAATTTAATTTGAATAAATTAGCCAACTGAGCTGTTCTTAACTCTAAGGGCCCCACGCCTTTCGCCGTTCAAGCGCTGGGACAAATAATCGACCAAGGAAATAAACCGTGATTGCAGCTTCGTTAGCCCCCCGTTACACCGCCAAAGCTCGTTGGTTTCATTGGTTGATGGCCGGCCTGATTGTGCTGGCGTACGCCCTGATCCTAAGCCGTAGTCAGTTTGCCAAAGGATCGGACCCACGGACGTTCGTTATTCAAACTCATTTTTGGGTCGGGATTCTGGTGTTCCTGATGGCGTTTTTTCGCATTGCCGAGCGCCACCGTCACACACCGCCCGGGATTACCCCACCCCTTGAAGGCGCACTGCAGGTCATGGCGACGCTCTCGCATTACGCGCTGTATGCGTTTTTGTTCGCTCAGCCATTGTTGGGTTTGTTTACCGTGCTGCTGGGCAGCGGCAAGGTGCCCATTCCGCTAACATCGTTGGCGATTCCCTCGCCGTTCGACGTATCGAAACCCACCGCAGAATCCCTTGTACATCTGCACGTCTTACTGGGCACGATTTTCTACTATGTGATCGGCCTGCACGTTGTCGCGGCGATGTGGCACCACTTCGTGCGCCGCGACGACACCGTAAAACGCATGGTGTAACGGGGCGATTTCCGACATTCGATTTCCCACGAAATCTTCCCCGGACGTTATCTAAGCCTTCGGCAGCTAACGGCCAAGCCACTGAATCGGCGCAAATTAAACTGTTTGAGTGCGCCAGTCTTTTCCCCGCAGCGCGGCGGTTTATCGCTTCGCTGTAGTCAGCTCCACCCCCCGAATCCAGCGTGTCCGTACAATAAATCCGCAGACGTCAGAAAAAACAGGTAGCTCCAGTCAATAATGAGTATCATTATGTTACGTATTGCCATACGCACAGAGTTCCGTTGTGCGGGCAAAAGACACCCTACTGATTCCGTGGTGAAAGATGCTTGTTCCTTTTCTGATCATGCTGCGCGAGGGCATTGAAGCCGCGCTTATCGTTGGCATCATTGCCAGCTACTTGAAGCAGACCGGCCGCGGTGAATGGATGCCCGCCGTATGGATTGGCGTGTTTCTGGCGTCGGCACTTGCGCTGTTGGTTGGCGGTGGCCTGGAAATGATGAGTGCGGAATTTCCGCAACGTCAGCAGGAATTGTTCGAAGGCGTTGTTGGTTTGATAGCTGTTGCCATCCTCAGCTCCATGGTGTTCTGGATGCGCAAGGTTGCGCGTTCCATCAAGCATGCCCTGCACGCTTCTCTCGACGCAGCCCTCGCCACCTCGAAAAACCAGGTCTACGCGTTGATCGCCATGGTGTTTTTCGCCGTGGCCCGTGAGGGTCTGGAAACCGTATTTTTCCTGCTGGCTGTGTTCCAGCAGAGCGAAGGCCCGGGCGCGCCCATCGGCGCCTTGTTAGGCCTGATCCTCGCCATTGGCGTAGGTTTCGCCATCTACAGCGGCAGCATGCGTTTGAACCTGAGCCTGTTTTTCCGTTGGACGGGCCTGTTCATCCTGGTGGTGGCCGCCGGCATTCTGTCCACCTCTGTGCAAGCCTTGCATGAAGCCGGGCTGTGGAATCACTTACAAACCGTGGTCTTCGATATCAGCACCACGTTGCCTATGGATGGTCCAGTGGGTTCGGTATTGGCGGGTATGTTCGGCTATCAGGATGCTCCGACCGTCAGCACGCTGAGCGTGTATTTGATCTACCTGATCGGTGCTCTTGTGCTGTTCTTTCTGCCGCACCCCCGGGTGGTCAGCTTGCCGACCAAGCCTGCGCAACATCACCACTCATCTTCTGTTACGAATAAATAAGGGCACCCATGTCGAACCTCCCCACCGGGCTTCCTGAGAAGGCCATGCCTACCCGCGTCTTGCGCTTGGCAGTTGCCGGTTCCGTGATCGTCATGCTTGCCGCTGGCGGACTGTTTTACTACGCGTCCCAAGCCGCCATGCACAAGCGTCAGGCCAACAACAGCGCGGAAGTGACGGTGACCATTCACGCCCATAACTGTGAACCGAACGCGCTGACCGTCCCGGCCGGGCGTACTGCATTTCGTATCATCAACCGCTCGGAACGTGCCGTTGAGTGGGAAATTCTCGATGGCGTCATGGTTCTCGAGGAGCGAGAGAACATCGCGCCCGGTTTGAGTGCGCTGATCAACGCCAACCTCAAGCCAGGTGACTACACCATCACCTGCGGTTTGCTCAGCAATCCCCACGGCACCATGAAGGTCACTCCGACCGCCGCGTCCGACGCCCTCGCCAAGGCCAAGCCTACCCTGGCTGCGTTTCTCGGCCCGTTGTCGGAATACCGGGTGTACATGAGCCTGCAAAGCTCGGCGCTGCTCAAGGCGGTTATTGCGTTGCAGGCCGCTGTCGATGCCGGCGAACTGAGCCAGGCGCAAGCGGCCTATCTGCCCGCCCGGGCTGCCTACCAGCGTCTTGCTCCTGCGGCCCAACGATTCTCCGAAATCGATAACGCAATCAACGCCCGTGCCGATTACTACGAAAAACGCGAGCAAGATGCCGGTTTCAGTGGCTTCCACCGCATTGAGTACAGCCTGTTTGACCAACACACCGTCGAGGGGCTGGGCCCGGTGGTGCAGAAGCTACAAGCCGACGTCGCCAGTCTCAAGCAACAATTGCTGGCGCAGTCGATGCAGCCTGAACAGTTGGTCGGTGGCGTCGTCCACTCCCTGCGTAGCCTTGCGGACATTCGCAGCAAAGGTGAAGAAGAACGTTACAGCCACAGCGACCTGAATGGCTTTGCCGCCAACCTGGACGGCACGCGCAAAGTTATCGAGCTGATGCGGCCGCTGTTGAGCACCTCTAACGTCGACCTGCTCAAACGCATTGACAGTGCCACCGCCGCGCTGGATGCGCAGATCAAGGGTTTCAGTACCGATGGCGTTTACCGCCCGTATGACCAAGTGACGGCTGAACAACGTCAGCAGATCGCAGACAAGGCCTCGGCACTGGCCGATGCACTCGATGGAATCGATCCGGCATTAGGCCTCTCTGGTCTCTGAACAGTGTCCTCTCGATTTTGAATTAGAGCGAAGACGTACCCCCATGAAAGATTCAAAGAACACCGATGCTCCAGAGTCAGTTCAACGCCGCCGAGTGCTTCTGGGCCTCGGCGCGGCGGGCGCAGCGTTGGCCGGCAGCAGCCTGAGCGGCAACGTTCTGGCGGCCACACCGGCGAAAGTGACCGAAGCACCGCACAGCGAGCAGACTCACGATCATCACGATTTCTACGGTCTTCATCAGACCGGGATCGTTACCCCGCGCCCCGCCGCTGGCATGCTGGTGTCGTTCGACGTGCTGGCCACGGACCGTGAAGATTTGGAGCGCCTGTTCCGCACGCTGAACGAGCGCATCGCGTTTCTGATGAAGGGCGGCACAGTGCCGCAGGTTGACGAAAAGTTTCCGCCCACCGATTCCGGGATCCTCGGCCCGGTGGTCACGCCGGACAACCTGACGGTCACGGTTTCTGTAGGCGCTTCGTTGTTCGATGAGCGTTTCGGCCTTGAGTCGGTAAAACCCAAGCGCCTGATAGAGATGGTCGGTTTTCCCAACGACGCCCTGGAACCTGACTGCTGCCATGGCGACTTGAGCATTCAGTTCTGCTCCAACACGCCGGACAGCAACATCCACGCCCTACGCGACATTGTAAAAAACTTGCCCGATTTGCTTCTGGTGCGTTGGAAGCAGGAAGGCACCGTGCCGCCACAAGCGCCGCTTAAACCCGGTCAACCGGCAGAAAGCGCACGCAATTTCCTGGGATTCCGCGACGGCTCCGCCAACCCGGACTCCAGCGATCAGAAAGCCATGGATGCGTTGGTGTGGGTACAGCCCGACGTCGACGAACCCGCCTGGGCTACCAACGGCAGTTATCAAGCGGTGCGGATCATCCGTAACTTCGTTGAGCGCTGGGACCGGACCCCCCTGCAGGAACAGCAATCGATTTTTGGCCGCCACAAAGCGACGGGCGCGCCGATGGATGGCAAGCAGGAAAGCGACGAGCCCAATTTTGTGGCCGATCCGGAAGGCAAAGTCACGCGAATGGATGCCCACATCCGTTTAGCGAACCCACGCACCGCTGCCACTGAGCGCAACCGGATTCTGCGCCGTCCATTCAACTATTCCAACGGCGTGAGCAAAAACGGTCAGCTCGACATGGGCCTGTTGTTCATCTGTTACCAGTCTGATCTGGAAAAAGGTTTTATCACGGTGCAGACCCGCCTCAATGGCGAACCTCTGGAGGAGTACCTCAAGCCCATTGGCGGCGGTTACTTTTTCACCTTGCCCGGTGTCGTCAGCGATCAAGACTTTATCGGCCGTTCGCTGCTTGCCGCTTCAACCTCAACAAAAACCGCATGATCCCTAACCCTACCCGGAAACGTCCCATGAAAAAGTCGCCTCTCGCATTAATGCTTACCCTTGGCTTGCTCCAGACTCCGTTCGTTTTCGCAGCCACGGCGCCGCTGGACTTGGTAGGACCCGTTTCCGACTACAAGATTTATGTCACCGAACAGCTGGACACCCTGGGTACTGACACTCAGAAGTTCACCGACGCCATCAAGAAAGGCGACCTGAAAACAGCCCAGAAGCTGTACCCGACGACCCGCGTATCGTATGAAGCCATCGAGCCGATTGCCGAGCTGTTCGACGACCTCGACAAGGCCATCGACTCCCGTGTTGATGACCACGGTGACAACGTGGATGCCCCGGATTTCACCGGCTTCCACCGCATCGAATACACCCTGTTCGAGAAGAAAACCACAGAAGGTCTCAGCGACCTGGCTACCAAGCTGAATAACGACGTCAAAGAGCTGCAAACCCGCGTTGCCGGCCTGACGTTCCCGCCAGAGAAAGTTGTTGGTGGTGCTGCTGCCTTGCTGGAAGAGGTCGCCGCGACCAAAATTTCCGGTGAAGAAGACCGTTACAGCCACACTGATTTGTATGACTTCCAGGGCAACATTGACGGCGCGAAGAAAATCGTCGACTTGTTCCACCCGCAAATCGTCAAACAAGACAAAGCGTTCGCCGACAAGGTCGACAAGAACTTCGCTGCGGTCGACAAGATCCTGGCCAAGTACAAAACCAAGGACGGCGGCTTTGAGTCTTACGACAAAGTCACCGCCAACGACCGTAAAGCACTGACTGGCCCGGTTACCACTTTGGCAGAAGACCTGTCCACACTGCGTGGCAAGCTGGGTCTGAACTAAGCATAAAACCCAATCGCAGCCTTCGGCAGCTCTTACAGGTCCAGCGCGATCCCGTAGGGGCCGCCGAAGGCTGCGATTCTGGTATCAACTCCCGCTAAACCAGTTGTACCCCTGATCTTCCCAATACCCGCCCGGGTAGTCATTCGTCACGAACAATTCGACGATGTGCTTGGGATTCTTGAACCCCAATTTGGTCGGTACCCGAACCCGCAACGGATAACCATAATCCGGTGGCAGTGCGACTTCGCCGAAGTCCAGTGCCAACAAGGTCTGTGGATGCAATGCGGTGGGCATATCAAGGCTTGAGTAGTACTTGTCGGCGCATTTGAAGCCGACGAACTTCGCGGTGGTGTCAGCACCAATGTGTTCAAGAAACGTACGTAACGGCACCCCGCCCCACTGGCCAATCGCACTCCAACCTTCGACACAGATCAACCGCGTGATGTCGGTGCGTTGCGGCAGCTTGCGCAAGCCGTCAAGGGTCCACGGTTGCTTGTCCCGTACCAATCCTGAGACCCCCAGGCTGTAGGTGGATATATCCAGGTCCGGGACGTTGTATTCGGCATAAAACGCGTTGAACGGAAACGGAGTGGTGAGTTTCGACTTGTCGTAAGTCTGCGCCAGTTTCTGTCCGCTGAACAGCCAGGCCTGAACCCGGTCGTTCCAGCGCGACATGGCCCACAGGGTTTTATCCACGGCATCGTCGCCTTCGAGATTGCAGCCAGTCAGCATCGACACAGCGCCGAGGGTCAGACCCGCGCGCAAAAACGAGCGGCGTTGCAGTTTGAACAACGCAGTCTGCTGCGCCGGCTCCAGGATGATTCGAGGCGGCCGCTGTTTGGGGTCAGTCATTGGAATTCTCCCGAGTGCCGCCGGTGATCATCGGCAAAAAGGTCCGCGGAACCAGCAACACCAGCGCCAAATGAACGACGACAAACGCGCCAATTCCGGCCATGGCACCAAAATGCACGAAGCGAGCGAAGTCATATCCACCAAACAGATTGACCAGCCCTTGCAGCTGAATCGGTTTCCAGATCGACAGCCCGGACAGCAGCACCAGAACGCCCAACGCCAGTACCAGCCAATATGACAGGCGTTGCACCGCGTTATAACGCCCATGCTGGTGCGCCAGGCGAAAACGCAAGGCATCGATAAAATCGCGTCTTATCGCGCTGACCGAGACCGGTAATAAGTCGCGCTTGAAGTGGCGGCTGAAAACGCCATACAACACGTAGGCCAGGCCGTTGACCACCAGTAACCACATGACCGCCAAGTGCCAGGCAATGGAGCCACCGAGCCAACCGCCCAAGGTAATGCTGCGGGGGAAATTGAATGCAAACAACGGTGAAGCGTTGTAGATACCCCAGCCGCTCATGAACATGCCAACCATGCCAATCGCGTTCAGCCAATGGGTAAGCCGAACCGGCCAGGGGTGGATACGTCGGGTACTCATGGCTGCCTCCTGCGCTAGGATTGATGGGTCGCCTTCGGGAATATGCAGGCGGTGCCTGGATCTACTGTAGGCGCTGCCGAAGGCTGCGATCTCTATGGACGCCCATCGCAGCCTTCGGCAGCTCCTACAGAGAATGTAACCATCGCCTGCATTCCTGTGGCAGCGAATCCAGCTTACATCGGCGGTGCAAAACCGTTTTTGCCAACCGCGATACCGCGAGCGGTTTTACCGTCTTCAGCCGGGAACAATACGATTTTAGCACCGGCCACTAACTGCTCACGCTTACCTGGTTCAACATAAGCGATTGGCACGTCATTAGGCACAACCAACTGCTTCTCGCCGCCTTTGTACATAACCGTCAGAGTCCGGCCGGTGGTTCCGGTGATTTTCCCCACAGTGCCGTTAGTCATGGTGCCGGTGGTGCCATCCGCATTTTCCCAGCCGTAATGGCCTTCGCCGCTGCCTTTCAGGCTGGGTTCAAACACGGTCACTTCCAGTGCTTTGAGCGTGCCGTCTGGCTGAGCTGCTGCGGCTGAACCGACGAAGCTATCGGACTTGATCGAAGTAAGCTCGGTTTTTGAGATCACTCGAATCGCGGTCTTGTCAGTCAGCCCGATGGTTTCATGCTTACCGGCGCGGTCAGTGAAGCTCAAGGTATCAGCCTGCACGCTGTCGATGGTGCCGCGCACGGGTTTGACGACCGGCATGTCTGCCGCTTGGGCCATAACGGCCGCGCTGAGCAAAAGGAGGCCGAACGTGGTGGACAATGCAATCTTCATGTCATTACCTGGTTGGGTTGAAGTGGCATTCATCATGGCCCTCGAACCGGCGCTGTACCATGACCGGCGAATGACATTTTTGTCATTTGCCGGGCGCGTTTGGCGGATGACAAAAATGTCACCGACACCCGCTTGGCACTTGGTTAAACTTCAGCTCCGATGCGTGTTTTGAGCACCGCCTGAACGCGCCGACCATGCCCAACGCTCCTCGTTGGAAGGAGCCACACTCGATGCACATCCTGCTCATCGAAGACGACACCAAAACCGGCGAATACCTGAAAAAGGGCCTCGGCGAATCCGGCTACAAAGTCGACTGGACACAGCACGGTGCTGACGGCCTGCACATGGCCCTGGAACAGCGCTATGACCTGATCGTGCTCGACGTCATGCTGCCCGGCATCGATGGCTGGCAGATCATCGAAGTGCTGCGCGCCAAGCAAGACGTGCCAGTGCTGTTTCTTACCGCCCGGGATCAATTGCAAGACCGTATTCGCGGCCTCGAGCTGGGCGCCGACGATTACCTGATCAAGCCGTTTTCCTTCACCGAACTGCTGTTGCGCATCCGCACAGTGCTACGTCGAGGGGTGGTTCGCGAGGCAGACCATTTTCATCTCGCCGACCTGGAACTGGACCTGTTGCGCCGTCGTGTCACCCGTCAACAGCAGGTCATCGTGCTAACCAATAAAGAGTTCGCGCTGTTGCACCTTCTATTACGCCGCGAAGGCGATGTACTGTCCCGGGCGCAAATAGCCTCTGAGGTCTGGGACATGAATTTCGACAGCGATACCAACGTGGTTGATGTGGCGATCAAACGCCTGCGCAGCAAAATCGATCTACCCTATCCGGTGAAACTCATCCATACCGTGCGCGGCATCGGTTATGTCTGCGAGGTACGAGCATGCGCGCCCGACGCCAGCCATCCCTGACCCTGCGCGCTTCGCTGGCGTTCGCGTTGGTAGCGATGCTGACGGTGGCGGGTGCAGGGTTGTACTTGTACGAATCGATCAAGGAAACGGTCATGTTGCGCAGCGACCACGCGGTGCTGGCGCGGCTTGATCACTTTCGCAAATTGCTACGTTACGACCTGACGCTGGACAAGTTCAAGGGCAGCCCGCAACTGTTCGAAAACATGCTCGACAACGAAGACGATATTTTTATCCTGGGCGAGCCAGACAAACCGCCAGTGATCTCGGTCAATCCGCTGCATGCGCCACTGCCGCAATTACAGGTGGTTGGCCAGGATCGGGTGCTGACCGAGGCTGATCTGCGCAGCGGCATGAGTTTGCAAGGGGTGCCCTTACGCGCTGCCTCGGCGCAGATACTCTCGGGGGGCACCGAGTTGCACTTAGTGGCGGCCCACGTGATGGCTAAGGAAATGGCCATGCTCGCCACCTTTCGCCAACGCCTGTATGCCGCCGTGACCTTGGCCTTCATCGTCACTGCCCTGCTCGGTTACCTGCTGCTGCGCCGTGGCTTGCGGCCCTTGCGGCGAATGGCTGCCCATGCCGCGGATATCACTCCGGCGCGGCTCGACCGCCGCCTCGATGGACAGGATACGCCGGTTGAATTGCATCAGCTCAGCGAAGCCTTCAACGCCATGCTTGATCGCTTGTCGGACGGCTACCAGCGCTTGACGCAGTTCTCCGCCGACTTAGCGCATGAGATTCGTACGCCGGTGGGTTCGTTGATGGGCCACTGCCAGGTGGCGCTGCGGCAAACTCGCAGCGTCGATGAATACCAGGCATTGTTGGCTTCGAATCTGGAGGAGCTGGAGCGTATCTCGCGGTTGGTAGAAAGCATTCTGTTCCTGGCTCGGGCCGATGAAGCTCAGTCAGTGCTGCAGCGCCAACCGCTGAATCTTGAGGACGAAATGCAGCGCGTAGCGGGGTATTTTGAAGGCCTGGCCGAAGAGCGCCGGTTGACCTTGCACACCACGGGTGGCGGCACGTTACACGCTGATCCGATCCTGCTGCGTCGGGCGCTGAGCAATTTGGTCGCCAATGCAATTCGCTACGCCGACGAGGGAAGCGAGATCCTGGTGGTGGTGGAACAACGTCATCGTGAATGGCTGATTCAGGTAGAAAATCAAGGCCCCGTATTGGCAGCAGCCGCCTTGACCAAACTCTTCGACCGCTTCTACCGCGGCGACGCCTCCCGCCACCAAAGCTCCGACTCTAACGGCTTGGGCCTGGCCATCGTCGCCGCCATCATGCACCTGCACGGCGGGAGGGTTGAAGTGACTCAACCCGTGGAGGGCAGGATTCGGTTTGCGCTGGGGTTTCCAGCCTGAGGCAGCCACACGACCTCTGTAGGGGCCAACGTGTTGGCGAGGCGGTGTACCCGATCCACCGCATCCAACCTCTCGCCAACACGTTGGCTCTTACAAAGATCAATGTGGCCGGAGGATCTACCGCTGATAGCGCCTAACCACGCTGCTCACCCCTAAAATATGGCCTTTGATTGCCGCGCGCAGTTCATCCCCGGTCAGGCCTGGCTTCAATGCGTCATGGGCCAAATCAAGGGCATACAGCTGGATCACAAAATGATGGGGGCTATCACCCGGTGGCGGGCATGGCCCCATGTAGTCCGTCGTGCCTCGGGTGTTCACCCCGCCCATGCCTTCCAGTTTTGACTCTCCCCCTACGCCAGTCACAATCTCTGCAATGCTGAATGGCAACCCATAACGCACCCAGTGGTCCACACCCAAACCCTTCTGGCCATCCGGGTCATGCATTATCAATGCAAAACTTTGCGTGCCTTGTGGCGGGTTACTCCAGTACAACGCCGGCGAAATATTTTTGCCGCCGCAACCGTTGGCGCTGGCGGCATTGTCCGGAGAGAAAAACGCATTGTCTTCGGCGTCCGGCATGGCCAGGCTGAAATGCGGCTGCGCGGCCTCGGCCGTCATGTGCAGACACAAGGCCAATACCCCCACGGTCAACCAGCTTCGGGTGGAAAAGTTTCCCAATGAACGATTCATGCCGGTTACCTGTCGATTAAACACGTTTGGAAATCGGGTCACGGAATGCCCGCGCCCCTAATAGATGAACCGTTGGACTGCCGGACCCTGTGCAAATTCATCAAGTCAGTCAGCAAAAATGCCAGTTGACGTCACAGCAACACTGTTACAAGATATTAGTTAGCATCCTAATAATATCAACCCCAACAATTTTCCGCTGGCGACGTCATGACCCCTGATCTACTGCAAATGAGCATCAGCCGCAGCGTCGTCGCCGCCTCTCGTCATTGGCGCCGAATTTGCCAAAACACCTTGGTCAACTACGGCATTTCCGAAGCCTGTGCGATGCCGTTGCTGATGATATTGCGCTTGGGTGATGGCGTGCGCCAAGTGACTGTAGCTCAGGCTTCGGGCCTCGAGAGCCCATCGTTGGTACGCCTGCTTGACCAGCTGTGTGCCGCCAATATCGTCCTGCGCACGGCAGACCCCACTGACCGCCGCGCCAAGTCCCTGAGCCTTACCGACAGCGGACGCGCCTTGGCTTTGTCCATCGAAACTGAATTGCAAAGCCTGCGCCGCAAGGTGCTGAGAAACGTCGACGTCAATGATCTGGAAGCCGCCCTGCGCGTATTGCATGCATTTGAAGAAGCCGGACAGTTGGGCGCGGAGTGGGTGCAATGAAGGGCTTTTTTGCCAGCGTGCCGCCTGCACGGGACTGGTTTTTTGGCCTGCGCACTTTCGCCGCGTCGATGGTCGCGCTGTACATCGCCTTGATCATGGAAATGCCTCGTCCTTATTGGGCCATGGCCACTGTGTACATCGTCTCCAGCCCCTTCGTCGGCCCCACCAGTTCCAAGGCGCTGTACCGCGCCGTCGGCACCTTCGTCGGTGCCGCCGCAGCGGTGTTTTTTGTGCCGCTGTTCGTGCAAACCCCCCTCTTGCTGGCAATTGTGATCGCCCTGTGGACGGGCACCTTGCTGTTTCTGTCGTTGCACCTGCGCACCGCCAACAGCTACGCCTTGATGCTTGCCGGCTACACCATGCCGCTGATTGCTTTCCCGGTGGTGGATAATCCGTTGGCGGTGTTCGACATTGCCGTGGCCCGAACCGAGGAAATTTTTCTCGGCATCGTCTGCGCCGCCGTGATCGGCGCGATGTTCTGGCCACGGCACCTGGCGCCAGTGGTGATGGACACGGCAAACAAATGGTTTGCCGACGCCTCTGCTTACAGCGCGCGATTTCTGACCCGCAGTCAGCAGCCCGAAGAGATCGGTCAGCTACGCACGGCCATGGTCGGCAGCTTCAATTCCCTGGAGCTGATGATCGGCCAGTTGTCCCATGAAGGAGTTCGTCAACAAAGCCTGCGCAACAGCAAAGAACTGCGCGGCCGAATGATTCATCTATTGCCCGTGATCGATGCGTTGGACGACGCCATATGGGCCGTCGAACGGCGCTCCCCAGAGCTGGTGGCGCTCTTGCAATTTGCGTTGTACAAAGCGCATATCTGGTTGCAGGGCACCGACAAAAGCGCGGCTGTGGA
Organism: Pseudomonas sp.; assembly: GCF_028293835.1. GTDB lineage: Bacteria > Pseudomonadota > Gammaproteobacteria > Pseudomonadales > Pseudomonadaceae > Aquipseudomonas. The sequence goes on from NZ_JAQGNX010000180.1 coordinate 52,948, forward strand.
TAAGTGGCAGGCGTTACGCGCCAAGCTGGAACAATTGCAACCGAGCCCCGCGCAATTGGATGATCGCCATCAGTTACTGCTGTCCAACGCCTTGTTTCGCTTGGGCGAATGGGTGGATTTGTGGCAAGACTGCCGCAGCCTGCAGCATGCCCTGCGCAACGACGATCAATCGACATGGCGCGCAGTGTATCGGCACTGGCGGCTGGGTCGGTTGACGCCGTTTCTGGACCGTGGGCTGATGTTGTATTCGGTACTGTCCGGGGTCGCGGCAATCATTGTTGCTTCAGTCTTGTGGATCCTGCTGGGCTGGCCCGAGGGTGGCAGCGCAGTGATCCTCGCGGCCGTATCCTGCAGTTTCTTCGCGGCCATGGACGACCCGGCGCCGCAGATTTATCGGTTCTTTTTCTGGACCTCTGTGGCGGTCCTCCTTTCCAGCCTGTACCTGTTTGTCGTGCTGCCAAACATCAACGACTTTCCGATGCTGGTCCTCGCGTTTGCCGTTCCTTTTATCTGGATCGCCACGCTCACCGTGCAACCACGCTTTTACCTTGGCACCTTGCTGACGCTGGTCAACACGGCAACGTTCATCAGTATCCAGGGCACCTACGACACTGACTTCCTGGTGTTCATCAACAACAACATGGCCGGGCCTATCGGTCTGCTGTTCGCCTTTGTCTGGACCTTGGTGGTGCGCCCGTTCGGCGTCGAGTTTGCGGCCAAACGCTTGACTCGTTTCGGCTGGCGCGACATCGCCAGCCTCAGCGAGCCGGCAACGTTATCTGAACACCGGAAAATGGGCGTCAAAATGCTCGACCGTTTGATGCAGCATCTGCCGCGCCTGACCATCACCGCACAAGACAGCGGCATCGCCCTGCGCGAACTGCGGGTCACCCTCAACCTGTTGGATTTGCTGGCCTATCTGCCCCGCGTACACCCGGTGCCGCAAGGCCTGCTGCGTCAGGTGATCAATGAGGTTAGCGCCTATTTTCAGGCATGCCTTGATGCCCGCGAACGCTTGCCCGCCCCTAAGGGGTTATTGATGACCATGGACCGGGCACGGCGCTCAATGACATTTGCCTGGATGGGTGACGATCCGACTCGCATCCATTTGCTGCATGCCCTCAGCGGTCTGCGCCTGGCCCTGCTGCCAGGTGTGGAGATCGTTGCCGCAGGCGAATTCGAAGAACAACCGCCCTATGGACTCGACGGAGCGCCGCTATGATCGGTGATGTGGACATCAGTGGAATATTTTTACCCACGCTAATGGTGGTGATGGGTATTACGTACGTGCTTTACCTGGGGGTGCATGCGCTGCTGAACCGCGCCCACTTTTATCGTCTGGTCTGGCACCGGGCTTTGTTTAACGTAGGTCTATACGCTCTGCTGCTCGGCGCGGTGGATACTCTCAGTCGATACCTGATGAAATGAAAAAACCTTTACTGACGTTGGGCCGCGTGGTCCTGACCCTACTGATTGTGATGCTTGCCAGTGTCGTTGTCTGGCGCATGGTGATGTACTACATGTTCGCGCCCTGGACACGGGACGGGCATATCCGGGCCGACGTGGTGCAAATAGCCCCGGACGTTTCTGGCTTGATCCAGCAAGTCGACGTTGTGGATAACCAAGTGGTGAGCAAAGGCCAAGTGCTGTTCGCCATCGACCAGGACCGCTTCCGTCTGGCTTTGCGCCAGGCCAAAGCCACGGTGGCCGAACGGCAGGAAGCTTACGAACAAGCCCGTCGCGAAAACAAACGTAACCGTGGGTTGGGCAATCTGGTCGCCCAGGAACAATTGGAAGAGGGCCAATCACGTGAAGCCCGCGGCCTGGCGGCCTTGAGCGAGTCGCAAGTGGCGGTGGACGCGGCGCAGTTGAACCTTGATCGTTCGGTGATTCGCAGCCCGGTGGACGGCTACCTCAACGACCGTGCGCCCCGGGCGCAGGAGTATGTCACCGCGGGCCGTGCCGTGCTGTCGGTGGTTGACGGTACGTCGTTTCACATCGATGGCTACTTCGAAGAAACCAAACTGTCTGGCATTCATATCGGCCAGCCTGTGGATATCCGGGTGATTGGCGATCACTCGCGTCTACGGGGCCATGTGCAGAGCATCGTCGCCGGTATCGAAGACCGGGATCGCAGCAGTGGCAGCAACCTGTTGCCAAACGTTAACCCAGCGTTCAGTTGGGTGCGCCTGGCGCAGCGGATTCCGGTGCGCATCGCGTTCGACAGCGTGCCCGATGACTTTCGCATGATTGCCGGCCGTACCGCCACCGTGTCGATGATCGACGATGCCGACTTGGCCGCGCATGATGCTAAAGACACCCAAAACAAGGACGCCGGGAAATGAAGCACGGCGTTCATTTCACGGCGCTCGCGCTGAGCTTGATGTTGTCCGCGTGCCAGATTGTTGGCCCGAACTATGATGTGCCCAAAGACGCCGCGCTGAATCGTCCGGATTTGCAAGGTGAATTGGCGGGCAAAGGCGTCGACGCCATTTCGGCACCAGTCCCTGAAGACTGGTGGCGGTTGTACCAGGACCAACGCCTGAACCAGTTGATTGAACAAGCCATGGCGACCAACACCGACCTGCGCGTCGCCGCGGCCAACCTGTCGCGCGCGCGCATGCAGGTTGCAGAGGCCCAGGCAGCGGGCGGTTTTCACAGCAGTGCGACCCTCGGCGCACAGCGTTTGCAGGAATCAGGCGAAGCGTATTTGTTGACGGAAAAAGTCCCGGTCGCCAACGTCGCTGATGTCGGTATCACCACCTCGTATCAATTCGACTTGTTCGGCACGCTGCAACGCGGCATCGAAGCGGCGCAAGCCAACGCCGATGCGACTCAGGCAGCCTCTGACACCGCGCGTATCACCTTGGTCGCCGATGTGGTGCGGGCCTATACCCAAGTCTGCGCGGCCAACGAAGAACGGGGTATCGCCCAGCAATCGTTGGACCTGCAACAGCAAAGCCTGAAGCTGACCCAGCGTCTGCGTGACGCTGGGCGCGGCGATGAAACCCAAGTCACCCGGTCGCAAACACAATTCAAATCCTTGGGCGCCGAGTTGCCCCGTTATACCGCAGCGCGTCAGTCAGGGCTGTTTCGCTTATCCATGCTGCTGGCTAAACCGCTCGACCAACTGCCGGCGGGTGTCGCCACCTGCAAAGAACTGCCGCACATCGCGCAAGTGATGCCGGTGGGTGACGGCGCAGCGTTACTCAAGCGTCGGCCGGACGTGCGTCAAGCAGAGCGCAGACTGGCGGCTGCGACGGCCGACATCGGTGTGGCCACGGGCGAGTTGTACCCGGACATCAGCATCGGCGCGACCATCGGTTCCGTGGGCATTCTCGACGACATCGGCAAACCGGCCACCAACCGCTGGGGCTTTGGCCCGCTGCTGAACTGGACCGTTCCGTCCAACGGTTCACGGGCACGCATCCACGAAGCCGAGGCCTCGACCCAAGCAGCGTTGGCACGTTTCGACGGCACGGTGTTAAACGCTATCCGCGAAACCCAAACCAGCCTGGCGCAATACACCGCTCTGCTGGAACGCCGCGACGCATTGGCAGACGCCCAGCAATCAGCGCAACGGGCAGCGGACCAAACCCACCGGTTCTTCCAGGCTGGGCGTGCTTCATTCCTCGCCGACCTGCAAGCCACCCGGACCTACACCGACGTGCGGGCACAACTGGCGTCGGCCAATACGCAGGTTGCCATGGGCCAAATCGATTTATTCCTGGCGTTGGGGGGTGGTTGGGAGAGTGCCAGGAAGTAGGGCTTTTGAGGGTTCTGTGGGACCGGGTTCATTCGCGATGGAGCGCGAAGCGGTCCCCAAGCGGTCAATACAAATCTGACAGTCAAGCCAGCAGCCAAACGCAAATCAACTTTTGATCCTGGCTCGTAAAACAGCAGAACCGCAGGCCCTCCATTCCGCTTAAACTTTGAACCACTCCCCATTCCTGCTGCCCGAGTCAATATCACCCCACAGCAGGACGTCCATTCATGCGCACTTTCGATCTCGCCGGCTCGTCGGTTCCGGTCATCGGCCAAGGCACCTGGCACATGGGCGAAGACGCGTCTCAACGAAAAGAAGAAGTCGCCGCATTGCGCCTGGGTATTGAACTGGGCATGACGTTGATTGATACCGCCGAAATGTACGCTGAAGGCGATGCAGAACGGGTTATCGGCGAAGCCATCGCCGGCCGCCGCGACAAGGTGTATCTGATCACCAAAGTCTACCCACACAACTCCAGCCGCAAGGGCCTGCCGGCGGCGTGCGAACGTAGTTTGCAGCGCCTGGGCACCGATTATATTGACCTTTACCTGTTGCACTGGCCCGGCCAGTATCCCCTCGAAGAAACCGCCGAAGCCTTTGAGCGCTTGCGCGAAGCAGGCAAAATTGGCCGCTGGGGTGTGTCCAACTTCGATGTCAGTGACATGCTGGAACTCAACAATACCGCCTGCGCCACCAATCAAGTGCTGTACAACATCGAGCAGCGGGGCATCGAGTTCGACCTGTTGCCGTGGAGCCAGGCCAACGGCATGCCGCTCATGGCTTACTGCCCGCTTGCTCAGGGCGGGCGTCTACTGAAGCACCCGCTGCTACGCGACATTGCCGATAGGCACAATGCCACGCCCGCCCAGGTCTGTCTGGCCTGGGTGTTACGTAATCCCGGCGTTATTGCCATCCCCAAAGCGGTCGATGCGCACCACTTGCGTCTCAACGCTGGCGCCGCGCAACTGGTTCTGAGCGACGAAGAACTGGGTGCGATCGAAGAAACCTGGCCTGCCCCTCTGCGCAAGCAACATTTGGCGATGGTTTGAGTATGCGTGACGGCGTGTTTGAGCACCTGAAGCAAACCGTAACAAAAATGTAAGAAGCGCTTGCGATGATGCGACCTTGGCGAGCCTGTGCCCCCTGACAGGCGCTTCCCCGGTCAGCGAGCGCTCATGAACCAAAGCATTGTGCAAACCCGTCGGGATTCAGACCTGTTCGGCCTGATCTATGGATTTCGTTTTCGACCTGGCGAGCGCGGCCAAGAGATCGACTCAGCCGCCGCGCTGGAATGTTTGCGCACACCCCAAGACCCTGAACAGTTCATCTGGCTGCACCTGAACCTGGCGCACGCAGCGTGCCAGCGCTGGATGAAATCCAATCTTGAACTGCCAGAAGAATTCTTCGAAGCGCTGCACGAAGGCTCACGTTCGACACGCATCGAACACGTCGATAATTCGTTGCTGGCAGTGGTCAACGACGTGGTTTTCGACTTCGGTATGGTTTCTTCGGACATTTCCACCTTATGGGTCTGCACGCGCAGTCACCTGATGGTCAGCGCACGGCAGCAGCCCTTGCATTCGGTGGATCGCTTGCGACATTCGGTTAAACGTGGCGAGTGTTTCCGTTCGCCGCTGGAACTGCTGACGCATTTGCTTCGCGATCAAGGCGAAGTGCTTGAGCAAATCGTGCGTAAGACTACCCTCAGTGTCGACAAGATTGAAGACCAATTGTTGTCCTCGCGCCTGAGCGACAACCGCGCGGACCTTGGGACCATGCGTCGGGTACTGGTGCGCTTGCACCGATTATTGGCGTTGGAACCCGGTTCATTGATGCGCGTGCTCAATCGCCCACCCGCGTGGTTGCTAGAGGCGGACGTTCAGGAACTGCGCCAGTCCACTGACGAATCCGCATTGGTCATCAGCGACCTCACCGGGTTGGGCGAGCGAATCAAACTGCTACAAGAAGAAATCGCCGCCAAGCTCAACGAACAAAGCAGCCGCACCCTCTTCACCCTCACCGTAGTGACCGTCCTCGCGCTGCCCATCAACATCATTGCCGGTTTTTTTGGTATGAACGTCGGCGGCATTCCGCTGGCGACAGACCCCGAAGGGTTTTGGGTGCTGGTGGCCTTGGTCGCGACGTTTACCCTCATCGCTGGCCGCTGGGCGTTTCGCAAGCGGGATGATTATTGAGTGCTGTCGGCCAACTCGGCCTCTGTAGGGGTTCCGTTTGGCTAGATGACCCTTTGTCCAGCCATAGGTCGCGGGGTCTCCTTACCATCGCAAATTTGTCACATTTTGTAATGATTATGGAGCGAACTCCAATAAACAGGACTTCGCATTATGCCCAGCCATTCCATGGCCCCGGACTCGTTGATCCAGGCCCCCTCTTCCAGACCGCAAATAGACCGTAAGCCGAGCATGCTCACGTGGATCGTGTTTTTCGCTGTGCTTGGCAGCGGCCTTCTGTTTACCGCTTATAGTCTGATGCAAGACGTGGATGACATGGGCACGGTGGTCACCACGTGGACCCCGTTTTTGCTGTTGGGCGTCGCGTTGTTGATCGCGTTAGGGTTTGAATTCGTCAACGGTTTTCATGACACCGCCAACGCGGTAGCCACGGTGATTTACACCCATTCGCTGCCGCCGAACTTTGCGGTGGCCTGGTCGGGCGTTTTCAACTTCCTCGGCGTGCTGACATCCAGCGGTGCGGTGGCGTTCGGCATCATCGCGCTGTTGCCGGTAGAGCTGATTTTGCAAGTCGGCTCATCGGCCGGGTTCGCGATGATCTTTGCCCTGTTGATCGCAGCGATCCTGTGGAACCTTGGCACCTGGTGGCTGGGTCTACCGGCTTCTTCGTCCCACACGCTGATCGGCTCGATCATCGGCGTGGGTGTAGCCAACGCCTTGATGCATGGCCGCGACGGCACCAGCGGTGTCGATTGGAGCCAAGCGATCAAGATCGGCTACTCGCTGCTGTTGTCACCCTTGGTCGGTTTCGCCTTCGCCGCGTTAGCGTTGATGGCCATGCGCATGTTCATCAAAAACCGTGCGCTGTACAAAGCACCGGAAGGCAACGCGCCGCCGCCACTGTGGATCCGCAGCCTACTGATTTTGACCTGCACCGGCGTGTCGTTTGCCCATGGTTCCAATGATGGGCAGAAAGGCATGGGCCTGATCATGCTGATTTTGGTCGGGACATTGCCCATGGCTTACGCCTTGAACCGCGCCATGCCGGCGGATCAGTCGGTGCAGTTCGCGGCCGTGGCACAGGTCACGCAACAGGCTTTAAGCAAAAGCGTCACAGAACAAGCCCCGGCGGACCCTCGTCTGGAGCTTTCTACCTATGTCCGCACCAAGCAGGCAACCCCAACATTGATCCCGGCCCTGGCTGTGATGACCGGCAAGATCGGCATCCAGGTGGGCGATTACGGTTCACTGTCTAAAGTGCCCGCCGAAGCCACGGCCAACGTACGAAACGATATGTACCTGACGTCGGAAACGATTCGCTTGATCACCGCGAACAAGGTCGGAAATTTTGACGCGGACACCCAGGCCAAGCTGCAACAATTCAAGGCGCAGATCGACACCGCCACGCGCTTTATACCGCTATGGGTAAAAATCGCGGTGGCGCTGGCACTCGGCCTTGGGACCATGGTCGGCTGGAAGCGGATCGTGGTGACCGTCGGCGAGAAGATCGGCAAGACCCATTTGACCTATGCCCAAGGCGCTTCGGCTGAGCTGGTTGCAATGGTGACCATTGGCGCGGCGGACATGTACGGATTACCGGTTTCCACCACCCACGTGTTGTCGTCAGGTGTCGCCGGGGCCATGGTCGCCAATGGCTCCGGGCTGCAAATGCGTACCCTGCGCAACCTGGCGATGGCATGGGTATTGACCCTGCCAGCGGCCATGCTACTGGCGGGTTCGCTGTACTGGTTGTTCACTCAGCTGTTTTGACTGGATTGTCCTGTAACTGATCGTCATCAGCCGGATCGGGCGGGGTTTCGCCGCTCTGGCTGGTGTCGATACTCACCACCACCGACATCCCTGGGCGCAGGCGTTTTGCCAACGGCTGGTTGGGTTCAACGGTAATCCGCACCGGTATTCGCTGGGCGATCTTGACGAAGTTACCCGTGGCGTTATCCGCAGGCAGCAGGCTGAACTCCGAGCCAGTGGCGGGTGAAATACGCTGTACCCTGCCCTGCATTTTCTGATCATCCAACGAGTCGACGCTGAACGTCACGGGCTGCCCAAGTTGTACGTTGGCCATCTGCGTTTCTTTCATGTTGGCGATGATCCACAACCGGTGCGGCACCAACGCCATTAACTGTGCGCCGGAGTTGACGTACGCCCCCAGACGCACGCCAATCTGCCCCAATTGACCCTCACGTGGCGCGGTCACCCGAGTGTTGGACAAGTCGATCTGGGCCAGTTCGATGGCGGCTTCGGCGTTGGCCACCGAGGCCTCCAACGAACCGCGATTGACGATGACGGTTTGTAAATCCTGACGTGAGATTTCCAGGGCAGCTTTGGCTTGAGCCACCGCCGCGACAGCCTGCGCGTTGTCTGCACGGGTCACGTCCAGATCGCGTTTGGACACCGAACCGTCGGTAATCAACGCCAGATTGCGACGTAAATCGGCGCCGCTTTTGTCGGCCTGAGCAATGGTGTTTGCCAGCGCCGCCTGACGCTGCAAAATCGTCGCGTCGGCACTGCGGCGTTGCTGCAGATTATTGGCCAGCGCCGCCTTCTGCACACCGAGTTGTGCCAAGGCCTGATCCAAATGCTGCCTGTAGATTCGATCATCCAGGCGCACCAGCAAATCACCGGCTTTTACGAATTGAAAATCCTGCACCGGCACTTCAAAAACGTAGCCACTCAATTGCGGGCTAATGATTGTCGTCTGACCTCTGACCAACGCGTTTTCAGTGCTCTGGATGGCGCTGGTAAAGGGCGGCAATTGCCAGGCATACAGCACCACCAGCACCCCGGCGAGGGCCACTGAGCCGAAGATCACCGAGGAGATGACTCGAACCCGCAATGAACGGGGTTCAGTGGTGGGCGGTGTGGTGATGGGTGCTGGCGCAGGGCCGCTTGCTGCTGCGGGTGGCGCGCTTAGGGGGGTATTCGACTCGGTCATGAAAGTTCGGCGCCATTGGAGTGGACGGAAGACTGGGGTACTGGCGGTGCAGGCGCATCCAGAGGCTTGGTGGTGAACATCAGCCACATGCTACGGGCAAAAATCCAGATCATAGTCAAAATCGCCACCAGCGCGATGGTCATGAACACATCGTTATAGGCAAGGACGTTGGCTTCCCGCGTCGCAGCGGCCGCAATCGCCCGAATGCCTTGGAGATTACGCGCTGCCGGATCGGCAATAGAGGAGGCGTAACTGGCCGTCGAGCTTTGCAGGCGCGATTGTACCTGCGGGTTGATCAGCGTCAGGTGTTCGACGATGTGGCTGGAGTGGAATTTTTCCCGAACAATTTGCAATGTGCCCAGTGCGGCGGCGCCGATCAAGCCACCGATGTTTTGCGTGATCCCGAACAGCACGGAGAAACTGACGATATTACGCGGGTTGGCCAATACCCCGCTCAAGCCCAACACCAACGTCGGGCCGAGGAAAAATGTGCCGCCAAAGGCCAGCAGAAACTGACTCAAATACATATTAGCCGGCCGGGTCAGGCTGGTGGAAAAGCTGTCCATGCCACTGCCCACGGCCATGATGGCTAAGGCAATAATCAGCGGCTTAAACAGATGCAATGGATCGATGGTCAACGCACTCACCACCAGCCCAGCGACGCTGCCCAGCAACATCATCAGGTACAGCGTGTGCATTTGCTGGCTGCTCATGTTCAGCGCTTGCAAAAATCCCACAGCGCCCGTCGCCTGTTCGGACAGCACGATGCGACTCAGGATCACGCCCAACGCCAGACGCACTATTCGCCCGCTACCCAGCCAACGGGTAATCAGCAACGGCCTGGCACGGTTATGTTCGATGGCCAGCCCGGAAATAATCAACACGATGGAGGCCGCCGAAGCAATGCCGATCCACGGTGTTTCCAGCCACCATTCGATTCTGCCCAACGACAGCACGGCGCAGAGCAAGGCGAAGCCCGGAGCAAGCAAGCCGAAGGTTAGAAAATCCAAGGGCTCAAAGGCTTTGAAACGATCACCGGGGGGCAGCTTGAGCAGCAATACGCAACCCAGCGACAGCAGGGCCATGCCCAGCTCAAACAGATAAAGCCCGCGCCATTCGGCGATCAGTAGCAGGTCTTCAGACACCAGCCGCGCCAACGGCACCGCCAGTTGCGACATACCCAAACCGAGGACCAGGGCCTTGGTTCGCCAACGCTGGGGGAAAGCCTGGATCATGTAATACAGGCCCAACGAACTGAGCGCCGCACCCACCATGCCATGGGCCGCCCGCACTGCAATCGCCGACGACCAGTCATTGACGAACAGGTGGCCGAACGTAACCAGTGCATACAACACCAAAAACACTTCAGTAAACGCACGCAAACCGAATTGTTGGCGGAATTTAACCAACAGCAAGTTCATTGAAACGTTGGTCATGACATAAGCGGCGGGCAGCCAGGCGATCTCTTCAGTGGTGGCACCGAGCGAACCTTGCAGGTAGATCAAGTTGGCGACTACCAAGGCGTTACCCAGACCACCGGTCAAGGCAACAATCACCCCCACCAGCGCGAACGCCCAACGTTTGCCGGTGGAATGCAACGGCGTCGACGGTGAGCCCGGAATGCTGGGCCGCTCGTGGGGTGCCCAGTTATGGGGAGTGTATTCGTTCATCGAATGCGCCTGATCAATGCTCTGCTCAAGAGGTTCATGAACTGAGTCAATTCAGGTCAGTGAAGCGTGGGCCTAAGCGTAGTGCGTGGGAGCAGAATTGTCAGCGAATGGTTCAATGCAGCGCAGATCCGGCTGAGCCAGGGTGGTACCAACTTGACGGTTTTTATGTGGACGATCATATTATTCGCCATGAGCAAACGATCAAATCGCGAAAAAATACTGACTGAAGGCTTACGCGTTGTGCATGAGCGTGGGTTCGCCAACGCCAGTGTTCGGGACATCACCGCCGCCGCCAATGTGCCGAACGGGTCATTCACTAACCACTTCGCGTCCAAAGAGGCCTTTGGGCTGGAGATTCTTGATCTATCGTTCGAAGAAACGGCGAAGATCATTGACCAGACGCTCTGCAATCCCGCCTTGGCGCCGACTCAGCGACTGCTGGCTTACGTCGATGCCAATGTCAGCAGCCTGGAAGCCCATGGTGTTGAAAATGGCTGCTTGATTGGCAATTTCGGCGTTGAGATCGGCATGCACAGCGAAATCATCCGCTTGCGCGTGGTTGAGATTTTCAATGAAGTGCAACGGCAAATCACCTTGTGTCTAGAAGCCGCCGTGCAGGCTGGGGAAATCTCTGCCGAGATTAACTGCAAGCACATGGCCTCTTTCATCATCGCCTCGTTGCAAGGCGCGACCCTCCTTGCCAAAACTGAGCGCAGCATGCTGCCATTGACCCAGTTTCGTCGTACGTTGGTGTCCTCTATTCTTCGTTAAACTCAGAAAGAAGCGCTTGACCTTGACCTCGGGGTAAGGTTGATCCTCCAAGGATCGGTTTATTCCAGGAGCTTGCGTGATGACCCCCCTTGCCACCGCTAACCTGTCGATTTCCGGGATGACCTGCGCCTCATGTTCGGGTCGCGTTGAGCGGGCGCTGGGAAAAGTCACTGGGGTCCAACGTGTCAGCGTCAACCTCGCCACAGAACGCGCCCACGTTGAGTACATCGCCCCGGCCGATCCAGTAGCGCTGATCGCCGCCGTCAGCGACGCCGGTTATTCGGCCAGTCCAATCGAAGACCGTCAAACCACCTCCAAGCAGCAGCAATTGCGGCTGGATAAAGAACGTGTGGCGCTGTTGCTGGCAATCGTGTTGGCCTTACCCTTGGTGGTGCCGATGCTGCTGGCGCCGTTTGGCGTGCACTGGATGTTGGCGCCATGGGTGCAGTTCGCGTTAGCCACCCCGGTACAGTTTGTCTTCGGTGCGCGCTTTTATAGCGCCGCCTGGAAAGCTGTTCGGGCCAAGTCTGGAAATATGGACCTGCTGGTTGCATTGGGTACCAGCGCCGGTTACGGGCTGAGCGTGTATGAATGGGCGAGAACCCCAGCGGGTGCTATGCCCCACCTGTATTTCGAAGCGTCAGCGGTGGTGATTGCCCTTGTGCTGCTGGGGAAATACCTGGAAAGCCGTGCCAAACGGCAGACAGCCGGGGCAATTCGCGCCCTTGAAGCGCTCCGCCCGGAGCGCGCTTTACAGGTGGTCAACGGTCAAGAACGAGAGGTGCCCATCAGCGCTTTGCGCTTAAATGATCTGGTGTCGGTAAAACCCGGCGAGCGTTTTCCGGTAGACGGCGAAGTAATCGATGGGCAAAGCCATGCTGACGAGGCCTTGATCAGTGGCGAGAGCTTGCCCGTTTTCAAGCAACCCGGGGATAACGTCACCGGCGGTGCCATCAATGGCGAAGGCCGATTACTGATCAAAACCACCGCCATCGGTGCCGAATCGGTGCTGTCGCGAATTATCCGGCTGGTCGAGGAGGCCCAAGTGGCCAAGGCGCCGATCCAGAAGCTGGTGGACCGGGTCAGCGAAGTCTTCGTCCCGGTGGTGCTGGTTATTGCCCTGCTGACATTAGTGGGCTGGTGGTTGGTTGGCGCGGCAACGGACGTTGCCCTGATTAACGCGGTTGCGGTGTTGGTGATCGCCTGCCCGTGTGCGCTGGGTTTAGCAATGCCCACCGCCATCATGGCCGGAACCGGGGTAGCGGCGCGTTTTGGCATCCTGATCAAAGACGCCGAAGTCCTGGAGCGGGCTCACGACGTGACGGCGGTAGTGCTCGACAAAACTGGCACATTGACCTCTGGCAAACCACAGATCAGCCATTTGGTGGCCTTCGATGGCAATCAAGAACACCTGCTGCAATGGGCGGGTGCGCTGCAACGTGGCAGTGAGCATCCGTTGGCCAAAGCCGTGCTGGAGGCCTGCAAAGACCGCAATTTACCCCTCGCATCGGTCAGCGCCAGCCAGTCGTTGACGGGCCGTGGCATCACCGGGACGGTGGACGGTCGGCAATTGGTCTTTGGTAGCCAGCGAATACTTGACGAGAACAACCTGGGTATGGCGGGGATGACCGACAGTGCACGGTCCTGGGAAGCCGATGGGCAAACGTTGTCTTGGTTGATCGAGGTCGGGCCGAATCCTGCCGTGCTTGGCTTGTTTGCTTTTGGCGACACCCTCAAACCCGGCGCCGAGCACGCCATCCAGCAACTGACCGAACGGCACATCAGCATTCATCTGTTGACTGGCGATAACCTCGGCAGTGCCCAGCGGGTCGCCGACGCATTGGGGATCGTCGATGTCCACGCCCAGGTGCTGCCAGCAGACAAAGCGGCGATGGTGGTCGAGCTGAAGAAAACCAGGGTTGTGGCGATGGTCGGTGACGGCATCAACGACGCACCGGCCCTGGCCGCAGCCGACATTGGTATCGCCATGGGCGGCGGCACTGACGTTGCGATGCACACCGCAGGCATTACGTTGATGCGCGGCGACCCACTGCTTATTCCCGCAGCCCTGGACATCTGTCGCAAAACCCACGGAAAAATCCGACAAAACCTGTTTTGGGCCTTCGTCTTTAATGCAGTGGGCATTCCACTGGCCGCGTTCGGCTTCCTCAACCCGGTCATCGCCGGTGCCGCCATGGCCTTGTCCAGCGTTTCAGTGGTCAGTAATGCCTTGCTGCTGAAAACCTGGCGGCCGTCGGGGGGTGAAAACGTTCTGTAACAGCACTTATCAAACAACGGCTAAATCACTGAATCGGCCCAAATTCAACCGTAGGAGCGGGCTTGGTCGCGATGGAGCGCGAAGCAATCCCAAATGCCACATCCGGTTTTAACCGGAAGAAATCTACTCAATGAATCACGACTGCTGCGCAGCCGATCGCGAACACGTTCGCTCTTACAGATTTGTGTTTGCTGCGCGACAGCGCGGCGTCGAAGACGTGGCGGCCCCTCCTACCGCGATCCGATACCGGATCGAAATTTGGACGATCTGTCGCAAACCAGCGAGCCTTTGCACCCGGAAAGAGACGTCACTTCTCTAAAATGCAGCGATCCAGGTGTCCAAGGCGCCTGACACTTTTTTGATCCCACGAGGATTTTTGCCATGACTGACGTCACCATGTACACCACCAGCACCTGTCCGTATTGCCGCAACGCCAAATCGTTGCTCGCCAGCAAAGGGATTGAAGTGCGGGAAATCAACATTGAATTCGATAACGTTCGCCGCAAGGAAATGATGGCATTGAGCGGCCGTCGTAGCGTGCCGCAGATTTTCATCGGTCAACATCACGTCGGCGGCTTCGACGATCTGGCCAAGCTGGACCGCCAAGGTGAGTTGATGGTTTTGCTGGCCTGAACCGTCCAGGAATCTCCCTTGACAGCAAAAATACGCTCGTCCATATTTCTTCGAAGAAAAATACGGTCATCCATAGTTATTCAAGTTAATGGTCTACGCTAATCCGAGCCATTTACCCATCGCACGAGGTCTGATCACCATGAAAATCCCCGGTCCCGATCATCCTATTACCATTTCCCCGGTTCAAGGGCGCGTCACGGTCAAGTTCCACGGTGTGGTTGTCGCGCAGACCGATAAGGCCCTGCAACTTGAAGAAGCCAGATATCCAGCGGTTTTTTATATTCCTCGATCCGATATTCGGGCTGAACGTTACACGCGCACCGAACATCAAACCCATTGCCCCTACAAAGGTGATGCCAGTTACTACAGCCTTGAGGCTGAAGGCGTCGTCGCTGAAAACGCTGTATGGACCTACGATGAAGCGTATCCATCGGTGGCTGAAATTCAGGATCACGTGGCCTTTTATCCAGACAAAGTAACCTTCGACGTAGAAGCTGCGTAGGGCCAAACGAAGCGCGGTAAACCGCAACGCTTTATCGCTTTTCCGGGCCGGGACAAGGCGCAACCGAACCTCGTCCGGCCCGGTCATGAAAAGAACGTAATAAGCCCTGCATCCTTTGGAGACGGCAAAGGCCAGGCAGACCAGCTGAACGACGGATTCACCGGAGAGAAAAACCTGATGATCAGTACCTCAAGCGAGCTACGCGACGCCCCCGCCGGTAACGTATTACTCAAGCGTTATCTGTCGACTCGAAGCCGGACCGAGAGCCTGATCGCACCGCTCAGCCCCGAGGACATGGTCGTTCAGTCAATGCCGGACGCAAGCCCCGCCAAATGGCATATTGCTCACACCAGCTGGTTTTTCGAGACCTTTCTACTGCGCGAGAACCTGGCAGATTACCGCCCGTTCGATCCCGCCTTCGCTTACCTGTTCAATTCTTATTACGAAGCCGTAGGTCCGCGTCAGCCTCGCCCCCAACGCGGGTTGATGACGCGTCCGGCCATGAGCCAGGTGCTTGACTACCGCAAACACGTCGACGAGCACATGCGCACCTTATTGCAGTCGCCGGTGAACAAAGTGACCTCGGATTTGATCGAGCTAGGCCTGTCCCACGAAGAGCAGCATCAGGAACTGTTGCTGATGGATATCCTGCACCTGTTCAGCCTTTCTTCGTTGAAACCGGCCTATGACCCACGCTGGGCTAAACACCTGTCTGGACGCCGGGGTCAGTTCAAACCGCTTAAAGGTGGGCTTACCGAAATAGGTCACAAGGGCAAACGTTTCGCCTTCGACAATGAAGGTCCGCGGCATACTACGTTCCTGCAATCGTTCGAAATCAGCGACCGGCTGGTGACCAACGGCGAGTGGCTGGCATTCATGGCCGACGGTGGCTACAGCAAGGCCGGGCTTTGGCTGTCGGACGGTTGGGCCACGGTGCAGGCCAACGACTGGCATGCGCCGGGGTACTGGCAGCACGCCGAAAACGGCTGGCAGCAGATGACCCTGCGTGGATTGGAAGCGATCGACCCGGCGGCGCCCGTGATCAATATCAGTTATTACGAAGCCGCAGCGTTCGCCCATTGGGCCGATGCGCGCCTGCCGACCGAAGCCGAGTGGGAAGCGGCCGCCGTGGCGGGCCTGTTGGAGCAAGTTGACGACGTCGCCTGGCAGTGGACGCAAAGCGCCTACAACGCCTACCCGGGTTTTCGCCCAGCCGACAGCGCCGTGGGTGAATACAACGGCAAGTTCATGATTAATGTGATGGTGCTACGCGGTGGCGCCAGCATTACTGCGCCAGGGCATTCGCGCACTACGTACCGTAACTTTTTTGGCCCGGACAAACGCTGGATGTTTTCCGGCCTGCGTCTGGCTCGCGACACGCGTCAGCCTGGCATGGTCAACAGCCACGACAGCGAATTCGCCCGTGACGTCGTCTCCGGACTGTCGGCTCCGGTCAAAAGCCTGTCGCCGAAGTACTTTTACGACGCGGCCGGTTCCGAGCTGTTTGAGGCCATTTGCAAAACCGCTGAATATTACCCGACCCGGGCTGAAACAGGTTTGCTGACCCAGGTGGCAGAACACATCGCGGCATTGATTCCCGAGCATGCAGCGTTGGTGGAGTTCGGCAGCGGTGCCAGTGACAAGACCCGTCTGTTGCTGGATGCTGCGCCACAGATCGCGCTCTATGTACCCATCGACATTAGCGCCAACGCTTTAAAGAAAGCCGCTGCGCTGCTAAAGAAACGTTACCCGACGCTGAACGTCGCGCCGCAAATCGACGATTTTAGCCGAGCAATGCAACTGCCCGCCGATGTGGCTGGACATACCTGCGTTGGGTTCTTCCCCGGCTCGACCATTGGCAATTTTACGCACGCCCAAGCGACAAAATTTCTACGCTCTGCTCACGCATTGCTCGGCGACCAGGCGCACTTCATTGTGGGTGTGGACCTGATCAAGGACGCTGACATTCTGGTGGCGGCTTACGATGATGCCGAGGGCGTAACCGGTCGTTTCAATAAGAATCTACTGACCCGAATCAACCGGGAACTGGACGGCAATTTCAAGGTTGAGGCCTTCGAACACTTGGCCGTGTGGAACGAAACCGAAGCGCGCATGGAGATGCACCTGGTCAGCCAGACAGAACAGGTAGTCAAGGTTGCCGGGAACACGTTCCACTTCGCGGCCGGTGAACGCCTGCACACTGAAAACTCGCACAAATTCACCGTCGAATCCTTCACCGAACTGGCCGCCAGCGCGGGTTGGGCAGTGAGTGATTACTGGGTGAGTGAAAAGCCCCAGGTGGCGTTGTTCAGTTTGAAAGCCTGACCTGAGGCCCTCTGTGGGACGGTCCGCCACGTCTTCCACGCCGCGCTGTCGCGCAGCAAACACAAAACGTGTAGGAGCTGCCGAAGGCTGCGATAGGCCGGGGTCGCGGGCGACCGATTCCCGCTCGAATCGCAGCCATCGGCAGCTCCTGCCAGATATTTTTTAAGCCAATAAGTTATGCGTTGTCTTATAACAGCGGAATCGCGTCTTCCCTCCCCCGCTTATTTGAAAGAACGCGGCGTTCCTGAGCATCCCCGTGATTTGCTGAACCACGCCTGCCTGCTGCACAAGTTCCCGGCGACAGGTAAGATCGAACACTGGCCGTAACAGACGAAAGACAACGTGTTGCCCGCCGCAGCGGACAAATAGATTTCAACGTGTATAACCAGATTATCGAGCCATGGCTAAACCATCACACCGGGACAAGATACTGACCGAAGGCCTTAAGGTCGTACATGAGCGTGGATTCGCAGGCGCAAGCGTGCGCGATATCGTGCAGGCGGCGGGCGTGCCCCAAGGATCATTTACCAACCACTTCGTTTCCAAGGAAATGTTTGGTCTGGAAATTCTTGATCGTTACGCATTGAACAACCAGCCGATGCTCGACGATACGCTGCTTAACCAAGCGCTTTCGCCGTTGGCACGGTTACGCAGTTATTTCGACTGGCATCAGGATTTTCTTCAAAAAGGCTGCCTCAAGAACGGCTGCCTTTTTGGCAACTTCGCTGCGGAGGCCAGCGAGCACAGCGAGATCATTCGCACTCGGCTGGTGGAGATATTCGCGTCGTTGCAGCACACCATCGCTGATTGCCTGGTCCAGGCCATTACCGCCGGCGAACTACCGAAAAAATTCGAGTGCGAAAAAACAGCGCTGTTTATCGTCTCTTCGCTGCAAGGTGCGATGCTAATGGGCAAAGCCCAGCGCACCACCGAACCGCTGCAGAGCCTGATCCACATTCTGTTCAACAACCTGTTGCAAGCTGGACCCACACAAGCTGTATAGGCCTGGCCCGGCGGCTTCATCGGTGAGCAGGCTTGAAGTCATGCAGATAGAGCCGCTTAGGCGCGGCTCTGCCTTAACGCTTTACTTGCCCAACGCCGTTCTCAAACAACAAAACTGACTCGGCCCAGTAACGTTATCAATAGCGTCAAAGAATCTGCGTTGCCCAGCAGCACCTTTGCGCGCTTATCCGCGTCGGTCAAAAACTGGACCCGGGCGTCTGCCAGAATTGAAGTCCCGGTTGCGCTTAATACAAAGTCCTTGCCCTCATCCACCTCATCGTTGAGATCCTCCCATCGGCCGTTTTTAAACCGCTTGAACAACTGGACCTCTGGCGTTTGGTGAGACAGAAAACGCTTCTGAATTTCCTTCATATCATCTTTGAGCCTGATCAACCCCGGCTCGTGGTCCGCCATCAAATCGAGGAAGGGCGCGGTGGATTCCACGTAAGCAATATCAAACGTATTGTTGCTCAAGTGCGAGACCTCATGGATCACGGAAGCGGCCCGATAATGAGAGGACATCTTGAAATGGGTTCCCGGTATTGGCATTTTGAGTTGATAAGGGGGCACCTGAAAAAACTGCTCACTCAAAAATATTCGCTGAAGCGGGTCTGACTTGATCGTGAACGCAAGCGCTGATTCAAAGCTGGGTTTGTTCAACCCAGTGACATACCGGAGTGATGAGTATGGCGCCAACGACGCGTCCAGCAGGGCTGCGAACACTTTCGTGACTGACCTTCTGATGTCGACGACAAGCTCTGCCTTGGGCGTCGGCACACCAAAAAAGTCACCAATGATGCGAGTGACATTCGGCTCCAGAGCACGGTTGGGCGACTCAAAATTCAGATTATCCAGGCATGTCTCAAGGTACTGCTTTGCCTGTAAATGGGCGCGGCCTATCTGTACCGCCTGCGTCCGATATAGTTGCCTGATGGTCGGCATCCCACTGGCAAGAACGGTAAACTCTTGCGCCACCACCCGGTCAATTGCTTTTACGGTGTTACTAGATGACTTAAAGCGTGTCAGCCCGCCTCCGCCCCCCATCAGCCCCCATCGTAGATTGAGTTCCCATTGCTGCCGCGCATTAAGCCGAAGGCTGGGGCCGACCTCTTCGTCCCTGACGATGTACCAGAGGTCGTTTATTTTACGTACTTGATACACCCTGCCAGCAACAGCCGCGTAGTTCTTATTGGTCAGGGGGGCGTTATACAGGTTGTAAAGATCGTCCCTAAGCAAACCGTCAAGGGAAATATCCGATGCTTCAAATACCTGTAAGCGTGATTTCACTTCAGCAGGCAACTGGGAATTTTTCCACGAAAACTCTACAAAGGTGTGGAGTTTACTTTGCTCGGAAGAGCGATCCTGTTCGACCTTCGAATGTTCCTTGGCAGCCTGTTTAGCTGACGCAAAAATCGACAAGGCCACGGTAAACTCGGCTAACGCCTTGCCCCAATCCCGGCTAGCGACCGAGGCGGCTGATGACTGTAATAATAAGACGCCTTGCCATGCCGTTATCAGCAGACCGAGTTCGCCGGGTAAAAATATGAGGGATTGCTCGACACCTAACGACATCAGATAGGTAAAGGATTCCCAATCTGCCTGTTTGTTAGTGACGGTCTGCTGTTTCGCAATGTCCTTAAGGACGTCCATTGCATTCTCAAACAGATACTGGAGGACGTTACCCTCTACAGGGTCGTAGTTCAAAGTGACCGGGGCCAGCGAGAACATTGGATATTCGACGTAAAACTCGACGCTCCACAGCGGAGGTATATGAAAGCTGTGGTGTCCATAACGAGTCTGCACCGCCGGTGAGACGCGTTGCATGAGTTGTGATTGCAGGCTGCTTGAGCTCTGGATGTCCTTCAGTAACTCCTGACGGTCAACGTACTCCTTAAAACAAAACTGCGTGTTGAATATGGAATACAACACTACCGGCCCCTGGGTGGCGTCTTTAGGGCCAATGACATAAAACCCTGGCACTGTATCGACTTCAGCACCGGCAGTGGCCACTAACCGAAGGGGGCACAGGACAATCTCCTCATCGTTAACGGCCTGTCGGGCGAGGGCATCCGGCATTTCCATCAAACCGCATACATAGTCGTATGCTTGAGCAGTCAGCTTGCCCTCCAGCTTCTTTTGCAACGCCAATTCAATCATCAGCGCTGGCCACTGTTTGAAAAACATGGACTTGCGGGTCGCGTAATCCGCCGCCTTGCTGTCCAGTTTTTGCACGAGCAACTCATGGTACTTTGCTCCCACATCCAACGTTCGAATCAGCCCCCTGATGTATTCAGGAGTAAGTGTCGTGGACGCCAGGCTGTCATCCACTGACGACACAGAAAGCGTCGCGCCATGAACCGTAGAGAAATGATTAAGAGCGAACTGGGTCAGCGACTCGGTGAGAACCTCGGTCGCTGCGGGAATAAACGAAGGCGTCTGACCAACACCCACTGGCGTTCCCACATATTTTGTGAGCGTAACCTTCAAGGTGTCAGGGTCGAAATAGTGGCCAGGGAAGTCGATTCGCAACTGGTTGACAACTTTCTGACGCGCAAACACGTTCAGCCTCGGGATATCAGACAAAAAGCTATATTCGGAGGAACGGACGAAGGAGTAATGCTTGAGCACCTGGACGTAATCCTTTAAATCGTCCGTTGATGCATCTTTCAGCCATTGCGGCATCCGAGTGTTAAAAAGTACGTGTTGTATGGAGGCTGAAACGGCGTCCAATGCGGTTCCAAGAGAATCATCGATCTGGGCCGCAGCGATCATGCTGTAAAACAGTTCTGCCTCAACTCGGCACCGCTTCAAGAATTCAACGGCGTGGGTAATACCCTGCTCGCGACGGTTGAGTTCGACCGCTTGTATATGCTCGATGAAATGCCCAACGATCTGACGCGTATCGATGGAAAGCTGATCCTGTCGCGGGCGCTGAAGTATCGTACGGATGTTACTTTTTTGCGGTTCGGGAAAAACGTCCAGCCAGCGCTCGCCTTGACGACTGCTGTACAGGCGAGCAACCATCTGCTGTTCGAAGTCAGTGCGATTATTGGCTGCCTCTATTCCGCGTAACGGAGTCCAGAACAGCACCTTGCTGTTCGGGACCAAGGGTTGGCAGAGCATAAAAACATTGCTCATTTCCACAGCCGGGGAACCTGGCTCAAGGGTCAACCACACGCTATGGATCTGGACCGCGCTATTACCCAAAGCCGACTGCAGCCCGCTTGCAGGAAAATTCAGTGCTAATTCGAGCGCGTCGTATGTTTGCAGATCAGCCTCGATGAGGCGCCCTGCCAGGTCTTGCTCGATACGTAGCAATACCGCCCGCGCATCACTTGAGGTCAGCTTTGGGAATATCTGGGTGTCGCCTCGCCGCAGCCGGGACGTGTAGAATTTTCTGGTTTGATTGATTAACGCCGCTGAAAACGCTGATTGGGCCTGGTCGAGAACATATTTGATCAATTCAGGTGTCAGTCGAATCACATTATCGGCTGGCTGCGACGCTCGGGGGGTGATCAGTATCTGGCTTTGAGCTGTAACAGCGACGGTGTTAACACCGCTAAAACGCTGAACTAACAACGTGACCAAATCAATACTTTCGGTAGTCAGATCAATCGTGTCGATGTTCGGCGGATCCAACGTCGCGTCCGTTAGATACACCCGGACATCTTCAGTGTCCAGGCAACCTTCACCTAACACGGCCAATACCTTGTTTAGCAGCTGTCGCGCGCACATTTCAGCACCCGGATGCGCTTGCCACATATGCGCGACATCGTCGTCCAGCCTTTGTATCAACTGCGACCAGGACGAAGACTGTGAAGTAGCGTGTACATCACTGCCAACATCGGTAACGGAGGCGGCAGGGGTCAAGGATGCTTTCAACCAGTTTTCAGCGAATGCACCTTGGGCTGCTGGCCAGCGATCATGCCCCTCCAGGTACCCCAAACGCCGATCAATTAAGTAACGAATGTCCAGCGCGTCATCAATCATCACTGCGATTTGATTCTGTCTCGGTTTCGGCTGTTTAAGTGCAAACAGCACGTTGCTCGTCTGCAGGGCCATGATCGAGTCGATGCAGTTCAGGAACAGCGGACCTTCAATAGGATCATATTGCAGTTCCCACGGCTGCGACGAACTCAGCAGCCCATGGTCGGTCAGCGCCAGATACCCCTGTAGTTCAACGACTCCCCCACGGGTTGCGAAATAATCATTCAGTTCCAGTCGATTATTGAATCGACGGAGACCTTTTTCTGCCGAGTAAATAAGCAGTTCCCGTAAGGATGGGACGACGGATTCAACTACAAACACACCAGCAAGGGTGGAGCGCTGTTGACTGCCATTTGTCAGGGTCAAAGCACGTAGTTGTAATTGGCCGCCCTCGCCGAACCGTTCAAGCCTGGAATCAAATAGCGCGCTTATCCGTCGAAAATCGTTAGCTACCAAAAAACCGTCGTTTCTGCGCGCGTACAACGTTTGGCGAAAGCCCTCAGCGAACGCATCGGCGAAGTACTCGCGGCGCGTCTGGCCCTGTCCGACAGGAGACCACCAATAATTACCGAGTTTAGTTTCGTAGGCGGTCGGCAGCCCGCTGTTCACGCTGGATATAGCGTGCTGAAAAGATTGCGATCCCGCTTGGTCCAGCGGCCTTCCGAACGGGTCTAAAAACTGACGAGTCATCCCCTGGGCCAGCGCCAGGCCACTGTAGTCATCGAACCCCGCTTCCAGCAGACTTTGCACCGCGGTAACGCTGCGGGTCGGATTAGACGTTCCGGATGATTGCAGTAACTGTAGGGAGTGAGACGACCAATCAATCGTCAAGCCGGGCAGCGCGGCATCGCATTGCTGCTGCAACACCGAACTGAACACTGAGTGCAAGGTGGGGATTTGTTGTATTTGGGTCGCCAATTCGTCAAGTTTTTTCACCTGAAAATCGATGATGCTTAACATCCGGCTTTTGAACAAGGGTTGGTCGATTATCGCGTCTTCAAACGCAGGGACTTCATCTGTCTTCGAACCAAACCGCTCAAGTAGAGTTTGAATCAGTTCTTGTCGGTCGTTGAAACGCTCCAGCCCGTACAGTGGGGTATCAAGGTAAACCACCGCATAACTTGATCGGTAACTGATTTGTACGGCAGCGTCGAGTTCGGAGGTGGTCGGCAAACCGCCGGTTTTGGTTATCCGGTCCAGGCGCGGCGAGATCCAGCCTTGATCCGCAACCGGCGGCGTCACCAGTGTCTGTAACCAACGGGCTTCGGCAGCATCAATGTGCCCAGCGCCCAGCGCGGTCAATACATTTTGATTAAATCGTTGTTTGAGTGATTCGGTATGAAAATAAGGGGTCGTAGAGGGGACAGGCAACATCGCGAATTTCCTTGGCAAGAACATGAAAAGGAAATTTACCGACCGGGCCGACCCCTCCTGCGTTACATACAGCTAGCCGAAAACTTATTGTTATCGGCGTACACCATCGACATGCATGAGGTTTTTGGCGTTTTACGACGCGCTGTTTCTCTGGACCCACGCGGCATAGGCGTCGATGAACCCTTGCAGGAAAGGTTTTACGTTTTCAGACACGGAGCCCGCTTCGTCGAAGAACGTTCCGGCGTTGCCCAGGTAGGCTTCGGGTTGCTGCATGCAGGGTACGTTGAGGAACACCAGCGATTGACGCAGGTGGTGGTTGGCGCCAAACCCGCCAATGGCCCCCGGTGAGGCGCTGACTACCGCGGCTGGCTTGATCCCGCCCCAGGCGCTCTGGCCGTAAGGCCGCGAACCCACGTCGATGGCGTTTTTAAGAACACCCGGTACCGAGCGATTGTATTCCGGCGTCACGAACAGGAAAGCATCGGCAGCTATCAGCTGTTGGCGAAAAGCCGTATAGGTCGCTGGCGGATCGCCTGCGTCGATGTCTTCGTTATAAAGCGCCAGATCACCTATCTCAACGATCTTCAGTTCAAGGTTTTTCGGCGCCAACGCGGCCAGGGCCAGCGCAACCTTGCGATTGATCGAGTCTTTTCTCAGGCTGCCAACGAGGACAGCGATCTTGTAGACTTGGCTCATAAATATATCCACATACTGATAAGGGAGCTTTCAGTTATAGATGACGTAGCACGCTTCGTCTGTTTTTCAATGCCGAGCGTTGCGACACCGCGCAGAATAACCCAACCTCCACGACCCGTAGCGCGGAGGCCACGCAGTCCGAATATTTTTTTGGTTACGGAAAACTCACCTGTAAAATGACGGTCTGATCGGCAAGTATGCAGCGACTGGCTCTGATCTTTCAGACTTACCTTACAAGCGGGCGTAGACTATCAGCGCGCAGTGTTAGCATATCAGCGCAATTGAGCGGTTATCTTCAGAGGTTACAAAGCAAATGGCTTCAGTTCTCGTCGGACAATTCCATGCAAGAGACGCGGAAGGCCGTGTCTATTCGGTGCATGAATTCCAGGAATCACAGCCGGATGCGGCTGGCGGTACAGAGCCTGTTTCAACTTATCGTCTGGCCATAGGTGACCGAGTCAACCATCTGGGCGGGGACGACTTTGAGTTGCTTCAGTCCAAAGTAAAACTGGTCAGAGAGCTGCAAAACCACTGATCCGAGGCTGATGCTGGCGATGGATTACGTAGCTCCGCCTGATTTCCTGCGCGCCGCTTGAAGGCTTCGCTTCCCGTCTTCCGTCTCTGACAGAGCGGTAGGGAGCTACGACAAGCGGCGGTTCAGGTTGTTCCAGTCCCAGGGCGTTCTGCCCGATCATCCATCGACTACTCGAAGATCAAGTACCAGAAAATCGCCGTTTCCCGAGTGTCGGGATCAATGGCGCGGTACAGCATGTGGTCGACACCGCCCACCACATAGCCGCAACGCTCGTAGAGCTTGCAGGCGGCCAGGTTGTTGTTTTGCGTTTCGAGGGTAATACCCGGCAGGTTGCGCTTGCGGCTCCAGAACTGCGCCACCTCTAGCAATGATCGGGCGATTCCCATACGCCGTGCCGACACGTCGACGGCTAACTCTTCGACATGAGCAAAACCGTTCCAGTGCGTACTCAGCACCATGTGGCCCACTGGCTGTTCGCCCAGCCAGGCCACCAGCACCGTGCTATCTGGACCGCGACGATAGTGCTCGAACTCTTGAGCGTCGATGCCGTAATTTTTGCAGTAGGGTTCGACCGGCTCAATCGCCCAGCGCTCAACGCGCTGTCCGATCTGGGCCATGGCGTAACCGCGGACGGTAAAGGTGAACTCGCTGTTGAGGATGTAATCCTCGAAGCACTCATCCGCCACGCGAATGGACAGTGCCGGGTTTACCTGAGTCACATAACACCACTGCACTTTGGGACTTTGAGAAACGGGAGCTGCGAACTACTGGGCGGCCGCCTGTGCCTGAGCGTCAAGCAACTGCACCCATAACGCAGGTGCACCCGCGGACTTTGCGATCGCAGCCATGCGCGCTTCATGCTCGGCCAACTCGCTTTCACTGGCCATGATCACTCTAGCCCGTGGCCGATCCAGCGGCAAACGACGGATTTCAGTGGCCGTATTGCCTGAACCTTCTCCGGAACCATTGCCATCGGTGGCGTTGCCCGCCAGGGACAAACTGGTCTGTCCGCCGGTCATAGTCAGGTAAACATCAGCCAGCAGCTCGGCGTCCAGCAGCGCGCCGTGCAACTCTCGGCCGGTGTTGTCTACGCCGTAGCGTTTGCACAATGCATCGAGACTATTACGCTGCCCAGGGTGACGCGCACGGGCCAACGCCAGGGAGTCGAGCACAGTGCAATACTGAGTGATATCCGTTTTGTCGTGCTGCCCCATCAACGCAAATTCGTTATTGATGAAACCAACGTCAAACGCGGCGTTGTGGATGATCAGCTGCGCGCCCTTGATGAATTCGTAGAATTCGTCGGCGACCTCATTGAACCGGGGCTTGCCAATCAGGAACTCAGTGGTGATACCGTGAACACCGACCGCGCCTTCATCGCTTTCGCGATCCGGCTGTAAATAGACATGAAAATGTCGCCCGGTCAGGCGCCGGCCAAGCAATTCAACACAACCAATTTCAATCACGCGGTGCCCGTCAGTGACGGGCATACCCGTGGTCTCGGTATCGAGGACTACAGATCTAAGTACCATAACTAGTGAATTCTCAACGCTTCAACACCGCACAAGGGCGGAACTTTAGCACACCGCGTTGAGGAGAAAAGTCACGGCAAGACAACGTTCTATTCAACCGAGCAATCATCCAGTGTCAGGATGGCTGCAACACTACCCTGCCGATCACTGGAAATTCGTCCATGTAGCGCTGAGCTGAAGTGGCTTTCTCCAGCGGAAATACTTTATCAACCCGCGAGGTCAACAGCCCCTGCGCCGTGAGCTGGTTGATGACGCCTAATGCCCGCTGCAGCGCCTCATGGTTAGGCTCAACGCCCAGTTCGGCTTTGCCGGTGAAATTACTCAGGCAATGCACGAAAAACTTGATGTTCTTCTGGAACGCCTCTTGGGCTGGGAATGGCGTTTGATTGCCATTCTTCAGACCGTAGAGCACCACACTGCCCCGTGGAGCGAGCGCGTCCACCAACAAGTTCATTTGCGAACCGCCGAGGCCGTCGAAAATAGCTGAAACGCCTTTGCCGCCGGTCAATTTATTCACGCGGTGGATCAGGTCGTGTTCTTCAGTCAGCACTACCGACTGTGCCCCCAGATCGAGCAAGCGTTGTTTGTCGGCGGTGATTCTGGTGGCGGCAATAATGTTCAGCCCCAGTGCTTTACCCAGCTGCAAAAAGGCCGGGCCCGCGCATTGGCTGGCATCGGTAACCAATACGGTCTGTCCTGGTTTGACCTGGGCCAAATCGACATAAGCAAAGTAAGCCAACAGCAGCGATGAGTAATGGACGCTGGCCTGGGCCGCCGTCAGCACCTCGGGATACACGGTCACGGCAACCCGAGGCACTATCAAGTATTCGCCGTCCAGGGTGCTTTTGTACGACCCTTCGCACGAATAGGTGGCAACTTTGTCACCGGGAGACATATCGGTGACTCCATCGCCCGTGGCAAGCACTACACCTGCAATTTCTTTCCCCAGCCCTCCAGGCAGCCGAGTTTCAGCGGTAATCGGATTCAGACGCCATAAGGCGTCGTAAGGACTGATGCCAACGGACTCGACCCGTATCAGTATTTCATTGGCAGCAGGTTGACCGACGAAACGGTCTTTGGATTCGACGGTTCCGGCGGTGTCATTGGATTCAGGACGAATCGAACGTGGCATTGGACACCTCATGGCGTTAGCTATGGGTGAAGACTCTATCCAGCCCAGGCAACTGCGGCCATCGACGCGTATCAATAGTCGCAATGCTTGTTGTTGATGGTGATAGTGGGAACTTTCGAATGGCGCAGACAGATCGCTGTACTGCGCGACAGCGCGGCGTCTGGACGACGGGCGACCTCCTACATAGATGTGAAGATTTCAGCCGTGCTTGATGCCGCGAACTTCATCAACACCACGGTTGGCCAGTTGGTCGGCGCGTTCGTTGCCGTCATGGCCGTTGTGGCCGCGTACCCACTTCCACGTCACCGTGTGGCGGTTGACCTGTTCGTCCAGCAATTGCCACAAGTCGGCGTTCTTCACGGGTTGTTTCGCGGCGGTTTTCCAACCGCGCTTTTTCCAGTTGACCAGCCATTCCTTCATGCCTTTCATGACGTATTCAGAGTCGGTCACCACCAGCACGTTGCAGTGACGCTTGAGCTCTTCCAGGCCACGAATGGCAGCGGTCAGCTCCATCCGGTTGTTGGTGGTGTTGGCTTCGCCGCCCCACAGCTCTTTCTCAACGCCTTTGCACACCAGCAGTGCGCCCCAGCCGCCGGGGCCAGGGTTGCCTTTGCAGGCGCCGTCAGTAAAGATTTCAACGCTTTCGTTCGCTACAACCGGTTCCATCAAACTTCCCATCTTCAAAATATGGCCATCAGGCTTTTAAGGTTGCGAGTTGCGCCGATTGACCTTGGCCATCGGTAGTGGCAACAGTTTGCCCATGGTCTGGCGCTGCACCTGACGCACAGGACGCAAGCCGACTACTATTTTGCGCGCGACTAATAAATAGAAGCCACCGCCTGGACTCTGCCAACTGTCGCCAAGGCGTTCCAGCCCGGCCAATCGAGCTTGCCAGGCTGCGGAAGCCAGCGGCGGACGATAGCACCCGAAGCGGCGCTTCTCCAGCGCGAAGCCCAGCAGGTTCAGCCAGTCCGCCACCCGAGAAGGCGAAATGCAGCGGGCCTTGCGCAGTGCATCATGGGCGAAAATATGGCGTAATCCCCACGTGCTCCAGGGATTGATGCCAATGATCAACAGGTGGCCGCCGGGACGCACGCTGGCGGCGGCTTCACGCAACAAGCCATGGGGCGAAAGGCAAAAATCCAGCCCGTGCTGCATGACCACCACGTCAGCTGCGTGTTCACTGAGCGGCCAGGCCTGCTCTTCACAGACAATTTCAACACCGGGCAATGGCGCGCCGAGGCGCACGTTTCGCTGCACCTGTTTAGCCTCGGGCGGCGCGTCGGCCGAGGGGCCGTAATGCACCAGATAGCCGCCAAAGTAACGGCCCAATTCGTCCTCCAGGACCCGGCGCTCTTCTTCCAACAGTAATTGCCCCAGCGGCCCGGACAACCACTCACGGGCCGAGCTGATTAACGCAAGCCATTCAGGATCAGCCTGGGCGAAAGCTTCATCGGTCATTTGTGATCTCCATGTGGGCGCTCGCTTAGAGCCTCAACAAACCCTAAGATGCACCATTGTTTCCTGCTTAGCGAACTGAGCCATGATACAGATTGATGCCCTGCCCGCTTTTACTGACAACTACATCTGGTTGTTACAAGACGCCGCCAGCAAACGCTGCGCCGTGATCGACCCTGGCGACGCCGAACCGGTACTTGCCTGGTTGAAGCAGCATCCTGACTGGCAGCTTACCGATATTATGGTCACCCATCATCATAACGACCATGTGGGTGGTGTCGCCCGGTTAAAAGCGTTCAGCGGCGCCCGTGTCTATGGGCCAGCCGCGGAAACCATCCCGGCACGCGATGTCGCACTGAATGACAACGACACGCTCACCGTTCTCGGTCTGGATTTTTCAGTCCACGCAATACCCGGTCATACACTTGGCCATATCGCCTTCTACCATAACGACCCGAACGCTCCGCTGCTGTTTTGTGGCGACACACTGTTTGCCGCAGGCTGTGGCCGTTTATTCGAGGGCACGCCTGAGCAGATGCATCACTCGCTCAGTCGCTTGGCCGCTCTACCGGACAGCACACTGGTTTACTGCGCACATGAATACACCCTGAGCAACCTGCGCTTCGCCCAAGCAGTCGAGCCGGCTAACCTCGATATTGCCGAACGCTTCGCTCAAGTCAGCCAATGGCGCAGTGAAAACAGAATCAGCTTGCCTTCCAATTTAGCGCTGGAACGCCTGACCAACCCGTTTATTCGGACTCACGAAAGCGTCGTCAAAGAAAAAGCAGACGAATGGACTGGTACAGACAATCAGTCGCCAACTGCCATCTTTGCTAGCCTGCGTGCCTGGAAAGATACGTTCTAAATACGACCTAAATTGATACAAAATATCCTAAAGGTTGACCATTGGCTGAGCGGTTCCTAGAATCGCCCGACATTTTCGCTTGGATACACGCCCCAGCCAATGTCGTCATCCATACGCATAGCCATCAATTCAGACGCATTGACTCGGTTAGCCCAGGCTATTGCCGTAGTCCTGAGCGCCACGCTGGCTGGGTGCCAAACCACCAGCCACATTGAGCCGGTCGCTAGCCATCGGGCGCCGAACTTATCTGCGGATTTCAAGCAAAAACCAATTTTCCTCGCCAGTAAACCGACCCCGCTGGCACCGCAAGATGTCTGGGAACGGATGCGTCAGGGCTTTCAGTTACAAGAAGGCAATGGCCAAAACCCACGTATTGACCAACAACGTCTCTGGTTTGCCAACAACCCTGCTTTTCTTGAGTCAGCCGGTGAGCGCGGCAGCCTTTACATGCATTACATCGTAGAGCGCCTCGAAGAACGCAATATGCCGCTGGAGTTGGCGCTGCTCCCGGTGATCGAAAGCGCTTACAACCCCATGGCGTATTCGCGCAGCGATGCGGTAGGTCTGTGGCAGTTCATCCCCTCCACCGGACGTTACTTCAACCTGCGTCAGACCAGCTTCTATGACGGCCGCCGCGACATCACCGCATCGACCATTGCCGCACTGGATTACCTGACCCGTCTGCATGACATGTTCAACGGCGACTGGTTATTGGCATTGGCGGCGTATAACGCCGGTGAAGGCACCGTCAGCCGCGCTATCGAGCGCAACCAAAAACTCGGCCTGCCCACCGATTACTGGAACCTGCCGTTACCGCAGGAAACCCAGGATTACGTGCCCAAATTCCTTGCCCTTTCGCAAGTGGTGATGGCGCCTGAAGCCTACGGCGTGAACCTGAACCCGATTGCCAACGCGCCGTACTTTGAAGTCGTCGAGCTCAACCAGACAATGAATCTGTCGAAAGTGGCGGCCATGGCCAACATCGACGAAGACGAACTGTTTCAGCTCAACCCGGCCTTCAAAAAACGCATGACCATCGACGGCCCTCAGCATCTGCTGGTGCCAACGGCCAAGGCGCAGTTGCTGACCGCCAGTCTGTCCAACATGAAGCCGGAAGAATTGGTCGACTGGCAACAATACAAAGTGCGCCGTGGCGACACCTTGGCCAGCCTGGCCAGTCGTTATCAGGTGTCGGCCACTACCATCAGGGACGTGAACAAGCTGTCTGCCAAAGGCGTGCACGTCGGGCAAACCTTGAGTATTCCGACCATCCCGGGCATGAAACCTGCGCAACCGGTGTTTGAGCAGATCGCCAGTCGCGAGTCGCCATCACCGAGGCGCAGCTACAACGTTAAAAAAGGCGACACCCTGGCAAGCATTGCCAAGGCTAACAAAGTGGAAGTCAAAGACCTGCAGCACTGGAACTCGCTCTCTGGCCAACATTTGAAAATTGGTGAGACGTTGGTGATGCAAGACACCAGTAAAGCCCGCTCGAAAACCTCCAACGTTGCTAGCGCGAAAAGCAAAGCCAGCGACAAGCAAACGACGCAGTACACCATCCGCAAAGGTGATTCGATGTATTTGGTGGCCAAGCGCTTTAACGTCGAAATGCAGCACCTCAAACGCTGGAACCCCCGTAGCGGCATGGCGTTGAAGCCGGGTGAGACGTTGACGGTTTATCGGAACGATTGATTTGCTGTGGCGCTTAAACATGCGTCGGTTATTCCGATCGCAGCATTCAGTCCACACAGTATCTTCAGACGGGTGGCGATCTGTAGACCCGCCGGGCCTTCATTAGCAGGCCCCGTAAAACCCTCTGGGCCGAGTGCAGGCCCTGCAGAGCGAAACCATAAGCCCGGCAACCACGAATAGTGGATATACACACAAACTCAGCGCCAACGCCCCCCGTCTTTTTCCATCTGATACAAGCTGTTAATGTACCGCCCTCAGAAGCCCAAGCCGCCTGAGTCGGATTTCAGACTTGATGCGTTTCCTCCTGCTGTTCGTCAGCCTGGCCTTGAGCAATGGCGTATTCCATTCCAGCCAGGCCATGGCTCAAGCCTTCGGAGAAGATTCAATGACTGTCATGCGCTCCCTGCTAATGCAGGCCAGCAGCATCGTTTTAATGGGCCTGGCCTGTGCTACGCAAGCCGCCCCCGAACACGCCGTTACACTTTATAACGAGGCACCGAAATACCCGGCGGACTACAAGCACTTCGATTACGTCAACCCGGACGCGCCCAAGGGCGGCACGTTCCGCCAGGCCGGTTTCGGTGGTTTTGACAGCCTCAACCCCTTCATCAACAAAGGCGTAGCAGCCGACGATATCGGCATGATCTACGACACCCTAGCCCGCCAGGGGCTGGATGAGCCGTTCACGGAATACGGTTTGATCGCCGGTAAAATTGAAAAAGCCCCGGACAACAGCTGGGTACGTTTCTACCTACGTCCGGAAGCGCATTTTCACGATGGTCACCCGATCCGTGCTGAAGACGTGGTGTTCAGTTTTCAAACCCTGATCAAAAGCGGCGCACCGATGTTTCGCGGTTATTACGCCGACGTCGATCAGGTGATCGCGGAAGACCCGTTGCGGGTGCTGTTCAAATTCAAGCACAACAACAACCGCGAGTTGCCGCTGATCCTGGGACAAATTCCGGTGCTGCCGAAACACTATTGGGAGAATCGCGACTTCAGCAAAGGCAACCTGGAAATCCCGTTGGGCAGCGGTCCGTACAAGGTCGCCGAAGTCAAAGCCGGTCGCTCGATTCGTTACGAACGGGTTAAAGACTACTGGGGCAAGGACCTGCCGGTGAACAAAGGTTTTTACAATTTCGACACGATGACCTTTGACTATTACCGGGACAACACCGTCGCCCTGGAAGCGCTCAAAGCCGGGCAGTTCGATTACTGGCTGGAGATTAGCGCGAAGAACTGGGCCACCGCCTACAATACCCCGGCAGTTAATACCGGTCGGCTGATCAAGGAAGAGATCCCCAACGGCAATTCCACCGGCATGCAAGGTTTCGTCTTCAACCTGCGTCGGCCGATCTTCCAGGACCCTAGGGTACGTGAAGCGTTGACCCTGCTGCTGGACTTTGAATGGACCAACAAGCAACTGTTCAACGGTGCCTATACCCGCACCGATAGCTACTTCGATAATTCTGACATGGCCTCCAGCGGCCTACCGTCCAAGGACGAGTTGGCGATTCTCGAACCCCTGCGTGGCAAGATCCCGGATAAAGTCTTTACCGACGAATTCAAGCTGCCGGTCACCGACGGCAGCGGCATGATTCGTCCGCAGCAACGCAAGGCGTTCCAGTTGCTGCAAGAAGCGGGCTGGCACATCGTTGGCGACAAAATGGTCGATGCTGAGGGCAAGCCGGTGCAAATCGAGTTCCTGCTGGCGCAGACCGAGTTCGAACGCGTTCTGCTGCCGTTTAAACGCAACCTCAGTGACTTGGGTATCGACTTTGTTCTGCGCCGGGTCGACGTTTCGCAATACGTCAACCGCCTGCGTTCCCGTGATTTCGACATGATTGTCAGCGGTTTCCCGCAGTCCAGCTCGCCGGGTAACGAACAGCGTGAATATTGGGACTCGTCCAGCGCCGACAAACCTGGCAGCCGTAATTTCATCGGCTTAAAGGACCCTGCCATCGACACCCTGGTAGCGGGCTTGATCAACGCTGATTCGCGACAAAGCCTGATTACCCATGCGCGGGCGCTGGACCGCGCGCTGCTTTGGGGTTATTACGTCATCCCTAACTGGCATATCAACACTTGGCGCGTGGCGTATTGGGATCATATTGGACACCCGAAAACCACGGCACTGTACGATGTGGCGCCTGCGACCTGGTGGGTAAAACCTGACGCCACGCCTGCTATCCCCGTGCCTATCCCCGGCCAAACCCCTGAGCAAGCCAAGCCGGCGAGCGTGGAGCAATAAATGCTGGCCTACATTTTTCGGCGCTTGCTGCTGATTATTCCCACGCTGTTTGGCATCTTGCTGATCAACTTCCTGATCATCCAGGCGGCGCCAGGCGGCCCCGTCGAACAGATGATCGCCAAGATCGAAGGGTTCGACGGTGCCACCAGCCGTATCGCCGGTGGCGGTGCTGAAGTGTCAATCGCCGGTTCCAGCTATCGCGGCGCCCAAGGATTGGACCCGGCGCTGGTGAAAGAAATCGAGCACCTGTACGGCTTCGATAAATCCGCCCCCGAACGCCTATGGATCATGATCAAAAACTACGCCACGCTGGATTTCGGCGACAGTTTTTTCCGCGACGCCAAAGTCATCGACCTGATCAAAGAGAAGATGCCGGTCTCAATTTCCCTGGGATTGTGGAGCACGCTGATCATGTACCTGGTGTCGATTCCCCTGGGGATCGCCAAGGCCACGCGGCACGGCAGCGCATTTGACGTGTGGACCAGCACGGCGATTATCATCGGCTACGCGATTCCAGCTTTCCTGTTTGCGATCCTGTTGATCGTGGTATTCGCTGGCGGCAGTTACTTCGACTGGTTTCCCTTGCGCGGCCTGACCTCGAACAACTTCGACGAGTTGAGCTGGGGCGGAAAAATTCTCGACTATTTCTGGCACTTGGTGCTGCCGGTGACCGCACTGGTGATTGGCAACTTTGCGACCATGACCCTACTGACCAAAAACAGCTTCCTTGACGAGATCGGCAAGCAATACGTGATCACCGCCAAGGCCAAGGGCCTGAGCCAACACAAAGTCTTGTATGGCCACGTGTTCCGCAACGCCATGCTGCTGGTGATCGCCGGTTTTCCGTCTGCTTTCATCGGAATCTTCTTCACCGGCTCGCTGCTGGTGGAGGTGATCTTCTCCCTCGACGGCCTGGGCCTGATGAGTTTCGAAGCAGCCATCAACCGCGACTACCCGGTGGTGTTCGGCACGCTGTTTATTTTCACCTTGCTCGGATTAGTAGTGAAGTTGATCGGTGACATCACCTATACGCTGGTCGATCCACGCATTGACTTCGAAAACCGGGAGCATTGATATGACGCTCTCACCGCTTAATCGCCGACGCTTCGCCCGCTTCAAATCCAACAAGCGCGGCTGGTGGTCGCTGTGGCTGTTTTTGATTCTGTTCGGCCTGAGCCTCGGCGCCGAGTTGATCGCCAATGACAAACCGCTGGCCGTACGCTACGACGGCGAATGGTATTTCCCGGTGTTCAAACGCTATCCGGAAACCACCTTCGGCGGCGAATTCCCCTTGGAAGCCAACTATAAAAGCCCGTACATCAAGGAATTGATGAAGGCAAAAGACGCCTGGACCTTGTGGGCGCCGATCCCCTTTAGCTACCAAAGCATCAACTATGACCTGAAGGTGCCCGCCCCCGGTCCGCCATCGTCGGAAAACTACTTTGGCACTGACGACCAAGGCCGCGACGTACTGGCGCGGGTAATCTACGGGTTCCGGGTTTCGGTGCTGTTCGCGTTGACGCTGACGATACTCAGCTCGATCGTCGGGGTGATTGCCGGGGCGTTGCAGGGGTTTTACGGTGGCTGGGTGGACTTGGTCGGGCAGCGCTTTCTGGAAGTCTGGTCAGGGCTGCCGGTGTTGTACCTGCTGATAATTTTGGCCAGTTTTGTTCAGCCCAACTTTTGGTGGCTGCTGGGAATTATGCTGCTGTTCTCCTGGATGAGCCTGGTGGACGTGGTGCGCGCCGAATTCCTGCGTGGGCGCAACCTTGAGTACGTGCGCGCCGCCCGGGCATTGGGCATGCAAAACGTAGCGATTATGTTTCGTCACATTCTGCCCAACGCCATGGTCTCGACCATGACGTTTATGCCGTTCATCCTTACCGGCGCCATCGGCACGCTAACCGCCCTGGACTTCCTAGGGTTTGGCCTGCCTGCTGGCTCGCCGTCCCTGGGCGAACTGGTGGCTCAGGGTAAATCCAATTTGCAGGCGCCGTGGCTGGGGATCAGCGCGTTTGCCGTACTGGCCTTGATGCTTAGCCTGCTGGTGTTCATCGGCGAATCCGCCCGCGACGCATTCGACCCAAGGAAATGAGATGAGCAAGGACAATTTGATCGAAGTCCGCGATCTCGCCGTGGAGTTTATCGCCGATGGGCGCATCCATCGCGTGGTTGAAGGCATCAGCTTCGATATCCGTCGCGGCGAGACCCTGGCGCTGGTGGGCGAAAGTGGCTCGGGCAAGTCGGTGACCGCGCACTCGATTCTGCGTCTGCTGCCCTATCCGCTGGCGCGCCATCCCAGCGGCACGATTAAGTACGCCGGGCATGATCTGCTGAAGCTCAGCGAGAAACGCTTGCGCGGGATCCGTGGCAATCGGATCGCAATGATCTTTCAAGAACCCATGACCTCGCTGAACCCACTGCAATCCATCGAGAAGCAGGTCAACGAAGTCCTTGGGCTGCACAAAGGTTTGCAGGGCAAGGCGGCCACCCTGCGCACACTGGAGCTGCTTGAGCTGGTTGGCATCAACGAGCCACATAAAAGACTCAAAGCCCTGCCACACGAGCTCTCAGGCGGTCAGCGGCAGCGGGTAATGATTGCCATGGCCCTGGCCAACGAGCCGGAGCTGTTGATAGCCGACGAACCGACTACGGCCCTCGACGTCACGGTGCAGTTGAAAATCCTCGAACTACTCAAAGAATTACAAGCCCGACTGGGCATGGCATTGCTGCTGATCAGCCATGATTTGAACCTGGTACGACAAATTGCACACCGGGTATGTGTCATGCAGCGCGGTTGTATCGTCGAACAAGCTACCTGTAGACAGCTGTTCAGTTCACCGCAGCATCCGTACACCCAAGAGCTGCTGGGCGCCGAGCCTAGCGGTGGTCCGGCGAATACGGTTGCAGGCGCGCCTTTGCTCGAAGTGGAAGACCTGCGTGTCTGGTTTCCGATCAAGAAGGGGCTGTTCAAGCACACCGTCGATCACGTCAAAGCGGTGGATGGCGTCAATTTCAGCCTGCTCCAGGGACAGACGCTCGGCATTGTCGGCGAAAGCGGCTCTGGAAAATCCACCATGGGGTTGGCGATTCTGCGGTTGATCGGCAGCCAGGGCGCCATACGGTTTCAGGGCAAAACCCTGGACTGTCTGACGCAGCAGCAGATACGCCCGTTGCGTCGACAGATGCAGGTGGTGTTTCAGGACCCGTTTGGCAGCCTGAGCCCACGTATGTGTGTCGGCGAGATCGTCGGTGAAGGCCTGCGCATTCATCGCATGGGCACCCCGGCCGAGCAAGAAAGCGCGATCATTGAGGCGCTCAGGGAGGTAGGTCTGGATCCGGAAACCCGGAACCGCTACCCCCACGAATTTTCTGGTGGGCAGCGGCAGAGAATCGCCATTGCCCGGGCATTAGTGTTAAAACCGGCGCTGATTTTGCTGGACGAGCCCACATCGGCGCTCGACCGGACCGTTCAGCGCCAAGTAGTGGAGCTGCTGAGGTCACTGCAAAAAAAGTACAACCTGACCTATTTGTTTATTAGCCATGACCTGGCGGTAGTCAAAGCGTTGAGCCATCAATTGATGGTGATCAAGCAAGGGCAAGTCGTTGAGCAAGGTTCGGCGCGCAGTATTTTTGCCGCGCCGCAACATCCCTATACACAGCAGCTGCTGGAGGCCGCCTTTTTGGCGCCGGTAGCTGTCGATTAACCTGAAGAGGAACAACACATGGGTTTTCTCGCCGGTAAGCGCGTCCTGATCGTCGGTGTCGCTAGCAAACTGTCCATCGCATCCGGCATCGCTG
>NZ_JAQGNX010000004.1 GCF_028293835.1 Pseudomonas sp.
TATCAGTACCGATCAAAGTCTGAAGGGTAGCGAAAAGCAGCGCCAAGGGGAATGGCAGCAGCGCAGTACTTCGCTTGTGCAAGCATCTTGGCGCCAGTACCATTACCGCTCTCTTTTTCCGGCAGGAGCGGTTTCATGATTGCGGGCAGTATGGTGGCACTGGTCACACCCATGGATGCACAAGGGCGTCTTGACTGGGACAGCCTCAGCAAACTCGTGGACTTCCACCTTAAAAACGGTACTCATGCCATTGTCGCGGTCGGTACTACCGGCGAGTCGGCAACCCTCGATGTCAACGAGCACATCGAAGTCATCCGCGCTGTGGTCAAGCAGGTCAACGGTCGCATCCCGGTTATCGCCGGCACCGGTGCCAACTCGACTCGCGAAGCCGTCGAACTGACCCGCAACGCCAAGGAAGCCGGCGCTGACGCCTGCCTGCTGGTCGTTCCGTACTACAACAAGCCGACGCAGGAAGGTTTGTACCAGCACTTCAAGCACATCGCTGAAGCGGTCGACATTCCACAGATTCTCTACAACGTTCCTGGCCGCACGTCTTGCGACATGCAGGCCGAGACCGTGATTCGCCTGTCCACCGTGCCGAACATCATCGGCATCAAGGAAGCCACCGGCGACCTGGCGCGCGCGAAAAAAATCATCGACGGCGTGAGCAAGGACTTTATCGTGCTGTCCGGTGATGATCCGACCGCCGTTGAGCTGATCCTGCTCGGCGGCAAGGGCAATATCTCCGTCACCGCCAACGTCGCTCCGCGCGAAATGGCTGACCTGTGTGAGGCTGCGCTCAAGGGCGACGCCACCACCGCGCGGGCAATCAACGAAAAACTGATGCCGCTGCACAAGGACCTGTTCATCGAAGCCAACCCGATCCCGGTGAAATTCGCTTTGGTGGAAATGGGCCTGATGCACGAAGGCATTCGCCTGCCATTGACCTGGCTGAGCACACCTTGTCATGAAACGCTCCGCACGGCCCTGCGCCAGTGCAGCGTCCTGGTTTAATTGAGGAAGCACTACGCATGAAGCGATTGGCCGGACTTTCCGCACTTGCCTTGATTATCTCCAGCACCAGTGGCTGTGGATGGGTCTGGGGCCCGGAAGGTTATTTCCGTGACCGTGGTAGCGATTACCTGGAAGCGCAACAGACTGCACCCATGCAATTGCCACCGGACGTGAGCACCGCCAAACGTCTGGATCCGCTGCTGCCGATCCCGCGTAACGTGGCTGATGACACCGCCAAGGGCGAGTACATCGTGCCGCGTCCGCAGCCGCTGTCTGCATCCGCCGATGCCAGCGCCTATTCGCTGCAGAAGAGCGGTGACTCGCGCTGGATCGTGGCGCAGAGCCCGCCGGCCGAAACGTGGCCCGTGGCTGTGCAATTCTTCCAGGACAACGGTTTCCGCCTGGACGAACAGAAGCCACAGACCGGTGAATTCACCACCACCTGGCAGCATTCCGACGAACTGTCCGCCGCCATGGCCAAGCGCCTGAGCGCGGCCGGTGTCGGCGCCGACAGCGAAACCCGCGTGCGGGTCCGCATCGAGCCAGGCGTGCAGCGCAACACCAGTGAAGTCTACGTGGTCAGCGCCGAGCGTCCTGCCGGCAGCACGGCCAACGTCGA
The DNA here is from genome assembly GCF_028293835.1 of Pseudomonas sp. GTDB lineage: Bacteria > Pseudomonadota > Gammaproteobacteria > Pseudomonadales > Pseudomonadaceae > Aquipseudomonas. The sequence continues at coordinate 1,634 of NZ_JAQGNX010000004.1, forward strand.
TTTCACCAATCGCTCGGTCAACACTGGCCTGGATGCAGCCCTGGTCGACGACATGCTCGCGAGCATGAGCCGTATCTCGGAGAAGGGCGGTTCGGTGTCCATGCTGGCTTCGCGTGATTTCGATACGCCAAGTCGCGTCAGCCTGAGCGAAGACGGCAGCGGCAACCCGGTTCTGAACGTCGGCAACGACCTGGACCGTGCCTGGTCGAGCGTCGGTCGTGCGCTGGAACAAGGCGAATGGCGCGTTGAAGACATCAACCGCAGCCTGGGCCTTTATTACATAAACCTGTCGGAAAAAGCCGAGAAGAAAGACGACAAGCCTGGCTTCTTCAGCAGCCTGTTCGGCAGCGCGCCGAGCAAGGAAGAAGTTGACGCCCGTGCCGAGCGTTATCAGGTTCGCCTGAGCAAGGTCGGCGAAAACGTCCAGGTCACCGTCGAGAAAAACATCAACACCGTGGCGCCGGCTGACGTGGCGCGCAAAGTGTTGAGCAAGATTCAGGACAACCTGGGCTGATCACATGCGTTTTGCCGTTCTCGGCAGCGGTAGCCAAGGGAACGGCACGCTGATAGCCAGCGCTGATACGTATGTGCTGGTGGATTGTGGTTTCTCCCTGCGGGAAACCGAAAAACGCCTGCTGCGCCTGGGTGTGAACCCTGCGCAGCTGAGCGCGATACTCGTGACCCACGAACATGCCGACCACGTGCATGGCGTGGGTTTGCTGTCTCGGCGCTACAATCTGCCTGTCTACCTCAGTCGCGGCACCCTGCGCGGGATGCGCAAACCGATTGAACCGGCTGGCCTTCTGGCCGGCGGCGAGCAACTGCAGATCGGCGCACTGAGCATCGGTGTCATTGCCGTGGCCCACGATGCACAGGAACCGACGCAATATGTGTTCAGTGATGGTGAGCGGCGCTTCGGCCTGCTGACCGACCTGGGCTCGTACTGCAACAAGGTGCTGGACGGCTATCGCGACCTCGATGCGTTGATGATCGAGTCCAACCATTGCCGTGACATGCTGGCTCGCGGTCACTACCCGTACTTTCTCAAGCAGCGGGTGGGTGGTGAACTGGGACATTTGAACAACCATCAGGCGGCATTCCTGGTGGCCGAGTTGGGCTGGCAAGGCCTGCAATACCTGGTCCTGGCCCATCTGAGCAGCAAGAACAACCTTCCGCAGCTGGCCCGGCAATGTTTTGTCGACACCCTTGGGTGCGACCCGGACTGGCTGCAACTGGCCGATCAAGATTCAGGGCTCGACTGGCGACACATCGCCTAGCCCAACTACTCAGCAAGCGGAGCCCATCATGGAAAAACGTGAAGAACTCTACCGCGGCAAAGCCAAATCGGTGTACACCACCGACGACGCTGACCGCTTGATTTTGTTGTTTCGCAACGACACCTCGGCGTTCGACGGCAAACGCATCGAACAGCTCGACCGCAAAGGCATGGTGAACAACAAGTTCAACGCGTTCATTATGCAAAAGCTCGAAGAAGCGGGAATTCCTACCCAATTCGACAAGTTGCTGGGTGATAACGAATGCCTGGTCAAAAAGCTCGAGATGATCCCGGTCGAATGCGTCGTGCGTAACTACGCCGCTGGCAGCCTGGTGAAGCGCTTGGGCGTGGAGGAGGGCATCAAGCTCAATCCTTACACCTTCGAACTGTTCCTCAAGGACGACGCCAAGGGCGACCCGTTCATCAACGAGTCCCACGTCGTGGCATTCGGCTGGGGCACCGCAGAAAATCTGGTGCGGATGAAAGAGCTGTCGCTCAAGGTCAACGAAATTCTGACCAAACTGTTCGACGACGCCGGCCTATTGCTGGTGGACTTCAAACTAGAATTCGGCACCTTCCACGGCGAAATCGTCCTCGGCGACGAATTCAGCCCGGACGGCTGCCGCTTGTGGGACAAAGAAACCCGCAAGAAAATGGACAAAGACCGCTTCCGCCAGGGCCTCGGTGACGTCATCGAAGCCTACGAAGAAGTCGCAAAACGCCTCGGCGTACCGCTGTAGACGAAAAAGTTACGCAAGCGCCTGATAGCACGCGAAAATTTCCTCCGCAGGGGGTTACGTTCGGCACCTGAACTGTTATCATGCGCGCCGTTGGAGAGATGCCAGAGTGGCCGAATGGGACGGATTCGAAATCCGTTGTACTGGCGACAGTACCTAGGGTTCGAATCCCTATCTCTCCGCCATA
>NZ_JAQGNX010000060.1 GCF_028293835.1 Pseudomonas sp.
TCGGCTGTTCGACTGCTTCGCCCTCGCATTGGGCCTGGAAGAGGGCTATTTCGATGCGATGGTCACCCGGCCGCCCTCGAAATTACGCTTGATCCATTATCCATTCGACGGTGCCGCCCAAGACGCGCCCGGTATTGGTGCGCATACTGACTATGAGTGCTTCACCATATTGCTTGCCGATCAGCCGGGCCTTGAAGTGATGAACGACCAGGGCCGATGGATCGACGCGCCGCCCGTGGAAGACGCCTTCGTCGTCAACATCGGCGACATGCTTGAAGTGATGACCGCTGGTACGTTCGTTGCAACGGCTCATCGGGTCAGGACAGTGAGCCAGGAGCGGTATTCCTTTCCATTGTTCTACGCCTGCGATTTCCACACCCAAATCAAGCCGCTGCCCAGCTTTGCGCAGGCCGGCAAAGATTATGAGGAAATCGCCATCGGTGAACACATGTTTGGCCAAGCGCTGCAGACCTATCAGTACTTACGCAAGCGGGTGGAGAACGGCGAGATTACGTTGCCGAAAAAAGCCCGAAAACCGTCGAGTTTCGGGCACTTGAAAAATCAGGCTCCGGACGGTCCGTAGATGCAGTTCGCAAACGATTTAATTGTTCAATGCAGCCCTTTTCCTACTGTGGAGTCACCGACGATGCGCAACAAGAACAACACTGCAGTTCGCTTGACCGTATTGGCCGTCGCACTCCTCGGCGCGACGATGGCGCATGGGGCAACTACCGTGACACCGGGACAGTTCAAGGTGGGCATGGAGATTACTTATCCGCCGTTCGAGTCGTACGACAAAGACAAGAACGTGGTCGGTTCGGACCCAGAGTTGTCCACGCTGCTGGGCAAGCACATGGGCGTCAAAACGGACTTCGTCGACACCAAGTTTCCTAGCCTGATCCTCGGCCTGAACTCCGGGCATTACGACGCGATCATTTCCGGGATGTACATCACCCCGGAACGCCAGACTCAAGCGCAAACCATTGCTTACGCCAAAACCGGCGCAGCCATCATGGTCCTTAAAGACAGCGCGATTAAACCGAAGGTCCCGGAAGACCTCTGCGGTCTGAAAGTGGGCCTGGAAAAGGGCACCACCTGGGTACCGCAATTCAACAAACTGTCGACTGACTACTGTATCCCGAATAACAAAGGCGCCATTGCTGTCAGCGAATTCCCTTCCGCACCGGAAGTCACCCAAGCGTTGCTGTCGGGTAACGTTCAGGCTCAAGTGGAAATCGACGGTGCGGCGGGCATGATCGCTGAACATACCAAAGGCCGTGTGGTGGTCAGCACCGAACATTCCATCTATCAGCAAACCCTGGGCATCTTCGTCAAAAAAGGTAACGAGGAGCTGTATAAAGCTCTGCTAACGGCGTTTGATGAAACCAAGAAATCTGGCGAATACGCCGCTCTGTTGAAAAAATACAACCTCGAAGAACCGACCAACTGATTCTTCCCCCCGTTTGACCCGCCGGCTTCCCACGAAGCCGGCAGCTTGAGGTGTGCATGCAATTCGAATGGTCTTACTTTTTTTCTTTGTTTTCTGTGTCGGATTTTTGGGAAGCGTGCGTCACCGTTATCGAACTCAGCGCCTTGGGCTGGTTCATCGGCATGGTGCTCGGGTTTCTATTAGCTTCGGCCAAGCTATCGACTTCCCGGTGGTTGCGCATACCCGCGTCGATTTATATCTGGTTCTTCCGTAGCGTCCCGCTGTTAGTACTGGTGGTCTTTGTTTACAACTTGCCGCAGCTGTTTCCGTTTACGCGTGGAGTGTTGTCGAACCCGTTTTACTCCGGCCTGTTCGCGCTGATCGTGACCGAAGCGGCGTACATGGCCGAGATCCATCGCGGCGGTTTGATATCGGTGGCCAAGGGCCAAAAAGAAGCAGGTCGCGCCTTGGGCATCGGCCTGATTGGCTTGCAGCGATTGGTCGTGATCCCACAGGCTTTTCGGATTTCCCTGCCAACCCTGATCAACGAATACATCACCGTGGTTAAACTGACCTCGTTGGTGTCAGTGATCTCGTTGACCGAGATCCTGACGGTCGGACAGCGGCTGTACGCGACGAACTTTCTGGTCATGGAAACCCTGTCGGCGGTGGCGGTGTATTACGTGCTGATCGTCACGGTGTTCGGCTGGCTGTTGCAACGCCTTGAACAGTATTTGGAAATGAATAATCGCACTCCGCGAGCGCTGGATGAAACCGGGCTCACCAGGTTGCGAGCGACACTGACTTCGCAGCCTTCGCTGATGCGTTCACACGTCGGGCCAGGTGCAGCGCCTGCATTGCAGTTGAACAACGTCCATAAAAGTTATGGCCAACATGACGTGCTCAAGGGTATTGATCTGGACGTTCGTGCGGGTCAGGTGGTTTCGATTATCGGCCCGTCCGGCTCAGGCAAGACGTCGCTGATTCGAACCATTAACGGCCTGGAAAGCGTTGATCAGGGCGAGATCATTCTGTTCGGCGAAAACTTTATTCATGCGGGCGATAATCCCAACAGTCCGCAAATCCGCCGTGGCGTGCAGCGGATCGGTATGGTCTTTCAGAGCTTCAACTTGTTCCCGCACCGGACCATCATCGACAACATCACCATGGCGCCGCGTTACCACGGCCAACCGCGAGATGAGAGTGAGCAGCGCTCCTGCGCTTTACTGGACAAGGTCGGTCTACTGGCGCATGCACACAAGTACCCGCATCAACTGTCCGGGGGTCAACAGCAGCGCGTCGCCATTGCCCGAGCATTGGCAATGGACCCGCAGATTATGCTGTTCGACGAGCCCACTTCGGCCCTTGATCCGGAGCTGGTGGGCGACGTGTTGAATGTCATTCGCGACTTGGCCAAAGAAGGCATGACCATGCTTATCGTCACCCATGAAATGGATTTCGCGATGTCGATTTCTGATCGGGTGATTTTCATGGAAGACGGCAATATCCAAGTGGACGCCGCGCCACAAGTGATCCGCGCCCATGACGCCGGGGACCGGGTGCGCAAGTTCATGGGGTTGGTCCATTGATATAAATCCGGCGCCTCGCCGAAATCTCGGTGGGACAGAACGTGCTCAGGAAGCAGGCAGCGCGGATTGCCTGATAGGCCGCGTTGTGGCAATCGCGAACAAGCTTCCACCTGGATTGTGGATTACCCCGAGTCCAGCGCTTATACCCCGGCCCCGGCGGGGCCGAAACCGAGTAAGCTTTTTATAAACCCAACATCAATCCGCTGAGGCGTTTGACCTTGCGTTTGATGGCGTCTTCAAACACGCCGGGGCGGGGTTCGATGAGGCTGAACCAATGTTTTGCGCGGGTGATGCCGGTGTAGATCAATTCCTTGGTCAGCACTGGGTTGAGCACCTCAGGCAAGATCAGCGCGGTGTGGGCGAATTCCGAGCCTTGGGATTTATGCACCGTCATGGCGTACACGGTTTCGACGTCATTCAGACGACTCGGCAGGACAAAGCGCACACCGCCGCTGCCGTCGTTGCGTGGAAAAGCGACGCGCAATACCCGGCGGCTAATGTCGGTCCCGTCGCGCTCAGGCAAGCGCAGGGCGATACCGATGTCGCCGTTCATTAAGCCCAACCCGTAATCGTTGCGTGTCATTAACACCGGGCGGCCTTCATACCAGTGCTGGTCTTTCTCGATCAGGCCCGCGCTAGACAGCGCATGAGTGATTCGATGGTTCAGGCCTTCGACGCCCCAGGGTCCTTTGCGCACGGCGCACAACAGTTGGAAAGAGTCGAACGCATCCAGCACCACCCGCGCCCATGACGTCCAGCAAGGATCGTCCAGCGCCGCGCCTGCAATCGGTCGCCTGTCAGCCAGTACGCTCAAATAGTGCCGATAGCCTTGTGGTCCCTCAGTAACCTGGCTGTGCCCGTCGATCAGGACGCGCTCAAACCCGTGGTCCTGCTCGCCTTTCAATGCCAGCGCAAACAGATCCTTGTGCGTGCGCGCAGCAAGCAAAGCCCTTGCATCACCGGCCTGCTGCTGGTTGACCAATCGGGACAATTGGCCAATACCACTGCCCTGCACAAATCGCCGGGAATGTCGCAGCATCACCACTTGTTGCGCCAATGGAAATTGCGCGGCGTCCCCCTGCTGCAAACCACTGCGGTTCAAGTCTTCGCCGCTGGCCGCTTGCAACCAGGCCTGAGTTTGCGGGCTGTACCGCCCGGCTTCTGCATCCCGGCAGAGATCACCCAATACCGCGCCGGCCTCTACCGATGCCAGTTGGTCTTTGTCGCCAAGCAAAATCAGGCGCGCGTGGGGCGGCAGTGCGTCCAGCAGATTAGCCATCATCTCCAGGTCGATCATCGACGCTTCGTCGACCACCAACACGTCCAGCGGTAGTAAATTGCCGGCGTGATGGCGAAAATGCCGGGTACCGGGCCGACTGCCCAGCAAGCGGTGCACGGTGGCGACATCGCTGGGGATTTTCTGCCGAACCTCTTCCGCCACGTCCAAAGACTGCACTTGATGGCTGATGGATTCGGTAAGCCGCGCCGCCGCTTTACCGGTGGGTGCAGCAAGACGGATCCGCAACGGCAAGCCACTCTCTACCGCAGGCGCCTGCAGCAAAGCCAACAAACGAACAACGGTGGTGGTTTTACCGGTACCGGGGCCGCCAGTGATGATGCTGAACGCGCCGCGAGTCGCCAACGCGCAGGCAAGTTTCTGCCAGTCGATCAAGGCGTCCGGGGCCGGGTTGGCCGCGCCGAATAACCCATCGAGCCGCTGTGCCAGGTCCACCGGCGTCGCTTCCTGCTGCGCCAGACGCTGACGCAACGCGTTGTCGATGCGCCGCTCGTAGCTCCAATAGCGGCGCAGGTACAGACGCCGGTCCGACAACACCAATGGTTTTTGCGCAGCCCCTTCGCTGTGATCATCGGCTAGCGCGACTAACGGACTGGCGGCCAATGCCTGGCACCAAGCGCTTCCCTCCAAAGCCTCTAGCAATTGCGAAGGCAACAGCATTGGGCCGCCTTGCGCGTCGCCTTCGGGTGGAAGCGACAGCGCAAAATCCGGTTCCTTCAGGGTTTCATACAGGTCAAGGCATACATGCCCATGACCCAATTGGTGACTGGTCAAGGCCGCCGCGAGCAATACCAACGAATCGGCGTGGGGGTCCAGCTCGCTGAGAAACGCGACGAAGGCACGATCAAGGGCACGCAACCAGCCGCGTTCGACCCAGCGCTCCAGCAGCAACAGCAGATCGTCGACCTTACTTAGCGGAGCCAGCGCGGACAGGCTGTGCGCGTCCAGTGGAGTGGGCAACAGTTCGGCGAATGAGCGACTCATGCGGGTTCTCCTGACAGTGCATCTTCCTGAGGCGTTCTGTTGCCTTGAAACAGTTGGTCTAGGCCTTCGATCAGCTCACGGGGCGGACGGGTGAAATAAAGTCCCTGACTGGCCGCGCGGCTGCCGCGCAGGAACACATACACCGCGCCGCCCATGTGTTTGTCGTAATCGTAATCAGCCAGGCGCGCCTTGAGCTGGCGATGCAAGGCCAACAAATACAGCACGTATTGCAGGTCGTAACGGTTTTCCAGAATCGAGGCAATCATGGCGTGTTCGGTGTAGGCATCGTCGTCAGCCCCCAGCCAGTTGGATTTGTAGTCGGCCACGTAGTAACGCCCCTGGTGCTCGAACGTCAGGTCGATAAAACCCTTGAACATGCCATTCAGCGAGACCGTTTCCGCCGCCGCTCTAGGCGCGCCGTGGTGGGTGTAGCGACGAACCAAAGCATCCATTTGCGCCACATCGACCTTGTGACAGGCGAACCAGAATTCCATTTCGATCCGGTACTGGTTTGGTTGATCGAGGGCACTCAAGGACACCGGCTGATCGCCTGCCGCCAAACGCAGCGGCATGTTCAACAGATGGTGCAGCCAATCGGTCAACGTAGGAATCCAGCCCTCCCATCCACGGCGATTACAACGACTGCCGACGGCCTTTTCGAGCGTGACCGGATCCGCTGCGACCGCAGAAAACCGTTCTGCACCGGCCCACTCCAGCAGTCCATGGAGGAAAGTCCCAGGGTTTGGGCCGCGTGGGAAACGATGGATATCGCCGCCGCTCACCAGCACCTCGCGAGGGGCGTCTGGGTCGAGTCGTTCGTCGTCGAACAGCTTTTGCGCTTGCGGGCTGTCTGGGGATTGATCGCCATCGGTAATGGTGTCGCCGATGCGTAAGGCGCTGTAGGAAGCAATCCACCAGTTCTCAGCGGCGCGACGTTTTGGCTGGCGCGGCTTGAGCAATATCGCGTTGTTGTGCGGCGCGCTGAAGATCTCGGCGGTGGCCACCGGCATAGGCATTACATTCACCGCCGGGCAACCTTCCCCCAAGTCTCGCAGCCAGATGGCGAGGGCGGCGGATTCAGCCAACGGCGCGCCGCCACCCAGCAAATAACCCAGGGCAGAATTGTTCAGCACCGAACTGCCGTTGTTGCCACGCTTGAGGTCTGCCACGCCCAACCAGCAGACGGATTCCGCCCGGGTGAGGGCAACGTAGAGCAGACGTAAGTCTTCGGCCAGGCGCTCGTTGTCGGCTTGTTCGATCAGGGCTGCCGTGGGTTTGAGGCTAATCTGCGCTTTGCCTTCCTCATCGTGGAAGTGCAACGGCAGTCGGCTGCCATCCACTGGTTTCGATGAACAGATGAAGGGCAGGAATACCAACGGATATTGCAGTCCCTTGGACTTGTGAATGGTCACAACTTTGACCAACTGTTCGTCGCTTTCAAGCCGCAGGATTTGCTCCTCGCCAGCCTGGCCCGATAACGCCAAATGCTCGCCAAGATGGCGGATCAACGCTTGCTCGCCGTCCAGTTCCGCAGCGGCTTGTTGCATCAATTCAGACAGGTGCAGCAAATTAGTCAGGATACGCTCGCCGTCGTTGCGGCTGACCAGCGCCTGGGGCAACTGGAAGTCATGCAGCAGGCGCCGCAACATCGGCAGCACGCCTTGGCTGCGCCAGATCTGACGATAACCACGAAACTGCATGACCCGCGCCTCCCAGGCCAGTTCGTCTTGATTCAAACGCTCCAGCTCGGCCAGCGACAGGTTCAACGTAATGCAGGCCAATGCCCCGCGCAGGGTGCGTTCGGAGTCCGGTTCGGCGCAGGCCTTGAGCCAGGCCAGCAGGTCGTGAGCTTCTTGCGCGGCGAACACCGAATCTTTATCCGACAGATACACGCTGCGCACACCACGGGCGGATAACTCGCCACGTACCGCCTGCGCCTCCTGGCCGTCACGCACCAGAATCGCAATGTCAGCCGGCAGCACACCCCGCAAGATTTCCCCTTGCCTGGCAAAGCCAGCGAGGCCTTGCTGGCCCTGGTTGAGCAAACGCGCTATCTCGCTGGCACAGGTGGCGGCCAACTGCTGACGATAGACTGCGCCAGACACCGGCTGCTCGCTTTGCAGGTGCCACACATTCAGCGCCGCAATGGTTTGGCCTTCAACGGTGAATTGCTCCTTGCGTCCTTGGGCTGCCGCTGGAAGGAACGGGACCGAATTACCTTTGCTGTTGCGGAACAGAAATGCACCGCGCCCGGCAGGACGTTGCTCAGCCCGATCGAACACATGATTGACCGCGTCGACCATGGCGTGACTGGAGCGGAAGTTTGTACCCAGGGTGTGCCAGCGGCCTTCGGTGGCAGCGCGCGCGCTCAGGTAGGTATAGATGTCGGCCCCACGGAAGGCGTAGATCGCCTGTTTCGGGTCACCGATCAGGAACAATCCGGTGTCTTGACTGTTCTCTTCAAGGCGGTAAATGCTATCGAAAATGCGGTACTGCACTGGGTCGGTGTCTTGAAATTCATCGATCAGCGCCACCGGAAACTGTTCGCGAATCAGGGTCGCCAAACGCTCACCGCCAGCACTGCGCAGTGCGGCGTCCAGCCGAAGCAGCATGTCATCGAAACCCATTTCGGCGCGGCGACGTTTCTCTTCTTCGAAACGCTCGCCCACCCACTGCGCGGCATGTTCAAGCACCGCTGCATCAGGTGTCGGCAATGTGTCGAGACTGGCCTTGAGGACCAACATGGCTTCCAGCGCAGGGTGCGACGGCGCCTGGCCCTTCCAGGCTTCGGCAAAGCCATCGGGCGTAAGGCGAGTGAAGCCGGTGCCGAGGTCCAAGTCTTCCTGATCCTCGTCAGCCGCCCAGGCGATGAGCTTTTCGAACCACGGGCGGAAATAGCGCTCCTGCATTTTGCGGCCATCGACCAGCTTGCAGGCGACACCGTCCAGGCAAATGATGTGCAGCTCTGCAGCCCAATTGCTCCATGGGAATTTTAAAATACGCAGTGCTTCTCGGCGCTCCTCCAGAGAGGCTTCGATCAGTTGCGCGGGCTCTTGGGTGGCGATGCTTCGGTCTGTGCCGAACAAGGCTCGGACCCGAGGCAGCAGCGCTGCGGGACTGCTCCAATGTTCGCGAACCCACTTCAACGCATAGCCTGACATCGGGTAGCAGAAACGCCGCCAATAATCGCGCAGGACTTCGCTGAGCAATTCGCTGTGGTCGGTTTCCAGGGTCTGGGTGAACAGGCTGCCGCTGTCGAATGCATGCTCACGCAGCATGCGCTGACACCAGCTGTGGATGGTTGAAACCGCGGCTTCGTCCATCCACTGCGCGGCGATATCCAGACGGCTGGCGCAGGCGGACCATTGCTCAGGCGTGAACTGATCGCGAAGCTCGGAGATCAACGCATCCGGCGAAGCAATTTCGTCGCGGAAGTAACGGGCAGCTTCCGCCAACCGTGTACGGATGCGGTCGCGTAGCTCTTTGGTCGCCGCGTCGGTAAACGTTACTACGAGGATTTGTGGCGGTAATAATTCACGGCCGAAACCTGACTCACCGCCATGACCGAGCACCAGCCGCAGGTACAGCGCGGAAATGGTGAACGTCTTGCCGGTGCCCGCACTGGCTTCAATCAGTTGGCTGCCATGCAACGGGAAGCGCAGGGCCAGGGAGCCTGTGGGTTTTTGTAGTTGATCAGCGCTCATGGGTTGCCCCCCTCAATGGACAGGGATTGCCAGGCAGCTTCGTAGATCGGTCGATACAACGCATCACACCAGCCGACAAATTCTTCGCTGTCGGTGAGTGCGTGAAAATCCGGAAACTGACGGGCGAGCGCGGTACTTTCCCGGCGTTCGCCGTTGGTTTTCACGCCATCACCTTCGTATGCTTTGCAGGCTGCGACCTCAGCTTTACTGGCATCGCTTTGGCCAAGCCAGGCGAAAGCGGTTTTAACGGCAACCGGCAATGGGCGTTGCATACCGGTTTGCCAGGCCATCAGCAGATGAGTGAGAATTTTAATCGCCGCGTGTTTCTCCAATGGGGCTAACAGCAACGTTTCGTCGCTGGCCACTAGCGCAGTGCTGAGGGGCAGACCGCAGGCGCATGCGACTACATGCACCACCCACGGCCGCGTCAGCCGATGCCACTTGCGGGTTTTCTCGGACCCAATGGAATTGGGAATTGCCGTCACGGCCAAAAATTCACCTTTGCTGTTCCGGTGCAACGCGCTAAGCCAGCCATCCAGGCTTATTTTTTCATGGGCGAAGCTGACTGGCAGCGCACTGGCCAGCGGTTCTGGCCATCTTACAAGCAGGTCTTGATAACGCTGCAGCAGGCCGGGCAGTGGCTCAATCAACTCTTCTTGCAAGCTGGTGCCGAAACCGGCCATGGGTAATAAACCGCTGCCTTGCAATCGACGGGCTTGGGCGCTTAGGGCCTCGCTTATCTGCTCGGGCTGGGTCAACCCGGCGTTGAGCAAACTTTCGCTGAGGCCATAGCGTTCTAGCGCGTCGAGCACGAAGGGTTCTTCGTCAGCGAGGGGCGCTTCGGCCACTTCGAAATAGATCTTCAATCGCTGACTGAAGAAGTGGCGCACCGGGTTACGTAAAAAATCCTGAAGTTGCGCGAGGCTCAGTGGTTCGTCTTGCTGGTGCTCGGACAACGGTAGGATTTCGCTGACGTCGGATTGAGGCTCGTGAAGCACTTGCCATTCCCGGGCGAAGCTAAAAAATTCGGTGCCTTGGTGAAAGTACTCACGACTGAACGGCTGTAAAGGATGCTCAAGGGTGAGTTTGTGTAGCAGCTGCTGGCCGGGATCGCGCTTTTTTTCGTCCTCTGGCAGGACAGCATTTTGTAGCTTCCAGCCGCTAGCGAGGTGGTCGCGTAGTTGACCGATCAGCACTGATGCTGGGCGTTCGCTGTTATCGCGAATGCTGCGACCGACCCAGCTGATATAAAGCTGATCACGGGCAGATAGCACGGCTTCCAGAAGCAAATAACGGTCATCTTCGCGACGAGAACGATCACCCGGACGGTAATCGCTACCCATCAGGTCGAAATCCAGCGGCGGTTGCGCGCGGGGGTAATCGCCGTCATTCATGCCGAGTAAACACACCAGCTTGAACGGAATCGCGCGCATCGGCATTAACGTGCAGAAGTTTACCGAACCCGCTAGAAATCGCTGTGACAAACGCCCCTGGTCGAGACCGGCTAACCAGGCTTCGCGGACAACAGTCAGTGGCAGCTCGTCCTGCAAGCCAACCGCCTCGCAGGTTTCCAGCCAGGTTTCACGCAATTGCTCAAGCTGGCCCAGCAGGTAATCATCATGCTCGCTGTCCGCCTCGAAAAATAACTGCACCATGGCTTGCATGCGCATGCCCCACACTTGCGGGGTCGCCGGCAGGGAGAGTTCGCTGTGTGCAACCTGCAGGGCATCAATCAACGAAACCAGCGGACCGATCAGCGCGGCGTCGAGCCCTCCAATCTCGTCATAGGGTTCGATGCCATCAAAGGCAGTACCGGCACCGACGGCGTAACCCAGGAGCATTCTGCGCAGGCCAAAATGCCAACTGTTTTGTTCCAGTTCATCCGGCAAACCGAGGCCAGCGCGTTGCCGGGCATTGAGCCCCCAACGTACACCGGCGCCTTCGATCCAACGATGCAAGGTGGTCAGATCACGCTCTTTGACGCCAAAGCGTGCACGCAAGGCTGGCACATCGAGCAAGTCGAGAATTTCGCTTACCGGAAAACGGCTGTCGGGAATTTTCAGCAAATGTTCGACGGCGATGAGCAACGGCTCACGGCCTCGCTGGCCCTGGTCCGCGAGGGTAAAGGGGATGAAACGCCGATCATCGCGCTCGAGCTGACCAAACACTGCGCGAATATGGGGGGCGTAGCTATCGATGTCCGGGACCATGACAATGACGTCCCGCGGTCGCAGATCGGGGTCTTTGCTGAAACGAGCGAGCAATTGGTCGTGGAGAATCTCGACTTCACGCTGGGCACTATGGGCGATGTGGAAGCGGATCGAGCGATCGTTCGCCGGATCGACAGCGGGCCACAGTTCGCGGGTTTCGTTGAGCGGCCGTAGCTCCAGTATGTCGTCCTGAAGTTGGCTCAGGACAGTATGGGGGTCGCTTTCGCTGAATAAGTCGATACGGCCGTCTCTGAACGCGGCGCGGTAGCTGTTTGGGTCGTCGTAGCTGTCCAGTAAATTGATGTAGTCCCGACCTTGTTTGCCCCAGGCGGCAAGCAGCGGATGTGCATGTTGATGCAGCGCCTCAGGGTCTAACACAACGGGCATTCCGGTCTTGCGGGCTTGACGTTTGTACTGGTGTCGCAACAAATCCTTGTCCGCAACGATGTCTGCCCAATGATGGCGGCAAGGGTTATGAACGCAAAGCAGCACCTGGCTGAACTTTGCCAGACCGGCCAGTGCTTCAAGCGCTTGCGCGGGCAATGATGAAATACCGAAGACAATGACTCGCGACGGTAATCCTGCAGGTGCTTCGGTCAAGGCGTTGATGCGCTCGATAAAACGCTGATGAACGCCAGCGCGGCTCTGTCCCATGCCTTCTTCACCCACATCGAGCAACAGCGCACGCCACAATTCGGCTTGCCAGCAATTGGCGGCAGTCAGCGCCTTGGCCTCCCCTCGACCATTACGCAATTGGTGGCGGCCTGCGGCCCAGTCTTCCAGCCAGTCCGCGCGATAGACCTGATACTGGTCGAACAGGTCCGCCAAGCGCTCAGACAATTGATAGCGCTTGCGCAGATCGGTATCAGCGGTAAGAAAGCGCTGCAGAGGCTCGAAATGCGGCTGATCAATCAACGAAGGAAGCAGTCGCATCAGACGCCAGGTCAGGGGAGCCTTGTCCAACAGCGAGGCCGGCGGGATTTGGTCGCGGCCCAGCACAACGCGATACAGCTGCCACATGAAACTGCCGGGCAGTTGCACGTCTATCGCAGCTGAAATGCCGCAACCACCAAGGTCATCATCTTGAGGGTCTTGCGCTAACGCCAGCTTCAACCACTGGGCAATGCCATTGCTTTGCACCAAAGCAATTTCATTCTCCAGCGGGGCCAGTGGATAGCGACGCATCCAGGAAACGACGAGACTGCGCAATTCGTCCAGTCGGTTGCCATGAACCACCATGAATCCAGCACTGAGCGTCTGTGTAACCGGCATAGCTGCTTCCTTGACTGATACCGTCGGTGGTGTCGCTTACAGACGGCTCATTAATTGAATAACCAATGGCCGAACCATAAGGGCATGCGGGCAGGATTGCCAGATTGGCGTGGTCGATATGCTGAAAGGACGTTAGATCGCTGGAATCAATGTGGTTTGCCCGTTCAGCTGTTTTTCTTACGGACAAACAAAACCCCTGAACGCGTAAGCGATCAGGGGTTCTGGAAGTTAATCTTGACGATGACCTACTCTCACATGGGGAAACCCCACACTACCATCTGCGATGCATCGTTTCTCTACTGTGTTCGGGATGGGATCAGGTGGTTCCAATGCTCTATGGTCGTCAAGAAATTCGGGTGCCGAAGTGCTTGTCCCTTGCGGGGCGTGCACGTCAGCCAAATGGGTAGGTGATAGATCTGTGGGTCTTGCAAATTTTCGGTTGTGTCGTCTTCACACACATCAATCTGCTTCACTCTTTTCAAAGCGGCAAATTGCTTGGGTGTTATAAGGTCAAGCCTCACGGGCAATTAGTATGGGTTAGCTCAATGCCTCACAGCACTTACACACCCCACCTATCAACGTCGTAGTCTTCGACGGCCCTTCAGGGGACTCAAGGTCCCAGTGAGATCTCATCTTGAGGCTAGTTTCCCGCTTAGATGCTTTCAGCGGTTATCTATTCCGAACATAGCTACCCGGC
>NZ_JAQGNX010000035.1 GCF_028293835.1 Pseudomonas sp.
CCAAGGCCGCAGATCACTCCTACAGCAACATCTGAAAAGTAAGAGTGATGGCGGAAAGGTTCGCGTTTGTGCACGTTAGAGAGATGAACTTCGATGAATGGGTTGCTCACTGCCAGCAGCGCGTCACGTAATGCGACGCTTGTGTGCGTAAAAGCGGCTGGATTGATCAAAATGAAGTCCACACCTTCATCCCGTGCGGCATGGATACGGTCGATCAATTCATATTCGGCGTTACTTTGCAGGTACAGCAGATGGTGTCCACCCACACGAGCTCGTTGTTCCAGGTCCTGATTGATTTGCGCCAGGGTTACCGAGCCGTAAACGCCCGGTTCGCGAGTGCCAAGCAGGTTCAGGTTGGGTCCGTGGAGAACCAGTAGCGTCGCCATCCGTTATTCCTTGTTGTGTCAGCAGGCATCGATGCGGAGCGACTATGCCGCAACCGCCGTGGGCTGTCCAGTTAAGCGCAATAGCCAGCACGATGACCGATGTTCGCGCGAAGTTTATGACTCATCGCTTAAATCTGGTCATTTGCCTGGGCGATACGTTTCAAGAAGTCTTCTGTATTGATTTCGCCGACCACTCTTGTGTCCGCACGCTCTGCACCGTTTTTGCCGAAGAACAGCAACGCAGGCGGGCCGAACAATTTGTAGCGATCGAGTAATGCGCGTTGCTCGGCGGTACTCTCGGTCATGTCGAAGCGGATCAGCTTATAGCCCGTCAGTTGGCGTTTGACCTCAGGGTCCGGTAACACGTCGCGTTCGATGACTTTGCAACTAATGCACCAGTCGGCATACCAATCCACCAAAACGGGCTGCCCGGCAGCCTTTGCTTCGCTCAGTGCCCGATTCAGTTCGGCTGAGGCACTGATGGTTTGCCAGGCACCAGAATTTGCAATTGCCCCGCTATTGACCGACAGCACAGGTTGCGTGCTTCCCAATGGCCGGAACGGATCGGTCTGGCCGCTGAACGCCCCATACCAACAGGCGAGGGCGTAAACCAGCAGGAAGATGCCAAGCAACTGAGCCATACGCTCGGCCGGGGTTTTTGGCGAGAATTCCAGGGCGCCGAGAAAAAGCGCCACGCCAGCCCAGAGCAAGCCCAGCAGCAGCAAGGTGATTTCGCCGGGAATGACACGGCTGAGCAAACCGATGGCCACTGCCAGTAACAGCACGCCAATCACGTTTTTGACCGTCACCAGCCATGGTCCGCTTTTCGGTAACCAGGCGGCTCCACCGGTGGCGACCACCAGCAGCGGCGCGCCCATGCCCAGTCCGAGGGCGAACAGTTTCATGGCACCAC
This sequence comes from Pseudomonas sp., assembly GCF_028293835.1. Lineage (GTDB taxonomy): Bacteria > Pseudomonadota > Gammaproteobacteria > Pseudomonadales > Pseudomonadaceae > Aquipseudomonas. Next base: position 1,300 of record NZ_JAQGNX010000035.1, read on the forward strand.
CCAGTGCATCGCCGCTGGCGCTTATATAAAGCAGCGCGCCCGCCAACGGTGCGGAAACACAAGGTGAAACCAACAAGCTGGAGACAACGCCCAGTACCGCGGCCCCCCACAGCGATCCGCCTTCAGTGCGCCCGGCGATGCGATCCAGCCGACTGCTGATGAACCGGGGCAAACGCAGTTCGAACAGGCCGAACATGGCAATGGCAAACATCACGAAGAACAGGGCAAACGGCACCAGAACCCAGGCTGACTGCAAACGTGCCTGCAGATTCAGGCTGGCGCCGAACATGCCCATCAGTGCACCGAGTACTGCGAAGCAGATCGCCATCGGTAGCACATAAGCCAGTGACAAGCTAAATCCACGTAGCCCGCCGACCTGACCTCGCAATACCACGCCAGACAGAATCGGCAGCATGGGCAATACGCAGGGAGTAAAGGTAAGGCCGACGCCAGCCAGGAAAAACAGCGCCAGCTCTTTCCAGCTCCAGGCGCTGTGGGTCGAGGCGGCGGCGGATACAGTGGTGGGGGTGTTGGTTGCGACGTCACCAATCGCCAGTCGCTCGGTTTCGGGCGGATAACACAGGCCTTTGTCGGCGCAGCCCTGATAGGTGACCGCCAGGGTAAAGGGGCGACTGTCGCCGGGCGTGCGGGGGATGTCGACGTCCAGAATGCCGTGGTACACCTCGACATCGCCAAAATAGTCGTCGTGCTTTTGTTCACCCGGAGGCAATTGTGCCTGGCCAAGGCCGATGTCCGCCGGTTCTGCATGGAATTGAAAGCGATGGCGATAAAGGTAATAGCCTTCGGTAGGGACAAAACGCAATTTGATCGACTGCGGTGTGACGGCAATCAGGTTCAAGCGAAATGCTTCATGCACCGGCAGAAAATCACTGCTGTTGTTCAGCGACCCCGAACCCAGCGTGCTGCTGGGGCGAGTGTCCAGCAAACTGGCGCCGACTGCAGGCAGGGCGAGGATTAACAGCAACAGGCAAAGCAGACGGCGCATAGCGGTCTCGCATATGGAAAGTCCGCGCATGATAGCGGACTGTTCCCGGTCGTGCTGCGGCAGGAGTTGTAAGGGCGCGTTTCTGAATGGCAATCTGTAGGAGCCAACAACGCATAACTTACTGACCTGAAAATAATCTGCAGGAGCTGCCGAAGGCTGCGATTCGACCGGCAACCGGTCGCCCTCGTGATACCTCTGAAGGGGTGCCAGTCGCCCGCGACCCCGGCCTATCGCAGCCTTCGGCAGCTCGTACGGGCTCTGTGTCTGCTGCGCGACAGCGCGGTGTCGAAGACGTGGCGGACCCTCCTACAGACTTGGACGTTGGAAATTTTGCGCTATTAAGGCGAAATCACCGCGTCAGCCAACTCTTCAAGAAAGCTGGCGTTGGGCTTTAGGTGGCCGGCATGCACTTGATTGCGGCCCGCATCTTTGGCGCGGTACAGGGCATCGTCCGCCAAGGTCGCGAGCATCAGGCTGTCAGCGCCGTCGGACAATTCAACAACGCCTGCGCTGAAGGTGCAGGACAGGTCGATGGGTTGCGCCGGGTAATGGATTTCGGCAAAACGCTGACGAATTTCATCCAGCACTCCATGAGCGTCTTCCAGACTGGTGTCGGGCATGACCACCGCAAACTCTTCACCGCCGTAGCGGCCGATGTAATCGGTCTTGCGCAAGCGTTGCTTGAGAAACAACGCCAGGCTCTTGATCACCCTATCGCCCATGGGATGGCCGTGAGTGTCATTGACGCGCTTGAAATGGTC
>NZ_JAQGNX010000052.1 GCF_028293835.1 Pseudomonas sp.
TAAGAATCAGAAAACAGCACGCATAGAACCAAATTTGCGAAAAATTAACAAAGCCGGTGATACAGAACCGCTCTCAAGCGGTTGCGTTACTTACTTGGCTTCACTGCCACTACCAACGGAGACGGCCGGTTGTTGTCCGTATATTGGTGAGCTTAATGACACATATATGGATTTTGGGCTGGGTTTGCCAAAGGCGTTTTCTTGGCAATATACTTTCGGGTTACCGCTAAACGCCTTTATTCTTTTTACAGTTCTCCTCCCGTTAGCTTGTGGGTTAATCGGGTTGATGATCGGTTACAGCGCCAGCGAGGCATGGGCGTTTATTGTAGGGGTTAGAAATGAACTTTTCAGCCTTTCGTTAGGTGTTAGTCTGTTTGCTTTAGCCTTGAGCCTCCTCATCTGGTTCTACGTCCACAACAAATACGAAGAAATCATCCCCACTCGCTTCAACCGTCAACGCCGCGAAGTTTGCTTCATGCCCGAAGATTACGAGGCCCCTGTCTTCGTTCCTTGGGAATCCTTATCCGCCTGGGTCATCGAAGCCCAAGGCGCTAGGCCACACGGTGTTCAGCGCCAATACGGCATGGGTTTCGGGTTTTTCTACGACGACCGTGTGGTCAGTATGGAATTCGCCTGCCCCGCGTTGCCCATTGCCATCAGCAACTGGGAAGCGATCCGCGCTTACATGGAATACGAAGTCCATACCTTAAAAGAGATTACCGACCCGCTGGACTTGCAAGGCCCGGACGACCCGCCCCATGAAGGCATGCACACTTTCCGCAACGCCCGCGCCCGGTTGCATCAGCAAATCCGCGATAAACAGCGGGGTTGGGTGTATGGATTTTTCTGGTACCTGTATCACGTCATGACGTTCTGGACGCTGCCGTTTTGGCTGTGTGAATGGGAAGTCGGCCGCGTCAAACGCATGGCCCGTAAAGCGTTGCCCGACGCCATGCGCGAATGGTCAGAACCTTTACCCAAAACCCAATGGGCCAAGCCCAGCCCGGAACTTCTGCGCCTTAGCGCCAAAGTCAAAGCCCTGCACAAGCGCAACCCGCGTCGTTCGATTACCGGGATATTTGCTGAGGTCTACGGCACCGAAGATACCGAGAGGCAGCAGGCGTGACGATCAGTTCGACTGTTCCGACAAGTGCAGATTCGGGGCGCACGCGGGGTTGGGAAAAGCTCAAATTCCGGTGGGAGCGAACTTGTTCGCGAAGGTCTTTCAGGCGCGGAGGTGTATCACGTATACCGAGCCAGCTTCGCCGTGAACAAGTTCCCTTCCACCGAGGTCTTGGTATGGCATTGGAACTGGGGCGGTTCCCAGTCCCGGCGAGCAACGTGTTGGGGATGGGTGGCGCCTGATCCACCGCTCTCGTCCGTAAACCAGCGCCAACAGGGATCCGGGTAATGTCCTGCGTAGGCGCTACCGCAGCGCTTAATCAATCAGCCCCTGTCTCATCCATGAACTCATCCAGAAACCGCTTCAACCGCTCATGTCTCAATCCTGCAATTCGCCTCCCGGTCGGGGTCTGAAACCCATCGGCCAAGTGCAATAGCTTGGTATGAAAGTGATCAAGGGCGTAGCGTTTTTCATCCAGTTCCCGATATTGGGCGGCGGGGTCCAGGGCGTTGTACATGGCACTGCCCATGCGCCCGGCGGTGTAGAAACAGCGGGCGACGCCGAGCATGCCGATGGCGTCCAGGCGGTCGGCGTCCTGGACGATTTTCGCCTCCAGGGTGACTGGAGTGATGGCGGCTGAAAAACTGTGCGCCTCCACGGCATGGGCGACGTCATGGATTCTAGCTTGGGGCCAGCCCAGCGCCTTCAGCAAAGACGAGGCTTTTTCAGCGGCCAGTCGAGAGGCACTGGACCTTAATGGCGAGTTCTTCTCCACTGAAACGCAGTCGTGCAACAAAGTGGCGGCCAGCAGCACTTCAAGATCACCGCCTTCTTCTCGATGAATCGCGCGGACGTTCGCCCACACCCGATACAGGTGCGAAATATCGTGGGAACCGTCTGACTGGCTTTGGTCCGCTTCAGCCAGCAGGGTCTCGGCCAGCGGTTGGAAAGGAAAGAAGGGCGTAGCAGTCATTGATGACTCCAATCAAAACGAAAACAGCGATCCATACCGTCAGAGCCGCGCCCAGAAATCCTCAGCGAAATCGCTCAAAGCGGCGTTGGGTCGGAACAGGCGAATTTCCACGGGAATGTCCCAGTGCTCATCCAGGGCTCGCACCAGTTTGCCGCTGGCGATCTCCGCCTCGGCCAAGGTTCGTGGTAGCCAGGCAATGCCTTTACCCTGCAATGCCATGGACAACAAGACAGCGGCCAAATGCGAACTGAAAACGGTATTTAACGCTGGCGGAGACTGCTCGCTGTGTAAGCGTGCGCCCACGATCCGGCCCAAACCGGACTCTGCGGTGTAGGCCAGATGCTCAAACGGGTCATTATTCTCACCCAAAACAGCAGCGTCGTGGGCGCGCAACGGGATCAGCACATCGCCGCCCACCGCTTTGGAATGGAACTGGTCTGCTGCGAAACGCGGCGGAACATCGGGGTGTTGATGGCACAGTAAAAACTGAGCCTCGCCATGCAACAGCATCTGCTCGCAGACCATCATGCTGTCCGACAGCAGGCGAATAGCTTCTATGGGCGTGCCACGCTCGATGCTCCTGATCCAACCGGGAAAGAAGGTGAACGACAATGAATGGGTAGCGGCAAAGTGCAATGTGCGTACTTGCTTACCGGCCACCTCCCGGGCATCCAGGCGCATTTGATACAAGCGCCGGGTCATTTCCTGAGCGCTGGCCAACATATGTTTACCGGCCTCGGTCAAGGCTGCGCCTTGGGTCGTGCGTTCAAACAAGTCGACCCCAACCCAGTTTTCCAGCGCGCGTATCCGCCGGCTAAACGCCGGTTGCGTCACGTGTCGCAGCTCAGCGGCGCGGGAAAAATTCCCGCTGTCCGCAAGCGCGTTAAAATCTTCCAGCCACACCAATTCCATTGCAATGCCGTTCCTGCATGAAGTGCGGTGTTTTTAGCATTGGCCGCGCTGTAACGCCAGTTCTAGAGTGGCGACCTGCTTGAACTAATCACTAAGAGAGGACTCACCCCATGCGTATCGTGGACATTCGCGAGAAGACGGTTTCCATCGCATCCCCTATTGCCAACGCTTACATCGACTTTTCCAAGATGACCTGCTCGGTAGTTGCGGTTGTTACCGACGTGATACGTGATGGCAAGCCTGTTATCGGTTACGGCTTCAACTCCAACGGTCGTTACGGGCAGGGCGCGTTGATGCGTGACCGCTTTCTCGCGCGCGTGTTGGAAGCCGACCCTGAAAGCCTGATAGACAAAGAACGCGACAACCTCGACCCGTTCGCCATCTGGAAAGCCCTGATGACCAACGAGAAGCCAGGCGGCCACGGTGAGCGCTCGGTCGCCGTCGGCACCATCGACATGGCGGTGTGGGACGCAGTAGCCAAAATTGAAGGCAAACCGTTGTACCGCGTACTGGCCGACCGTTATCGCGGCGGCGTTGCCGATGAAAAAGTCTGGGTGTATGCGGCTGGCGGCTATTACTATCCTGGCAAAGACCAAACCAAGCTGCAGGCAGAAATGCGCAGCTACCTGGACCGCGGCTACGATGTAGTGAAAATGAAGATCGGTGCCGTGTCGCTGGACGAAGACCTGCGCCGTATCGAAGCCGTGCTGGAAGTGGTGGGTGATGGTAAGCGTCTGGCCGTCGATGCCAACGGCCGTTTCGACCTGAAAACCGCCGTGGCCTACGCCGAAGCGATCAAGCCGTACAATCTGTTCTGGTATGAAGAGGCGGGCGATCCGCTGGATTATGCATTGCAAGCCGAGCTCGCCAATCACTACGACCTGCCAATGGCCACCGGTGAAAACCTGTTCTCCCATCAAGATGCTCGAAACTTGCTGCGTCATGGCGGCATGCGTCCAGACCGCGATTTCCTGCAATTCGACTGCGCGCTGTCCTACGGGTTAGTGGAATATTTGCGCACCCTGGAAGTGATGGAAGAAATGGGCTGGTCGTCACGTCGTGTCGTACCCCACGGCGGTCATCAGATGTCGCTGAACATCGCTGCGGGTCTGCATTTGGGCGGTAACGAATCCTACCCTGACGTGTTCCAGCCATTCGGTGGTTTCGCCGATGGCATTCGCGTCGAAAACGGTTACGTAGGTTTGCCGGACATTCCAGGCGTGGGCTTTGAAGCCAAAGCTGCGTTGTACGAAGTAATGCGCGAGTTGGGCGAACGCGCCTGATAGCACAAAATTTTTGAGTTCGCGGCTCGATCCCTGCTTTCAGGGTCGAGCTGCACTGCTTTCCCGGAAGGCTAACTGCTTCCTCATAAAAATATAATAGTGAGGTACACCCCGTGGATACTGCTTCAACCCGCTGGTACAGCCAACTTTACATCCAAGTGCTGATAGGCATCGTCATTGGTGGCGCTATTGGTTTTTTCGTTCCTGACATAGGCGCCAAGCTGCAACCCCTGGCCGATGGCTTCATCAAACTGATCAAAATGCTTTTGGCACCGATTATTTTCGGCACCGTGGTGGTGGGCATCGCCAAAATGGGCAGCGTTAAAGAAGTCGGGCGCATTGGCACCAAGGCCCTGATCTACTTTGAAGTGATGTCGACACTGGCGCTGGTCATTGGCCTGGTAGTGGTGAACGTGCTCAAGCCAGGTGTCGGCATGAACGTCGACGTCAGCACCATTAACGGCAGCGCGATCGCCAACTATACCCATGCCGCTGCAGCGCAAGGCGGCATCGTTCAGTTTTTCCTCGATATTATTCCTTCGACGCTGTTTGACGCTTTTGCCAAGGGCGCCATGCTGCAGGTGATTCTGGTCTCGGTGTTGATGGGCATCGCATTGGTGCAACTTGGCGAAACCGGCAAGCCGCTGGTGTCGGTCATCGACATGCTGCTGCAATGCCTGTTCCGCATCGTTGCCATGGTGATGCGCCTGGCGCCGTTGGGCGCAGGCGCGGGCATGGCGTTCACCATCGGCAAATACGGAATCGGTACGCTGTTGTCGCTGGGGCAGTTGTTGGTCGCGTTGTACCTGACCACGTTGATTTTCATTGTGGTGATTCTCGGCACCGTAGCGCGGTGGTCGGGTTTGCCGCTGTTGCAGTTCTTGCGTTACTTCAAGGACGAAATTCTGGTGACGTTGGGCACGTGTTCAACCGAAGCGGTATTGCCACGCATGATGGTCAAGCTAGAAGCGCTGGGCTGTGAAAAGTCCATCGTGGGCCTGGTCTTGCCTACTGGCTACACCTTCAACTCTGACGGCACTTGTATTTACCTGACCATGGCCGCGATCTTCGTCGCTCAAGCCACTAACACCCCATTAAGCCTGATGGATCAAATGGTGGTGCTGGGCGTCTTGTTATTGACCTCAAAAGGCTCGGCTGGCGTAGCGGGGGCGGGTTTTGTCACCCTGGCGGCGACCTTGTCGGTGATCCACGCTATTCCCCTGGTGGGCCTGGTGCTATTGCTTGGGGTTGACCGTTTCCTCAATGAAGCGCGTGCGGTGACTAACCTGATCGGCAATGGCATCGGCACTATCGCGATTGCCAAATGGGACGGTTCGTTCGACCAGGCCAAGGCTAAGCGGGCGCTACAAGCGATGAATGACAATAGGCTTGAGTCCGTTATCACTGGTACGAAGGCGCCGCTGCAAGCCGATAAAGTCATCTGACAGAAATCGGTGCGGTATAAAAACCGCACCGGTCGTCGCCAAATTGGATCCTATTTGCAACGAGCTGACGAGAGCGCAGTCGAAAGTATTCAATCGACTATCAGAAGCAGTCAAATGGATATGGCTCACCGGACGTTTTCGAACGTTTACCGGGGGCAAGTGATCGATGTTTTGGTCCTGTGCCCGCCAGGCGTTCTCGACATTGCAGATTTCATCGTCCAGGTAACCGTGACGCGGCACCAAATGCCCGCGTCGCCAACCATCAAGGTCTGCGGCCGTGGTTACGAGTCGTTCGACGAAGCCCATCACGCCGGCATTCTGATCGGTCAGGGAATGATTGACAGCCTTTCACACTAACCGCAAGCCGCTGATTGCCAGCACGATTGCCCAACACAATCCTACAAACCTGAACCGCCGTTCCGATCACGGGTGATGTGGCCCTTTGGAGTGCTAAACTCCCGCCACTTTATACGCGAGGGAAAAATTGTGCGCCCATTGCTCATGGCGGTTGCGGTCTTGATGTTGGCAGGGTGTGGCGAGGGCGCGGCTGATAAGCCAGCCAAGGTGCAAGCGCCTGGTGTGGTGCAAGTTTCAGGGCCTCAGTGGGACGTTTTGGTTGAAGACCCCAAGGCTGTCAGCGACTTGACGGACAGGCTCATCGAACACGGCTTCCCGTCTTTTGTCGCGGTCCGAGACGGGAAAGAGCGGGTCTTGCTCGGTCCTTTCAGCTCCAAGGCGGCCGCCGAAGAAAAACGCGCGCAGCTCGCACTGAAAATGAGTTATCAGTCTTCTGTCGTCGATCATAAGTTGTAATCCTGTTGCCAACGTGTTGGCGAGTGACCTGACGCGGCTTATCAGGCGTGCCGCCTCGCCAATGGTCTGTCGGCTCAGTTGTAGCGCGACACATGCTCATGGGTGTGTTATCACCGTCGCTTTGTTAAGCAAGCGACTGCGGGAGTGATTTATGGACGAAGTACAACGGTTAGGCGAGTTGCTCAGCGCCAATCAACGCAACGAAGAACATAAACATCAGCAGTTCCATGCCGACCTGGCACGTTGGGAATCAAGCATTCTCAGCTTGTATGAGCAGATAGAAGGCTGGATGGCCCCATTGAAAAGCAGCGGGCAAATGCTGTTTGAATACGAGCCGCACCAGGCTCAGAGCAAAGGCTACCCGGACGAGAATTCGCCGTTTCACACTCAGCGCATGACGTTGTCATTTGCGGCACGCCAGGTGGTGTTCATACCGGACGCAATGGGTGCGAAGGGCTTGATTTCGGTCTCGGCGACGGGTCTTAGCGTGCACGCTCAAGAGCAGGTCTCGCTGACCTTGGCTACAGAGGGCGGTGAGTGGCAGATGACTCGGCGTATTGGCGTGAAAGAATCAGCCACTCACCCGTTCACTGCTGACTATTTTGCCCGCCAGCTGCAAACATTGGTGCCTCAGCACCCGGTCTGAGTCGCTCAAGCCAAGCGGTGTGGCCAGCACACCGCTATAAACGGACGACTTACGAGCGACGACCCAGCAGCAAGCCAATCACCAGGCCGAACCCGGCAGAGATTGCAACGGTCTGCCATGGATGACCGCCAATGTAGTTTTCCGTCGCGTCGACCGCTGGTTGGGTCCGTTCGCGAACTCTGGACACCGAGTCCAGCGCCAGGTTGAGCTTCTTGCTCAACTGATCACGCAGCGATGCTGCATCGTCACCGACCAGTGCTGCGCTTTCACTGAGCAGTTTGTCTGACTCTTCAATCAGCGCCTGCAGTTCGCTGAATGCCTGATCCTTAATCTGCTCTGCGGTATTTTGAGCGGCGGTTTTACGGGCCATGATGACTTCCTTCCAGTTGATTACGACAGTGAGCAATGGAGCGTCAGCGAGCGGAAAAGTTGCAGTGCTTTTTGCTTCTGTCCGCCGGGCCGGCAGACAATATCGCCTCGGAAAGTACCCACGGCAGTGTAAGATGCAGTCGTTTTCAGCACAGGTGATTTCCCATGAGCTTTAACTTGGCCAACCGGCCTACCGCTGAGCGCGCGGCGCTTGAAGATGAAAAATCCCGTCTGTTCGAACTGTGGCAGAGCAATTTGGGCAAAGCCAAGAGCGATGCTGCGCGGCTAATGGGCGAGCGCTCCAAACGCAAAGGCAAATGGTCTGAATGGGTGCGTTCGGAACTTGATCTCATGTCCCCGCCTGAATACGCGAATATGGTGCGCAGTGAAGTAAACCGCTTGGTCGCTGCCACCAAGTAAGGGCGTGCAGGCACGTCCTCGCACTATTACCAAGTGCCGTCGGCCCGTGGCAGGCTGAGGGTGCCGCTGTCACTGAAGCGCATTGTGCCAAACACGCCGCCGGCCAACTTGCCGTGTAACACGTAGGGCATGTTATCGATGCCTTCGCTTTGGCTCAGGCCCACGGCCTGGCGCAGTGCGGCGAACGCCGAAACGGTCACCGGCACCACCAGCACTGCTTCGGAGAATCGCCCGATGGTGCCGCTTTGGTCACTGACCCCGGAAGCCAACAACCTGCCGTTGACATCTAGCTCCAGGGCAACCCCGGAATAAGTGATTGGCGTTTCGTTGGGATTCTGCAGACGCAATTTAACCGCAAAGCGCACTTCCAGGCCCTGGCCTGGTAATGGTTCGACGCCAACCACGTTGATGTTCAGCGGGTCACGGTTGGGCAACAGTGCGCAGGCACTCAAGGCAATGATCAACAGCGAAGTCAGCAAGGCGCGGATCGGGCGTAGCGGCATCGGTGTCGCTCCAGTGAGCAGCGTGAAGGGTTTTTTTTAGCGTAGCGGATCTCTTGTGCGACCTTCGTGGCAGGCAGAGGTTCGGTCCTGCAGCGGGACTGGCTTTTTATACCTCGCGCCTTAAGATGGCCCACAGCATCCTGATCAATCGAAAAAAAGCGCATAGCAAGGCAACCTTTCTCATGGCGGAAAAAGACACGATCTCTATGCAGATGGTGCGCGAAGCGCTATTGCAATGCTGCGCACCAGGCGCGGCTATCGATGAGCTATTAAGCAAGGTCGGCATAGCGCCAAGTTTAATGGCTCAAGCTGAGGCACGGGTTCCGGCTACGGCCTACGCGCGTTTGTGGCGGCTATTGGCGCGAAGACGGGACGATGAGTTTTTCGGCATGGACCCACGCAAACTGCGTTCCGGGAGCCTGGCATTTCTGTGCCGCTCGTCCATGGCGCAATTGACCGTGGCCGCAGGGCTGGCGTCGGGATTGAGCTTTTTGTCGCTGATGCTTGAAAGTATGCAGGCGAGTCTGGTTCGGCAACAAACCTTGGCTGAAGTCGTCCTTGAAGAGGGCGATGAGCCTCCCCGTCGAGCGTTTACGTATTTCACCTACTGGATGATCGTTCACGGCGTGGCATGCTGGTTGGCGGGCCGGCGAATCCCGATTTTGGCCATTGAGTTGCGCTGCCCGGAGCCTGAGTTCAGCGAAGATTACCGGGTGATGTTCTCGGAAAACCTACGCTTCGATCGACCACGCACCCGAATAATCTTTGCCGCTGACTGCCTCGACCTGCCGATCAAGCGCAGCGCAGACGAGTTGAGCCGCTTCCTCAGCCGAGCGCCGGGCAATATTCTGGTGAAGTACCGCGATCCAGACAGCTTCGCCCGACAGATCAAAAGCGAGTTGCGTAAGTTGCCGGCGCAGGATTGGCCTGAGACCGATGCCTTGGCTCAGGCCTGGAATATGTCGGCTTCAACCCTGCGTCGTCGTTTGGCCGATGAAGGCCAAACGTATCAAGTCCTCAAGGACAGCGTGCGCAAGGAACTGGCGATCGCCTGGCTGGCCGATCCAGCCATCAGCTTCGCCGACATCGCCGCCCGGTTGGGGTTTGCCGATACCAGCTCGTTCTACAAAGCCTTCCGCAAATGGTTCGGGTCTAACCCGGGGCATTACCGCAGCTTGATATCCGACCCCCTGTAGGGGGCTCCACGTCTCCGACGCCGCGCTGTCGTGCAGTAAACAAAAATCTGTAGGAGCGATCTTGTTCGCGATTGGCTGCGCAGCAGTCGTAATTCATTAAGTAGCTTTCTTCCGGTTAAAACCGGGTATGGCATTTGGGATCGCTTCGCGCTCTATCGCGAACAAGTTCGCAGTTCAGAGGCGTTGGCCTGGCTAACCCATTGGCCAAACCAGTCATCCAACTTGAACGCTTTGACCATTGCCGGTACTTGGCAGGTAGCCGACTATTTCGTTATTCCAACTTATTACTCAAAAAAACGAAAGAGAACGCGTTCATGCAGATCGAAGGCAAGGTTTTTCTCGTCAGTGGTGGTGCTTCAGGCTTGGGCGCAGCTACCGCGCAAATGCTGGTAAGCGCAGGCGCAAAGGTCATGTTAGTGGATATTAACGAGCCAGCCGTCGCTGCCGAGGCGCAAAAGCTTGGCGCTCAAGCACGTTACGCGGTAGCAGATGTCAGCCAGGAGTCTGCCGCCCAAGCGGCTGTCGACGCTGCAGTTAAAGCCTTCGGTGCGCTGCACGGCCTGGTCAATTGCGCGGGTGTGGTCGGTGCTGAAAAGATCCTTGGTAAAAATGGTCCGCACGGGTTGGACAGCTTCAGCCGGGTGATCAACATCAACCTGATCGGTAGTTTCAACCTGCTTAGGCTCGCCGCTGCCGCCATCGCGGAGACCGAAGCGGGTGAGGGCGGCGAGCGTGGAGTGATCATCAATACCGCCTCGGTGGCTGCCTACGATGGTCAAATCGGCCAGGCGGCCTATGCCGCTTCAAAAGGTGCAATTGTCAGTATGACGTTGCCCGCTGCACGGGAACTGGCGCGGTTTGGCATACGGGTGATGACCATCGCCCCTGGTGTTTTCGAAACACCGATGATGGCCGGCATGACCGAGCAGGTGCGCGAGTCGTTGGCGGCCGGTGTGCCGTTCCCTCCGCGCTTGGGCAAGCCAAAGGAGTACGCGGCGCTGGTCAGGCATATTATTGAAAACAGCATGCTCAACGGCGAGGTCATCCGTCTCGACGGTGCCTTGCGCATGGCCGCCAAGTAGCGGGCCACGCAATTGCTTAAGCGAAGTAGAGGACCGTAACTATGGCTATTCAAGATCCAATTGTTATCGTCAGTGCCGTGCGTACGCCAATGGGCGGTTTTCAGGGTGAGCTGACCAGCCTGACCGCACCGCAACTGGGCGCCGCTGCGATTCGGGCCGCTGTGGAGCGTGCTGGCATCAGTGCGCAGGACGTCGATGAAGTGTTATTCGGTTGCGTACTGTCGGCGGGGCTCGGCCAAGCGCCTGCTCGGCAAGCGGCGCTGGGTGCAGGGCTAAAAACCTCGACGCTGTGCACTACGCTGAACAAGATGTGCGGCTCAGGCATGCAAGCGACAATGCTCGCCCATGACCTTTTACTTGCGGGCAGTGCGCGGGTGGCGGTGTCGGGGGGGATGGAAAGTATGTCCAACGCGCCTTACCTGCTGGACCGAGCCCGCGGTGGCTATCGGATGGGCCACGGTCGAGTGCTTGACCATATGTTTCTCGACGGTCTCGAAGACGCTTACGACAAGGGCCGCTTGATGGGCACGTACGCGGAAGAGTGTGCCGAGGCCAACGGATTCAGCCGCAAAGCACAAGATGCGTTTGCCGTGGAATCCCTGACGCGTGCGCAACAGGCCATCAGCAATGGCCGTTTTGCTGCAGAAATTGTTCCGGTACAGGTTACGGTCGGCAAAGAGCAGCGGCTGATCAGCAATGACGAGCAGCCGCCCAAAGCCCGTCTGGAGAAGATCCCGACCCTGAAACCAGCGTTCCGCGATGGGGGCACGGTGACGGCAGCCAATTCCAGCTCGATTTCTGATGGCGCGGCGGCCTTGCTGTTGATGCGTCAATCAGAAGCCGAGCGCCGTGGACTCAAGCCATTGGCGGTTATCCATGGCCACGCGGCCTTTGCAGACGAGCCTGGGCTGTTTCCGACGGCACCTATCGGCGCGATCAAGAAGCTGATGAGTAAAGTCCAGTGGTCGCTGGAAGACGTCGATCTGTTTGAAGTCAATGAAGCGTTCGCCGTGGTGGCGCTGGTCACCATGAGTTCGCTGGACATCCCTCACAGCAAACTGAATATTCATGGCGGCGCCTGCGCCCTCGGTCATCCGATTGGCGCTTCGGGCGCCCGGATTATAGTCACGCTGTTGTCGGCGTTGCGCCAAAGCGGTTTGAAACGCGGTGTTGCGGCGGTGTGCATTGGTGGCGGTGAAGCGACGGCGATTGCCGTCGAATGCCTGTACTAAAACATTAACCGAGGAAACGAGCATGCTCCCCACAGAAGAACAACAACAGATCAGCGAGGCGGCCCGGCAATTCTCCCAAGAGCGGCTCAGGCCGTTCGCGGCGCAATGGGATCGCGACCATGCCTTTCCGCGCGAAGCCATTGGCGAAATGGCCGAACTGGGCTTTTTTGGCATGCTCGTTCCCGAGCAATGGGGTGGCTGTGACACTGGTTACCTCGCTTACGCCATGGCGCTGGAAGAAATCGCCGCTGGCGATGGCGCCTGCTCGACCATCATGAGCGTGCACAATTCGGTGGGCTGCGTACCGATCCTCAGGTTCGGCACCGAACAACAAAAGCAACGGTTTCTCCAGCCGTTGGCCAGTGGCGAGATGATTGGCGCATTCGCGCTGACCGAGGCCCAGGCCGGTTCTGATGCCAGCAACCTGCGCACTCGGGCACGGCTGCAAGGCGATCACTACGTCCTGAACGGCGCTAAGCAGTTCATAACCTCCGGGCAGAACGCTGGCGTGGTCATTGTGTTCGCCGTGACTGATCCCACGGCTGGCAAGCGTGGCATTACCGCGTTTATCGTGCCAACCGACTCGCCAGGTTACACCGTTGCGAAAGTTGAGGAAAAGCTTGGCCAGCACGCCTCTGATACGTGCGAGATCCTTTTCCAAGACGTCAAGGTGCCCATTGATCAACGCTTGGGAGCCGAGGGCGAAGGCTACAAGATCGCCTTGGCCAACCTTGAGGGCGGCCGCGTCGGCATCGCCGCACAATCAATCGGCATGGCCCGAGCAGCGTTTGAGGTGGCCCGGGATTATGCCAAGGAACGGACCAGCTTCGGCAAGTCGTTGATGGAACACCAGGCAGTGGCGTTTCGCCTGGCGGACATGGCCACTTCCATCGCCGTGGCGCGACAGATGGTGCACTACGCAGCCGCACTGCGTGACAGCGGTAAACCAGCGCTGGTTGAAGCTTCCATGGCCAAGCTGTTCGCCTCGGAGATGGCCGAAAAAGTCTGCTCCAGTGCCCTACAGACCTTGGGCGGCTACGGTTATTTGAATGACTTTCCCTTGGCGCGAATTTATCGCGACGTGCGGGTCTGCCAGATTTACGAGGGCACCAGTGATATTCAGCGAATCGTGATATCCAGGAGTTTTTAACCGAAAATCAAACGGTTAGGACCGGTACTTAATGTGTATTGCGAAATATGGGCTAATCGCCGTCAGTTTACATTTTGGATAAAAAACAATGAGCTACGAGATGATTTTAATGGAGGTTCGAGGGCGTGTCGGTTTGATCACGCTGAACCGTCCTCAGGCGTTAAACGCCCTGAACGCGCAGCTGGTCAGTGAATTGAACCAGGCGCTGGACCTGCTGGAAGCCAATCGTGATATCGGCTGCATTGTGCTGACGGGCTCGAAAAAAGCCTTTGCGGCAGGTGCGGATATTAAGGAAATGTCCGAGCTGACGTATCCGCAAATCTACTTGGATGATCTGTTCTCCGACAGTGATCGGGTCGCCAACCGGCGTAAACCGATGATCGCAGCGGTCTCCGGTTTTGCGTTGGGCGGCGGTTGTGAGTTAGCCCTGATGTGCGACTTCATCCTGGCCGGTGACAACGCAAAATTCGGTCAGCCTGAAATCAAGCTGGGCGTATTACCAGGCATGGGTGGCACTCAGCGGCTGACCCGTGCGGTAGGCAAAGCCAAGGCCATGGAAATGTGCCTCAGCGGGCGCTTGATCGACGCGGCTGAGGCCGAGCGCTCAGGGTTAGTATCGCGGGTCATACCCGTCGACGAGCTGCTCGACGAAGCGCTGAAGGTAGCCGCTGAAATCGCTGCAAAGTCCCTGCCGGTGGCAATGCTGATCAAGGAAAGCGTCAACCGCGCCTTTGAAGTCAGCCTGGCCGAAGGGGTTCGTTTCGAGCGAAGGGTATTCCACGCCGCCTTTGCTACCCACGACCAGAAAGAAGGCATGGCAGCTTTTATCGAGAAGCGTGAGCCGCAGTTCAAAGGGCAATAATTCAAGCGCGTGGACGGTCACGGGTCTGGTTGCGGTGGGGTTAGCTGCTGCAACAGCGCGCTGAAATCCATTGGCGTCGGCGGGTCGTCAGGCTTGCTGGCGCGCCCCGGCGCTGGCCCATAACGTAGCTCGGTTTCCTGACACAAGAGGCCGGTGCGGTTTTCCGCGGCGGTCATCCGGATGCTTGCGGGATGTATTTCCAGGCGGGAGTGTTGGCTGGTCAGGGTCACGGAGGATTTCCCATCGACGTTCAGCTTCTGCCCTGGGCTTAAATGGATATTCCCCGCGATGGAGCTTAGCGCTCGGCCATCAATCCAGATGCGTGGCCGCAGTAGCTGCGGGTCAGCGCTGTCCACCAGCCCGCAAATAACCGGCTGCTCGGGATCGTTATCGAAATGACTCAGCAGCACCTGGCTTCCTGCTAACAATTCCCGTGGCGCCTCGTCGGCTGGCGTTGCAATTGCCAACGGTAACCAAACGATCGCCTCTTCATTGGGCTGAGAGGTTGGCCAGTGCAGTTTTGCTTTAACGCGTCCTTGCGGGTCGCGTTTTGCCGGGTGACCGAGGACGCCGACTAACGTCGCGGTTTGCGGACCGTGAATCTGCGGTTTTTGCTGAATCAGCGGCGGGCGGTAGGGTAGGGTCCAGGGAATAACCCGAAAGTGATTTCTATATCCACGTATGAACGGCACATTTTCATCGCCGGTATCCGGAATCGAAATGGACAGCGGTGACGATTGATCGTCCTCAAGGAAGGCGCTACGCATGATGCTGTGGATATCTGCCCGGTCAAGTCCGTCCAGTACGTGGGGTTGTTTTACCCGATGGTGGACTTCGGTCAGTAGCCATTGATCGTTGAACACAGGGTCAGGATGAGCCAGCACCGAGAGTATCCGGCCGCTAACCAGACTGGGTTGGTCGCTGAGTCCGTACACGTGACGTCGTTCGCAGCGCAGGCGCTCCAACGCGCGTGCGCTCAACTGGCGTCGTCTCGCTTCCGCGGCGTCCGGCACCCGTCCTCGAAGCAGAGAGCCCCGCGCTTGATTGGCCGCAAAACCATAGACAGGCATCCGCAGAGGGTCCGGCTCGTCGGTGTTTGACGCTGAATCGTCAACACGGCGTGGGTATATGCTGTGGTCAGGGCTGATGGAGCCGATAGAGAAATGTTCAGTCATATGGCTGATTGTCGGGCCATGGTTGTCGCGCCGGTACTGATAGTGGGTTGGCGTCGGTAATTCCCGAAAAACGGCCGGGTCGTCAGCGAAAATCAGTAAATGCCGGTCACGGCTGTGCTCGAAACGGTAGTGGATACCTTCTTCCGCGCACAAACGCTGTAACAGCTGCAGATCGCTTTCGTCATATTGAGCGCGGGTTGCACAGAATGGATACGTGCCCACGGTTAATTCAAGGCGATACTGATCCTTACCGATGCCGTGTTCCTGGAGCAATCTCTGGAGGATCTGCGGCACGCTGGAACGTTGCAGCAGTCGCCGGTGGTAACGCTGTTGCATTGATTGCAGGCGCGGCTCGAGTGTCACGCGAAAATGGCTGATGCCGTTACCGACGTACAGCATGAGCGCGCTGCTGATTAGTCCATGAACGCCGTGATGCCCGTCGCCATAAGAAAGATAGGCAACACAAGCTGTCAGCATCCTGACGTCCAGGGTATCGCTGGGGCTTATGAGATCAATGTCGAATCGGTAAGGACGATTTAAACCTTCACTGCCGCTGAAGTGGATGACCTGCAGTTCCAGTGGGGTGTCGGCGACGGTCAACGTGACCAGTGTTTCCGTGTCTTGACTCAACTGCGCCTCCTTATTTGTGAAAGTCCGGTGCAGAGGGTACGGAATGCCGAGGGCGAACGTCAGAGTTGCGCCGTTTTTCGGAAAAGGACTACAAATTAAGGGCGCGTCCTACAAGGGTTATAGGCTTTCGGCTGTGGTACTGGGACGGTTCAGGGGTAAGCTGGGTCGCAGGGGGTTTCATCTGGCGTTATCGCGTATAAAATAGCCGCCAAATTCAGCGTATTGCCTCCGTCTCGTCAGCTGCCTGCTGATTACCGCGGTGGCCGTTATCAGCCACGGAACAAGAGAAGAACATGGGCGCACAGTGGAAGGTCAAGCATAAAGAAGCAGCATCCAACGCCAAAGGTCGCATATTCGGCAAGCTGTCCAAGGAAATCATGATTGCCGCGCGTGCGGGGGCTGATCCAGACACGAACGCGCATTTGAGGTTGGTCATCGAGCAGGCGAAGAAAGCCTCGATGCCCCGAGAAACCCTGGAACGCGCAATCAAGAAAGGCGCCGGCCTGCTAGGCGAAGGCGTGACCTTTGAGCGTCTGACGTATGAAGGGTTTGCGCCACACCGTGTGCCGGTGATTGTCGAGTGCCTGACCGACAACATTAATCGCACGGTATCGGAAATCCGGGTGTTGTTCCGCAAAGGGCAATTGGGTGCTGCGGGTTCGGTTTCGTGGGACTTCAATCATTTGGGTATGATCGAGGCCGTTCCGTCTGCTCCCGATGCCGATGCCGAGCTGGCGGCTATCGAGGCCGGTGCGCAGGATTTTGAGCCGGGTGAAGAGGGCGCTACGCTGTTTTTGACCGAGCTGACTGATTTGGACGCAGTGTGTAAAGCGCTGCCCGAGTTTGGTTTTACTGTGCAGTCGGCGCAGTTGGGTTATCGTCCGAAAAGCACGGTTGATGGCTTGAGTGATGAAGAAATGGCGGATGTTGAGGCGTTTCTGGAAGCGATTGACGGGCATGACGATGTGCAGAATGTGTATGTAGGGTTGGCTGGCTGAGTAAGCGGATTTAATTTTTCTGCACGCAGGCGAATCTTCCTATCCGGGTTACACACCAATTCTCCGTAGGAGCCAACTTGTTGGCGATCAAATAGGCGCCGCGGTCTACCGGAATACCGCAGCGCCGGTTTTCGCCAACAAGTTGGTGCCTACAGGGAATCGCGTTTATCTGGGGGAGCAAATTCCGCCAGCACCCGACTCACCTCAACAAACGAAGGCCGCGCCTGGACGTCGGCCTGGACGCAACGGGCCTGGAGTTCCCCCAGCTCATCCATGCCCTGCGACTCGCAGCGCTCCATCAACTCACCCAGCAATATCCCGAAAGCCCTGACTTCAATCCGCTCCAGCAACACGCTCTGCTGTGAAATTCCTGTGGGGTAAAACGACGCTGCGCCGAAATCGCCCAGCAAGCATTCACCGCGCGGGTCCCGCAGGATGTTGTGGCCATACAGGTCGCCATGGCTCAGGTGGCAGGCGTGCAGGTGCTCAGCCGCCGAGGCGATGCCACCCGCCAGGCGTAGCGCGGTGCTCAAGGAGAAGACAGTCCCGGGCTGGTAGATGTCGCGAGTACATGACTCAAGACTCGGCGGCCCTGCGAGGTTGACGAAGCTGGGGGCGATGAGTTGCATCACCAGGCCGACTTGCCCGTAGGGATGCTCTTCAATTTGCCCTTCAACGGCGATCAGGTTCGGGTGCGCCCCAGCGGCAATGCAGGCCGCCATTTCGTTCAGCGGTGAGCCGTCGCTGGTGATGCTGCCCTTATAGAGCTTGACCGCCACCGCTGCCGCTTGCTGTTCCGACGTCAGCCAAAGCGCCTGTTGGATCACACCGGAAGCGCCTTCGCCCAATTGCTGCTGCACCTGCAAGTGCGACCAAGGGATTTGCCTGATCGGTGTGTCCGCATGATGAGTGGCCATTGGATTACCGGCGTAGGCCAACCATGCCAGCGCGGGTAGTTTAAGCAGCCAGGCAGGCAAGGCGGTCAGGCGGTTGGCAGAGATGCGCAGCAGTTCAAGTTGGGCGCAGCGGGCCAGTGAATCCGGCAGTTGTTGCAGTTGGTTGCCGGCCAACATCAGTTTCTGCAACGCCGAACAGTCGCCCAACGTGTCGGGCAACGTTTCGATACAGTTATCCGTCAGGATCAGCCAGCGCAGTAGTGGCGGCAGGGCTGCGGCCGGGACGTGTCGAATCTGATTGGCCTTGAAACCGACGATTTGCAACTGACTGCACTGGCCGATACACGCTGGTAGCTCGGTGAATCGGTTTTCAGAGCAGAACAAAACACGTAAATTGATCAAGCGACTCAGATCGGCAGGCAGGCTGCTGAGTGCATTGCCGGTCAGGTTAAGAATCTCAAGCGAGTCGGCGAGGTCGAAAATTTCCGGCGGAAACTCAACCAGTCCACACGACAAATCCAGGCGTTTAGTGCCCGTCAATTTGCCTGCGCGAAGTCGTTCGAGGGTATGGGGGCGACTGTCTGCTCCCATGCTCAACGGTATCGGTCCAGGCAATTATCAATTAACTGAAACATGCGCTCCAG
This sequence comes from Pseudomonas sp., assembly GCF_028293835.1. GTDB lineage: Bacteria > Pseudomonadota > Gammaproteobacteria > Pseudomonadales > Pseudomonadaceae > Aquipseudomonas. Next base: position 18,353 of record NZ_JAQGNX010000052.1, read on the forward strand.
GGTGGGCGCCGCTTCTGAATACAGGATGCGATAAATCATCGGCGCAACAATGGCGTCCACCAGTTCTTCGGCGGGCGGTGCTGCTTCGCCGCGCACAAGGGCCCGATCAACAATGATTTGTAGCTGATCGCGAACGATAGAGGCACATTTGCTCGAACAGCTGGCGGCGCTGCCGACCACATCGCGCATCATTTCCCGTCCTGCTGCGGAATTCATATCGTCCAGGTATTGCTCGGTCCAACTTTGCAGATCGTCGCGCAAATTGCCGCAATTGATAGGAGCATCAGGACGCAAACGCTCAACCGCTGCATCAGCCAGCAAGCTGGTGAGGTCACCCCAGCGGCGATAGATGGTGGAAGGCGTTACGCCTGCGCGAAGAGCAATCATCGGCACGCTGATCGTCGCGCGATCATGTTCGAGCAACAAGTCACGGATAGCCGCGTGGATCGATTCCTGAACACGGGCACTGCGGCCACCCGTGCGAATACCTTCTTTAATAGCCATGCGGCAGACCTTAACACAAAGAATTTGCTTTAAGCGAAATCGCGTTGCACACTCGCAAAAGCTAACAATTGGCTTTAGCGGTTTGCATTTAATGGAGAGTGTACTCATGTCCCACCCTTTGCAGAACCCGTCTGCGGCGGTTCGTGCTAGCAGCAGTATTGGGTTTCTTGCCATCACCAACTTGTGCTTCTTCGCGGCATCGAGTGCGCCGACCCCGCTGTACCACTTGTATCAGCAAAGCTGGGGTTTCTCATCGGCAATGCTGACGCTGATATTTGCCGTATACGCGTTGAGTCTGTTGGTCGCTTTATTGGTAGCGGGTTCGTTATCAGACTACCTCGGCCGGCGCCCGGTGATTTTTGCCGGGCTGTTGCTTGAAATCATATCGATGGCATTGTTCATTGCTGCCACCGATGTCACCTGGTTGTTGACTGCACGTCTGCTGCAAGGCTTTGCCACGGGGATAGCTGCCAGCGCGTTGGGCGCCGCGTTGCTTGACTGTGATCAGGTGCAGGGACCGTTGCTCAATAGCGTTACGCCGTTGCTAGGCATGGCGGGTGGCGCGCTGGGCACCAGTGTGTTGGTGATTTATGCGCCCATGCCGCTGTCGCTGGCGTTCATTGTGTTGCTGATCGCTTTCGCATCCCAGGCGCTTTACCTGTGGCGATTGCCGGAAACCGTCAGCCCGCAACCCGGGGCATGGGCCTCACTTAGGCCGACGCTCAGCGTTCCGCCTCAAGCGCGACGCACCCTGTGGTTGGTCCTTCCGGTAGATGTCGCTGCGTGGGCGCTGGGTGGGTTTTATCTGTCGCTGACGCCTTCTTTGTTAGCGGCGGCCACCGGCTCCACCTCGGTGATTAATGGTGGGTTGGCCGTGGCCGCGCTGACCCTGAGCGGGGTGGTGGCGATTCTCAACCTGCGCAAGCGTGCGCCAATCCTGGCGCTGTTTATCGGTGCTAGTTGTTTGGGCGCCGGTGTGGCGGTGATTTTGCTGGCGGTTAACAGCGGATGGCTGTGGTTATTCTTCGTGGGCACGGTGATCACCGGCTGTGGTTTTGGCTCCGGATTTCTGGGCGCGTTGCGCTTGCTGCTGCCGCTGGCTCACGCCCATGAGCGTGCAGGACTGATGTCGACATTTTACGTGCTCAGTTACTTGGCGTTTTGTGTGCCGGCGTTGGTCGCCGGTATGTCCGCACACCGTTTTGGATTGATCGCGACGACCAATGTCTACGGCTCGGTGGTGATAGTCCTGGCGGCCCTGGCGCTGGCCGGTTTGTTCGTCCAGCGGCTGGCCAACGCCCGAGCGCTGCAACGTGGCTGAGACGACCGACAAAAGTCGTAGCTGATTTTCGCTGCGCATCTGCTAGGTTCATCTGTGTAAGCGAGATTCTCGTAAGTGCAATTCTCGAAAGTGCAGTTCGTAAGCCCTAATAAAAAAACCACAGGGATACCGATGAGCCAGCAGCAGATGAACTACGGACAGAGCCACGCGCATTCGATCGAAAACCCCGAAGCGTTCTGGGCTGAGCAGGCACGGCAAGTGGCCTGGTATCGCGCACCCGACACAACCCTGGAAACGCTGGCCGATGGCACGCACCGCTGGTTTGGTGACGGCCTGCTCAATAGCAGCTACCTGGCGCTGGATTATCAGATCGAACAAGGACGGGGGGACCAGACGGCGTTGATCTACGACTCGCCGGTCAGCTACAACAAAGTGCGTTACAGCTTTAACGAGCTGCGCGACGAGGTGGCGCGCTTGGCCGGGCTACTGCGTCAACTGGGGGTGGAGAAGGGCGACGGGGTCGTCATCTATATGCCGATGGTGCCGCAAGCCCTCATGGCCATGTTGGCCTGCGCCCGGTTGGGCGCTGTGCATTCAGTCGTGTTCGGCGGGTTCGCAGCCAATGAGCTGGCCCTGCGCATCGACGATGCTAAACCCAGGCTACTGCTCACCGCGTCCTGCGGCCTTGAATTTGATCGGGTCATCGAATACAAACCACTGGTTGATAAAGCCTTGGAGCTGGCCCGTCATCAGCCGCAACAGGTACTGGTATTGCAGCGTCCGCAGGCGGTGGCGCAGTTGCAGGTCGGGCGCGATTTGGATTGGCAAGACGCATTGGTTGGCGTCCAGCCAGCTGACCCGGTGCCGGTGGCTAGCAGCGATCCGTTGTACATCATGTACACCTCGGGCACTACCGGCCGGCCCAAAGGCATTGTCCGGGATAACGGCGGCAACGCGGTGGCCCTGATCTTTTGCATGACCACTGTCTATGGCCTGCAGCCCGGCGATGTTTGGTGGGGGATCTCTGACGTCGGTTGGGTGGTCGGCCATTCGATGATCGTTTATGGGCCGTTGATGGCCGGTTGCACAACGGTGCTGTACGAGGGCAAACCGATTCGTACGCCAGATGCCGGCAGCTACTGGCGGGTGATCGAGGAGCACCGAGTCAACGCCTTGTTCTGTGCGCCCACCGCCATGCGTGCGATTCGTAAGGCCGATCCGGACGGGGAATTAATCAAAAGCCGAGATCTGAGTTCCATTCGCCATTTGTTCATGGCAGGTGAAAAACTCGACTCCAGTACCCATGAGTGGCTCGAACAATTGACCGGCAAGCCCGTGCTGGATCACTGGTGGCAGACCGAAACCGGCTGGCCGGTGACTGCTCCGTGCATCGGCCTTGAAGGTCATCGCCCAGGTCCCGGCTCGAGTAACCGTGCGGTGCCGGGTTACGACGTGCAGATTCTCGGTGAACTCGGCGAACTGCTGGGGCCGGGCGAGCAGGGCTCGGTAGTCATAGCTTTGCCGTTGCCACCCGGTTGTAGCCAAACCTTGTGGAACGACCATCCGCGCTACCTGGACGCCTACCTGCACAGCTTCCCCGGTTATTTCCACACCGGCGACGGTGGTTATGTCGATGGGGAAGGTTTTGTCTACATCATGGGCCGTACCGACGATGTTATAAACGTCGCGGGTCATCGTTTGTCCACGGGTGAGATGGAGGACTTGGTCGGCCAGCACCCGGCAGTCGCCGAGTGTGCAGTGATCGGCGTGCACGACGACATCAAGGGCCAAGTGCCGCTTGGGATGATTGTGCTGAAGGACGGCATCGAAGAAAGTGCAGTGCAACTCCAGGGCGAAATGGTTGCCTTGGTCCGTGAACGGATCGGCGCATTGGCTTGCCTGCAGCGAATCGTGGTGGTCAAGCGCCTGCCCAAAACCCGGTCCGGCAAAATCCTGCGCGCCGTGCTGCGAAAAATAGCGGACGGAGAAACCTTCACACCGCCCTCAACCATCGACGACCCGGCGATATTGGCGGAAATCAGCAGCGCGTTGGGTAGGTCTCTTTGATGTACATAACACTACAGAGGTTCGTGTACATGTAGATACAGCGTCATGCCGAAGGATTGGTTTGCGCAATGAACCAAACGTTCGAAAACGCTACTATGCTCGTGACCGACCCACTTTGAGCGTTCGCCCGGCGAGCGCCATGACCCCAAGGAATGAACATGAGCGTGTGGCTTAACACTCCCGTCCTCGAACATCTCAATTCGATGCAGAAAAACACCATTGGCGAGTTGCTCGACATTCGGTTCGAGAGCTTCGATGACAATTCGCTGACGGCGAGCATGGTGGTCGATCAGCGTACCCATCAGCCTTATGGCCTGTTGCACGGCGGCGCGTCGGTGGTACTGGCCGAAACCGTGGGCTCGACGGCCAGCTATTTGTGTATCGACCCGAAAAAATTCTTTTGCGTGGGGCTGGAAATCAACGCCAACCACTTGCGCGGTTTGCGTAGCGGGCGAGTGACGGCCGTTGCCCATCCCGTGCACATCGGCCGCACCACCCATGTGTGGGATATCCGCTTGACCAGCGACGAAGGCAAGGCCAGCTGTATCTCCCGGCTGACCATGGCGGTCGTGCCGCTGGGCGAACAACCTCCGACTCGTTGATTCCTCAGCAACGATGACCTAAGTGCCACTGTGGATGGCGGTTACGGTCATTGCCGAGTGCATGGCGGGTGCGCACAATTGCCACTGGGTTTCGCTATGGACGCATTCGCATGTCACAACCGGTGTTTTTCGCTCACGCCAACGGCTTCCCATCGGCCACGTACGGCAAGCTGTTTTCCGCCCTGGCACCGGATTTCGCGGTTGCGCACTTACAGCAGCATGCCCATGACCCGCGATTTCCAGTGGACGATAACTGGCTGAACCTGGTCGACGAGCTGATTTATCACCTCAAGCAGCAGCCTGAACCAGTGTGGGGTGTGGGCCATTCATTAGGTGGAGTGTTGCATTTCCATGCGGCACTGCGCTGTCCCGAGCTGTACCGCGGGGTGGTCATGCTGGATTCACCAGTACTGACCCTGGCCGATCAGCTGATGATTCGTGCGGCCAAGCGCTTCGGCTTCATTGACCGCATTACCCCGGCTGGACGCACGTTGGGACGTCGCGAAGCGTTTGCCGACATGGGCGCCGCCCGCCAGTATTTTGCGGGCAAGACCCTGTTCCGCCGTTTTGATCCTGAATGCTTCGATGCTTACCTGCTGCACGGTTTGCAGCAGGACGGTGAGCAGTTGCGCCTACGCTTCGACCCGGCCACCGAAATTAGCATTTACCGCAGCGTGCCCCACACCAGTCCTGGCCGCACACAGCAGTTGCAAGTGCCATTGGCCGTCGTCAGGGGAAACCACAGTCGTGTGGTTATGCGTCACCACGCCAGTTCGGTGAAGCACTTGCCCCTGGGTGAATCGTTGTCGATGCCCGGAGGGCATATGTTTCCCCTGGAGCGCCCGCAGGAAACCGCAGACTTGCTCAAGCAGGTATTCGCTCGCTGGAACCTGGCGCGCACCGAGAGGGCCAGCGCATGAGCGCCGCGGTTGAGGAAGTTCGGCTGAGCCTGCCTCACATCGAGCTGGCCGCGCATTTGTTCGGACCCGAAGACGGCCAACCAGTGATTGCGCTGCACGGCTGGCTGGACAACGCCAATAGCTTCGCGCGCCTGGCACCGCAACTCAAAGGGCTGCGCATCGTGGCCCTGGATCTGGCCGGGCACGGGCATTCTGATCATCGCCCGGTAGGTGCCGGTTATTCCTTGTGGGATTACGCACACGACGTGCTACGGGTGGCCGAGCAACTGGGCTGGCAGCGCTTTTCCCTGATGGGGCACTCCCTGGGCGCGATTATTTCAGTGGTGCTGGCGGGCGCATTACCTGATCGAATCACGCGTCTGGCATTGATCGATGGCGTGATTCCACCTACTGGCGAAGCGGCCACTGCAGCGGAACGGTTAGGCTCGGCCTTGCAGGCTCAGTTGAACCTGTCAGATAAACGCAAACCGGTTTACAGCACCCAGGACGGTGCTGTGGAAGCGCGAATGAAAGGCATGGTTGCAGTGAGCCGAGAAGCGGCAGAATTGCTGGCTCAGCGGGGACTGATGCCGGTGCCCGGCGGATATACCTGGCGCAGCGATAACCGTCTGACCTTGGCCTCCCCCATACGTCTTACCCGCGAACAAGCGATGGCTTTCGTTAAGCGCGTCAGTTGCCCGACACAATTGGTAGTAGCTGGACAGGGCATGCTCGCCCAGCACCCCGAGCTGTTATCGCAGTTGCCGTTCGAGGTCACGACCCTGCCTGGGGGGCACCATTTGCACTTGAATGACGAGGAGGGTGCGCGCTCTGTTGCAGACTGTTTCAATCGCTTTTACGCCGTTCCTTGACTTGCGGCAGGCAACTGCCGAGGCTGGGCGGATTGAAACAGGAGATGACCTGATGGATCACTGTATTACCCCCGTCTATACCCCGTTCCAACCCGCCCATGACGTGGCGATCCGATGAAAGCACGCATGGGTTTATTGAGCGTTCTTGGGGTATCGATCAGTAGCTCGCTGCTCAGCACGTTGCTGTACGCCGCTGATATCTCCGGCAGTCATGATTTGGACATAACGCCCAGGGTGCTTGATGCTGAAATCGTCGATTACCGTCCACCCGTGGAGCTGGAGCGCATCTATCCCCTGGGTTCAATCCGCAAAATAAGCGGTCAATTGCGTTTTGATGGACAGGTCAGCGCCAAAGGCAGCGCAACTGCCGTGACCTACGAATTACCCACCGAACACACCTCCGACGAAGCCTTTACGGCAACCCGCGAGGCCCTGCAAAAACAGGGCGCCGAGTTGCTGTTTTGGTGCCAGGCCCGGGACTGCGGTGAAAGCAGCTTGTGGGCCAACGAAGTGTTCGGTAATTCCAAACTGTATGGCGCCGACGATCAGCAGGCTTATTTGTTGCTGCGTCTGGCCGCACCCAAGAACGATACCCTGGTGGCGTTGTACGGCATAACACGGGGCAATCGCCGGGCCTATTTGCACATCGAGCAATTCGATTCCGCCGCGCCGCTGGGGGATTTGCTGCCAACATCCGCCACCCTGCTGCGCCAACTGAAAAGTACCGGCAAGCTTGAGTTCCCGAAGCTGAGCGCAGAGCCACAGGACACCTGGACCACGCTGATTTCCCGTGGGCTCAACCTGGACAGCACCTTGCGGGTGACGGTTTCCGGGGCACATGCCGAGGCCTGGCGTCAGGCACTCATCGCTAAAAGCGTGCGGGCGGCTCGCCTTGAGGCGGGCAGTGCGGATACGCCGGGGCTGGTCATCGAGCTTATTCGCTGACACCGCTCATACCCTGAGAAGCGGCGAATACTGGCACAGTCAGTGTTCGCCGTTATGCTTGTACCTTCCGTGCATTTTTTCGAGATAGCCCATGTTGAATAATGATCGCCTGCTGGTGCAGATATTGCTCTTGGCACTGCTGGGCGCCTGTCTCTGGGTGATGGCGCCGTTTTGGTCGGCCTTGTTCTGGGGCGCGGTCCTGGCATTCGCCAGTTGGCCGCTGATGCGGGTGTTGACGCGCTGGCTCAATGGCCGGGAGTCGTTGGCGGCAGGCTTGCTGACGTTGATCTGGATGTTGCTAGTGGCCGCGCCCTTGGTCTGGCTCGGCTTCAACCTGGCGGACCACGTGCGTGACGCGACCTTGTTCATCAAAGATGTGCAGGTAGACGGCCTGCCTGAGCCGCCGGTGTGGTTGGCCGGTGTGCCGTTTGTTGGCGAGCGACTGGTGGGTTATTGGAACACCATTGATCAGCAGGGTGCGGCAGCCATGATTGCGATCAAGCCCTACTTGGGTCAGGTCGGCAATTGGCTGTTGGCCCGTAGTGCGCAGATTGGCGGCGGGATTCTCGAAATTACCTTGAGTCTGGTGTTTGTGTTTTTCTTCTACCGTGACGGCCCACGACTGGCGGCGTTTGTTCTCGGTTTGCTGGAGCGCTTGATTGGCGACCGTGCCGGCTATTACCTGGACTTGGTGGCCGGGACTGTTCAACGGGTCGTGAACGGGGTAATCGGCACGGCGGCCGCCCAAGCGGTATTGGCGTTTATCGGTTTTTTGATCGCCGGTGTGCCGGGGGCGCTGGTGCTGGGGATTGGGACTTTCTTGCTCAGTCTGGTGCCCATGGGCCCGCCGCTGATCTGGATACCGGCTACCGCATGGCTGGCCTGGAAGGGCCAATACGGCATGGCGATTTTCCTCGGCATCTGGGGCACGTTTATCGTCAGCGGCGTCGACAACGTGCTCAAGCCGTACTTGATCAGTCGTGGCGGCAACCTGCCGTTGGTGATCGTGCTGCTGGGGGTATTTGGCGGCTTGCTGGCGTTCGGCTTCATCGGCTTGTTCATCGGCCCCACCTTGCTAGCGGTGGCCTACAGCTTGTTGATGGACTGGAGTGCATCGAAAAACAAACGCCCTGAAACGCCAACCAGCCTTTAGCCACGCCCCTAACGAAACCGCCGCAGCACCTGAGTGTTGCGGCGGTTTGTTTGTCAGGCGGCCACGTTCAGGTGTTTGCCAACAGGCTTGCTGCCGTCGGTGTCGTAACGTTGGCTAAGCGCCGCGACCATTTTGCTAAGTGCCAAGGCTGCGGCATTTTTCGCTTCGGTGGTGCTTTGGCCCGTGGTACTGCTATCGGTAGTGCTGGTGTCGCTGTTCAGGTTGCTGGTCAACGCTGAGGTCAGTTCATCAAGGCTGATGCTGCCGCTGCTGTCGCTGTCAAGGCTGCTTAACAGCGAACCGGCATCGTTTGCGCTACTGCTTGAACTACTGGCGCTGCTGGAACTGCTGCTTTGCAGGGCGCTGCTCAGTTCACTGGCACTGATACTGCCATCATCGTTGCTGTCAAGCTGGCTAAACAGCTGAGCGCTGGAATCCTGTGCAGGTGGCGGCGGTGGCGGCGCAGATGAAGCTTGCAGGGCGCTGCTCAGTTCATCGAGGCTGACGGTACCGTCCTTGTTGGTGTCCAGCGCGGAGAAAATCTTCGAACTGTCCGCGCTACTGTCAGCCGTGCCGAGGGCCGTTTTCAGTTCATCACTGCTGATTGAACCGCTGCCGTCGCTGTCCAGGTAACTCATCAGGTCATCAGCGACGTCAGTGGACGGTTGCGCAGGCGGCTGAGGCGGCGCCATGGCAGACAGCTCGGTTGCGTCGAGGCTATCGTCGTCATTGCTGTCGAGGCTGCTAAACGCCTTGCTCAGGCTGACCAAGACCCCGTCTTTACTGTCTGACGTCTCAGCGGAACTGAGTTCGTCCTTGCTAATGCTGCCATCGCCGTTGGTGTCCAGTTTTGCCAGCAACTCTGCCTGAAACTTCTTGCTCGCCGCGCTGGCGGTTGCGGTCGCGCTTGAGCTGGTATAACTCGAATAACCGCTGCTGCTACTGACGCCACTGATCATTGGACTGACTCCCTCAAATTGGATAAGCCGGTGACGGTGCACCGGCTTATGCAAGATCAGGTCTGTAGATGTCGGCGGTATGTGGACTTTGTACCGCTGTCGGACTGTAATTTCATATCTGGAACGGTACGTGCCAACGTGTCGGCCAGGGTCCTTCGGAGGTCATCGCAGCGTTCGGCAGGTCATGCACAGGTATGTGCCTTACTCCGCCACGGTGTGATGCCGTTTATCCAGTGCCCCTGCCACCGTCAGGGCGTCCGCTTCGTCTTCGGTAATTGGCACGTCCTTGCCATCAATCTGGGCTTCGGACATGTGAGTGGTGTCATTGGTGATGACCACCACCTCGATAACAGCGCTTTCATAGCGGACATCGTCGATCACTGCCGAGCAATGCTCACGGGTAGGGTCGAATTCTACGGGCATGGCCGTTCTCCTTTTCCTGACGGGTAACCGTGTGACTCTCGCTGCGGTTTAACGTTCTGCTTGCGCACTTCTGACTGTCCAGACGGTCCATTGTTCGGGGACGCTAACAGGGAGCAAGTCGTTATGGATGCTTGGTGGAACGAAGTCTGGCTGACGCTTCAATCAGAATTTTCCGATATTACGGATGCATCTCAACTGACTCGTATAGTTGTTCGCTTGCTGATCGCAGCCATCCTGGGCGGAATGCTTGGCTTCGAGCGTGAGCAGAAGGGCAAGGCAGCCGGGATGCGTACCCACATGCTGGTGTCCACGGGCGCCGCACTGTTCGTATTAGTGCCGGCCATTGCCGGTTCCGGTGCGTCGGACATCAGCCGAGTGGTCCAGGGCATTGTCGCTGGCATTGGCTTTTTGGGAGCAGGCACCATTCTAAAAGGCCATGAAAGCGATACCGCCAGCGTAAAAGGCCTGACCACCTCAGCCGGGCTGTGGATGACTGCTGCAATAGGGGTATCGGCAGGCATGGGCCGTGAAGCGACAGCCGTGCTCAGTGCGCTGTTGGCATTGATCGTCCTGGCACTGATGCCTAAGGTCGCAGCGTCCATGGGGCCGAAATCGACACCCAAAGACGACAACCCCCACGAGTAATGACGTGGGGTTGCCCTATCAAGTTCGATGCAGGCCGCAGTCATAAGCCCTCTCGTCGAGAATCGCAGGTGATTTCTCGGCAGGCGGGTCGCCTTTAGGCGGCTCAATTACCGGCGGCATGGTCGGTGGCGGGTCGTCCTCGGGCGGTGGCACCGGCAACGCAGGGTCATCAATCATTGGGTCCGGCGTTTCAGCGGGGATCGGGATATTCATCAATTCACCTCCAAGTCCGTCAGGCGTTCACGTTTTCCAGCGCTTCAGGGATTCGACCGCTACGATTCGAGGATTACGCCATAAGGATTGGCCTCCGATCTAGGCATCCACATCTGAGTCAGTAAGAGGCCCATTGACACATTGTTGATCTCCGTCATCCCCCTAAATGATTCCTCCCCTCGCATGCACCCCATTTCTACGCCTAAGCTCAGCGCAACCCCTCAAACCCTTTTGAACTTTTCACCTCGGGCGGCGTTCGGAAACTATGCGGCCCGGTACGGTGATTTCAGCGCAGGATGGGCCCAATCTTTTTTAAACTGTGATTTTTGCCGGTGAGCGTCTTTATCTTCTATACGGGGAAGGGCGTGAGGAGTGATGCTCGATGAATGTGACTGCAGATCAGCCCTACGGTCCGGATTCCTTGGCCAGTGATGTACCGCAGCAGACTCAACCTTTAACCCTGACGCAGGCCCTGCAATTGCCGCGCATTGTGATCGAAGACACGATGCCGACGATTGAAGGCGGGCTGTTTGCGGTCAAGGCGATCGTCGGGAAGCCGATTGTGGTGACCAGTAAGGTATTTGCCGACGGCCACGACAAGCTGGCGGTGGTCATTCTTTGGCGCGCTGCCGATAACGATGAATGGCACCGCGCGCCTATGCAGGATTTGGGCAACGACAGCTGGCGGGGCGAGTTCACGCCGACCTCTGTCAGCCGTACCTTGTTCCGCCTCGAAGCCTGGATCGATCAGTTCGCCAGTTTTCAGTATGAGCTGCAGAAAAAGCACACCGCAGGTGTGCCCATCGAGCTGGAGCTGGAAGAGGGCCGTATTCATCTGACCAAAGCCATGGAGCGTCACGAAGGCGCGCTGCATGATCGCCTGGCTGAGGTCATTGAGCAGTTCGGGAAAAGTGAACCCGACGCACAGGTTTTGCTGTTGCAGAACCGCGAGACCACCGCCCTGATGGCCAAGGCCGAGAGCCATGCATACCTGAGCCGCAGCGTCGATTTTCCGGTCGATGTTGAGCGCGAATTGGCGCAGTTCGCCAGTTGGTACGAACTGTTTCCGCGTTCGGTCACTGACGACCCGGCCCGTCACGGCACGTTTAACGATGTGTTGGGTCGGCTGCCGATGATTCGCGACATGGGCTTCGACGTGTTGTATTTCCCGCCGATTCATCCCATCGGTCGCGCTCATCGCAAGGGGCCGAACAATTCCCTGCACGCTGGCCCTGATGACCCTGGCAGCCCTTACGCCATTGGCAGTGAGGAGGGCGGTCATGACGCTATACACCCGCAGTTGGGCAGTCGGGTGGACTTCCGCAATCTGATTAAAACCGCTGCGGAACACGGCCTGGAAATCGCTTTGGACTTCGCCATTCAGTGTTCCCAGGACCATCCGTGGCTCAAAGAACATCCAGGTTGGTTCTCATGGCGTCCAGACGGCTCGATTCGTTACGCCGAGAACCCGCCGAAAAAATATCAGGACATTGTCAACGTCGACTTTTATGCGCCCGACGCGATTCCAAGCTTATGGCTTGAGCTGCGCGACGTGGTGTTGGGTTGGGTTGAAGAAGGCGTCAAGATTTTCCGGGTCGATAATCCGCACACCAAACCGCTACCGTTTTGGCAGTGGATGATTGCCGACATTCGCCACGAGCACCCGGACGTGATGTTCCTCGCCGAGGCGTTCACCAAACCGGCGATGATGGCGCGACTGGGCAAAGTCGGGTATTCCCAGAGCTATACCTACTTCACTTGGCGTAACACCAAGGCTGAGCTGGCGGAATACTTCACCCAGCTGAACGAGACGCCATGGCGAGATTGCTATCGTCCAAATTTCTTCGTCAACACGCCAGATATCAACCCCGGTTTTCTGCATGAGTCCGGACGCGCTGGATTTTTGATCCGTGCCGCGCTAGCCACCATGGGTTCAGGGTTGTGGGGAATGTATTCCGGGTTCGAGCTCTGCGAATCGGCGCCGGTGCCGGGTAAAGAAGAATACCTGGACTCGGAGAAATACGAGATACGTCCGCGGGACTACACCGCGCCGGGCAACATCATTGCCGAAATTGCCCAACTCAATCGCATTCGCCGTCAGAACCCTGCGTTGCAAACGCATTTGGGGCTGAAGCTTTACAACGCCTGGAACGACAACATTTTGTATTTCGGCAAACGCAGCGCGGACGGCAGCAACTTCATTTTGATCGCCGTCAGCCTTGATCCGGTCAACGCCCAGGAAGCAACGTTTGAACTACCGCTTTGGGAGATGGGTCTGTCCGACGATGCCGTCACGTCGGGTGAAGACTTGATGACCGGACATCGCTGGAACTGGGCTGGCAAGTACCAATGGATGCGTATAGACCCGACTTATCAACCGTTTGGCATTTGGCGTATCCAGACCACGAATTAACAAGGAATTGAAGATGGCGAAGAAACCCAGGAGTGCGGCCTTTATCGATGACCCGCTGTGGTACAAGGACGCGGTCATTTATCAGGTTCACGTAAAGTCTTTTTTTGATTCAAACAATGATGGTATTGGGGATTTCCCGGGCCTGATAGCCAAGCTCGACTACATTGCCGAACTCGGGGTCAATACCATCTGGCTGCTGCCGTTTTACCCGTCCCCGCGTCGGGATGATGGCTATGACATTGCCGATTACCGTGGCGTGCACACCGACTACGGCACCATGGCCGATGCCAGGAAGTTCATCGCCGAGGCTCACAATCGTGGGCTACGGGTCATTACTGAATTGGTTATCAACCACACCTCGGACCAACACCCGTGGTTCCAGAAGGCACGCGCCTCCAAGCGGGGCTCAAAAGCCCGAGACTTCTATGTGTGGTCAGACACCGACCAGAAGTACGACGGTACGCGGGTTATTTTTATCGATACCGAGACGTCCAACTGGACCTGGGACCCGGTCGCTGGTCAGTACTTCTGGCACCGGTTCTATTCACACCAGCCGGACCTGAACTTTGACAATCCGGCGGTGATGGCCGCGGTACTGGAAGTAATGCGTTACTGGCTGGACATGGGCATCGATGGCCTGCGCCTGGATGCCATTCCGTACTTGATCGAGCGCGACGGCACCAACAACGAAAACTTGCCTGAGACTCATCAGGTGCTGAAGAAAATTCGCGCGGAGATCGACGCCAATTATCCAGACCGCATGCTGCTGGCCGAAGCCAACCAGTGGCCGGAAGATACGCAACAATACTTTGGCGACCGAAAAGGCAAAGACGGCGATGAATGCCACATGGCTTTTCACTTTCCGTTGATGCCACGCATGTACATGGCCGTCGCCCAGGAAGACCGTTTTCCGATCACCGACATTTTGCGTCAAACGCCGGAAATTCCGGAAAACTGCCAATGGGCAATTTTCCTGCGTAACCACGATGAGTTGACCCTGGAAATGGTCACTGATCGGGAACGTGATTACCTGTGGAATTATTACGCCGCTGACCGCCGTGCGCGGATCAACCTTGGCATCCGTCGTCGTTTGGCGCCGCTGGTGCAACGAGATCGACGCCGGGTTGAGCTGCTTAACAGCATGTTGCTGTCGATGCCGGGTACGCCAACCTTGTACTACGGTGACGAGATCGGCATGGGCGACAACATCTACCTCGGCGACCGTGACGGCGTGCGCACACCGATGCAGTGGTCCATCGACCGCAACGGTGGCTTCTCCCGTGCCGACCCGGCCAGCCTGGTACTGCCGCCGATCATGGACCCGCTGTACGGTTATCAATCGGTCAACGTCGAGACGCAAAACAACGACCCACATTCGCTGCTGAACTGGAATCGCCGGATGTTGACGGTGCGCAAACAGCAGAAGGCGTTTGGCCGTGGCACATTGAAAATGCTCTCGCCAAGCAACCGTCGGATTTTGGCCTACACCCGTGAATACACAGGTCCGGATGGCAAGACCGAAATTATCCTGTGCGTGGCCAACGTGTCTGCGGCCGCACAAGCCGCAGAGCTGGAACTGGCGCCGTTTGCCGGCATGGTCCCTGTCGAGATGTTGGGCGGCAGTGCGTTTCCGCCGATTGGACAATTGACGTATTTGCTGACATTACCGCCCTACGGTTTTTACTGGTTCTTGCTGGCGTCTGAAAACCAGATGCCGAGTTGGCACAAAGAGCCGGCGCAGAGCCTGCCGGACTTCCCGACCATGGTGCTGAAAAAACGCCTGGAAGAATTGCTCGACGAACCATTGCGCAGTGTCATGGAGAAGGACTCGTTGGCGGCTTATCTGCCAAAGCGTCGTTGGTTCGCGGGCAAAGACAAAATTATCGACGAGGTCAAAATCGCTTACGCCGTACGTTTTGGCTCTGTGCAGTTCCCGGTGTTGCTGAGCGAAATTGAAGTGACCGCGGGCGATCATAAAGGCCGCTACCAATTGCCGTTCGGTCTATTGGCAGAAGATGACATCAGCAGTGCGTTGCCACAGCAATTGGCGTTGGCACGGGTCCGCCGAGGACGCCAGGTGGGTTTCATTACTGATGCGTTTACGCTTGAAACTTTCATCCGCGCAGTGATCCAGGGCATGCAGGCCAGTACCGTGTTGCCGTTTAACGGAGGCGAGCTGCGTTTCGAGCAGACGCCGGAAATGACTCATCTGGGACTAACCAGCGAATCCGAAGTGCGCTACCTGTCGGCCGAACAGTCCAACAGTTCAGTGGTGGTGGGCGGCAATCTGGTGCTGAAGATGATCCGTCGCGTTGCGGCGGGTACTCACCCCGAACTGGAAATGGGGGCGTATCTGACGGCGGCCGGTTTCAAACAAATTTCGCCGTTGCTGGGTTCAGTGGTGCGAGTCGATGAGGAGGGGCAAGAAAATCTGTTGATGATTGCTCAGGGCTACCTGAGCAATCAGGGCGATGCGTGGGAATGGACGCAGAACAACTTAGAGCGCGCGGTACGTGATGAGATGGCTCACGGGCGCTCTGACCTGGATCAACACTTCAATGCACTATTGGAACTCACCGATTTCTCGGGCTTATTGGGTCAGCGTCTCGGCGAGATGCACCAGGTATTGTCGGCCCCGACGGACGATCCTGATTTCGTCGCTGAAATCACCAGCGCCGATGACAGCCAAGCGTCCGGTAACAGTGTTGCGGCACAAATGGAACGCGCCCTTGAGTTGCTCGAACTGAACAGGGACAAACTAGAGTCGGACGATCAGGCGTTGGTCGATAAGCTGTTGGGTCAACGTAAGAAGGTGCTTGCGCATATTAAAAATCTGGCCAAGCGTTCCGTAGGCGGCTTGCGCTTACGGGTGCACGGTGACTTGCACTTGGGCCAAGTGTTGGTGGTCAAAGGCGATGCTTACCTGATCGACTTTGAAGGCGAGCCAGCGCGACCCCTCATTGAGCGCCGGGCCAAATACAGCCCGTTTAAAGACGTTAGCGGCGTGTTACGTTCGTTCGACTATGCTGCCGCCATGGCCGTGCGCAATGCCCAGGCCGTCGACACCTCAGATGAAGCGAAAGCGGCGCGTCGCACCGTGTCCGACTCGTACCTGGCCCAGTCCCGGGAAGCGTTTATCGAAGGGTATCGGGCCGCCACAATCGGTATGGCGCACAAGTGGAAGGACAGCAAAGGCGAAGCCGCCGCGCTGGAATTGTTTACCCTGGAAAAAACCGCTTATGAAGTAGTCTACGAGGCAGAGAACCGCCCCGCGTGGTTGGCCGTACCTTTGCAAGGCCTACGTGGACTGCTGACTTTGTCTGATGGAGAACCAACATGAATGCACCTAAGGAACACAGCAAGGACAAAGTGCAAATGTTGCCCGGCGCGGTCGACATGGACGCATTGATTCGTGCCGAACACCACGACCCGTTTTCGATGCTCGGCCCCCATGACGACGGCAAGGGTGGGCAATTCATCCGCGCTTACTTGCCTGACGCACTGAGCGTTAAAGTGTTGGCCCGTGACGGCGAGCAAGAACTGACCACCCTGGAAATGAGTTCAACCCCGGGTTTTTTTGTCGGGCATTTGCCGAACACACAACCCTATCTGCTAAAGATCAGTTGGGCCGGCGGGGAGCAGATCACCGAAGACACCTACAGCTTTGGTCAGCTGCTGGGCGAGATGGATCTGTACTTGTTCGCTGAAGGCAATCACCGGGATTTGAGCAACTGCTTAGGCGCTCAAGTCACTAACGTCGACGGCATTGACGGTGTGCGCTTCGCGGTATGGGCGCCCAATGCGCGTCGCGTCTCGGTGGTCGGCTCGTTCAACAACTGGGACGGTCGTCGCCATCCGATGCGTGCGCGTTATCCGTCCGGCGTGTGGGAAGTGTTCATTCCGCGGCTTCAGCCGGGGGAAGCTTACAAATACGAGATTTTAGGCGCCAATGGGATTTTGCCATTGAAGGCCGACCCGGTGGCACTGGCTACGCAAATGCCACCCGAGACGGCATCGGTGGTAGCTACGCCAATGAACCATGAATGGCAGGACGGCGGGTGGATGGAATCCCGTGCCCAGCGTCATTTGCCTAAAGCACCGCTGTCGATCTACGAGTTGCACGCCGGGTCATGGCAGCTCGATCACAGCGATGAATTCGTGGTGCGCCAGTACACCTGGAAAGAGTTGGGTGATCGCCTGATTCCTTACATCAAGGAACTGGGTTTTACCCACATCGAATTGATGCCGATCATGGAGCACCCTTTTGGTGGTTCATGGGGTTATCAGCCGTTGTCTCAGTTCGCTCCGACCGCGCGCTACGGCTCACCGCAGGATTTCGCGGCCTTCGTTGATGCCTGCCACCAGGCCGACATTGGGGTGATTCTTGATTGGGTTCCGGCGCATTTTCCAACCGATACCCACGGCCTGGCGCAGTTCGACGGCACTGCACTGTATGAATACGGCAACCCGCAAGAAGGCTTTCACCAAGACTGGGACACGCTGATCTATAACCTGGGCCGCACCGAAGTTCACGGGTTTATGCTCGCCTCGGCGTTGCATTGGCTCAAGCATTTCCATGTCGATGGCCTACGAGTCGACGCAGTGGCTTCGATGTTGTATCGGGATTATTCACGCAAAGCCGGGGAGTGGGTGCCTAACCGCCACGGTGGTCGTGAAAATCTGGAAGCCATTGATTTCCTGCGCCACCTCAATGACGTTGTCGCACTGGAAGCGCCGGGCTCCATGGTGATCGCCGAAGAGTCCACGGCATGGCCCGGCGTCAGTCAGACGACGCAGCAGGGCGGTTTGGGTTTTCAGTACAAATGGAACATGGGCTGGATGCACGACACCCTGCACTACATGCAGCAGGATCCGATTCACCGTGCCCATCACCACAGTGAGTTAAGTTTCGGTCTGGTCTATGCGTGGTCCGAGAAATTCGTGCTGCCGATTTCCCACGATGAAGTGGTTCACGGCAAGCACTCGTTGATCGACAAGATGCCGGGCGATCGCTGGCAGAAATTTGCCAACTTGCGCGCTTACCTGTCGTTTATGTGGACCCATCCAGGCAAAAAATTGTTGTTCATGGGCTGTGAGTTTGGCCAATGGCGCGAGTGGAACCACGACGAGCAACTTGATTGGTATTTGCTGCAGTATGCCGAGCATATAGGCGTCAAGAAGCTGGTCAGTGACCTTAACCGGCTTTATCGCCAGGAGCCGGCGTTGCATGAGCGCGATTGTGAGCCCCAGGGCTTCCAGTGGGTGATCGGCGATGACATGGTCAACAGCGTGTTTGCTTATATGCGCTGGAGCAAGGAAGGCGAGCCGGTACTGGTGGTGGCCAACCTTACACCGGTGCCGCGCTTGGGTTATCAGGTGGGGGTGCCATTCGACGGGCCATGGGTTGAACTGCTGAACAGCGACGCCGAGATGTACGCCGGTTCCAACATCGGTAATGGCGGAGAAGTGAATGCCGTTGAGGGTAAAAGCCACGGCCAGCCGCATTCGCTGTCGCTGAACTTGCCGCCGCTGGCGGTGTTGATCTTGAAGCCCAGGTCGCAAGAGTAAGGGGACTGACGGGCGCCGCGGCTGAAACCGCGGCGCTTACGTTGGTGGGCTCAGGATCGCCCGTTTTCCGGGTTAAAGATGCACTTCTACGGTCAGCGGTAAATGATCTGACAAATGACTCCACGGACGGTTGCCCAAAATCCGCGGCGAATGGCTGGTGGCATTGCGCAGATAAATACGGTCAAGGCGCAGCATCGGCAACCGCGCCGGGTAGGTTCTCGCCAATGAACCGGCATGCCGCTCAAATACTTCATGCAGATAGTCGCAACGCGCCAGACGCAGGTTGCCCTGCAACTGCCAATCATTGAAATCCCCCGCAATAATAACCGGCGCATGGCTTGGCAGTGACTCAAGCAGCTTGCACAGCAGGTCCAGCTGTAATTGCCGATGGCTCTCCAGCAAACTCAAATGCACGCAGATCGCGTGCACTTCGTCGTGCCCTGGCACCTGCAGTATGCAATGCAACAGGCCGCGTCGCTCAGGCCCAACAATGGACACATCGAGATTGCGCTGTTGCAGGATCGGATACTTTGAGAGCAGGGCGTTGCCATGATGGCCGTCTGGGTAAACGGCGTTTTGACCGTAGGCGAAATCGCTCCACATGCTGTCAGCGAGAAATTCGTAGTGAGAGGTCAGGGGCCACCCAGGGTGCCGCGAGGCATGGCCATCGTGGCTGCCCATGACCTCTTGCAAAAACACCAGGTCGGCGCTGGTGCTGCGCACGGCTTCGCGCAATTCGGGCAGGATGAAGCGCCGATTGAAGGCGGTAAAACCTTTGTGAGTGTTCATCGTCAGTACCCGCAGACGGTGAACGGCTGGAAGTTCTGTCAGGTCGACAGGGGTGGCGTTACTTCCTGCTGAGTCGGGAGCCACTCTGACACTCCTTGAACAAGGGATCTGTTAATGGGACTGATCGCCGCAATGGCAGTTCATCCTTTTCGTCAATAGCGCGGGCGGCGCGACAAACAGATGGTCAAGGTCAACCCGGCTACCGACAAAGCGGCCGCGCAGAGAAAAATCGACGCATAGCCCAGGCCTAAGGCAATAGTGCCCATGATTGGACCGGCGATCGCCAATGCCAGATCGAAGAACACCGCATAAGCGCTAAGTCCCGCACCGCGACTGGAGTTGGGTACCTGTTTGATCGCCTCGACCCCCAGGGCCGGGTACACCAGCGACAAGCCAAAGCCGGTCAGCCCCGCGCCGATCAGTGCAAATTCAGTGCTGGGAGAAATCCACAGCATCACCAGGCCAACGGTTTCGACGGCCATGCAGGCAATGGCAGCATTGAACCCGCCGAAGCGTTTGATGGCGTTAATGAAGATCAGGCGCGACAGGATAAAACATACCCCGAACACCGTCAGGCAATAGGCCGCGCCTTTCCAGCCTCGGCTCAGGTAGAACAGGGTAACGAAGGTGGTCAAGGTGCCGTAACCGATAGAGGCCAGCGTCAGGCTTAGACCGAACGGTGCGACACGGCCGAATACCGACCAGAACGGCATGCGTTCACCACGGACGACCGGCACTGACGGCTTGTTACGAATCAGCAGCAGCGCCGATAGCGAAATGATCGACAAGGCGACGCCGAGACTGATGAAGCCCAGCCCATCGACCATGAGCACGCCAACGGGGGCGCCAATGGCAATAGCGCCGTACGAGGCGATGCCGTTCCAGGAAATCGCCTTGGCGGTGTGTTCCGAGCCGACTTGGCCGATGCACCAACTGATGGTGCCTACGCCGATCAAGCCTTGGGCGATGCCGAGAAATACGCGGGCGACGATGAGTATCGTCAGGGCCAGGTCTGGCACGCTTTCAAGCAAGGTAGCTGTCAGGGTCATAAAGCCGCTGATGACGATCCCCGACAAGCCATAGATGATGGCGCGCTTGGTGCCAATGCTGTCCGCCACACGCCCCGCCAGCGGACGGCTCAGCAGCGTCGCCAGGTATTGCGCACCCACCGTAACCCCCGCTATGACCGGGCTGAAGCCCAGTTGATCGTGGACATACCCCGGAACCACCGCTATGGGCAAACCGATGCACAGAAAGGCAACAAATGTATAAAACACGATTGAGACGATCTGTAAGGTGATCGCCACGGAGCTCGGCGGTATGACGGGGGATGGCGAAGGTTGGGCGGCAGACATGGCTCATTCGCTGGCAGGCGGTTGGAGTTCGCCATGATGGCGTGCGCAGAGCATAAAAGGAAGCTGGCTAACGATCGAGTTGCACACTGCTGGGCCATGGCCCCTGATCTGTGGATTGCCCCAAGTCCCGTGTCATGCCCACAGGGATTTCGGAACATGCCGGAGATTTCCGTATTGCACAAAAAAAACCTGTCACCAGGACAGGGTTTTTTTTAGACAATAACTAAATCAGAACACAACGCCTTGGCTGCGCAGGTAGTCATCGTAAGTGCCGCTGAAGTCGACTACGCCGCTTGGGCTCAGCTCGATAATCCGAGTAGCCAACGATGATACGAACTCACGGTCATGGCTAACGAAGATCAAGGTGCCTGGGTAGTTTTCCAGTGCGAGGTTCAATGCCTCGATGGATTCCATGTCCAAGTGGTTGGTCGGTTCGTCCATGATCAACACGTTCGGCTTTTGCAGGATCAGCTTGCCGAACAGCATGCGGCCTTGCTCACCACCGGAAATCACTTTGACCGACTTGAGGATTTCATCGTTGGAGAACAGCATCCGGCCCAAAGTACCGCGAACGATCTGCTCGCCGCCTTGAGTCCAGCGACCCATCCAGTCGAACAGGTTGGATTCATCTTCGAAATCAGAAGCGTGATCCTGAGCGTAATAGCCCAGCTCAGCCGCATCCGTCCATTTGACCGTACCGGCATCCGGCGATAGCTCGTTGACCAGTGTGCGAAGCAGAGTCGTTTTGCCGATACCGTTCGGGCCGATGATCGCTACGCGTTCGCCTGCTTCAACCACGAAGCTGAAGTCCTTGAACAGCGGTTTGCCATCGAAACCTTTGGCCATGCGCTCGACGATAACCGCCTGACGGTGCAGCTTCTTGTTCTGTTCGAAACGAATGAACGGGCTGACACGGCTGGAAGGCTTGACCTCGGCCAAGTGGATCTTGTCGATCTGCTTGGCGCGGGAGCTGGCCTGCTTGGATTTCGAGGCGTTGGCGGAGAATCGGCTAACGAACGATTGCAGTTCGTTGATCTGTGCTTTCTTCTTGGCGTTGTCCGACAGCAAC
>NZ_JAQGNX010000069.1 GCF_028293835.1 Pseudomonas sp.
GGCGAGAAACGGCCGGGGTCGCGATCGACTCTACGGGTTGTAAATGAGCATTTTGATCGGACTCGCGCACGAGCCTGTTTTTAACGCAGTATTGCGTGCGTAGCACCGAAGGTGCCCAGCCCGCAGTTGTTTTCACACAGCCTGTGTAGGAGCCAACTTGTTGGCGAGCAATTAAATGTGAGCGTGGCAGGTATGTCGCTTCGCCAACATGTTGGCTCCTACGGTAGATTGGGGTATATCGCGAGCTGCAATGCTAAACTTCTGCGCCCATTTCCAACCCAAGGCGCCGTGAATGTCTTCCTTGAATCAGGCGCTCAGCGTCGCCCTCGATAATCGTCAATCATTGCTCGCCCAGTTGCATGCACAAAACACCGATTGCTATCGGCTGTTTCATGGCAGCCAGGAAGGCGCCAGCGGCCTGACCATCGACCGCTACGGCCCTCAATTGCTGGTACAGAGCTTTCACACCGGACTGGAGCGCAGTGCACTGCTGGAGCTGCATGCCGCCGTCAATGGGCGCCTGGGGCTCGATACGCTGCTGGTTTATAACGACCGATCCCAAGGCAATTCACGCATCGACCGTAACGACGCCGTCTATAAACCCGACGATGCAGCGCTTGATGACTTGATCGGCCATGAATGGGGCCTGAACTACCGAGTCCGTGGGCGCCACGCTGGCCAGGACCCGCTGTTGTTTCTCGACCTGCGCAACACCCGCGGCTGGATCAAGCAACACAGCGCCGGGAAAACCGTGCTCAACCTGTTTTCCTACACCTGTGGCGTTGGCCTCAGTGCGGCAGCGGGCGGCGCGCGAGAAGTATGCAACCTGGATTTCGCCGAAGGCAATTTGGCAGTGGGACGCGAAAACGGCCTGCTGAACCCCGGACTCAAACCCATGAAGTTCGTGCAATCCGATTACTTCCCGGCCATCAGACAACTGGCCGGGCTGCCCATTGCCCCCCGTCGCGGTAACAAACTGCCCGAATACGTGCGACTCGACCAACGCCAATATGACCTGGTGTTCCTTGATCCACCCGCGTGGGCGAAAAGCGCATTCGGCACCGTGGATTTGCTCCGGGACTACCAAAGTTTGCTCAAGCCTGCCGTGCTAACCACCGCCGCCAACGGCGTATTGATTTGCTGCAATAATCTGGCGAAGGTCAGCATGGACGATTGGCGCGAAGATGTTTTGCGGTGCGCCACTAAGGCGGGGCGCCCCGTGCGCGAGTGGCAAGTCATGACGCCGGGCAGCGATTTTCCTTCCATGGATCAGCAACCGCCGCTAAAAACCTTGATCCTGCAGTTTTGAAGTATGAAGACAATTAGTAACGATTAACGCTACAGGTGAGGCTATTTCTTCGGAACCAGTTTCGCGTGCCATACTCCAAGCACCTCCGATAAAGAGACGACGCCTCACATGCCCAAAGGAATGAAACGCGCCATCGGCGCCTTGCTGACCGTCATCGCACTTTATAGCGTGCTGGGATTTCTGATTTTGCCCGGCATCGCGTTGCGTATCATCAACCAACAGTTGGCCAACTACTCCACGGTTCCGGCAAAGCTTGATCGCCTGGAGCTCAACCCGTTCAGCCTGGAAGTGACCTTGTGGGGCCTGAATATCGGCGCACCAGGTCAAGAGCAAATCGGCTTTGATCGCCTGTACACCAACCTGCAAATTGACAGCCTGTGGACCGGCGCCCTGCATTTGGCAGCCATTGAGCTGGATAAACCCAAAAGCGAAATACTGTTTGGCAAAGACGGCACGCTAAACCTGACGCAGTTGTTCAAACTGCCGCCAAGCGAACCCGCCAAAGATCAGCCGGCCAGCAAGCCCTTCCCAATGCGTATTGACCAGATCAAGTTGGCCGATGGTTATGTTCACTTTCAGGACCAGCGTCCCAGCGAACCCATAGAATTTTTGTACAATGCCCTCAATTTCGAACTAAAGAACCTCAGCACGCTGCCCGAAGACAATGCCGACATGACTCTGGTCGCGGCAGGTCCCGAAGGCGGGCAGATCGATTGGGTCGGGCGCATCAGCCTGGTTCCCATCACCTCTGAGGGCAAACTTAAAATCACCGACGGCAAGATGAAAGTCTGGTGGCCGTATGTTCGCGACGCGCTGCCACTGGAACTGAAAGACGGCGTAGTCAATTTCAGTACCGATTACGCAATGAGCCTGGCGAAAGGGACAGAGCTCAATCTGACCAACACCGCGCTGAGCGTTGCTCCGCTGGCGATAGATACGCCTGACGGCCGACCGCTGGTGCGTCTTGAACGGCTGGATGTCAGCGAAACGTCCATCGACCTGGCAAAACAACTGGTGACGGTGGGCAAGATACGCAGCAACAAGTTGGAAACCTGGGCCGCCCGGGAAGCCGACGGCCAGCTCGATTGGCAAAAGTTGTTTGCCAGCCAGCCGAAGAAACCAGTGCCCGCCGACGCCGTGAAAGCACCTGCCGCGGCTGCCGGCAATGCACCGGAAGTCGCCGCGCAACCCGCCGCGACGAGCAAACCCTGGCAAGTGCTGCTGCAGGACGTACAGTTGCGCGACTACCAGATCCATCTGGCCGACCGGGTTCCTAAAGAGCCAGTGGCCCTGGAAGTGGGTCCGCTGAACCTGGATCTGCAGAATTTCGACAGCCTCAACAAGTCGCCCTTTAAACTCAAGCTCGACACCGGGCTTGGCAAACAAGGCCACATTACGGCCGCTGGCGACGTCAACCTTAGCCCGGTCAGCGCTAAATTGCAGGTCAGCACCAAAGACATCGACCTGCGCCTGGCACAGTCCTACATCACCCCGTTTATCAAACTTGAATTGCGCAGCGGCATGCTTGGCAGCGATCTGGCGGTCAACCTGAAAAGTACCGAGCCTTTGGCGTTGGGTATCACCGGTAAGGCGCAGGTTGACCAACTGCACACCCTCGACACCATCAAACAGCGGGATTTCCTCAAGTGGCAGCAGTTGGGTCTTGAAGGATTGGACTTCGAGCTTGGTGATCACTTGACGATCGCCAAGGTCAATCTGTCGCAGCCGTATTCACGCTTCATGATTAACGAGGACCGCACCACCAACATTGATGACCTGCTGGTCAAGCAACCTGCAGACGCGAGCAAACCGACCGCCAAAGCCTCAACGAGCACTGCGGCTAAGCCAATGGGCATTCGTATCGGCGAAGTTAATATCAATGATGGCTCGGCCAACTTTGCCGACTTCAGCCTGACGCCTAATTTCGCCACTGCGATTCAGCAGCTCAACGGTAAAATCGGCACCCTTGATAACCGTCAGCCAAAACCTGCAACGGTGGACATCAACGGCAAGGTGGACCGCTATGCGCCAGTCACCATCAAAGGCAGTCTCAATCCCTTCGACCCATTGTCGAGTCTGGACATCGCCACCAGTTTCAAACGCGTGGAGCTGACGACCCTGACCCCCTATTCCGGTAAATTTGCCGGTTTCCGTATCCGCAAAGGTCGGCTCAACCTGGACCTGCACTACATGATCTCTAAAGGCCAACTCAAGGCCGAAAACAAAGTGGTAGTGGAACAACTGCAATTGGGTGAAAAAGTAGACAGCCCCAACGCCGTCGATTTGCCGATTCGCCTGGCCATCGCCCTGCTTAAAGACACCGACGGCAAGATCTCCATTGAGCTGCCTATCTCCGGCGACCTCAACAGCCCGCAATTCAGCGTCATGCCGATTGTCTGGCAGACCCTGCGCAATCTGGTGTTGCGCGCCGCCCAGGCACCGTTCAAGTTCATCGGTGGATTGATCAGCGGCGGAGACTCCCAAGACCTCGGCACCGTGGCGTTTGCACCGGGTGCGACCGATTTGAGCCCAGACGCTCAGTCTGCGCTTAACAAGCTTTCAGCGGCCCTCAAAGAGCGTCCAGCATTGCGTCTTGAGGTGGAAGGCACCAGCGCCGAAAGCAGTGACGGCCCATTGATCGCCCAACAACGCCTTGAGCGTGAATACCAAAGTACCTATTACAAAATTCTGCAACGGCGCGGGGACAAGGTGCCTGCACAGGCCTCATTGCTGAAGGTGCCGGAAGACGAAAAACCGCCTCTGCTGGAAGGTATCTACCGGGACCGCTTGAAACAGCAGCCGCCAGCCGAATGGGCCGATCAAGGTAAAGAAGGCCGGGCGGCAAAAATGCGCGCGGCGGTCATCACATCCTGGAGTAGCAACGCGGTGTTGCTGCGACAACTGGGCCAAGCCCGCGCCAGCAGTATCAAGGACTATTTGGTCGACAAGGGCAAACTGGCCGATGACCGGGTTTTCTTCATCGACGCCAACCTGGGCAAGGCCGAAGCTGATGGTCGGGTAATAAGCCAATTGCATCTGGACAGCGAATAACCATGCGTATGACTGCTTTGTTGCCTTTAGTACTCGTTGGGGGACTCGCTGGCGTATCCCACCAGGCGCAAGCTGACACGTTACGCTGTGGCAGCCAGTTGATCAGCGCCGGGGACAGAGAATTCGAAGTGCAGCAAAAGTGCGGCGAGCCTGCCGCGCGAAATATGGTCGGTTATTTGCGCAGTCCTGACCGGCGCGAAGAAGTGGCCATCGAAGAATGGATCTATGGCCCCAGCAACGGCATGTATCAGTACCTTCGCTTCGAAGGCGGCCGACTGACACAAATCAGTAGCAAGCGCGGCAACTGACCGAGCCGTGCCCACTTCGTGACATGTCCCTTCCCACAATAGAACAGGCCCCGACGCGAACGTCGAGGCCTGTAATGACCACATCCTTATGGTCTCGCATGAACCTTCAACACATCAGCCAGTACCTTCCATAGTTACCGACTGACGCTTATCAATGGTTACAGCGAGGGGTTAAACGTTACTCAGACTTCAGGCCATCGGCCGAGACTGCTTTAACGCCTTTGATTTTTTTGGTGATAGCAACGGCCACTTGTTTCTGTGCGGCAGTGATTGCGACAGTAGACGACAGGGAAACCACGCCTTTGTTGGTCTCTACCTTGATGTCAGTGCCTGGAATACCTTTTTCGGTGACCAAGTCAGATTTGACCTTGGTGGTAATCCAAGTGTCCGAAGTCGCTTCGCCAGCCTTAGTCATCTCACCAGCAGCAACAACCATTGGCGCTTGGGTAGTTGTGGTCTGGGCGAAGGCCGAGTTAGCCAAAGTGAAAGTCAAAGCAGTGGCAGCAGCGGCGGCAATGGCGAACTTATTCATATTCATACGAGTCACTCCTGTTTTTCTCAAAATCTGCGCCAAAGTCGCTGGCGGCAGGGTTACAGGAGATATCGCAAGCGCTATGCCAACTTTCCGAAACAAATAAACCCTTAAATAACAATAGGTTAAGCGATAGGCATCTGTTTCGTTTCGTGCAGATTGCACGTTCGATGTCGAATGCTGCGTGCAGGATGCATGTTTTCCTAGCTGAATTCTCGGCTGAAGCTGTAAGTGCTTAAAAGAGCAGCTAATTTCGTGATGGCTTGATGGGCCTGGTCGAGGGGTACGAAACCAAAAAAAACCGCTTCCCCAAGTACAGAGGAAGCGGTTTTTTTATTGAACCGGCGGCCCGCTTTGACGGACCTTCAGTTCTTTTCAGCGTCGGGCTAATTACACGCCGGAAGCTTTTGCTGCTGCGACGTCTTTGATCGACAGCTTGATACGGCCGCGGTTATCGACGTCCAGTACCAATACTTCTACTTCCTGGCCTTCTTGCAACACGTCGGTCACTTTCTCTACGCGAGCATCGCTCAACATGGAGATGTGAACCAGACCGTCTTTGCCTGGCAGGATGTTAACGAATGCGCCGAAGTCGACGATGCGCTCAACCTTACCTACGTAGATCTTGCCGATTTCAGCTTCTG
>NZ_JAQGNX010000070.1 GCF_028293835.1 Pseudomonas sp.
TACAGACAAGGTCAGGTGTAAAACCTGCCTTTAGGAGCGATCGGCCTCCCCCAGAAACGCACTACTTGTGTGTGTAACCTGTGACCATAACCTCTTTCGTTGGGCACAGGGACAACATACAAGGAGCGAACTTGTTGGCCAAGATCCTGCGCGGTGTATCAGATACACCGCCTCGCCAACACGTTGGCTCCTGCAGAAGATTGTTTATCCAGCCGACTTCCCAAGCATTGATTTTGGAATGGCCAGGATCAGCCCGCCACTGACCAACAGACACAATGCCAATACGTACGTCCCGTTGTTGATATCGCCCGTCAGGTTCTCTGCAACGGCGGTAATCATTGATCCAGTAAAGCCGGACAGGTTACCGATCGCGTTAATCATGCCAATACCGGCGGCGGCAGCCACACCCGAAAGCACCGTACCCGGCAGTGTCCAGAAAATCGGCATCAGGCTCAAAATGCCTGAAGCGGCAACGCTCAGGAATAGAATGGATAACGTCAGATTCGCCGCGAAATACGCGCTCAGAATCAGGCCGACGCCGCCGATGAATGCTGGAATCGCCGCGTGCATACGGCGTTCACCGGTGCGGTTGGAATGCCGAGCGTTAAGGGTCATGGCTATGACAGCGACAGAATAGGGAATCGCGGTCAGCAAGCCAATATGCAGACTGTTAGAAATGCCCGCGCTCTTGATGATGGACGGCATCCAGAACGCCAACCCATAAAATCCAGTGTTGAAGGTGAGTAAAATCAGGATTAACAACCAGACACGGGGATTGAAGAATACTTCCCTCAGGCTTGAAGTCTTACCGGTATTGTCAGTCTGTAAATTGGCCTTGAGCATCACCTTTTCAGCGGCTGACAACCATTTCGCCGAGTCGATATTATCCGCCAGGCAACCAATCACCACCGCGCCCATGATCAACGAAGGAATACCTTCAATGATCAGCATCCACTGCCAGCCCGCCAGGCCTTGAACCCCTTGCATACTGTTCATCAACCAACCTGAGAGCACGCCACCCAGGGTCAAGCTGATCGGCATTGCCATCAGGAAGCCAGACATGACCCGGCTCTGCCGATGCGTAGGGAACCAGTAGTTGAGGTAAAGAATGACACCGGGAAAAAAGCCTGCTTCGCAAATGCCGAGCAAGAATCGCAGCACATAAAACATGCTGCTCGACTCAAGATGGAAAAACGTTGCCAGCGGCACGGTGAACGCAACAGCGACTGATACCAGCGCCCAACTCCACATGATCCGGGCGATCCAGAACCTGGCGCCGAGTTTATGCATCAGCAAGTTGCTGGGAACTTCGAAAAGAAAATATCCCCAGAAAAAGATGCTGGCGCCGAGCGCGTAGACGGTGTTGCTGAACTGAAGATCATTTAGCATGTCCAGTTTGGCGAAGCCGATGTTAACCCTGTCCAAGTAAGCCGCCATGTAGCACAGCAGCAGAACCGGAAGGATGCGCAGGATGACCTTTCTATAGGTTCGGTCTTCAGCGGTGATGACGGCGGCATCACTTTGCGAAGGCAAAGGGCTGGATAGGGTATCCATGGGTGTGCTCCTGGGCATGTGAGCACGCCCGATTGTTTTTATTAATAATGGGTCTGGCTGATAACGAACCGGACTACGGCCGGTCGATGGTCAACGTCCCCCCAGTTGTACGCTGGCGAATACTCTAGGCGGCAGACCGATTCTTTCCCAATGGCATTTACTGATTAATCGATAACGTATCGTTATCGATCTGTGGTTTGGCCATTCAAGTGTTTTTCTCCCTGTCTAGCTTGGCGTTTTCCAACAATATCTCAGCGAACTCCAGGGCCGCCCCCGACAGTTGTTCGCCCTTGCGCGTGAGAATGCCGTAGTCCTGGGGCGCCAAATACAGAGGCGTGTCCAACGGCCTGAGCAGTCCGCTGTCTATGTGTGGCCCCACCATGGATTCGGGCAGCATCGCTATCATCGGACCGGTTTGTAATACCTGTAAGAATGTCTGCATGGAGATCGTATCGATGGTGTTCTTAGGGGTAGGAATTCCTGCTTTGGCGAACGCCAACTCCATGCGGCCGCGTATGGGTGTACCGACTGGATACAAAATCCATGGCCACTGACCCAGTTGTTCCAAGGGTGTGGGCCCCGTATCGCACAGCGGATGCCGGCTATTGACCACGATCTTGAAGGGTTCAGGTGCCAGCGCCTGAAAGTCATAGCGGTGCTGCTGAGTTTCATTAGTGAAGCGCGCAACGGCCAGATCGAGCTTCTTTTCTTCAAGCATTTCCATCAGGTGGTCGCTGGTTTGTTCAACCACTTCAATGGAAAGCAACGGCCAGTGTTGCTTGATTTGAACAATAGCGCTCGGTAGCGCGACGGCTGTAGCCGCAAAAATTCCGCCGACCTTGAGGTATCCATGACCGCCTTCGCGCAGGCTGATGATCTGTTCCACAAAAAGGCTCGCGTCACTCAGCGCAATCTTTGCGTAGCGCACTACATGCTCGCCCAGGGCCGTGGGCGGCATGCTTCGGGGAAGACGCTCAAAGACGGCGAAGCCAAGCAGGCTCTCAAGCTCTTTCAGCATTTTGCTGATAGCCGGTTGGCTCAGGTTCATCTGTTCGGCCGCAAGGTGCATATTACGCGTGCGGCCCAAGGTGTCGATCAAGGTCAGGTGCCTGAACTTGAGCCACCCGCAGAAACTGGAGAATGACAAATCAGACATAAGAGCATCCTCTGATTGCGATAACACCACGTTATCAGTTGTTGAGTATTTGTCATTGGAGTTTATCGCTAGGCACCTCTAGCGTGAAGGCCTCGCAGATCAGGAACTATAAAAATGTCCATAACACTCACTCCCGCGAACACCCTTCCGGCTGATGGCCTGGCAGGCACTCTCATCGGCCGGGCCTGGGTCCCTGGAGATATTTCGGGCCCATCCCCGGTGGTGCTTCGCCCCGAGGGCGTGTTTGATCTGTCTGAGCGTTTCGCAACGCTTACAGACCTTCTCGAGCTGTCGGCGCCTGCTCAAGCGGTACGTGAAACCCCAGGAAAGCTAATCGCCAGTGTCGAACAGCTCCTGGCAAATTCCGGCAGCACCTTCGACAGTTCAAAACCCTACCTGCTGGCCCCCGTTGATTTGCAAGTCATCAAAGCGGCCGGCGTGACATTTGCCGCCAGCATGATCGAGCGTGTGATCGAAGAACAGGCTGGCGGCGATGCCGGAAAAGCCCAGGCTGTTCGCGCGGTGGTGCACAATGCCATTGGCGATAATTTGCGCACCATCAAGCCTGGGTCTGAGCAAGCGTCTCGTCTTAAAGCGTTGCTGATCGAGCAAGGCATGTGGTCGCAGTATCTGGAAGTGGGAATTGGTCCTGACGCGGAAATCTTTACCAAGGCGCCTGTTCTTTCGGCCGTTGGCAGCGGCTGCGAAATCGGTATTCACCCCCAATCCCAGTGGAACAATCCTGAGCCCGAAGTGGTGTTAGCGGTAAACAGCCGCGGTGAAATCCATGGTGCGACCTTAGGTAACGATGTCAATCTGCGTGACTTTGAGGGACGCAGTGCGCTGCTGTTGGGCAAAGCCAAAGACAACAACGCCTCCTGTTCACTGGGGCCATTTATTCGTCTGTTTGACGAGACGTTCTCCCTGGACGATGTGCGTAATTGCGTAGTGGCCCTGGAGGTCCGGGGCAAAGATGGCTACGTGATGCACGGCTCCAGCTCTATGGATCAGATAAGTCGCGACCCTGCGGATCTCGCCAGCCAGACCCTTAACGCCAACCATCAATACCCTGATGGATTCGTGCTGTTTCTTGGGACATTGTTTGCACCCACTGAGGACCGGGATCATGTCGGTGGCGGGTTCACCCACAAATTGGGCGATGAGGTCAGCATCAGCAGTCCGCTGTTTGGCAGCCTGCACAACCAGGTCACACACAGCGGCGACGCCCCTCACTGGACTTTCGGCGTCAGTGCCCTGTTGCGCAATCTGTCAGCGCGAGGCCTGTTATCGCGCTGATCCTGCTCCACGGCAGTTTGCAACAACAGGCTGGCACCCCGGCTTGAGATTACTCGGGTATGGCGGCCACCGCCGCAGACTCAATCAGCCGCAGATTCAACAAATATAAGAGAGAAAACGAACCATGAGTGATACACCTAAACGTCCTTTGCGCAGCCAGCAATGGTTCGACGATCCCGATCATGCAGACATGACCGCGCTGTACGTTGAGCGCTATATGAACTACGGGCTCACCCGCGAGGAGCTGCAATCAGGGCGCCCGATCATTGGTATCGCACAAACGGGCAGCGACCTGACGCCCTGCAACCGCCACCACATTGAGCTTGCGCAGCGGGTAAAGGCCGGCATTCGTGATGCCGGCGGGATTCCCATGGAGTTTCCGGTGCATCCCATCGCAGAGCAGTCGCGACGACCCACTGCTGCCCTTGATCGCAATCTCGCGTACCTGGGCCTGGTAGAAATTCTTCACGGCTACCCGTTGGACGGCGTAGTCCTCACCACCGGTTGCGACAAAACCACGCCTGCTTGCCTGATGGCCGCCGCGACCACGGACTTGCCTGCCATTGTTCTGTCTGGCGGGCCCATGCTTGATGGCCATTACAAAGGACAACTGATCGGTTCGGGTACGGTGCTCTGGCACGCCCGAAATCTGATGGCGGCCGGCGACATCAACTACGAGGGTTTCATGGAAATGACCACGGCGGCGTCTCCGTCGGTAGGACATTGCAACACCATGGGCACTGCGCTGTCGATGAACGCGCTGGCCGAAGCGCTTGGCATGTCGTTGCCCGGTTGCGCCAGTATTCCTGCACCCTATCGCGAGCGCGGACAGATGGCCTACGCCACCGGCAAGCGCATCTGCGAACTGGTGCGACAGGACGTGCGGCCGTCGCAGATCATGACCCGTCAGGCGTTCGAGAATGCCATTGCCGTCGCCTCGGCATTGGGGGCGTCGAGCAATTGTCCGCCGCACCTCATTGCCATTGCCCGCCATATGGGAGTGGAGCTGAGTCTCGATGATTGGCAGCGCATCGGCGAAGACGTACCGCTGCTGGTTAATTGCATGCCGGCTGGCAAGTATTTGGGGGAAGGTTTCCACCGCGCGGGTGGAGTTCCCGCCGTGATGCACGAGTTGCAAAAGGCCGGACTGTTGCATGAAGAGTGCGGTACGGTGTCTGGCAAGACCATTGGTGAAATCGTCCGCACTGCCGTCGCCAGCGACGTCGATGTAATCTATCCCTATGAAGCACCGCTCAAGCATCGAGCCGGATTCATTGTGCTGAGCGGCAATTTTTTCGACAGCGCCATCATGAAAATGTCGGTGGTGGGCGAGGCCTTTCGCAAGACGTACTTGTCCGAACCAGGCTCGGAAAACAGCTTCGAAGCCCGGGCGATTGTGTTCGAAGGTCCAGAGGACTATCACGCCAGAATCAACGATCCCGCGCTGGAAATCGATGAGCGCTGCATCCTGGTCATCCGTGGCGTCGGCAACGTCGGCTATCCCGGCAGCGCTGAGGTGGTGAATATGGCCCCTCCCGCCGCACTGATCAAAAAGGGCATTGATTCCCTGCCTTGTCTGGGAGATGGACGGCAAAGCGGCACATCGGCGAGTCCGTCAATTCTCAATATGTCGCCCGAGGCGGCGATCGGCGGTGGCTTGGCCCTGCTTCGCACCAATGACCGACTGCGTGTTGACCTGAATACTCGCTCGGTCAATGTACTGGTTTCTGATGAGGAGATGGCCGAGCGTCGCCTGGCCTGGGAACCGAGCTACCCGGCTTCGCAGACCCCGTGGCAGGAACTCTATCGTCAACTGGTTGGCCAATTGTCCACTGGCGGCTGCCTGGAGCCGGCGACCCTGCACCTCAGGGTCATTGCCCGTAGCGGCGAGCCGCGTCATTCCCATTGATTCTGTACGGGTAGCAGGCATAACACGTTGGCTTTAAGAGAAGCTGAAATGTAGGAGCGGGCTTGCTCGCGATGGATCGCGAAGCGGTCCCAGATGCCGAATTCAGCCCTGGCTGGAGGAATCTGATGCAAACGCTTGTCATTGGTATCGATCTGAGCACCACGACGTGCAAAGCGATTGCCTGGGCTGCGGACGGAACCCTGGTTGCCCAGGGCAGGGCGGCGCTGAGTCTTGAGCGGCCGGGTGCCAATGCCTATGAGCAACATCCGGAGCAGTGGTGGTTGGCGGCTCAGGATGCGTTGAAGGCGCTGGCACCCTTGATTGTCGGTGACGTCGTCGTTGCGCTGGCGATCGTCAATCAGCGCGAAACGGTGGTGGTCACTGACACTGAAGATCGTCTGTTGCGGCCGGCGATTCTTTGGCTGGATGAGCGTCGCAAGGACGAAGTTGCAACGCTTGCCGACAAAATCGGTCGCGAGCGCCTGCACGCAATCACCGGCAAGCCGCTGGACTGGTCACCGGCCATTTACAGCCTGGCATGGATGGCCCGGGCCGAGCCGGATCTGTTTCGCCGTATTCGCCATGTGTACGACCCGCACGCCTGGCTGGTACGCAAGCTGACCGGTGAATTCGCCACCAGTTGGGCCAGCGCAGACCCGTTCGGCGCGTTCGACATTACCCGTCACTGCTGGGCCGACGAGGTGTTGCAAGCGCTGCCATTAGCGTTAAATGCCCCCTGCTTTCCGCCTGCTTCAGCCCCCGGCAGCGTGATTGGCCGGATCACGCAGCGAGCGGCGGAACTGACTGGGCTGCCGGTCGGGATTCCAGTGGTCGCAGGCGGCGGCGATGGTCAGGCGGGCGGGTTGGGAGTGGGCGTGGTCAGCGCCGGCACGGCCTATTTGAATCTGGGAACGGCGATAGTGTCGGGGGTATATGCCAGTGGTCCGCGAGTGAGCCACGCCTTCCGCACGATGTGCGCGGTGGACCGCCAGGGGTACGTGCTGGAAACTTCACTGCGTTCCGGCACGCTGTTGATCAACAGCCTGGTGCGGCAGTTTTTCGCCATGGATCCGGTGACCCAGCCTGGCTGCTTGATCAGACTTGAAGCCGAGGCCTCAAGCGTGGCCCCTGGCAGCGCCGGGTTGATCCTGTTGCCATACTGGAACGGCGTAATGAACCCATATTGGGATCAGGATGCGCGGGGTTGCGTTCTGGGCTTGTCGCCTGACCATGGGCGAGCTGAAATCTATCGGGCCTTGCTGGAAGGTATCGCCCTGGAACAGGCGCTCGCCACCCGGCAGATGGTCGAGGCCACAGGTGAACCGGTAAATACCTTCATTGCCATTGGTGGCGGGGCGTCCAGCAGGCTCTGGTGCCAGATCATTGCTGACATCACTGATCGCCCGGTGGTACGGGCAATCACCCAGGAGGCATCGAGCCTGGGCGCAGGAATTGCAGCGGCGGTGGGCGCCGGTTGGTATACGGAGTTTGCCAGCGCCGCCCGTGCCATGACTCAGCGAGGGGAGACCTTATTGCCGGACCCTGACCAGCGTGAATTTCACCGTGAACTGTTTGAACTGTACGTCGACCTTTACCCGCGCCTCAGGGATTTGTATCCGAGATTGGCACGGTTAAATCGCCGCTAAAATCCAGGCTGGTGGCTTCCCAATCCCGGTGCAGGCTGTGTGAAAAATACTGCGGGCTGGGCACCTTCGGTGCTACGCACGCAATACTGCGTTAAAAACAGGCTCGTGCGCGAGTCCGATCAAAATGCTCATTTACAACCCGTAGAGTCGATCGCGACCCCGGCCGTTTCTCGCC
>NZ_JAQGNX010000105.1 GCF_028293835.1 Pseudomonas sp.
AAAGGCTCGATAGGCTACGTTGAATACACTTACTCATTGACCAACAAGATGAACTCGGCTCAGTTGAAAAACGCGGCTGGCAAGTTCATCGAGCCTAACGCCAAAGCCTTTCAGGCCGCTGCTGACACTGCCGATTGGGCCAGCGCCAAAGACTTCAACGTGATCATGACCAACGCACCGGGCGACAGCGCATGGCCGATCACCGCGACTACCTGGATCATCATGTACAAAACACCGAAAGATGCCGAGCAAAGCAAAGCTGCGTTCGACTTCTTCAAATGGTCACTGGAAAAAGGCCAGCAACAAGCCGCTGCTCTGGATTACGTTGCGCTTCCAGGTTCGCTGGTTGAGAAGATCGAAGGTTATTGGAAGTCCGACTTCAACCATTGATCTGAAGCCTTTGGCTCCCTCTTGTCCCGCCATTGAGGTGGGATAGCAGGGAGCATCCTTGTGAGTGGACCTTTGATGACTGAACACACGCAAACCCTGTCCACGACTCATTCCAGCGTCGACAGCACCGGCGACAAGCGCGCCGCCCGCGATCAACGTCACGACCTGTGGTTTCGACGGACGATGATGGGTGCTGCGTTATTGGTGCTGTTTTTGCTGGTCAGCATTGCCGGGTCCACGTTGTGGGGCGGCAGTCTGGCATTTAGAACGTTCGGCCTGGATTTCCTGACCAGCTCCGAATGGGATGTGGTAAACGGCCACTTCGGCGCGGTGGTGCCCATTTACGGCACACTGGTTACGTCGTTTCTGGCCCTGTTGATCGCCGTGCCCGTAAGCTTCGGCATTGCGATTTTCCTGACTGAAGTTGCACCCCCTTGGTTGCGGATGCCGATTGCTTCGGCGGTCGAACTGCTGGCCGGGATTCCATCGATTATCTATGGCATGTGGGGGCTGTTCGTGTTTGGCCCGTTCATGGCGCAATACCTGTCGCCCTGGATTAACGATTACCTGGGCGCACTGCCGTTGGTGGGGTCGTTGTTCCAGGGGCCGCCACTGGGTATCGGCATGCTCACTGCGGGTATT
The DNA here is from genome assembly GCF_028293835.1 of Pseudomonas sp. Lineage (GTDB taxonomy): Bacteria > Pseudomonadota > Gammaproteobacteria > Pseudomonadales > Pseudomonadaceae > Aquipseudomonas. Next base: position 1,033 of record NZ_JAQGNX010000105.1, read on the forward strand.
GTTCTGGCGATTATGATCATGCCGTTCATTACCTCGGTGATGCATGAAGTGTTTCGCAGTGTTCCCACCACGCTCAAGGAGTCGGCCTACGCCCTGGGCAGCACGACGTGGGAAGTGGTCTGGGACATCGTCTTGCCTTACACCCGCTCAGCGGTGGTCGGCGGGGTGTTTCTCGGTTTGGGTCGCGCACTGGGCGAAACCATGGCGGTGACCTTCGTTTTGGGTAACGCCAACCAGTTCTCGGCTTCGCTGCTGATGCCCAGTAGCTCGATTGCCTCGGTGATCGCCAACGAGTTCAGCGAGGCCTACACCGACCTGCACCGTTCGGCATTGATTGCGCTGGGCTTCTTGCTGTTCGTCGTGACCTTCATCGTGCTGGCACTGGCACGGCTGATGCTGATGCGCCTTTCACGTAAGGAGGGGCTATGACCGACACTCACGAAACGCACAAAGGCAGCAGCGAGGCTCTTTATCGGCGCCGCAATCTCAAGAACTGGCTGGCGATGATTCTGAGCTGTGGCGCCACCTTGTTCGGCTTGCTGTGGCTGGTCTGGATTCTTCTCACCACTGTCATCAACGGCTTCCAGGCGCTGAACCTGCGGTTGTTCACTCAAATGACCCCACCACCGGGTACCGAAGGTGGCTTGGCCAACGCGTTCTACGGCAGTGCGCTGATGTCTGGCATCGCCTTGTTGATCGGCACACCGATTGGTTTGATGGCGGGGATCTGGCTGGCCGAGTTTGCGCGCTATACGCGTCTGGGCACCACCATCCGGTTTATCAACGACATCCTGTTGTCAGCGCCGTCCATCGTGTTGGGGCTGTTCATCTACACCGGAGTGATTCTGCCGCTGAACATGCTGACCAACCACCAGGTTGGTTTCTCGGCCATTGCCGGAGCCTTGGCCTTGGCGCTCCTGGTGATTCCAGTGGTGGTACGCACCACGGACGAAATGCTTCAGTTGCAACCTTCTACCATGCGCGAAGCCGCGTTGGCGTTGGGCGTGCCGCAATGGAAGTTGACCCTGCAAATTGTCCTTCGCGCGGCCAAGGCCGGTGTCGTTACCGGTGTGTTGCTGGCTCTGGCCCGGATCACCGGCGAAACCGCGCCGCTGTTGTTTACTGCATTCGGCAATCAGTTCTGGAGCAGTAACCTGCTCAAACCGATTGCCAGCGTACCGGTGGTGATTTTCCAGTACGCCATGAGCCCTTTTGATGACTGGCATTCGCTGGCCTGGGCGGGCGCGTTGATCCTGACGCTGTTCGTGCTTGTCCTCAGCTTGCTGTCCCGTCTGATCCTTTTGCGCAATAGGTTGACCTGATGAATAACCTCGCCCTAGCCAACGAAAAAACCAAGATTCGCGTGCGCGACCTGGAATTCTTCTACAACGAACAACGCTCGCTGAAATCCATCAACATGGACATTCCCGAGAAGCGCATCACCGCAATCATTGGCCCGTCGGGCTGCGGGAAGTCCACGTTGCTCCGGGTCTTCAACCGTATTTATGCGATGTATCCCAAGCAGGAAGCCAAGGGTGAAGTGCTGCTCAACGGCGAGAATATTCTTGCCCCAGGTTATTCAATGAACCGGTTGCGCAGCCACGTCGGCATGGTTTTCCAGAAGCCGGTGCCGTTCCCGATGTCGATTTTCGACAACATTGCTTACGCCGTGCGCCACCACGAAAAGCTCACCCGCCGGGAGATGGAAGAGCGTGTCGAGCAGGCCCTGCATGGCGCGGCACTGTGGGACGAAGTCAAAGACAAGCTGAAAAATAGCGCCCAAAGCCTTTCCGGCGGTCAGCAGCAGCGCCTGTGCATTGCCCGTACCATCGCGTTGCGTCCGCAAGTGCTATTGCTCGACGAGCCGACTTCAGCCCTCGACCCGATCTCCACCGGTCGTATCGAACAGTTGATCACCGACCTTAAAGAGCAGTTCACCGTGATCATCGTCACCCACAACATGCAGCAAGCGGCACGGGTATCGGATTACACCGCGTTCATGTTCATGGGCGAACTGATCGAACACGGCGACACCGACACCATCTTTACCAGACCCGGAAAAACCCAGACCGAAGACTACATCACGGGTCGATTTGGTTAAGGCTGCTTCCTACACTGATGGGCACTGCGATTGGCACCGGTGTCCGGTCGCTCATGAATGCCTCTAACCTGCCGCGCAACCAGCGTTCGGCTGGATCGCTGTCGCTCAGGCTCAGCCAGACCATGGATAAGTCCAGCGTTGGGGTCACGAACGGCAGCGGCTCATCAGATAATCCCCTGGCGGCCGCTGCCATGGCCATCGAGGTGTAATCGGGCAAGCTCGCCAGCAAATCAGTACCGGCCATCAGTGCTGGCAATGTGCTGTACTGCGGGATTGATAACACCACATGCCGTTTGCGGCCGATTGCTCGCAGCCACTCATCGGAGAAACTGCTGATATTGGCGGTGTGCGAAACCACCACATGCGGGCGCGAACAATATTCGTCCAGGGTCAACGGTGTTGATGACTGGTCGGCGCGCAGCACGCGTGGGTGCATGGCGCGCAACTGCTTGCGCTTGGCGTTAGCCGGTAAATCTTCCGTGCGACTGATGCCCACGGTGATCTCACCGGACATCAATAATTCCGACATATTCCAGTGATCGACGTGTTTGACCACGATGACGATCATCGGTGCTTCTATGCGGATCGCCCGCAACAGCGCAGGCAGCAGCCCATATTCGACGTCGTCAGACAGCCCGATGCGAAAGGTCATGGTGCTGTCGGCGGGATTGAAATCACGCGTCAGGCTCAGCGCGGTGGACATGGCGTCCAGTGCCGGTGACAGGTGCTGAATGATCTCCAGTGCCCTGGCGGTGGGTTCCATGCGGTGTCCGACGCGAACGAATAACGGGTCATTCATCAGCGCCCGCAAGCGGTTAAGCGCGGCGCTGATGGTGGGTTGGCCGAGGAACAGTTTTTCGGCCGCACGGGTTACGTTGCGCTCCTGCATGAGGGTCTCGAAAACCACCATCAAGTTGATGTCAGCCTTGCGCAATTCGTTGCGATTCATCGGTTGCCGTCCCCTGAACATCCACCTTTGGCCAAATAGCCAAAAACACGTGCGTGATGTAACACGGTAGTTTAGAAAGCTGGATGTCCTACCGTCTACCTCGGCTTTAGCAGGGGGAGCCATGTACCGGGCCAAATGAACTTACGGGTAGCCGCGCCGGTCAGCTTTTACAGGCTAACCGAGAGGCTGAATGACCCATGCTTATTTCACTCAAACAGCAAGTCGCTCTGGTCACCGGTGCGAGTTCGGGCCTGGGGGCAGGTGCGGCGCGAGCCCTGGCGGCGGCGGGTGCGGCGGTCGTGATCAATTACAACTCCCATGCGGAACCTGCCGAACAATTGGTGGACGAAATTCGTGCAGCGGGCGGCCAGGCCATTGCCATTGGCGCCGACGTTTCAAAGGAAGATCAGGTAGAACGCCTGTTTGCAGAAACCATTAAGGCGTTCGGTTATCTCGATATCCTCGTCGCGAACTCCGGGTTGCAGAAGGATTCGCCCATCACCGAGATGAGTTTGGAGCAATGGAACACCGTCATTGAGGTCAATCTTACCGGGCAGTTTTTATGTGCCAGGGCGGCTTTGCGCCAGTTCGCCAAACAGGGCGATCGGCCTGGCGTGTCCCGTGCGGTGGGAAAAATCATCCACATGAGCTCGGTCCATCAGCTTATTCCATGGGCCGGGCACGCCAATTATGCTGCCTCAAAAGGTGGCGTCGACCTGCTGATGCGCAGCATCGCGCAGGAAGTAGGACAGCAGCGTATTCGCGTCAACAGTATTGCGCCGGGGGCCATTCATACTGCGATCAATGAGGCGGCCACTCAGGGCCCGGCGCTGGAAAAGCTTCTGAAGCTGATTCCCTATGGTCGGGTCGGCGATGCTGAGGATGTGGCCAACGCGGTGGTGTGGCTGGCCTCGGACGCTTCTGATTACGTCCATGGCACCACGCTGTTTATCGACGGCGGGATGAGCCTGTACCCGGAGTTCCGCGACAATGGTTGATAGAAACGAAGCGCAAAGCCCTATCGAGAACCACGGGATTATCGGCGATATGCGCAGCGCGGCGTTGGTCGCAGACACCGGCAGTATTGATTTCTGTTGCTGGCCGGATTTTGACAGCCCATCCATCTTCACCGCGCTGCTTGATAGCCCGCAGGCCGGCATTTTTCAGCTGGCGCCGGACTTGCCCGACGCCCGCCGGCAACAAATCTATCTGCCAGAAACCAATATCCTGCAAACTCGATGGATTGCAGAAGAGGCGGTGATCGAAGTCACTGACCTGATGCCCATCGCCCACAGCGAAGATGATCTGCCGCGAATCGTGCGTCGGATCAACGTGCGCTATGGCCGGGCGATGATTCACCTGCGCTGCGCGGTGCGGCTGGATTACAGCCGGGCACCCACCGAAGCGCGTATGGACGGCGAAGACGTATGTTTTTCTGCGCCAGGCCAGCCGGGGATGCGTTTATCCGGGACCCAGCCGATGCAGCTCGACGGCCATAGCGCCGTAGCCGAGTTTGAACTGAAACAGGGCGAGTTCGTCGAGTTCATCCTCGGCGGGGTAGACGATCCGGAAATTGATGCCGGGAAATGCCAGCGCTACATGGATGAGACCTTAAGTTTTTGGCGCAATTGGAGCGCCAAGTCCAATTACCGTGGACGTTGGCGTGAAACGGTACACCGTTCGGCCTTGGCCTTGAAGCTGCTGACGTCACGCAAGCACGGCGGCATCGTTGCCGCCGCGACCTTTGGCTTGCCGGAAACTACGGGCGGCACCCGCAATTGGGATTATCGCTACACCTGGATTCGCGACGCGTCTTTCACGGTGTACGCTTTTATGCGTCTGGGTCACATCGATGAAGCCAATGCTTTTATGCATTGGATTCGGGCCCGTATGGGCGATTGCTGCGACGACTCGCAGGATCTCGGGATTCTCTATGCCTTCGACGGTCACGAGAAGCTGCCTGAAGAAGAGCTCACGCATTTGTCAGGTTATGGCGGCGCCACCCCCGTGCGCATCGGCAATGACGCCTATAAACAGACCCAGCTGGATATCTACGGCGAGCTGATGGATGCGGTGTACCTGGCCAATAAATACGGCGAGGCGATTTCCTACGATGGTTGGAAAAATGCCACGCGTCTGGTGGACCAAGTGTGTGAGAAGTGGCGAGAAAAGGATGTGGGTATCTGGGAAATGCGCGGCCAGGATCAGCATTTTTTGCATTCTCGCCTGATGTGTTGGGTCGCGCTGGACCGAGCCTTGCGCCTGGCCTTCAAGCGTTCGCTGCCGGCACCGTTTGATCGTTGGGACAAAGAACGCCAAGCGATTCACGACGATATCTGGAAGAACTTCTGGAACGAGGACCTTGGGCATTTCGTCCAGCACATTGGCAGTCGCAACCTGGATGCGTCGATGTTGTTAATGCCACTGGTGCGCTTCGTCGGTGCCAGTGACCCCCGTTGGTTGTCGACACTGGAGGCCATTGGGGGACATCTGGTGCGTGACGGCATGGTCTATCGCTACCGTCACGATGAAGTGTCCGACGATGGGCTGGGCGGGGAAGAGGGCGCGTTTACTGCCTGTTCGTTCTGGTACGTCGAGTGCCTGGCCCGTGCGGGTCGAGTTGAGCAGGCGCACCTGGAGTTTGAACAACTGTTGCGCTATGCCAATCCGTTGGGGTTATACGCAGAGGAGTTTGACACCCATGGCCGCCACCTGGGCAACACCCCCCAAGCGTTGAGTCACCTGGCGTTGATCAGCGCAGCCAGTTTTCTCGATCGCAAACTGGACCATGACGACACGCAGTGGCAGCCGTAAAGGTCCTTCAGCGTCTTAATAATAAGGAAAAAAGGAGACAGTCATGAGCCACACCTTCAAGGTCGGCGACCACGTGCGCTGGAATTCCGAAGCCGGTCACATCATCGGCAAGGTCACTAAAGTGCACGTGGCGGAAGTCGAGTTCATGGGCCGCACTCGGCATGCTTCCGAAGAGCATCCGCAATACGAAGTCAAAAGCGACAAGACCGGGCACTTGGCGATGCACAAGGAAGAGGCCCTGGAACGGGTGGCGAATATGTAGGGGATCGCTTCGCCGACACGTTGGCTTCTACAAGGTATGTTCCCGGCGTCGGCCCTGGTTGCTATTTTTCCGTGTCATTTTGATAATGCGAGCGCGGTCCTGATGACCACACTCATGGAGTCATTATGACCAATCCGTTATTGCTTGCGCTGGTGCCGTTGGTGGCTGATCTGTCCCGGGAACTGCCCGACCATGAGCGCTATCGACGACTGCTGTATTCGTTACGTCAATTGCTGCCGTGCGATGCGGTGGCGTTGCTCAAGCTTGAGGGTGATGTGCTGGTGCCGCTGTCGGTGGAGGGCTTGAGTCCCGATACCTTGGGCCGACGCTTCAAGGTTGAAGAACATCCGCGACTGAAAATTCTTTTGCAAAACCGTGGCCCGACACGCTTTTCTGCTGACTGCGGCTTGCCCGATCCCTACGATGGCCTGGTCGAAGATCACCAGGGACATCTTGAGGTCCACGATTGCCTTGGCTGTCCGCTCTTTCTTCAGGACAAGCCCTGGGGCCTGATCACCCTGGATGCCCTGGACCCCTCGACCTTTGGCCGAGTCGATCTGGATAACCTTGAAGCGTTTGCCAGCCTGGCTGCGGCCACGGTGATGGCCAGCGAGCGGATCAATCAGCTGGCGCGTAATTTTGAAGACCAGCGTCAATTGGCCGAGGTCTACAAACGCGCAGCGGGCGGACGCGGGCCACGGGAATTAATCGGCCAAAGTCCCGTGCACAAGCGTATGCAGCAAGAAATACACCTGGTGGGTAACAGCGCGTTATCGGTGTTGATCACCGGCGAAACCGGTGTTGGCAAGGAGTTGGTTGCCGAAGCGATCCATCTACAATCGCCTCGGGCGCACAAACCCCTGATCAGCCTGAACTGCGCGGCGTTGCCTGAGTTACTGGTCGAAAGCGAACTGTTTGGCCACGTCAAAGGCGCGTTTTCCGGTGCAGTCAATGGGCGCAGCGGCAAGTTTGAACTTGCCCACGGTGGGACTATTTTTCTCGACGAGGTCGGCGAACTGCCGCTGGCGGTTCAGGCGAAACTGCTACGGGTATTGCAGAGCGGTCAATTGCAGCGGGTCGGCTCTGATCAGGAGCACCATGTTGACGTGCGGATCATTGCGGCGACCAACCGCGACCTCGCCGACGAGGTGCGCGCGGGGCGTTTTCGCGCGGACCTTTACCACCGCTTGAGCGTGTACCCGTTGCGCGTGCCGCCGTTGCGAGAACGCGGGCGGGACGTGCTGTTGTTGGCCGGGTTTTTCCTTGAAGAGAACCGCGCGCGTATGGGCCTGCGCAGTTTGCGCATAAACCCGGAGGCGCAAAAATTACTGGTGGGTTATGCATGGCCGGGTAATGTTCGCGAGCTGGAACACCTGATCAGCCGCGCCACGCTCAAGGCGCTTTCAACCCACGCGGAACGGCCGCGTATCCTGACTATTGATGCGCAGTCATTGGGGATGGAAACGCAACCTGTGCACGTTGAACCGGACTTGCAGCGGGACACGCCAAGGGTCAAACAGGGCGAAGGGCTAAAGGAGTCTGTGGACGCTTATCAGAAGGCATTGATCAGCGAGGCGCTGAATCGGCACCAAGGTAAGTGGGCCGACGTCGCCCGCGAGTTGAATATTGATCGAGCCAACCTCAGTCGCCTGGCAAAACGCCTGGGCATTCGCTGACGCATATTCGCGTAGGGGCCAACTTGTTGGCGAGACGCCATCATTGACCGGGCATCAAACCGCTTCGCCAACACGTTGGCTCCTATACATTGTTGGCATCCTGACACACTCATTCGATTGCAGTTAGTAAGCGTCTGTATCCACCTGAGTTGCTGTTATACCGCTTGGACATAACCATGGAATTTTTGCTAATCCCCAGAGGTCATTAAAAACTCTAGGATTGAGTTGATGAGGCCGCCGTTAGATGAACGTATCCAAGCACTACAGAATTGATTACTTGCTCAATGGCAGTTTCAGATCTTTCTACATCAGCGCTGAGTTTATGGACAACACCGAAGCCTGGCATCATGCAAGTGTCGATGCTGGCATTGGCCGAATCCCTAAGTACCGGTTAGAAAAGGTGCCGCGTGTTTCGCGCCCGTATGCCGAGCATTTCGGCATTACGGACGTTGAGTGGGCACAGAGCTGAGTTCAGTGATGAGCGATGTTTTCCAGCGCCAGGTTACGGGTGCGCGGGCCGAAACGGCCGATGGTGATCATCACAATCAACATGCTGATGACGATGAAGGTCAGTACCCCTGAGGTACCAAAGTGATCGAGAAAGAAACCAATCAACACACTGCTGAACACGGTCGATAAGCGACTGAAGGAGTAACAGAACCCCACGGCACGTGCGCGAATATTAGTCGGGAACAATTCGCTCTGATAAGAGTGATACGCAAAACTCAGCCAGGCGTTGCAGAAGGTAATCATGACCCCGCAGACAATCAGTCCCAGCGCTGAAGTCTGCAGTGCGAACAGTGTTCCAAAGACCATGCTTCCCAACGCCGAGCCGACGATCTGCCACTTGTTTTCGAAACGATTGGCGAACTTGACGAATAATAGCGGCCCGAGTGGATACGCCAGCGTAATAATAAAGGCGTACATCAAACTGTGGGTAACGCTTACGCCTTGTCCCGACAGTAACGCAGGCAACCAGTTGCCGAAACCAAAGAACCCAATCGCTTGAAACACATGAAATACAATCAGCATCAATGCACGGCGGCGGTAGGGCGGTTGCCACATATCGGCAAAGCGTCCTACGCCTTCAACGCTCACCGCTTCCGGCTCCGGTTGATCCAATGCTTTGCCGTGGTCACGCAGACAGCGTGCTTCAAGCGTGTCCATGATCCGTTCGGCTTCTTCGAACCGGCCCTGTTGTGCCAACCAGCGCGGCGACTCAGGCAGACGCGAGCGCAGCCACCAGATGAACAGCGCAAACACCGCACTGGCCAGTACCACCCAGCGCCAGCCGGATACACCGAACGGTGCTTGCGGCACCAGCCACCAAGACATTAGCGCCACCGCCGGCACCGACAGAAATTGCACAAAGAAGGCGAAAGCGAATGCTGAACTGCGCATCCGTTTCGGCACCAGCTCTGAGAGGTAGGCGTCGATGGTCACCAACTCGACACCGAGCCCGATACCCACCAGAAAGCGCATACCGATAATCCCCAGCGCCGAGCTTTGTATGCCCATCAGCACGGTGGCGACGGTGTACCAGATCAACGCAACGGTGAAGATTGCCCGACGTCCGAAGCGGTCGGCAACTGGACTGAGCAAGCTTGCACCGAGGAACAGGCCGAGAAAGGTCGCCGAGGCGAATGCGGCCTGGTCGGAAAAGCCAAACACGCCCAGATTGCCGGTGGCAAAAATACCGTCGCGGATCAGCCCCGGGCTGATATAGGCGGTCTGGAACAAGTCATACAGTTCGAAAAATCCACCGATCGACAGCAATGCCACCAGCCGCCACAACGTTGCGACCCCGGGCAGACGGTCGATACGCGCGGAAATAATCGAAGCCCGAACCGGGTTTATCCCGTCACAGAGGGCGGCAGCGGCGGGCGCGGCGGAGGGCGAGAGCGAGGACATGCGAGGCTTTCCAAATCCATGGGAGGAAGGTGGCGTTTTTTATGCGATAAATTGTTACATTCATTCAGCCGAATGTGTCAGCCCTTTTTTTCAGCAAGAGGCCATCGCCCCATGTACAAAGACTACCCTGCGGCCTATCAGGTCAGTAAAGGCTCAGCGCTCAACGTCGACAAAGCATTCTACGAGCGCATTCGCGAACAGACCGACGCCCGTACGTTGGTGGAGCAGTTCGAAGTACCGATCCGCACCGGGCGTGCCTGGAAAGTCTCGGCGGGGCAAGTGTTTCGGGTGACAACGCCAGTCGGCCCGCAAGTGGGCGACTTCAATATCTGGAATGCCCATGACCCGCGCGAACGCATGTGGGCAGCGCGTACTCGGCAACTGCAAGGCGCCCATGTCAGTACTTATGATCGTCTGTGGTCGAACCTGCCATTTCTGCGGCCAATGGCGACCATCACTGACGACAGTCTGGCGGATTACGGCATCGACGAGCACGGCGGTCGCCTGCATGACTTACTCGGCACCCGCTGCGATCCGTATGTGAACAAGATGCTGACCGGCGAAGATTTCCACCATCACTGTCACTCCAACTTGACCCGTGCGGTATTGCCCCACGGCCTGACCGAGTTTGACGTGCACGATGTGCTGAACATCTTTCAATGCACCGGGCTCAATCACGACGACATGTACTTCATGAAAGCCTGCCCGGCGAAGAAGGGCGACTACCTTGAGTTTTTCGCTGAGATTGACGTGTTGTGCGCGTTGTCCACCTGTCCCGGTGGTGACCTGTCGTTGGCCATGTGGGGACCTGATGCGCAAGACCCGCTGACCGTTTGCCGACCGCTGGGGGTCGAGATCTACCAACTCGATGACAGCCTGCTGCAAGGCTGGAAACAACCGGAGCGCGCGGCTTATAAGGGCCTGCACGGGTTGGAAATCGCCAAGGCTGACTGGGAGAGCTGACCCATTGTCGCACCGCTAACCCCGCCCCTACCATTTAATTTTTTGGGTAAATTCAATGAGTATGCGGGGTTTGATAAGAGTTCAACGCGCCAGCCAGTTCTGCCCAGCCGTTTTCATGTCCTGTTCCATCTGACTGCCCTTGGTGGCAAACACTCGGGTCACCGGAAAACCGCTTTTTTCCAGTACGTAGGCCAGCGGCGCATACTCCCGTGGATAGCGCTGCACGATCTCTAAATCAACTTCGACTACTCCTTGGGGGAAGGTGAACGAACCCATGTCGTAAATGCTCTGGCGTTTGATGATTTTCCAGACACCGTTGCGTTGCTCAACCCAGTCATAAAAACGATTATGCACGCTGCAGCCCAATCCCCATTTCACGTTTTCGCCGACGATCATGGCATTGGTTTCTACGATGGCCCGACTTGCATTAAAGGTAACCATGGGTGCGGCGATGAAGTGTTTGGTGCGCAGATCGGAGCTGCCCATCTGCATCGAGGCGTCAACGAAGTCGCTGAACAAGCCTTCAAACCAAGTGACTTCGATAGTGCCCTCGGGGTGAAATAATTCGCGCAAATTGTCCCATTGCGCCAGATCTTGATAGATCCAGCCGTTAATCAGATCTGCAATGCTCATTCGATCTACAAGGTATTCGTACATGGCCAACCCCTGTGTGTTCGCAACGATGCCCGAGATGTCGCCGAGCCTCTTGATCTGACACGCTAAACCAGGGATTGATCGGATTAGTTAAGGGGTGCGCCGCCGTGTCGCACTCGCCCGTGATGTTCGAAGGCCATGCTGCTCGACAAGCTAGTCGAATTCGCCCAGTCGCTCGGCGATCAGTGGCAACAGAGCTTCACAGGACGCTTCGATTTTCAGGTCGAGAAAATCATCGGCACGGGTTTTACCGAAGTTAATGGCGATTAATGGTTTCCGTTGATCGGCGATTGCCCGGCACAAGCGGAACGCTGAAAAAGCCATCAGCGAAGAGCCGACGACCAACAGGCCCTGGGCCTGTTCGACGCTGTGCATGGCTTTGATGGCGGTGGCTTGAGCGACGTTTTCTCCGAAAAACACCACGTCTGGTTTCAAGCGATCACCTTGGCAATACGGGCAGTGGGGTACGTGGAAACGCGCTTCGAACGCCGGGTCGAGCAACGTATCGCCATCCGGCGCTTGAACCGCATCGACGCCCGACAGGTAGGGGTTTTGCGTTTCCAGCAGCTCCTGGATCACATCGCGATCAGTGCGTTGCTCGCAATCGAGGCACACCACCCGGTGCAAGCTGCCGTGGAGCTCGATCACATCGCGACTGCCCGCCTGATCGTGCAGCGTGTCGACGTTTTGCGTGATGACCCCATTAATCAATTGCCGCGCCTGCAACTCGGCCAATGCTTCATGTGCTGCATTGGGCCGCGCCAGGCGGATACGCGGCCACCCCAGCATCGCTCGCGCCCAATAGCGTTGGCGTGCGCTGGGCGCATTGATGAAGTCCTGGTACATCATCGGCGCCTTGCCCCGGCGCACGCCGTCCTTGTCGCGATAGTCCGGAATCCCGGAAGAAGTGCTGATCCCAGCCCCGGTCAACACCAGAAACGGCCTGTCGGCCATTAACTGGCACAAGGTCTCAAGGCCCGCTCGGCTCTGGCTGGTGATCATAAAAGGGGCTCCGTTGCGACGTGCCCAGGGGCGGGCAGGTGAGTAACGATAGACTGGTTTTGGTGTTTCATGTGAGGCCCGTCCAAATCCGCGAAATCGAATGGTAGAAGCGGGCTTGTTCGGCACGGATCGCGAAGCGGGCCCGGATGCCCCGCGCAATTTCAACCGGGACATTGGGTATGTCCCCCACTCATTTAAACCTGATTACCCCATCTGCCACGCTGCCGTACCTGAGGGTCATCCAGTCCTTGAGGTAGTTTTGCGGCAAGTGCCATGGCTTTTTAGAGCCCTGTTTTGGCAGGGCATTGGTTGCGCGCAGTACGTAACCCGAGGAAATATTCAGCAGCGGACGAGGCTCGACGCTGCTGTCGTCGCACACCGGAGTCGCGACTTTGAGGCCATTAAGGCTCATATGATTGAGCAATCGGCACACGTACAGGGAAGACAGGTCGGCGCGCAAGGTCCATGACGCATTGGTATAACCCACGCACAACGCAAAATTAGGGACACCGCTCAGCAGTGCACCTTTGTAAACGAAGGTGTCCGCCAAAGCGACCTGTTGCCCGTCCACAGCCAGTTTGATCCCGCCGCACGCTTGCAGTTTCAACCCGGTGGCGGTCACAACGATGTCAGCGGCCAGTTCTCGGCCGGATTTGAGCCGAATGCCACCGGCAGTGAAGGTGTCGATTTGATCAGTAACCATGGAAGCACTGCCACAGGACAGTACCTTGAACAGGTCGGCATTTAGCACCAGGCACAGCCGTTGGTCCCAGGGTTGGTAGCGTGGTTTGAAATGCTCGTCCACCGCGAACCCCTGGGGCAGTTTGGTGGCCACGCCATGACGCAAGACCCTTCTCGCCAGCACCGGCAAGCGTTGGCAGAACTGGTAAAGGCCGAGGGCGAGCAGGATATTTTTCCAGCGCGCTATCCGGTGGGCAACACGCTCAGGCAAGGTTCGTCGCAGAAAGTCCGCGATGAAATCGGTTTCGGGCAACGACGCGATGTAGCTGGGTGAGCGCTGCAACAAGGTCACATGCCCGGCCTTGGCTGCCAACGCAGGGACCAGCGTGACGGCGGTAGCACCGCTGCCAATCACGACGATGCGTTTGCCCGTGTAATCCAGGTTTTCCGGCCAGTGTTGCGGGTGAATCAACCGGCCGGTGAACGCTCCGCTACCCGTGAACGCCGGGGTGTAACCGGCGGCATAGTCGTAATAACCACTGCACACGTACAAAAAGTTGCAGCTGTAGGACAACGTCTGTTGCGTGTCTGCGATGCGCACATCCAACGTCCATCGCGCCTCTTCAGACGACCATGCGGCCAATTGGACCTGATGCTTGAAACGAATGTGTTGGTCGATGCCGAAGGCGTGAGCGGTGTCGCAGATGTAGCGCAAAATCGCCGCGCCGTTGGCGATTGCTGCAGCACCTTTCCAGGGACGGAAGGGGTAACTCAAGGTGAACATATCGGAGTCCGAGCGCATTCCGGGGTAACGAAACAAATCCCAGGTGCCGCCCATCTCGGCCCTTCCTTCCAGTAGCGCATAAGACCGCTCCGGGCAAAGGGTTTGCAACCGGTACGCCGCACCAATTCCCGACAGCCCGGCGCCGATGATCAATACGTCAAAATGCGTTGTCGCCATCACATTCCCTCCCGGCAATGCGGACCTTGATGACGTGCAGCTTAGTTGAGGCTTTTAGCGAACACTCGATTCTCGTGGTCCTCACCCTCGAACGAGTACCAATCGCCGCCGATGTCTCGGTAACCTTGTGCAATATAGAACGCGAGTGCGCGCCGATTGCCGACCCAGGCACTTAACCAGATCGCGTTCGCACCGCGTACGCTGGTCAGCGCCTCTGTTTCACGCAGCAGCTGTTTGCCGATGCCTTTTCCGGTAAAGGCCTCTTGGACGTAAAGACGCTCTAACTCGACGGCTGGGCGGACGCGGAGCAGTGGGTGTTCAGCGCCATACCGGAACTGTGCAAACGCCACCAGGTGACCTTTTTGCTCGGCGAGCACCAATACCCTGTCTGGCTTGGCCAGGGTGACCGATAGCGCATCAAGTGAAAAATGCTTGATGACCTCTCGTGCCAGTGAAGGGCGGATCCCGCCGGTGGCGTAGGTGGTGAGCCACACTTGGGTTCCCAGCGCGCCGATGCACAGGGCGTCTTCCAGTGTTGCCAAGCGAAACGAAACATCGCTGCTCATATCAGTCTTCAACTTCGTCATGATCACTCTTGGCACTCAATAAAAAAACCAATGCCTTCAAGCCACCCTCCACCTGCTCATCGGCGAACTCTGGCGGGTTTTCCAGCCGCTGCTGGAAGATCAGGCTGGGCGCCTCGATGGCCATGTTTTCGGTGAGAAACTCGGGGCCAATGGCCGGGTCGTTGACGCACGCAAGCACCATGCCCTGTGGGTTGAGCAGGTCTGGTAGGCGGCGAAGGATTTTCTGGTAATCCTTGGTCAGGATAAAACTGCCTTTCTGGAATGACGGCGGGTCGACGATGATCAGGTCATAAGGACCGTCTCGTTTGACCCGCGCCCAGGATTTGAACAGGTCGTGCCCCAGGAAGCTCACGCGGCTCAGGTCATGCTGATTCAGTCGATGGTTTTCCCGGCCGCGGCTGAGTGCGGCTTTGGCCATATCAAGGTTAACCACGTGTTCTGCGCCTCCGGCAATCGCTGCCACTGAGAAGCCACAGGTGTAGGCGAACAGGTTAAGCACTCGCTTGCCATGAGCGTTGGCTTGAACCCAGTCTCGACCGTAACGCATGTCGAGGAATAAACCGGTGTTTTGGTTTCGGCCAAAATCCAGTTTGAAGTGCAGAGCATTCTCAGTGATGACCCCGGTATCAAACGGTTCCCCCAGCAACCATTCAGTGCTGCTGTCTTGCAGGTACCGGTGCTGGAGTAATAGCGCGTGGGCACCGGACTTCAGCCATTGCGGCGATTGGGGCAGCGCGCCGAGCACTTCGCGCAATGCGATCATTTCATCCGCTCCAGGCGCTTTGAACAGCGAGACCAATAGCACCCCATTTAGCCAGTCGGCCGTCAGATTTTCCAGGCCCTGCCAACGCCGGCCCCGGCCGTGAAACAGGCGTCGCGCCTCGTCGGTGGTGGTGCTCAAGGCATCGAGTAAATAGGCGTACAGCAAAGACAGTGCATCGGAATTCATAGCGAAATGTCGTTCATTCATGAGCGCGCAGTTTAAGCGCAATGGCCTGAATGCCTATGGCCTTTCTCATGGCCCAAGGCAAAAAGGCGGCATCCTTCAAAACCGAGTATTGGCACATCGGCGATACCACGATGCGGTTGCGCAGGGTGATGCTTTAAGGGTGAACAGTTGGGCCATTATCTGTTTTGTCGATAATCACCATTGATGTTTGGGAGGAGGGCTTTTTTCCAGGATAGTTCAGGATGGCGTTCTGCCAACCGAGGCACTTGGAGAAGTGAGATGAAAATTCGAATTGCAGCTTTGCTTGCCCTAGTCATCGCCTTGGCAGGATGCGCTACCGGTTCCCCCGAAAATTCCGACAACAAGGATGGCGTGTTCAGAGCTGCCACCCAGTCCTCCGGCGTTGCCTTGAAGCACACGCAATCGGTGGGTGTTGTTTTCAGCGAAAATACCGTGGCAAATCTGGCTTACCTGGAGCGATACCACGCCGTGGCGCAGGGCAGTCAGCAGATGGACGAACAAATTCAGAAAGCGTTCGTTTCAAGTTCAGACCCAACACTGGCCATCGACTGGTTGAAAACATCATTGCAGGCTCAGTTCAAATCGGTGGATTTCTACGACAACCTCGATGCGCTGATGGCCGCAAGACCTGATGTGATCGTGTTGCTGGATACTCAAAACGTTCTGGTCACGCCACGCAGCCCGGACGTGCAGGCGAGCATTGTCGCCGAGTTTTTTGATGCCCAACTGAACTACATCGGTAAAGCCGAAGGTCACGCTGGCAAAAACCTCTCGCCAGTGTGGGCCATGAGCAAATCAGCGCCAGAAGTGGCCGCCGAGATCGACGGGCAGCGTGTGGTGCAAGTCGATGCGCTGCAACAGTTCGACGCCTCGCTCTACACCTTGATTAACGCCAAGTCCTGAACCGATCAGCGTATCTCAGCGGGTATTCAAGCCTGCGATGATGCGTTTGATCAACGCAGCGTGCCCGGCCTGGTCATCTGCCCGGGAGATCACCTGAACCACTATCGCATGGGTGCCTGATCCGGACAGGAATGTGGCGTTCAGCGTATGACCGCCGCCCATGGTAGCGGTGCTGTCTATCTCGCGAACGCCAAGCCCCTTGACGGTCAATCTGTTTTCGCTGGTTTGCTTGAAGTCAGGCAAGGCAGCGCTCTGCTGACGTACGAAGTCGGCCACCGAGCCGTCGAGAAACACATCGTCGTTGTCACCCGTGCTGATGCCGCCGGGCAGGGTTCTTTCAGCGGTCAGAATGACCCGCTTCTCATCCTTGTTGGCATACATCGTCCCCGTCGTCCCTGCTGTGCCAGTCTTTTCGGTGCCATCCGACATTGGGGTGGCTACATAACTGGTGGGCAAGCTGAACGCAAATTTCCCATCCAGCATCGAAACCTTTTGTATGGAAGACGATTTGGCCACCGGTTTGGTCGCGGCAAAGCTGCTCATACCGGTCAAGAGTGCCGTTAGGCTCAGCGCCAGGACTGCAGTGTTTCTGCTGAAAAACGACATTCAAATTTTCCTCATTGATAACGAATAGCGAGCGGCGCTGTGATGTGCGTGGGGCCGGTGCGAAAGCATGGCGGTTTAACGCTGAAAAAAGTGTGAAAAATTGTTCTAAACAACGCAAGCGCGCTCCTGCCCTTAACGGCGACGAAATTACTTGTCCATGCTGAAACGGAGGCGTCTGTGGTTGAAGCTCACCCGCAGTTGGCGGTGCTTTATCAAATAGTGAAGCCCGACCGCTGCGGCGAAAAACCCTGACGCTGCGCCAATGCCGAGGGCCCAGCGCGGGCCATATAGATCTGCTACCCAACCCACGATGGGCGCGCCGAGTGGGGTGCCGCCCATGGCGATGGCCAGCAGGATCGCCATGACCCGCCCGCGCATTTCAGGCTCGGTGGACAGCTGCACCAGGCTGTTGGCCGTTGTATTGAAGGTTTGCGCCGAGACACCAATGACGACCAGCGCAATGCCAAACATCCAATAGTCAGGAATGATCGCGGCGACTGTCAGACCGACGCCGAAGACAGTGGCCCCGGCAAGCAACAATCCAACGTGGGGTCGGGCACGCCGGGCGGCCAGCAGCGCGCCGATGACCGATCCAATCGCCATCATCGACGCCAGTAGCCCATATTGGCCGGCCCCGGTGTGGAATACAGTGACGGACATGGTGGAGATGAAAATCGGAAAGTTGAGGCCAAAGGTGCCGATCAGAAACAGCATGAACAACGCAGCTTTCAGGTCGGGACGTTTCCACACGTAGCGCAGGCCTTCGGCGAAGCCTCCACGGGTTCGCGGTGCCTTGATGCTGAGGTGCAATTCGCCGACACGGAGCATGCGCAGGGAAACGATCACCGCAATATAGGTGACCGAATTGAGCAGAAATACCCAACCGGTGCCGATCGAGGCAATGAGCCCACCCGCGATGGCGGGACCGATCATCCGCGCGGCGTTGAATGAAGTGGAATTCAGTGCCACCGCGTTCGACAGGTCTTCATCGCCCACTAGCTCCGCCACAAACGTTTGTCGCGCTGGCGCATCGAACGCCGTGACACAGCCCAGCAGTAAGGCGAATACGTAGACCGACCATAACTCTGCCCAGCCAGCAACCGTCAGCAAACCCAGCCCCAAAGCCAGTACGGCCATGCACGCTTGGGTGGTAAGCAGGAGTTTTCTTCGATCCAGACGATCAGCCGCCAACCCGGTCAATGGCAGCAACAACAGCATGGGCCCGAACTGCAACGCCATGACGATGCCGACGGCCGTGGCGTTTCGGTGGGTGAGTTGGGTAAGCACCAACCAGTCCTGGGCTGTACGCTGCATCCAGGTACCAACGTTGGATACCAGCGCGCCGCCGGCCCACATGCGGTAGTTGTAGTTTTTCAGCGAGCGGAAAGTGCGGCTCATTGCGAGGGTTCCGACAGCACAGCGAATTGCAGACCGCCCATCCTACGCCAATGGGCTCCTACAGGCGCAAACCCCTCCACCGGTCTGCCAATTTTTCGATTGAATGAATTTCTACGGTCGCCGTGGCTCCGTTATGTATGCGCAGGCCTAAGGAGGTCTGGCCGGAGGCGCCGAAAAGGCCCCCGTCTTAGTATGGAGTTGCCATGAATACTCTTCGAATGCCTGCTTTGGACCCGATTGCCTCCGCCTGTTCGGTACAGGCCCCAGGCGCGATAAAACACCTTTACGATGACCTGATGCGCGGGCCAGACGCCGACTGTGTGTCCGATGCCCGTGAGTTCCTGCACCAACAATTGGCCATGGTCGGTGAGGCGCCGTGCGACCTTCCTGAAAATCCAGCCGATCTGGAAGCATGGGTCCAAGCCAATTCCACCGCAGTGGGTCAGCAATACGCTGACTATCTGAAGCAGCGAAAAAATGGTGGGGCCAGACGGTTTTTCACCAACAAGGCACATGCGCTGTACTTTCTGCAATGCGTTGCTCCGAGCAAGGCAGTGGATGGCGCGTGGCTGTATGGCACCCTGCGGCATTGGGATGATTACCGTTTTGATGGACTGGTTCGCACGTACCTCGAAGAATTGGGTGACGGTGACCCGGCGCAAAACCATGTGGTTATTTATCGCAAATTGCTTGCCGAGCAGGGCTGTGAATCGGCAATCGACCTGCACGATGAGCATTATCTGCAGGGCGCGTTGCAGTTGGCGCTCGGCTACAACGCACGGCATTTCTTACCCGAAGTCATCGGCTTCAACCTCGGTTATGAACAACTGCCGCTGCATTTGCTGATCACCGCTTACGAACTCAGCGAACTGGGCATCGATCCGTATTACTTCACATTGCACGTCACCATCGATAACGCCAGCTCTGGGCATGCATGCAGGGCCGCGCAATCGGTCTTGCAGTTGATGCCCGTCGACAGCAACCCGAGGGACTTTTACCGGCGGGTGGCCTTGGGTTATCGACTCAATGACCTGGGTTTGAATACCACTGCAGTCATCCAGTCGTTCGACCTTCAGCAAGAAGTCGTGCAGATGTTGGAGCGCAAACGCAGTTTTGGTCAGCACATGCATTCCGACTACTGCAAATTCGAAGGCCGCACCGTTAACGAGTGGCTGCACGAACCCGGAAAAATCCCAGGGTTTTTGTCTGCGCTGGAAAACAAAGGCTGGATAAAACGTCATCAAGACCCACAACTGAGCCGGTTTTGGCAACTGATCGAGGGTGCGGGTGCGTCTATGTTCGGGGTGTTCAGCCCCTATGAAAAACAACTGCTGCGTGACTGGATCAGCGGGGACTGGCAGCCGCAAGGCAGTCAATCGCTGGCCCGGACGCGCAGCGCATTTACCGCCAACGCCCGTTCGCGGTTTATGCCCAGCGAAGCCACAAGCCATCGCGACATACCACCCGGTCTACCGGCCAAGTCGGTGGACATGGATCTGGACCGCTTGCGCACTGAGCTGCAGATCATGAGCCAACACAATCAGCTTCTGTACCTGATCGACCGCATGTCGCCAGGGCGGCATTCGACGCCGGCAGGGCTCTTGGCCACCCGCATGTTCGCCGAATTTATCGGGCAATAAGCGTTATTACAGGAGATCAGCATGCACGCCGATGACGAGCAATTGGCCGCAGACACCGCGTTGCTGCAACTGGGCCGACGCCTTCAGGCCGACGGTTATCACTTCACTACCGTGACCCCGTTGACCCATCGTCGGGTCAACGAACGAGCGGGGACGCGAATGGCGACTACGTTGCGTGATGTCTTCGGTTGGAGTCGATCTTTTTCACCCTCGCTGATGTCCGCCGATGAGTTGCAGCAGATGCGTCAGGCCGGCATTGTCGAGGAGCGATCAACCGGTTTGGCCAGCACCGTCAGATGGTCAAGTCTGGGTGACCTGCTGCTGGCTCATTCCGGCTTCCCGACCACGGCCAGCGATGCGGTATTTTTTGGCCCCGACACGTACCGTTTTTCCCAGGCGATCGAGGCCCATTTGAACAGCAGCTTTCATGAGATCAACCATGTCATCGACATTGGTTGCGGCTCAGGTGCAGGGGCCATTCTGATTGCCAGGGCGCGGCGTGAAGCGCAGGTGCTTGCAACCGATATCAACCCGATGGCACTGCGCATGACGTCAGTCAATGCGGCGCTGGCGGGCGTTACCAATGTGTCCTGCGAACGCAGAGATATCTTGCGAGACGTTATTGGAACGTTCGACCTCATCGTGGCGAATCCGCCTTATATGAAAGACCCAGGGCAACGGGCTTATCGTCACGGCGGCGGCGATCTGGGGGCGCAACTGTCCGTGCGAATCGTTGAAGAAGCGCTGCCCCGATTGTCAGTTGGCGGCTCGCTGCTGCTGTATACCGGTGTGGCAATGGTCGAAGGCAGCGATCCGTTTATTGCCGCGTTGAAAACGCAATTGGACCATCCAGACTACAACTGGACGTACCGTGAACTCGACCCCGATGTGTTCGGCGAAGAGTTGGCCACCCCCGGCTATGAAAGCGTGGACCGAATAGCGGCAGTGGTGTTGACCGTCACTCGAAGCGCTTAGGCGCAAATGTAATCCGGCCGCGAAACTCGCGGCCGGGTATCAAAGAAATTAAACGGCCATCGCGTCGGCTCCGTAACCATTGGGGTTAAGACACTGCCAACGCCAAGCGTCCTCAAGCATACAGTTCAAGTCCCGTTTCGATTCCCAGCCCAACTCCTCCCGCGCTTTGCTCGGATCCGACCAGCACTGCGCAATGTCACCGCTACGCCGCGGCTCGACGCAGACGGGCATGGTTTTACCGACCACTTTTTCAAACGCTTTGAGTACCTCCAGCACGGAGTAACCGCGACCGGTGCCAAGGTTCCAGGTGGATATTCCGGGTTGCTTGCGCAGGCGGTTCAGGGCCATCAAGTGACCCTCGGCCAAGTCAACAACGTGCAAGTAATCGCGGATCCCGGTGCCGTCTGGCGTTGGGTAATCATCGCCATAAATACGCAGGGCGGGCAGCTGTTTCAGCGCTACCTGCAACAAATAGGGCAGTAGATTATTAGGGATATTTTTCGGAGCTTCCCCCAGCAGGCCGGACGGGTGCGCGCCGATGGGATTGAAGTAACGCAGCAGGCCGATGGCCCAACGTGGATCGGAATGCGCCACGCTGCGCATGACGTGTTCGGCCATGAGTTTGGAATGGCCGTACGGATTAGTCGGCAAACCCAGTGCGGCACTTTCGGAGATGGGCATGGTTTCGCTCTCGCCATACACCGTGGCCGATGAGCTGAACACCAACGTAAACACTTCGGCATGGGCCATTGCCTGGCACAGCGTCACGCTGCCGCTGACGTTGGTTTCAAAGTACCGGAGTGGCTCGCGAACACTTTCACCCACAGCCTTTAACCCAGCGAAATGCATCACAGCATCGATTGGATATGCAGCAAACAGTTTGTCCAGCAGTGGCCGGCTTCTCACGTCTCCCATGACAAACTGTGGCCTTCGCCCCGCAAGGCGCGTGACCCGTTCCAAAGAAGCGCTGGAGCTGTTGCACAAATTGTCCAGCACCAAGACTTCATGCCCGTTTTGCAGTAAGGCAAGTACTGCATGCGCGCCAATATAGCCCGCCCCCCCAGTCACTAGAATCATTGGGTATTCCTCGAACTTGCACATTCTTTGACCGGCGAAGCGGACAGCAAAACCGTACAACGGCCAGATCGAGCGAATTACGACACCACACACCTGCCGTCAAATTTTGACGGTTTGTACAGGAAATCACGTAGCTCTTGATAATGGGAAAGTCGGGCGATGCGCTAGTTCAGCGTACGTTGCTGACCGGCGGTGACGTTTCGTCGCTTCGTTTTAATTTGCTCTGAACGCCTTGACGAAAAGCTTACTCACATAAACGTGACAGGGGGTTTGTGCAAGAAGTCATGCGTCTGGTTGACAGTGTTGTTGCCTTCATTGGTATCTGCGTATCCGCTGCAAGATGATATGTGTTTTCGCCCTCGGTGATACGTAACGACGTCTTTCCAGAGGAACAAAATAATGGAAGAAGCCCAGACGCAATATCCCGACGCTCTTGATGACCAACAAGAGATTTCCCAAGCCGTTGAGGTGCTGACTGCGATCCTCAGGCCCACGTTGCTGTGCTTGTCACACCTGCGCTGGGGGTTTGTTTATCAACGTCCGCAGCATTTGATGTCGCGATTCACACTGGACTATCAAGTACTTTTTTTTGAAGAACCGTTGCCCTCAAACCGTACTGACGCCTGGCTCGAGGAGTTGGTACAGGCCAGTGGCGTCACGGTGTTGGTCCCACACATCCCAGCCGGGCTTACGGCCCGAGCCGTGAATCGAATCCAACGTGAATTGCTCGACGGCTACTTGGCTGAGCATCCGCCATTGGAACTGCTGCTGTGGTACTTCACCCCGATGAGTCTGGCATTCACGGAGCATCTGTCGCCTCAGGTGACGGTCTTCGATTGCATGGACGAGTTGTCTGCCTTCAAGGGCGCTCCACCGGATTTACTGGATAAAGAACGCCGGTTGTTGGCCCGTGCCGACGTCGTGTTCACCGGAGGTCACAGCCTTTGGGAAGCAAAACGCGGGCAGCACCCTAACGTCCATTCAATGCCCAGCAGCGTCGATATCGAGCATTTTTCCAAGGCTCGTCAGGTGCTTGCCGAGCCTGAGGATCAACGCGCAATTGGCTATCCACGCTTGGGCTTTTTCGGCGTGATAGACGAGCGTTTCGACATTGAATTGCTGGCGAATCTGGCGGTGGAACATCCGCAATGGCAGTTCGTATTAATTGGGCCAGTGGTGAAGATCGATGTCGCGATGCTGCCTCGGCTGAGCAATATTCACTACCTGGGCGGCAAGGCGTATGCGCAGTTGCCGGAGTATCTCAGTGGTTGGGATGTGGCCTTGATGCCATTTGCGATCAATGAATCCACACGCTTTATCAGCCCGACAAAAACACCTGAATACCTGGCGGGAGGTTGCCCGGTGGTGTCCACCCCGATCATTGATGTGGTGCGGACTTACGGCAACAGCCCGGTGGTGCGAATTGCCGGTGTCGCCGAGGATTTTGCCAGGGCGATCAAGACAGCATTGGCCTATCGCAACGACCTCGACGCGCTCTATCGGCATGCGGATGAGGCCTTGCAAGGCATGTCGTGGGACCACACCTGGACCAACATCAAGGAGCAAATCGAATGCCTGAAATAACCTTGGAAAGGGCTGAAGAAAATTCCCGGCGCGGCCTCACGTATGATTATCTAATTGTCGGCGCCGGATTTGCCGGTAGCGTGTTGGCGGAGCGCTTAGCGGCAGGTCTCGGCAAGCGCGTGCTGCTGATTGATCGACGCGAGCATGTCGGCGGCAACGCTTATGACCATCTCAATGAGGCTGGCATTCTGGTTCATCGCTACGGGCCCCATATCTTCCATACCAACGCGCAACGCATTGTCGATTACCTGTCGGAATTCACCGAGTGGCGCCCTTATGAGCATCGGGTGTTGGCGCAAGTCGACGAGCATCTGTTGCCAATTCCAATCAACCTGACGACCTTGAACGGCCTGTACGGGTTGTCGTTGACGGAAGAGCAGGCACAGGATTTTCTCGCCAGCCGCGCGGAACCGGTGGCCGATATTCGCACCTCGGAAGACGTGGTCATTAACCAGATTGGTCGCGAGTTGTACGAGAAGTTTTTCCGCGGTTATACCCGCAAGCAATGGGGCCTGGACCCGTCCGAACTGGACAAGTCGGTCACCTCGAGAATCCCGACCCGCACCACCACTGATGATCGTTATTTCACCGACACCTTTCAGATGATGCCGCTGGAAGGCTACACCAAAATGTTTGAGCGGATGCTGGATCATCCTGGCATCGACATCGTGCTCGACACTGATTTCGAGGTGGTCCGCGAGCGCGTGAGTTATCAGCACCTGGTGTATTGCGGCCCGATCGATGAGTATTTTGGTCATTGTCTGGGGCGTCTACCGTATCGGTGCCTGCGCTTCCGCCATGAAACCGTGAATCAGGAGCAGTTTCAGAAGGTGGCGGTGGTCAATTATCCGGCGGAAACGGTGCCCTACACGCGGATCACCGAGTACAAGCACTTGACCGGCCAGCAACACCCGTTGACCAGCCTCACTTACGAATTTCCGTGCGAAGACGGCGATCCTTATTATCCGATCCCGCGGCCAGAAAACGCCGAGCTGTATGCGCGTTACAAAGCCCTGGCTGAAAAAACACCCGAGGTTACTTTTCTTGGGCGGTTGGGGACGTACAAGTATTACAACATGGACCAGGTTGTGGGCCAGGCGTTGGCCTTGTACAAACGAATCGCCGACGCCGAGGCCGAAGTAGGGCAGGCGCTGTATGCCCAGCAACCCATCGCTGTCGAGAATTGAGCATGCATCAGGCGCAACTGTTTGACAGTTTTTTCATGGGTGGTTTCGAGTGTTCTACCCATCGCCGCCAAGACGGTAAACGCCTCGATCTTATCCAGTCCAGCGGGCACGAGCGCTGGGCTGGAAACGATTACGCACAGCTGGCAGCAGCGGGGATCACCAGTGTCCGCGATGGCCTGCGCTGGCACCTCATCGAAGGGCAATCCGGGCACTATGACTGGAGCAGTTTTCTGCCCATGCTGCGGGCGGCTAATGCTCAAGGGACTCAGGTTATCTGGGATCTATCCCATTATGGCTGCCCGGAAGGACTGGACATCTGGCGTCCTGAATTCGTTGAGCGCTTCGCCCGGTTCGCGGCCGCCGCGGCCAGGGTGGTGCGCGAGGAGTCGGATCAGATTCCGTTCTATTCCCTGGTGAACGAAATCTCGTTTTGGGCATGGGCCGGTGGTGACGTCGGTTATTTCGAACCGAGTGCACGAG
This sequence comes from Pseudomonas sp., assembly GCF_028293835.1. GTDB lineage: Bacteria > Pseudomonadota > Gammaproteobacteria > Pseudomonadales > Pseudomonadaceae > Aquipseudomonas. The sequence goes on from NZ_JAQGNX010000105.1 coordinate 26,414, forward strand.
GGCGCGGGACTGAGCTCAAGCATCAGTTGGTGCGCGCCAGCATCGCGGCCATCGAAGCAGTCCGTGCCGTGGAACCTCGTGCGCGGTTTGTTCAGACTGACCCTATCATCAACGTCATAGCGGACAGCCCTCGGCAAGAGGACACCGCTGCGGCGGAAGAATATCGCCTGTCGCAATTCGAGGCGTGGGATTTGTTGACCGGTGCCCGCTGGCCAGGCCTCGGTGGTAAACCGGATTACCTGGATATCATCGGGGTTAATTTTTATCCGCATAACCAGTGGCTTCGTAGCGGAGGGCGCATTTTGCGCGGGGATTATCGCTACCGTCCTTTGGCGGGCATGTTGGCTGAGACGTGGCGGCGGTATCAGCGGCCGATCCTGATATCCGAAACCGGATGGGAAGGGCCTGAACGGGCGAGTTGGTTTAAGTATGTCTGCGAGCAGGCGACGCAGGCGATGACCCGTGGCGTCCCGATTGAGGGGATCTGCTGGTACCCCATTCTTGATTATCCTGGTTGGGACGATGACCGGCATTGCCCGGCAGGGTTATTTGGGTATGCCGACGGCCAGGGACGGAGGCCAGCGGACGAGGCGCTGGCGTTGGAGCTTCACGCGCAGCAGCAGCACTTTGCGTTGCTGGGCAATAAACCCCACGCGGCGCTGGGTGTGATTGGCAGTGAGTGCGTCTAGATGAAAACTGACCGGGAGGCGAACGTACCGTTGCCCGGCCAGCCACTGGCTTTTTTGCTGCGCTATATCCGGCTAAGGCCCTGGCAGTTTGGCACGCTTTTTATATTAATCATTGGCGCCGCATTGTGCGCGGTGGCCGTGCAATACGGCATGAAGTTGCTGGTCGACATCATGACCCTGGGCGATCGCGCAACGGTTTCGATCTGGAAGCCGTTTACGCTGTTTATCAGCTTGATTGTTCTCGAGAACCTGTTGTGGCGCCTTGGCGGTTGGTTGGGGTCGCGTACCGTTATCGCCAGTTGTGCGGATTTGCGCGTTGACCTTTTCAATCATTTGACCGGTCACCCCATGCATTACTTTTCGACGCATTTTGCCGGGGCACTGGGAAATCGGATTTCGGCCACTGGGGCTGCTGCTGGAGGGATCTACGGCGGCTTTATCTGGAAAATCGTGCCGCCGTGCGTGGATTTCATCGGGGCGGTATTGCTGCTCAATAGCGTGAACGTCGGCATGGCGCTGGCGTTGATCGGTTGTGTGACGGTGGTCGCTACGCTGATCACCTTTTTTGGTGTCAGGGGCCGTGGGCGGCACATGAGCTTTGCTGCTCAGTCGGCGCGGGTAGGGGGCGAACTCGTTGACCTGGTGTCCAACGTATGGACCATCAAGGCCTTCTCCGCCAGAGCGCGGGAAGGCCAGCGCTTGTCTCAGGCGATTGGCGTAGAAGCCCAGGCGCAACGGCGCAGTTGGATCTATCTGGAGTCGGCGCGGATGCTGCACGACGTCTGCCTGTCGTTAATGGCGGGTGGCATGCTGGCCTGGGCGTTGCTGGAATGGCGCGCAGGCAGCGTAACGGCGGGTGATGTAGTAATGGTCAGCGCGCTGACATTCCGGATTTTGCATGGCTCCCGGGACTTGGCCCTGGCCTTGGTGGACGCCGCCCAGCAGATGGGTGCCATTGCCGAAACCTTACGCATCATCATTCAGCCTTACGCGTTGCTGGACGTCGATACCGAACTGTCCACTTCCCAAGGCAACATCGAGCTGGTCGACGTGGGTTACCAATACCCGGGCGGTCGACGGGTTTTCGAGCATTTGTCGCTGTTTATTCCGGCGGGGCAGCGGGTGGGTATCGTGGGGTCTTCCGGGGCCGGTAAATCGACGCTGATCGGCTTGATTCAACGCCTCGATGATGTGTCCAGCGGCATTATCCTGATTGATCAACGGGACATTCGCACGGTCAGCCAGGACAGCCTGCGCCGTCAGATTTCGGTGGTGCCTCAAGAGGCGGCGCTGTTTAACCGCAGTATTTACGAGAATATTCGCTACGGTCGTCCGGACGCCGATCACGAGGAAGTACTGGCCGCCGCGCGGCATGCCTATTGCGATGAGTTCATCCGACAACTGCCCCAGGGCTACGAAACACTGGTGGGAGAGCGTGGGGTGATGCTGTCCGGTGGCCAACGCCAGCGGTTGGGTTTGGCGAGAGCATTTCTCAAAGCCGCCCCGGTTTTGATTCTGGACGAGGCCACCTCGGCGCTGGATTCTCAATCCGAAGCTATCATCAAGACAGCCTTGGGCGATCTGATGAAAAACCGCACGGTGTTGGCCGTCGCGCATCGGTTGTCTACGGTGGCAAACTTCGACCGCGTGATTGTGTTGCAAGATGGGCGTGTCGTCGAGGATGGCAGTCCTGGCGATCTGTTGCATAACGGCGGGGCGTATGAGGCGCTTTGGGTCGCCCAGGCGCTGCCGCAAAAGTCCTGATGAACCCTACGTCGCTTAACCTCATAAACTGGATGGCGATACTGATATCGGATGGAACTCGCTCCCGGCAGCGGTATCCACCGATTGGAGTGCCAAATGGATGTCCATCGATGGCCGTTAGTATGAAGGGTGGACAATGAGCGCACCGGACAATAACGAACAGGCGGTCGTGGGCCGCTGCGAGCCTGCGCCCCCGGTCCGAAAGCTTAGCCTGGGTGCGTTGAACGGCAGCATCGCCTTGCCCAAGGCCCGGCATTGGTTTCGGCGGCTTCTGGCGTTCACCGGACCGGGCTATATGGTCGCTGTCGGTTACATGGACCCGGGCAACTGGGCCACCGACATCGCCGGCGGATCGCAGTTTGGCTATCTGCTGCTGTCAGTCATTTTGCTTTCAAGCTTGATGGCAATTTTGCTCCAGGCGCTGGCGGCACGCTTGGGCATCGCCACCGGTATGGATCTGGCGCAGGCGTGTCGAGAGCAATACAGTCGGCCCGTATGTATCGGCCTGTGGCTGGCCTGCGAAACGGCGATAGTGGCGTGCGACTTGGCCGAGGTCATCGGCACGGCCATTGCGCTCAATTTGCTGTTCGGTTTGCCCATGCTGTGGGGGGTTATAGTCTCCGTTGCCGATGTGTTCCTGATTTTGATGCTGATGGGACGCGGCTTTCGCGCCCTTGAAGCCTTTGTAATCGCCTTGTTAACCATCATTTTTGTCTGTTTCGGGGCGCAGATGGTGCTTGCCCAGCCTTCAATCAGCGACATAATCGGCGGTTTCATTCCCCGTGCGCAGATCGTTACCGACCCTATTGCGCTGTACCTGGCCATTGGCATCGTCGGCGCCACGGTGATGCCCCATAACCTTTATCTGCATTCGTCCATTGTGCAAACCCGCGCCTACCCACGAACCGTGGCCGGTCGCAAAATCGGGCTGCGTTGGGCGGTGGTGGACAGCAGCGTGGCGCTGATGCTGGCACTGTTTGTTAATGCCGCGATCCTGATTACCTCGGCCGAGGTTTTCAACAAGGCAGGTCGCACCGATGTTCTGGACATCGAACAGGCCTATCACTTGTTATCGCCAATGCTGGGGGTTGGCGTGGCCTCGACCTTATTTGCCGTGGCGCTGTTGGCGTCGGGTATCAATTCGACGGTGACGGCCACGTTGGCCGGCCAAATCGTGATGGAAGGCTTTCTTCAGCTCAAAGTTCCTGATTGGGCGCGGCGGCTGCTGACCCGTGGCTTGGCAATCATTCCGGTGATCGTCGTGACCCTTCTGTACGGACCCAGCGGCACGACCAAACTGCTGGTATTTAGCCAGGTCGTGCTGTCAATGCAGCTGCCATTCGCGGTTATTCCTCTGGTGCGCTTCGTTTCCAGTCGCACGCTCATGGGGGAATTCGTGACGGGACGCTGGCTGACTTTTATGGCGTGGGGCGTTACGTTGGTGATTGTTGTTTTGAATGTGGAGTTGTTGGCCATAACGTTTGGGTGAGGGAGAAAGAATCAGGCTGATGGCGTTTCAGTTGCAATTTAATCGCGCTTTGCCCGGACGGTACTTCAGCAAACAGTCCGTCCAGTTAATTTGCCGTTACGACTGGACCTTTCCCCACGATAAGCAATCATTAGTGCATGATTATCAAAAAGGAACTGTGCATGCTTATCCGGACATTAGCACTTGCCACTTTGATTACCGCTGCAGTCGGCCCCGCGTTGGCCGCCGACAGTGACGGGCCCTTGGTTCAGGATCGCGGGAAATCTCGCCCTTTGATTATCATTGCGCCAAGTTCCGCAGACCCCACTGTGGTCAGCATGAAAAAGGCTTTGGACGACCCCGCCAATCGTGCGGCTTTTAATGAGCGCAACATGGTGCTTTACACCGTGCTCAACCTCATCGGCCAGCGCGACGGCAAGAATATGGACGCGCAGACCACCATGGCTTTGATCCGTGAGCTGAATCTGGGCGCAGGCGGTCAAGCCAAAGTCATTCTGGTGGGTAAAGACGGCGAGAAGAAACTTGAGCACTCCGGACCGATTGATCCGAAAGAGTTGTTCAGTACAATCGATCAAATGCCCATGGGCGAAAAAGAAGCACCGGCTAGCGCTACGACCCCGGCACCTGCTGCTCCCGACGCCGCTCCGGCGCCAACTACCAAGGCCGGTAAATCGACCAAGGCTGGCAAGGCGCCCCCGGCTCCGGCCAAGTCACTGGATGATTGAGCATGCTGCGACGCGGTTCATCAGGCAGACCTAGTCCCGTTTTATCGCGCAGGCCGACGGCTTATTAGCTGGTTGAGGACGCTTTGCGGGGCGTTGCAGAGCGTTTTGCGGTGGGTGGCTTGCCTGCCGCTGGCTTTCGTTTTTTCTTCCACGCCGCACCGCTTCGGCCCGACGGGCTTGCCGGGCCGCTGATGGTCAACTGCAAGCCAGTGCAGCGTGCCACCTGTTTGGTCATCCAGGCCGATTGTTTGGCGACGAACTCTTCCAGGGTCATTTCGCCACTTTGTACCATGTCCAATGCCTGCTCCCAGATCGCGGTGGTTCCCGGATCGGCGATGGCCCGTGGCACGGCATCGATCAGGCTAAACGCGGCAGGGGAGGCTGCCAATGCTTTACCCACCTTGTTCAAATAGCCACGGTCTAGCAACCCCTGGATGATGCCCGCTCGAGTCGCCTCGGTCCCGATACCGGTGGTGTCTTTGAGTTTTTGCTTGAGTCGCGGATCGCTGACCAGTTTGGCGACATTTTTCATGGCCTTGATCAGATCGCCTTCCGTGAACGGTTTGGGCGGCTGAGTCCATAAGTCCTTCAGCGTGACATTCTCGACCGCAAATTCCTGTCCTTCCCTGAGAGCTGGAAGTGCTTGGGGAGCGGGCGCTTCATTGGCTTTGCCGGGTGCAAGCGCCTGGGGCAGCGCGCGCTTCCAGCCGGGTTCGACAATGCATTTGCCCACCGCCCGCAACGCTTGCCCGGTGCAATCAAAATCGGCTTGGGTTCGATCATATTCATGGTTTGGCAGAAACTGCGCCAGATAACGCGCGCGGATCAAGGTATAGACGGCGCGTTGCTTGCTCGCCAGACGTCCTGGGTCAACCGTGGCGGCAGTCGGAATAATGCCGTGGTGCGCATTGACCTTAGTGTCGTTCCAGGCCCTGGAGCGACGCTGTGGGTCCAGATGCTTCATTAGCTCTGCCAGGCCCGGATCGGCACGGCCCAGCCCGGCCAGGATTGCCGGAGCCTCGCTGTGCTGACTCAACGGCAGATAGCCGCAATCGCTGCGCGGGTAGGTGATGATTTTGTATTGCTCGTACAGCGACTGCGCGATATCCAGGGTTTCCTGAGCGCCCAGCCCAAGCTTTTTCGAGCAGACTTCCTGCAATGTCCCCAAATCAAACAGCAATGGCGGCGCCTCACGCATGCGTTCGGTTCGCAGTTTGATGACTCGGGCAGTGTTGGCGCTGCTTAATGCCGCTGCCGCCTCTTTGGCCAAGGTCGGATTCTGGCAGCGGCCATGTTCATCGCAGACGTCTTCTGGCGCAATCCACTGCGCGGCAAACGACGTACCGTCGCTCAGCAACTGGACGTCGATGGACCAATACGGAACCGGCACGAAGTCAGCGATGCTGCGGTCGCGGTCCACCACCAAGCGCAGGGTGGGCGTTTGCACCCGGCCCACCGGCAACACGCCCTGATAGCCGGACTGACGGCCGAGCAGGGTGAACAGCCGGCTCATGTTCATGCCGATCAACCAGTCTGCCCGGGACCGACCCAGCGCCGAGTGGTACAGACTGAAGGTTTCGGCGCCTGGTTTAAGCGCGGCCAGGGCCTTGCGAATCGAGGCGTCGTCCAGCGCGGAGAGCCACAAGCGTTGAATCGGTCCGCGATAGCGACAGTGTTCCACCAGTTCCCGGGCGATCATCTCGCCCTCGCGGTCGGCGTCGGTAGCGATCACCAGTTCCTGAGCCTCGTTCAGCAGGCGTTTCACGGCCTTGAACTGGCTGGCGGTCTTGGACTTGACAAGCATCTTCCATTTGGCGGGGATGATCGGTAGATCTGCCAACACCCAGCGTTTATAGCGTTCGTCGTAAGCGTCTGGCGGTGCGGCCTCCAGCAGATGGCCGATGCACCAGGTTACCGTGATGTCCGACCCAAGCCAGCAGCCATCGCCACGTCGGGTCGCACCGAGTACTTTGGCGATATCTTTGGCCTGAGAAGGTTTTTCGCACAGGAACAGCCGCATGTTTTTCCGTTTTGGTTGCTGCGGGAAGAACGTGCAGCATGCGCAGTGTTGACCGATCAGGCAAGCTTTATCTGTATGGATATACAGCTAAAGATTACCCAGGCATCGGTACGGGGGTGAGCACCGGCTGGTTGGCAAAATGCGCTGTCAGGTTTTGCAGGGCAAGTTGCGCCGTTGCTGCCACAGCCTCTGGCGAGCGGCCTGCGATGTGTGGGGTGAAGATGATGTTGGTCAGTGTGGCAAATTCTGCGGGCACCTCGGGTTCGCCATCCAGTACGTCCAGGGCTGCCCCGGCAATGCGTTTTTGTTGAAGCGCATCGATCAACGCGGCGGTGTCGACGACGCTGCCGCGGGAGATGTTGATCAGGAAACCGCCGCAACCCAGTGCTGCCAATACCGATGCGTTGACCAGGTGCCGGGTAGTCGCGCCGCCGGGTGTAGCGATCACAACGAAGTCGGCCCAGGTGGCCAGTTCTTCCGGGGTCTCGCAATAGGCATAAGGCGTGTCTGCGACAGGTGTGCGGTTGTGGTAGCTAATCTGCATGTTGAAGCCGTTTTTGGCCCGTTGGGCAATTTGTTTGCCGATATTTCCGAGGCCAAGGACGCCGAGTTTTTTACCGGAAACCATAGGCCGTGGTTGGCGAGATTGTGCCCACTCGCCGCGACGTACCGCTGCGTCCGCTTGGGGAATGCCTCGGGCAATGGACATCAATAGCGCCATGGCATGGTCGGCGACGGACGCGTCGTTGGTGCCAGCGCCGTTGCTGACAATGATCCCCCGCGCCTGGGCCGCAACCAGGTCAATTTTTTCGTAACCTGCACCCAGGGCGCAGATGATTTCTACTGCGGGGAAGCTGGCGATTTCGTCGGCAGTGAAACCGGTTGAGCCATTGGTCAGCACGGCGCGGATGTCAGTGCCATAGGTGATAGCGGCGTTTGCCCGATCGTGTGGTGTGGTGGCAAGACAAAGGTCGAACCCGGCAGATTCAAAGCTGGCCAGGCCGTTCGGGTTGACTTCGATCAGGATCAACAGTGGTATCGACATTTTGCAATCCCCTCGCTCACAACCGCCTCTGTTGGAGCCAACTTGTTGACGAAACGCCCTATGCGGTAATGCTTCGCCAACATGTTGGCCCCTACAGGTTGCGCAGATTCAATGGTGCGCCCTTAAGCTGCTTGCTGAAACAAAATGAAACGAATCCATAATCATTTAAGTCTATTGGGCTTAAGACAACTCAGAAAGAAGCCGCAATGAAACTACCGCGTCCCCAAGACCGTCTCGCGCTGCTGGAACGCCGGCGTAATGAAAAAATGGCCCGTTCGGCTCATGCCTATGTACGCGGTAATACGGTTCAATTTTACCAGTGGCTCAACAGCCAACGCGGCCGGAGCCTACCTCACGGCCCCAGCGTGTGGATTTGTGGCGATTGTCACGTCGGCAATCTGGGACCAACCGGGGATATTCGCGGCCATATCGACATTAACATCCGCGACCTGGACCAGGCGGTGATTGGCAATCCGACCCATGACCTGGTGCGGCTTGCGCTTTCCCTGGCGATGGCGGCCCGAGGTTCGGACCTGCCGGGTGTCACCACCGCACGCATGCTGGAAGAGATGATGCGCGGCTATGAGCAGGCGTTTGTCAAAGGGCAAGGTGAACAACCTGAACGTCCCAAGCAAGTGAAGGGCAGTATGCGTACCGCGGTGCAGCGCACATGGAAACATTTGGCCCGGGAACGTATCGACAACGAGCGTCCGACAATTCCGTTGGGCAAAAGCTTCTGGCCGCTGTCCCGCGCGGAAAAAGCCGAGATTAAACTGCTCTGCGCCACGCCTGAAATGCATAGGTTGGTCACCTCATTGAGAGGTCGCCCCAACGACGCTCGTGTTGAGCTGCTGGACTCGGCGTACTGGGTCAAAGGCTGCAGCTCGCTGGGATTGATGCGCTATGCGGTGCTGCTGGGCGTTGGAGACGATGACCAACAGGATCACTGCCTGATCGATGTGAAGGAGGCCGTCGCTGCCGCTGCGCCCCGTGCCTCCCGGGCTCATATGCCCCGCGATAATGCCCGTCGGGTGGTGGAAGGCGCCCGCCACCTGTCACCGGCGTTGGGTGATCGTATGTTAGCCACACGCTTTCTCGACCATGGTGTGTTCATTCGTGAACTGTTGCCCCAAGACATGAAGTTGCAGATGGACACGCTGAATGAAACTGACGCCATGCGCGCTGCGGGTTACCTGGCGCGCATAGTCGGCAACGCCCATGCCCGGCAGATGGATGACGACATGCGAAAAAGCTGGCTGGCGGATTTGCAGCTCAACCGCTCCAAGACCCTGGATGCGCCTTCATGGTTGTGGACCAGCGTCGTGCAGTTGGTCGGTAGCCATGAAGAGGGTTATCTCGAGCATTGCCGTCGTTATGCATTGGAAACCGCACGCTGAGACCGGTGAAGGTGTTTTAGGCGCCGTGGCTCCCTACAGGCAGCACCTCGGTCAGTCAGATACACCGCGTAGCCAGCTGCACAGCAGCAATCGATTGACTGCATTCAGGGGCAGGCGTAAAAAATGGCCCCTGCTTATGGGCCCAGGTGCAGTCACGACATGAAAGTATTCAACGAAATTGAAACCGCTCGACTTATGCCTATCCGCGAGTTGATCGATGCCTTGCGCATTGCCGCCCAACAGGTCATCGATGGCGATATCGTCAGCCCGGAACGTCTGGTGGTTGCCCTGAAAGAGGGCGGTGTGATGCTGTCAATGCCGGCCACGGCGGATGACATCGCCATTCATAAACTGGTGAACGTAAACCCGCGCAACCGCCATCACGGTTTGCCAACGATCCATGGGCAAGTGGTCGCCTGTGATGCGTTGAGCGGCGTCATGTTGTTTCAGGTGGACGGCCCGACCGTGACCGGCAGACGAACCGCTGCGGTGACGCTGCTCGGCATCAGTTGCCTGCTGCCGCAAGCGCCGCGTTCGGTGCTGATCATTGGCGGTGGCAAGCAAGCGGCCAATCATGTGGAGGCGATTGCCGAGGTATACCCTGAAGCCACTATTCGCGTGCGCGGCAGCTCCCTGCAAAGTGCCCAGGCGTTTGTTGATCGCTTCAAAGCCAGCGCACCCAACCTGGTGATCGAAGACCTCAGCAATCAATCGACTGCCGACGTCGTGATTACCGTCACCACCAGTAAAACACCGGTGTACCTTGAGCCAGCCCATCCCGGTTGCCTGGTGATTGGCGTTGGCGCGTTCACCCCGGACGCCGCCGAGATTTCCGCCAAGGTGATCAATGCCAGCACGGTATATGTAGACGACCCCTTGGGCGCTACCCACGAAGCGGGCGACCTGATCCTGGCCAACATCGATTGGACCCGGGTTAAATCCCTGGCCTCTGCGCTCATCGACAAACCTGACTTTTCAAAACCGATCGTGCTTAAAACCGTAGGCACCGGTGCCTGGGATCTGGCGGCGTGCCGGGTGATCAGAGCCAATCTTGAACGGAGCTGATCAGCGCCTGGATGGGTAGCGCCTCTGGTAGTATCGGCGCACTTGAAATTCAGAGGTGCCCCATGAGCGAGCCGATTCGCCTTACCCAATACAGTCATGGCGCCGGTTGTGGCTGCAAAATATCGCCGGAAGTGCTGGAAGTGATTCTGGCCGGCAGCGGTGCGCAGAACCTTGATCCAAAGCTCTGGGTTGGCAATGCCTCCCGTGACGACGCTGCGGTGTATGCCATCGACGAAGAGCGCGGCGTGGTCTCGACCACCGACTTCTTCATGCCAATTGTCGATGACCCGTTCGATTTCGGGCGCATCGCCGCCACCAATGCCATCAGTGATATTTATGCCATGGGCGGTGATCCGCTGATGGCGATTGCGATTCTGGGCTGGCCGGTAAACCTGCTGGCGCCGGAAGTGGCCCGTGAAGTCATTCGTGGTGGTCGAGCCGTTTGCGATGCGGCGGGTATTCCCCTGGCCGGCGGGCATTCCATTGACGCGCCTGAGCCGATCTTCGGCCTGGCGGTGACCGGACTGGTGGAGAAGCGCTTCATGAAGCGCAACGACACCGCCACTGAAGGCTGCAAACTTTACCTGACCAAACCGCTGGGTATCGGCATTCTCACCACTGCTGAAAAGAAAGGCCTGCTGCGGGCTGAGGATCAGGGCGTGGCGCGGGACCTGATGTGTACGTTGAACAAACCGGGCAGCCGTTTTGCCCGGCTTGATGGGGTCAAGGCCATGACCGACGTCACCGGCTTTGGTTTGCTGGGGCATCTGGTAGAAATGGCCGATGGCGCGAAACTTACCGCACGGATCGATTTCGCTGCGGTGCCGCGCTTGCCCAGCGTCGAGTTCTACCTGGAACAAAATTGCGTGCCCGGCGGTACCCATCGTAACTTCGACAGTTACAGCGCTCGCCTGACCCCGTTGACTCAGATGCAGAAACTGTTGCTGTGCGACCCGCAGACCAGCGGCGGCCTGTTGGTGGCGGTCGAGCCGTCAGCGCAAGAAGCATTCTTGGCGATGGCGGCGGAACTGGGCCTGGACTTGTCGGTAATCGGCGAATTCATCGGCCGACAGAGCCACGCGGTCGAGGTGTTCTGATGCGGGAAAACAGTGCCGACTACCGCGAAATCTTTCTCAATGACATTCCGCTGATGGACGTTCGGGCTCCGGTCGAGTTCGACAAGGGCGCTTTCCCGCTGGCGCGCAACCTGCCGCTGATGAATGACCTGGAGCGGGAGAAAGTGGGCACCTGCTACAAGCAACACGGCCAGCAGGCGGCCATCGAACTGGGCCATCAACTGGTCTGCGGGCAAACCAGGCAGGACCGCATTGACGCCTGGTCCGAGTTTGCCCGCTCCCGGCCCCAAGGCTTTTTGTATTGCTTTCGCGGCGGCCTGCGTTCGCAATTGACACAACAATGGCTCAAAAACGAGGCGGGGATCGAGTACCCACGGGTGCTCAACGGTTATAAGGCGTTGCGCACTTATTTGATGGACGTTACCGAGAAAGCAGTACTGGAATGTGATTTCGTGCTGGTGGGCGGGCTGACGGGCTCGGGTAAAACAGAGGTGTTGGCCAAGCTGGGCAATGCGTTGGATTTGGAGGGACATGCCAACCATCGCGGCTCAAGCTTCGGCAAGCATGCGACCGGGCAACCGGCGCAGATCAGTTTCGAAAATGCCCTGTCCATCGATATTCTGAAGAAACGGGCGGCGGGCTTGAATCAGTTCGTGATCGAAGACGAAGGCCGTGCAGTGGGCAGTCGTGCGATTCCATTGACCTTGTTTCAAGGCATGCAGCAGTACCCGCTGGTGTGGCTGGAAGAGCCGTTCGAAAACCGCGTGGAGCGGATCTTGAAGGATTACGTGGTCGACCTCTGCGCTGAGTTTATTGCGGTACATGGCATAGAGCAGGGATTCGGCCAGTTTGCGGCGCAACTGCGCCAGAGCCTGGGCAGTATCGTTAAACGCTTGGGCGGGGAACGTTACCAGCGCCTGTCGGCGGTAATGGACAGCGCACTGGACGAGCAGGAAAGATTAGGCGCGGTGGACCTGCATCGTGGCTGGATCAGCGGATTGTTAAGCGAGTACTACGATCCGATGTACGCCTACCAGCGCGACAGCAAAGGGCCGCGCATCGAGTTTTCCGGTGAACAACCGGCGGTGATCGAGTACCTGAAACACCGCCAGCAGCGGACGGCCTGACAAATGCTCTGCAGGAGCCAACGTGTTGACGAGGCGGTATGTCGTGACACACCGCGTCAAGCCCTTCGCCAGCAAGTTGGCTCCTACCGGGTTTGATTATGAAGGGTATTGGGTAGCTTTACAGAATCGCAGCACCCACCACTCCGCTGATAACACCCACCAACATCGTCAATGCAGCCACGGTCACCAGCACCTTGGCGTCGAACGACTTACGCAGCATCAGCAGTGACGGCAGGCTGACGCTGGGAAGGGTCATCAGCAGTGCGACGGCCGGGCCGGTGCCCAGGCCCAGGGACAGCATCGTCTGCACAATTGGAATCTCTGCAGCAGTGGGAATCACAAACAACGTACCCACTGCAGCCAACGCCACCATCCACATCAGGCTGTTGCCCATGGACGCATCGACGTGTGGGAACAGCCAAACCCGCGCTGCGCCCAGGACCAGCACCGCCACGATGTAAATCGGGATTGTGCTCCAGAACAACTGCCACAGTGTTTTTGCCCAGCGCGACATAAAATTGTTTTGGTCGGTCGAGCTTGCTTCAGCCACCGCTTCCAGTGCCTGTTCCGGCACCTGTTCCGGGCTGGCGATACGTTGCGCGATCAAGGAAACGCCCAACACCAGAATCACCCCGGCCACCAGGCGCAGCGCGGTGAATTCCCAGCCCAGCACAAAACCCATGAACACCAGTGTTGCCGGGTTCAAGACCGGGTTAGCGATCCAAAAGGCCAGCGCCGCACCCACCGACACCTGCTGCCGACGCATGCCAGCCGCCACCGGCGCAGCACAGCAGCTGCACATCATCCCCGGCAGGGCGAACAATCCGCCCCGCAGCGTTGAACCGAAACCGGCACGCCCGAACAGGCTCAACAACCAGTCCCGGGGGATCAGCACTTGCAGCAGCGAACCGAGGATGACCGCTAGAACAGCCGCTTTCCAGATGGCCAGGAAATACACCTGGGCATAGGCCAGTGCTGCGCTGATTGGGCTGTCCTGTGCTGCGCCCAGAATTGATGCGCCGATGCTGTGACTGTCAGCGGCAACGAACGACTTAAGGTAATAGGGCGACCATTTGACGTAGTAGAGGCCGATGACCGCCACCAACAAAAACAAAATGGGCTTCCACCAGAACGACAAGCTCCGTGGTTGAGCGGTGGTAGGCAACGTGGTCATTGAGCGGGTTCCGGTGAGTAAAGATATCGCCGCATGATAGCTCAGCTTGTGCATCGGGCTTGATTGGATTTGGGATAATCCACATCTCTTTAGGAGCCAATGTGTTGGCGAGGCAATAAACCAGGCACCGCTCAAACGCCTCTCGCCAATACGTTGGCTGTTATCAAACAACCCATAACTTATTGACCTGAAAATATCTGTAGGAGCTGCCGAAGGCTGAGATTCGACCGGGAACCGGTCGCCCGCGACCCCGGCCTATCGCAGCCTTCGGCAGTTCCTACGGGTTCTTTCAGCCGCCTCAGGGTTGCTTGCACTACTTGCGCACTATGCCAGTTAGTTGCTGTCGTAAACTTCATGCCCCTTTTAGCGCCGCGGAAGTAAGGAGACGCGATGAGCCCCGACGTACTTGCCACTGAAACCAACAGAAGTCAGCTGCAGCAGATCATTTCCGGACTCTCGGACGGGGTGATTTTGCTTGATGTGAACCAACAGATCGTCTGGGCCAATGACGCCGCGTTGGCCATGCATGGGGTCAGCCACCCCGGCGAGTTGGGCACCAGTGCCCGTCAATATGCCGAGCGATTTGCGCTACGTTACCGAAATAATCACGTGTTGCCTGCCGAGAGTTATCCCATGAGCCGCGTGTTGGCCGGAGAGACTTTCAATGACGTCGTGGTTGAGGTGCGGCAGGTCCACAACGAAGAGCAGACCTGGGTGCACCGCGTCCGTAGCCTGATTTTGACCGGTGCTGCAGGTGACCCTGAGTCCCTGGTATTGATTGTGGATGACCTCACCGAATGGGCCAGCGCCGAGCAGCGCTTCGAGCGCACGTTCAGCGCCAACCCTGCGCCGGCGGTTATTTGCAGGCTCAGCGATTTGCGCTACATCAAAGTCAATCCGGGTTTCCTGGAAATGACCGGCTACGCTCGGGAGCAGGTTATTGGCCGTTCAGTCTACGAGTTGGATGTCCTGGAGGGCGCCGACAATAAGGAGCTTGCAATACAGCGCCTGGGGGAGGGCACGACTATTCCGCAGATGCATGCGGAACTCAGGCTTTTAGGCGGCGCCAGTAAGCTGGTGATTGTTGCCGGACAGCCGCTGAGCATCAACAATGAAGACTGCATGTTGTTTTCGTTCGTTGACCTTGAGCCGCGCCGTAAAGCAGAAGTGGCGTTACGTCAAAGCGAAGAGCGCTTTGCTAAAACCTTTCGTTTAAACCCTGTGCCGACGTTAGTGTGCAGTGCTGATCGCCAACAAGTGATTGACGTAAACGAGGCGTTTGTTCGAATAACCGGCTTTCCTGCAGAAGAGGTGCTGGGCAAGACCGTGGCTGAGATAGGTTTTATCGAAAACATAAGTGCCTGCGACGAGCTGTTCTCGACGCTGGAAAAGGCGGGTAATGTCGGCGAACTTGATCTGCGGATTCGTAAAAAGAACGATGGATTGATCGATTGTGTCGCGTCGGCCGATACCCTCAATATCCAGAATGCACCGTGTTATCTGCTGGTATTGATGAACATCACCGAGCGCAAACGCTCTGAGCTGGAGTTGATTGCAGCGATTGAGGAAGTTATGCGTGACGCGTCCTGGTTCAGCCAGACGTTGATCGAAAAGCTGGCCAACGTAAAAAGTGCCAGAGCACCCAATCTGCCAAACGTTTCGTTCAAGGAACTCACGGCCCGAGAACGTGATGTACTCGGTCTTATTTGCGAAGGCCTGGCAGACAAGGAAATCGCTTCGCGACTTAATCTGGCGCCCAATACCATACGCAACCACGTTGCCACGGTCTATTCGAAGCTCGATGTGCATAGCCGAAGCGAGGCTATTGTATGGGCCAGGGAACGTGGTTTGTTCGGCGGCGAACGGCGGCCCGGTGGCAAGCAGTAAGGTGCAAATGCACTAGACCGTCAGGTGCAAATTCAGGTTCTGCCCAAGCGCTCTATTTCTTAATCTTGCGCCGGTGGCGAAACCACATTTATGCGCGCTATTTGCGATTACCTAAACCTCCTGTTAAGAGGAGCACACCGCTGTGTTTTCTCTTTCTTACATACGCCGGACCTTAGAAAAAAGCTTCGCCCCCCTGGCGTGCGAGTGCACGGTGGGCGCTGATGCCCGGCTTACCGTCCGTATTTTTGACCGCGACACTGGGCGCGTCGACTTGGTGGTAACTGGCATCACCATAGAAAAGCTCCGCAGTGCAGAGGCGGTCGCCAAAATGGTCGACGAACTGCGCTACGAGATTGACGGCAATACCTTACGGGCAGCGCAGGTGGCCGAATAAGCGGTCTATGTTTGGGATGCATACGGCTGAATGTTGTCTGGATGTAACGGGGCAATGACGACACAATGCTGCTACGTGATCTCGGAGCCGTCGTCGAATGCCAGTTGTCAGCCGTTTCGCCTCTTTTATCGACCAAGCGAAGCGTGCCTTGGAGCTGGTCTGGAGTACCTCGCGCGGGTTGTTCCTCGGTCTGGTGCTGGCAACGTTGGTCGCCGGGGTATTACCCGCGTTGGCCGCTTGGCTGGGACAACGGATTGTCGACGCGGTAGTGGCCGCCATGCAACTGCATGCCAACCAGGGCAGCGCGCCACTGTGGCCGGTCTTGCGTTACGTGCTGTTCGAGGCCGGGGTATTGGCGATATTGGCCGGGGCGCAACGGGGGTTGTCAGTCCAGCAATCGCTGCTTCGGGTGCAACTGGGGCAGAAGGTCAACACCTTGATTCTGGAGAAAGCCCAGACCTTGTCGCTGGCGCAGTTCGAGAATTCCGATTTCTACGACAAGTTGGTCCGTGTGCGCCGCGAGGCCTCGACCCGGCCGCTGGCGCTGGTCATTAAATCCCTGGGCTTGATCCAGAACCTTATTTCGCTGATCAGTTTCGCTGTGTTGCTGGTGCATTTTTCGCCATGGGCACTGGCGATTCTGATCCTCGGCGCGTTACCCGTGTTTTTCGCTGAAGCGCATTTTTCTGGCGATGCGTTTCGCCTGTTCAGCCGCCGCGCCCCCGAAACCCGTCACCAAAATTACATTGAAACGCTGCTCTCCCATGAGACGTACATCAAGGAGGTCAAGCTGTTCGGCTTCGCGCCGCTGTTGCTGCAGCGCTACCGGGACATGTTCACCAAGCTTTACAGCGAAGACCGTCGTATGACCCTGCGTCGGGATGGCTGGGGTTTTGTCCTTGGCTTGCTGGGCACCAGCGCATTTTATCTGGCCTATGCCTGGGTGGTGATCGATACGGTGAACGGCTTGATCAGCCTGGGCCAAATGACCATGTACCTGGTGCTGTTCAAACAAGGGCAGAGCGCGGTGAGCAGCAGCCTTAGCGCCATCAGCGGGTTGTATGAAGACGGTCTGTATCTGTCCAACTTGTATGAGTACCTGGCGCAGCCAGTGATCGTCGAAACCGGCGGTCTCACGCAAGGCGTGCTGCCCGGGGATGGTTTGCGTTGCGAGGGCGTCGGCTTCAGTTATCCGGACGCCCCACGGGCGACCCTGGAGAACATTGACCTGCATTTGATACCGGGGCGCAGCGTGGCGCTGGTGGGCCAGAACGGCTCGGGCAAGACTACCCTGATCAAGCTGCTAACCCGTCTTTATCGCCCAGATCAAGGTCGGATCTTGCTGGATGGCAGCGACCTCAACGAGTGGAGCGAGGACGCGTTGCGGCGCCGAATCGGGGTGATTTTTCAGGACTACATTCGTTATCAGCTGACGGTGGGTGAAAACCTTGGGGTGGGTGACATTGACGCGTTTACCGACGAATCCCGTTGGAGTAAAGCGGCGCAGCAAGGCATGGCAGCAGAGTTCATTGAAGCGCTGGACCAGGGCTATGCCACACAGCTAGGTCGCTGGTTTGCCGGTGGCCAGGAATTGTCGGGCGGGCAGTGGCAAAAAATAGCCCTGTCCCGTGCCTATATGCGCCGCAATGCCGATATCCTGATCCTCGACGAGCCCACGGCCGCCCTCGACGCCGCCGCTGAAGCAGCGGTGTTCGAACACTTCCGCGAGCACGCCAAAGGCCGCATGACCTTGCTGATCTCGCACCGGTTTTCCAGTGTGCGCAGTGCGGATCACATCGTGGTGCTGGAACAAGGCAGGGTTCTGGAGCGCGGCAACCACCAGAGTCTGGTGGAAGCAGGCGGTCGTTATGCGCAGCTGTTTGACTTGCAGGCGCGGGGGTATCGGTAGTGAAGGGGCTTACGCAACAGCCCAACGGCGTATCAAAATCTGTGGTAAATCGTATTGAACAGAGATCCTGTAATCCATGACCCCTACCGCCTCAACTTCTGCGCACCAAGCCCTGATCAAAGCCATCGGTCTTGTCCGCTATGACTCGAAAAGTCAAAAAAACCTGCTCAATGCTTCAGATTTCACCCTGTGCGCTGGCGACCGGGTAGCGGTTACCGGGCCGTCGGGGTCCGGTAAAAGTGTGTTTCTCCGGGCGCTGGCGTTGTTGGACTCGCACAGTAGCGGCCAAATTTATTGGCGCGGTACGGCGGTCAAAGGGCCTGATATCCCAGCTTATCGACGCCATGTCAGTTACATCGCCCAGCGTCCGGCGATGCTCGAAGGCACGGTGGAGGACAACCTTCGCTACCCGTTCAGCCTGAAGGTTTATCAGGACTTGAAATTTGATCGAGAAGCGGTGTTGCGACTGCTGGGGCAGGCTGGCAGGGGCGATGGTTTTCTCGAGAAGCAGTCCAGCGAACTGTCCGGCGGCGAGGCGCAAATTGCTGCGTTGATCCGGGTACTGCAAGTGCAGCCCGATGTGTTGCTGCTGGACGAACCGACCGCCGCGCTGGACCCTGAGTCTTCGCGGGAGATCGAGGCGTTGGTCAGCGCCTGGTTCAACGGGTCAAATGAACGTGCCTATTTATGGATTTCCCACGATCAGGCGCAGGCGCAACGCATGAGTGGACGTCACCTGACCATGCTGGCCGGAACATTAAGTGAGCAAACCTGATGGATTATCAAAACCTGTCGCTGCTGGACATCGGTATTGCATCGCTGTTGATACTGATCAACGGCGTGCTATCGGTCATGTTAAAACTGGACCTGGGGCGCACGCTGATCGTGGCGGCGGTTCGCACGGTGGTGCAGTTACTCGCCATCGGGTACGTGCTGGGGTGGGTATTCGGTCATGGCCAATGGTACGTGGTCTTGCCACTCATGGCCGCGATGACGCTGATTGCCGGGCTATCGGCTTCGGACCGAGGCAAGCGTACCTATGCGGGGCAACGTCTGGACAGCATTGTGTCGATCTGGATGAGTTCCTGGTTGGTGGCGGCTGTTGGCTTGTTCGCGATCATTCGGATTCATCCGTGGTACGAGCCGCAATATGCCATCCCCATTCTCGGCATGATCCTCGGTAATACGTTGACCGGCGTGTCATTGGGCATCGAGCGCATGACCCAAGAGCTGACGGCGGGACGTAACGTGGTGGAAATGAGCCTGGCACTGGGTGCGTCACGCTGGGAAGCCGCGCAGGGTCCTGCACGCCAGGCGGTGCGCGCAGGCATGATTCCGACCCTGAACCAAATGACCGTGGTCGGCCTGGTCAGCTTGCCGGGGATGATGACCGGCCAGGTGCTGGCTGGCCAATCGCCGATCCAGGCGGTCCGTTACCAGATCATTATCATGTTCCTGATCGCCGCCGCGTCTGGTCTGGGCACGGTGTTAGCCGTGTTGCTCACCTACCGGCGGTTATTTTCCACAGACCACCGGTTTCTTGCGTCGAAGCTGATGGAGCGCAAATAGGCAGTTAGTGCACGGGGGTTAACCCGCTGGATTCAATAATGGCGCTGGCCGCGCTGGAATCCAGGTAGGCCAGTAATGCGGCCGCGTCTTCTTGATGAGCCTCTCGGCGGGTCACGGCTGCGGAATACAGGGTCATTTTCTGCACCTGATCGGGAATCAGCCCAACCACATCAATGCCTTCCTCCTGCTTGAGCTCGCTCAATTGTTGGAAGCCTATCTGCGCTTCACCATTGGCCACCGCCTGGGCGACCGACTCGGCAGACATCATGTGGATCTTGTCCTTCAACCGTTCGGACAAATGCATCTGCGGGAACAGCACCCGCAACAGGTAGACCCCGCTGGGGTTGTCCGACAGCGCTATAGACTCGGCATCCTGTAGGGTTTGAGCAAAGTCCTCCATGTTATGAATATCGGGGATTTTTGCACCTTTACGCACGGCCATGGCGATAAACGACTTGCCCAGGTCGACGCGGCTCTGTCGTTGTACCTGGCCTTGCTCAACCAGCTTTTGCAACGCCCAGTCTTCGGTAATGACCACGTCGGCCGTCTCGCCGCGACCCAGTCGATTAGTGATTTGGGTTGCAGCATTGCCGGTGGAAGGGGACTCCTCGACAATTAACTTAACCCCAGTGGCTTTTTCATAATCGGGTGCGATGGCCTGAATTGCAGCCATAAAACCCCCCGTGGTCCATACCGCAAGTGATCTGACCGGGGGTGGAGGGCGGACCGTTTGCGCTGACAGGTCGTCGGTAAATAAAAATAGAATCGCTAATGTGAGTGTTGAAAAGGTCTTCGTCATGACCAAACGTCCTGAATTCTGCGACATACCTGAACTTAATAGAGAAGAGGCGGGTATTTAGCCGCGCTTTTGAAAGAATTGACATCAACGTGGATTAACAAAAATTTAGTTTACCTTGTGTTGAGCACGACCCAAGCAGCATCGCTTGATAAATATGCGCCGATTGGCGGCTCAGGTCAGGTGTTGGCTGGATGTCTCGGTAAAAGCCAACTCGTTGGCGATGAAATTGGCGGCGCGGTGTGCCTGATACACCGCCTCGCCAACAAGCAGGCGCCTACAGGTTTGATGTTATTTAAGACACAACAACCGATAAACCCCACCCTCAGCCTCTATGCCGTGGGTGTCGTGGGTAAATCCCGGAAACGACAGGTCGAAACTTTCCAGGGCTTTCAGGTATGCCAGGAAAGGCCCATCAGCCGCGCCGATATTTTCTCCGGGCATCAGCAGGGGAATACCTGGCGGGTAGGGCACGATGCCCGTGGCGACCAAACGTCCAGCCGCTTCTTCCAGAGTGACCTGCTCGACCTCATCCTTCACCAGCTTTTCGTACGCTTGCACCGGGCTAAGCTGCGCCTCAGGCAACATGCCAAAGGCTTGGGCCATGGTCGCGGTGGTTTTGTGGTCTTTCATTGCAGTAAATATCTGCTCGGCCAGCTCCTTCAGGCCCATGCCGGCGTAACGTTGCTGATGACTTTGCACCAAGTCGGGCAGGCACAGTTCCAGTTCAAGGTTGGCGTCGAAGTCGCGCTTGAAATCCAGTAGCGCATTGACCAGCGTGCCCCATTTGCCTTTGGTGATGCCGATGGAAAACAGAAACAGAATGGTGAAGTCAGTGGTTTTCTCCACCACGATACCCAGTCGACCCAAGTAGGCGCTCAAGACGCAGGCCGGGATGCCGAAGTCCAACAGTTGCCCATCATCACCCATGCCGGGGCTTAGCACCGATACTTTGATCGGGTCCAACATGCAGTAGCCATCCTCGATGTCGCCGAAACCGTGCCAGATTTCGTTGGGGTGCAAGACCCAGCAATAAGGTTCGGTCTTGAGCAGGTCGGGGTCGACTTCATGGAACGGGACATGCCCTGCACCGACTTTTACCGTCTGCGGCTGCCAGCACGTGAAGAACCACTCATTGTCGGTGGACATTTCGGCGTTCATTCGGGAAATGACCTGGCGGAAGGCGATGGCTTCTTCGATGGATTCGTTGGTCAAAATCTGGCCGCTGGGCGCTTCCATCATTGCCGAACTGACGTCGCACGACGCCATGATCGCGTAGTTGGGCGAGGTTGAGGCGTGCATCATGAACGACTCATTGAAACGTCCATGGGGAATGGCTTTGCGGCCGTTGCGCACATGGATCATCGACGCTTGCGACAACGCTGCGAGTAACTTGTGAGTGGACTGGGTGGCAAAGACCGTGGGCCGCGACGGGTCGTAATCCTTGGGATCGCCGTGCATGGCGAAGCGTTCGCGGTAGATCGGGTTAAACCGTGCGTAGCCATACCACGCCTCGTCGAAATGCAGACGATCAACACTGGCGCCCAGCAGTTCTTCCACGCGCGTCACGTTGTAGCACAGGCCGTCGTAGGTCGAGTTGGTGACGATGGCGTGGATCGGTGTTTTATCGATGCCTGGTTTGACTAACGGATTATTGTCGATGGCGTGCTTCACGCCCTCAGCGCTAAGGGTCTGCGGCAATATGGGGCCGATGATCCCAAAGCGATTGCGGGTCGGCACCAGGTACGTCGGGATCGCTCCGGACAGGGTCATCGCGTGTTCAGCGGATTTGTGGCAGTTGCGGTCGCACAAAGCGATCTGATCGCGGGTGACGCTCGCCATCAGAATCACCCGGTTGGAGGTCGAGGAGCCGTTGGTTACGTAATAGGTGCGGTGGGCGCCGAATACCTTGGCGGCATAACGCTCGCCCTGACCAATGGGGCCGCTGTGATCCAGCAAAGAACCCAGTTCACCCACCGAAATGGACAGGTCGGAGCGCAACAGGTTTTCACCGAAAAACTCATAAAACGCTCGGCCTGCGGTGCTCTTCAAAAACGCGGTGCCGCCGGCATGCCCTGGTGTATGCCAGGAATATTCATAGGTGCGGGCAAACTTGACCAACGCCCCAAACATCGGTGGCAGCACCGCTTGGCGATAACGCTCGATTGCCGCCAGAACCCGCCCGCTGATAAACGCGCTGGTGTCTTCCGGTAGCCAGATAAAGTCGTCGGCGTGTTGCATCACCACCAGCGGGATGGTCGATACAGCGGCACGGTCACTGATCAAAAACACCGGCACCCGGGTGTTACGATCGCGCAAGGCTTTGAGCAAGTCCATGCACGCCTGATGCCCCTCAGTCTTGTCCATGTCCCAGCTCAACAGCACACATTGAACCGCGGGATCGGACCGCAAAATCGATGTCGCATCGCTCATTGATTCGGAAAACAACACGCTGATGGACCGCTCTTCAATGTCCGTCACTAACTGATTCAGCGCCCGACCGAACACCGTACGCTTGTCAGACGCATTGCTGACTAAAAGGGTGAGCATGCCGAGGGAACGTATGGATTCACTCATGACTGTGTCTCCAGGGTCGACAAGGCAGGAACTTTAAGTTTCGAGACCGTTGTTTCGTGCTGCGCGCTCACGGTTTGTACCGGCACGCTGACGAGACCTTGAGTTTCCAGTCGAATAAGTCGGGTATTCACGTAACCGAACAAGGTGTAGCCCGCAATAGTTGCGACACCGCCGAGCATTAATGCCTGAGCCCCGGAACTGTACAACGCCAGGTAGCTGTAAGCCGCCGCAACGAACGCAACGGCATTGGTAATCAACGCCTGCCTTGGGGCTACGTTTGAGATGTTCTGCAGGGTCATCAGGGTTGCCATGCACAAGATGTAAGGGACGAGATTGGTCACCACTGCGAGATTTACCAACGTATCGAACTGCGTGGTCAGGTTGGGGCTGATGGTTAATAAACCCAACGCCGTCTGCCCCGCTAACAGAATCAACATACCCACGATAGGCGTGCCGGCTTTGTTTGCTTTAGCAAAGATCGGCAAGAAATACCCAGTGTCGGCGGAGCTCTTGAACACCTGAGCGATGGTGAACTGCCAGCCCAGCAAAGAGCCAATGCAGGCTAAAACCATTAATCCCATGACGACACTGCCAACCATGGGATTGAACATCTTGGCGAATACCAGACCGAACGGCGCAGTGGAGGCGACCAATTCCGGATTGGAGACGATGCCGGCGATCACGTTGGTCGAGACGATATAAATCACTGCTGCGCCGAGGGTGCCGCCCAATACCGCAATGGGTACGTTCTTTTCCGGATTTTCCACCGCATCGCCGTTGGCGCAGGCAGATTCCAGCCCCAAAAACGCCCACAGGGTGATCGCCACCGATGCGCCGGCAGCGTCAAACCAGGTTTTGTTATGAGGGTTCCAACCGGCTGAATAAACGCTGCTATCGAACCAGAACCAACCGACAGTGGAAACAACCACCACCGGCAGAATCACACCCCAAACGGTTACCGCCCCTATTTTCCCGGTAATGCTCGCCCCGCCGAAGTTGGCGAAGGTGGTAATCCACAGCAAAGCGATGGTAAACAACCCGACATTTAACGAACTCAACTTCAGATCGAACAGCACCTGGATATAACCTACCGCGGTAATACTGATCGCAACATTGGCAATAAGTAGCGAAAGGCCATACGTGTAATTGGTAATATAATTACCGGATTTACCAAACGTGTATTCAGCATAACCGCCCATTCCGCCGGTCTTACGGCTGAGCATGCCGCACCGCGCAAACGCATAGGCCAACGCCAGAGAGCCGGTTGCAGTAATTATCCAGGACAAAATTGAAATAGCGCCCACTTCTGCGAGTTTGGTCGGCAGTAACACGATGCCTGAACCCAGCATATTGACCGCCGTCAACATTGTGAGTTGGCCCACGCTCATTTTCTTTGCTACTGCCATATGCCCGCCTCATTAATCATGTGAGAGGTGTATAGCTATAGCAGATGAAGGGCGACTGTGTAGGAGGCAACTTATTAGCGAGCCAGTAAATCGGTGTTCTTGTTACACCGCAGTGCCTGCCTCGCCAACAAGTTAACTCCTACAGAGACATCAACACGGCGGTGTTCCAATCAGTGGTTACTCAATTAGCCGAGAATTTGAACAGCGTAGTTTGAGTATAGGTTTTGCCTGGGTCCAGCCGGGTGCTGAGGAAGTTAGGCTGGTTAGGCGCATCCGGGTAATGCTGGGTTTCCAGGGTAAACGCGCCCCAGTGCGGGTAAACCTTTCCAGCCTTGCCCTTGACGGTGCCGTCGAGGAAGTTGCCGGTGTACAACTGAACGCCGGGCTCGGTGGTGTAGAGCTGCAAATGCCGCCCTGACGCTGGATCGCGAACGTCGGCAGCGAGTTTGCCAACGTTGCCTTTGGTGTCAAGTACCCAGTTGAAATCGAAACCGCCTTGCTTAGGCTCAGCAAATTTCAGCTGCGGGTGGTCGGCGTGGATGTTTTTGCCGAACGCGGTTGGTTGGCGAAAGTCCATTGGCGTACCCGCGACCGGGGCCAGTTCTCCGGTGGGGATCAGCGTTCCGTTAATCGGGGTGTAGGTGGTCGCGTGCACGGTGGCGACCTGTTTCAACACATCGCCGCTACCGGCACCCGCCAGGTTGAAATAGCTGTGGTTGGTCAGGTTGAGTACGGTGGGCTTGTCAGTGGTTGCGCGGTACTGAATGCGCAGCTCGTTTTTCTCGTTGAGGCTGTACGTGACGTGGGTTTCAAGTTTTCCAGGGAAACCCATTTCGCCGTCAGCGGAGACATAGGTCAGGGTCACGCCCACCCATCCTTTCTCCTTGCTGGCTTCGGCGGTCCATACCCGTTTGTCAAAGCCTTGGGAGCCGCCATGCAGGGAGTTCGGGCCGTCGTTGGTCGGTACCTGGTATTCCTTGCCGTCCAGGGTAAATTTGCCGTTAGCGATGCGATTGCCGAAGCGACCGATCGTCGCGCCGAAATACACCGTCGGGTTGGCTTGGTAGCCCTGAATATCATCAAAGCCCAACACCACGTCGTCGGCCTTGCCGTTTTTATCCGGGACGATCAGCGACTGCAGAACGCCGCCCCAGGTAATGATGCTGGCTTGCATGCCATGGCTGTTGCTGAGAGTGTATTTCTCGATGGGCGCACCGTCAGCGGTGGTGCCGAAAGCACTGTGGACGCTAGTCAATCCCGCGGCGTGGGCGGAGAGGGTGGCAATCATTAAGGACAGTCCGAGGCTGCTAAGGGTGAATTTGCGAAATATCATATCTACCTTTTCCTTTTTATTTTTGAATAGAACAGGTTTTAGAAGCGCAGTTTTCTTGGCAGGTGAATCGATTTTTTGGGTGATTTCCTCCTATTGGTCAGACTATTCGACTCGGTTTGTTCGGTAATTTAGTTTTATAGCCCAAAAAGCAGTGCTTGAAAAATCAATCGTAATACTATTTAGTATTTACCAGTGTTTGGGATAGCACAGCACCGGTACAAGCGCCGGCATTGCCAGGCAGCATAGACGTTTGACAGGCAATCGTATGATGATTAGCCTCAATTTGCGGAAATAGCCGCATACAGAGGCGCTAGGGATGAGCAGTAATTATCATGCGTCGACCGTCGATTGGCTTGGCACCTGGATCGCAGCGGGCCATGTTCTACCGGGTCAAACGCTGAAGGTTGAAGCTGCGTTGTGTGAGGAATTAGGCGTCAGCCGTACGGTTATCCGTGAGGCGATAAAGACGTTGGCGGCCAAGGGCATTCTCGAAGTGGGACCCAAGGTCGGCACCCGGGTGATGCCAGTACGTAGCTGGAATTTATTTGATCCGCAGGTGGTGGGTTGGTTGGCGAAGAAGGGCTTGCCCGAGAATTTTGTCATGGACCTGTTGGACCTGCGCCGTACGATTGAGCCGATGGCTGTGCGCTGGGCCTGTGAGCGCGCAAATCCGTTGCAGATAGTCGAGATTCAGGACGCCTACCGTGCGCTGGAGGCTTCGTTGGGTGACAAGGGTGATTACAACCATGCCGACCAGCGGTTTCACGAAGCGGTGTTGGCTGCCAGTCATAACCAGTTCATCGAGCAGATGTTGCCGGCGCTGGGTACGTTGTTAGCCGTGTCGTTTGAGGTGTCGTCAGCGGCGCCTCAGGAATTGGGCAAGACCTTGCCGTTGCATAAGGAGCTGGCCGACGCCATTGCTGCGCGGGACGCAGCGCGCGGCGTGTGGGCTTGCATGAGCCTGATCGAGCAGGCCACGGTGACTATTTCACGTTACTACGCGGCGCAAAATAGCCACCCGCACACCAGCGAAGCAGAACATGGAAAAGCCCAGCTGGAGCTCAGCTGAGCAATGCACCAAAACGTGCTCAATGAAGCAGCAAAAAAAATAAGAATAAGGACGTGTCATGCAATGGCATCCGGTGTCTGAAAAACGCTTCAAGCTCGCTGAAGGGCCGTTCTGGGATCGCGAGGAAAACGCATTGTATTGGGTCGATATTGCCGGTTTCCTGGCCTGTCGCCTGAGCTATGGTCGTTACCATCAATGGCGTTTCGCCGAGCCGGTTTCCGCTTTTATTCCCTGCGAAAAAGGCGATGCCCTGGTCACCTTGGCCAGCGGCGTGTACCGCCTGGACCTTTCTTCCCCTTCAGAGCAACCGCGCCTGAGCCTGTTTTGCGTGGCGGACCCTGTGGCCGGTAACCGCGCCAACGAAGCGCGTTGCGATGCCCAGGGCCGACTATGGTTGGGCAGCATGCAAAACAACCTGGACGCCGAAGGTGGCGACGTCCCGCTGGTGCGGCGCTCGGGTGGCCTGTTTCGCGTCGATCCGGACACCCGCGTCACGCCATTGCTCGCCGGGCAGGGCATCGTCAATACCTTGCTCTGGAATTCCGAGGCCACAGTCGTGTACAGCGCCGACAGCCTGGACGGGGTGATCTATCGTTACCCTGTTGAAGGTGATGGACGCTTGGGTGAGCGAGCGGTCTGGGCAACTGAGCACCCCCGGGGCGACCCGGATGGCTCGGCCATGGACGTTGAGGGCTGCATCTGGAACGCCCGTTGGGACGGTAATTGCCTTATTCGTTTCGCCCCCGATGGCACTGTCGATCGAGTAGTCGAGTTACCCGTCAGCCACCCCACCAGTTGCGTCTTCGGCGGCCCGGAGTTGTCTACGCTTTACGTCACCAGTGCCGCGCCGTCGTCGGCCAAAGGTACGCTCGCTGGCGCGCTGTTAATGGCTGAAGTTGGAGTGACGGGTATGCCCTGTCATCGGTTCGCCGGTTGATTGTGCATGCAGCCGGGCCGAACGTGTCGGACGGCAGTTCAACGCAAGTGACACTACGTTACGTTCGCTCCATTCATAATATGATATGACTGTTTTGTCGTTTCCTGGCTGTGCTGTTTTCGGTAAAACCAGCCGCTGCGCTAAATCGTTGCACGCTGTAGCTATTCAATAAAAATAAGGAGTTAGCTATGTTGAGTCGTCACGGGATTCGTTCCCTGTGCTGTGCCGCTGTCGCCACTGCAATATTGGGATTGGGCACCGCCGCATCTGCCGCTGAAGAAGTCAAAATCGGCTTTCTGGTCAAACAGGCCGAAGAACCCTGGTTTCAGACCGAATGGGCCTTCGCTGAAAAAGCCGGTAAAGAACACGGTTTTACTGTAATCAAAATTGCCGTTCCCGACGGTGAAAAAACCCTCTCCGCTATCGACAGCCTGGCCGCCAACGGCGCCAAGGGCTTCGTCATCTGTGCGCCTGATGTTGGGCTGGGTCCGTCCATCGTCGCCAAAGCCAAGCAAAACGGGCTGAAGGTTATGGCCGTGGATGACCGCTTCGTTGATGCTAACGGCAAGTTCATGGAAGACGTGCCGTACCTAGGCATGGCCGCGTTCGAAGTTGGCCAGAAACAGGGTGCTGCCATGGCTGACGAAGCGAAGCATCGCAACTGGGATTGGAAAGACACCTACGCGGTGATCAATACCTACAACGAGCTGGATACCGGTAAGAAGCGCACCGATGGTTCGGTGGATTCGCTGACCAAGGCCGGCCTGCCCGCTGATCACATTTTGTATACCGCGCAGAAAACCCTCGACGTACCGGGCAGCATGGACGCCACCAACTCGGCGCTGGTCAAACTGCCAGGCAGCGCGAAAAACCTGATCATCGGCGGCATGAACGACAACACCGTTCTGGGTGGCGTACGTGCAACCGAGAGCTCCGGTTTTGCGGCTAAAAACGTGATCGGTATCGGCATTAACGGTACTGACGCCATCGACGAATTAAAGAAACCGGAAAGCGGATTCTTCGGTTCGATGCTGCCTAGCCCGGACAAAGAAGGCTACGGCACTGCGTTGTCGATGTACGAGTGGGTAACGACTGGCAAAGAGCCGGCCAAATTCACCGCAATGGCCGATGTCACACTGATTACGCGCGCCAACTTCAAAGACGTATTGACCAAAATCGGCCTTTATAAGTAAGCCGGGTATGGTTTGGCGTGCCTGACGGTTCAGGCTGACATCTGCAAGACCTCGTTCCGGCCACCGGAACGAGGTGAGAGGTGGTTTCATGTTGGAACAACAACAAGTGGGCGAAAGTCTGCGCTTCAATGCCATTGGCAAGAGTTTCCCCGGCGTGCGTGCGCTCTCGGACATCAGTTTCGTCGCGCGACCTCATCAGGTGCACGCGCTGATGGGCGAGAATGGCGCGGGCAAGTCAACGCTGTTGAAGATCCTCGGCGGCTCGTACCAGCCCAACAGCGGCAACCTGCAGATCGGCGAACGTACCATGCATTTCAAGTCGGCGGCGGACAGCATCGCTGGCGGGGTGGCGGTGATCCACCAAGAGCTGCAACTGGTGCCGGAAATGACCGTGGCCGAGAACTTGTTGCTAGGGCATATGCCCTCGCGCTTCGGCATCGTTAATCGTCGGGCTATGTTTCGTCGGGCGCGGGAACTGCTCAAAGGCTTGGCAGATGAGATTGATCCGTCGACGCGCCTCGGTGATTTATCCCTGGGTCAGCGTCAGTTGGTTGAAATTGCCAAGGCCATGTCACACAACGCCCATGTTATTGCCTTCGACGAACCGACCAGTAGTTTGTCGGCGCGGGAAATCGAGCGCTTGATGGCCATCATCGCCAAGCTGCGCGACGAAGGCCGGGTGATCCTGTACGTATCGCACCGAATGGAAGAGATTTTCCGCATTTGTGACGCGGTAACGGTATTCAAGGACGGCCGTTTCGTTCGTACTTTCGAACAGATGAGCGAGCTGAGCCACGATCAGTTGGTGACCTGCATGGTGGGTCGCGATATTCAGAACATTTATGACTACCGGACTCGGGAACACCAGAACACTGCGTTTCAGGTCGAAGGTCTGCTTGGCCATGGCTTGCAGGAACCGGTGAGCTTCTCGGTGGCGAAAGGCGAAGTACTGGGTTTTTTTGGCTTGGTCGGGGCAGGGCGTACCGAGCTGCTGCGTTTGCTGTCAGGACTGGCCCGCAGTAAAGCCGGTACGTTGCAACTGGAAGGCAAACCCTTGACGTTGAACTCCCCCCGCGACGCCATTGCCGCCGGGATTCTGCTATGCCCCGAAGACCGCAAAAAAGAAGGCATCGTGCCGCTGTCCAGCGTGGCGGAAAATATCAACATGGGCGCCCGTCGCGACCATGCGCGCTATGGCTGGTTGATTCAGGGACGTTGGGAGCACGACAACGCCATCAAGCAGATCCGTGCGCTGAACATAAAAACGCCGTCGCCCGATCAGCAGATTATTTACCTGTCAGGCGGCAATCAGCAGAAAGTGATTCTGGGCCGTTGGTTGTCGATGCCGATGAAGGTATTGCTGCTCGACGAACCTACACGCGGTATCGACATCGGCGCGAAAGCTGAAATTTATCAAATAATTCATAACCTGGCAGCGAGCGGAATCGCAGTGATTGTGGTCTCCAGCGACTTGATGGAAGTGATGGGGATTTCCGACCGGATTCTGGTGATGAGCGAAGGCGCTATCACCGGCGAGCTGCTCCGTGACCAAGCGGATGAATCTCGACTTTTGCAACTGGCACTTCCTCGCTCACGCGGGTAATTAATTATGTGGCTGACCAGAAAAAATACAAACGAGGTACATATGTCACACGAAAATAGCCTGCCCGCTCCTCGGCAAGGTCTGAACTTGCGTCGGTTCTTCGACGATTGGGTCATGCTTCTCGCTGCCTTGACCATTTTTGTGCTCTGCGCACTGTTCATCGATAACTTCATGTCCTCATTGAACATGCGCGGCCTTGGACTCGCGGTGTCTACCGTCGGGATCGCCGCGTGCACCATGTTGTTCTGTCTGGCGTCCGGGCATTTCGACTTGTCGGTGGGTTCTGTGATCGCCTGTGCGGGCGTGGTGGCGGGGTTGGTCATTCGCGACACCAACAGCGTGTTCCTTGGGGTTTCGGCGGCACTGGCCATGGGCCTGGTGGTCGGCCTGGTCAATGGCATCGTTATCGCCAAGTTGCGCATCAACGCGCTGATCGCAACCCTGGCGACCATGCAGATCGTTCGTGGCCTGGCGTATATTTTTTCCAGCGGCAAAGCTGTTGGCGTGTCGAACGAGGGCTTTTTCGTCTTCGGTAACGGTCAGCTTTACGGCGTTCCGGTGCCAATCGTGATCACTGTGTTGTGCTTTCTGTTCTTCGGCTGGCTGCTCAATTACACCACCTACGGGCGCAACACCATGGCCATCGGCGGTAACCAGGAAGCGGCGTTGCTGGCCGGCGTACACGTTGACCGGACCAAAATCATCATCTTTGCCGTGCATGGTTTGATCGGCGCGTTGGCCGGTGTGGTGCTGGCTTCGCGGATGACTTCCGGGCAGCCGATGATTGGCCAGGGCTTTGAGCTGACGGTGATTTCAGCCTGTGTACTCGGTGGAGTCTCGCTGAGTGGTGGTATCGGCATGATTCGTCATGTAATTGCCGGGGTACTGATTCTGGCGATCATCGAGAACGCGATGAACCTGAAGAATATCGACACCTTCTATCAATACGTGATTCGCGGCACGATCCTGTTGATCGCCGTGATTATCGACCGGATGAAGCGGCGCTGAGTCTAATAGATTGTTTTCTGTAGGGGCCAACGTGTTGGCGAGAGGTCTGACGTGCTCAGCCCCCATCCAACGCCTCGCCAACACGTTGGCTCCTACAGATGTCATGCTTGGATCAAACCGCTCGGTCCAGCTGCAATTTGCGCAGTGTTCCCATACTCAAAAAGGCCAGTGCGCCAACCAGCGCATGACCGGCCACCACGTACAGCGCACCCTCGAACGAACCGGTGGTCTGGACGATATAGCCGATAATGATCGGGGTGAAGATCCCGGAGATGTTGCCGAACATATTGAACAGACCGCCAGCCATGCCGGTGATCTCTTTCGGCGCCGTGTCGGAAACCAACGTCCAATCCACCGCAACGATGCCTTTGCCGAAGATCGCCAGGGACATCAGCAGCGTGACGATCCAGATCGACTCGGTGAAGTTACACAGCACCAGGGTCGCGCCCATGCTCATGCCGCACACCAGCGGAATTTTCCGCGCAACGGTCAGGGAAAAGCCTTTGCGAATCAATAGATCGCAAATCGCACCACCACACAACGCGCCCAACAGACCGCAGATTCCCGGTACTGCGGCAATGGCCCCGGCTTCCATGATGTTCAGGCCGCGACCTTTCACCAGGTAAATCGGGAACCAGGTCAGGAAGAAATACTGCAACGACGTGTCGCAGTATTTACCCAAGTAGATTGACCACATCATCGGGCTTCTCAACAGCACTTTCAGGTCAGCAAACGTGGGGATAAACGCGCCTTTGGCCTTGGGTGCGTCCATGTCTATTTGCGCGCCGCCTTCCTGGATATACGCCAGCTCGGCGCTGTTGACCATGGGATGCTCGCGCGGACTTTTGACCACCTTGAACCAGATCAGGCTGACGATGATGCCAAGCCCGCCCATCAACCAATAAACATGTTCCCAGCCGTAGTTATGGGCGACGAAACCCATGGCTGGCGCCAGCATGACCACCGACAGGTACATCGACGAGTTGTAAATCACCGTGGCGGTGCCACGTTCTTGCAGGGGGAACCACGCGGCGACGATACGGTTGTTCGCCGGGTACACCGGGGACTCGATCAGTCCTAGCAAGAAGCGCAGGACGAACAACGTACCAATTGCGATGGGTACCGACAGAAAGCCGATCAGGCCCTGGGCGACGGTGACGGTTGACCAGAGAAACAGCGACACTCCGTAGACCCGCGCCGAACCAAATTTGTCCAGCAACCAACCCCCCGGTAACTGGCCCAGTACGTAGGCCCAGGCAAACGCGGAGAATATATAACCGAGCGTGATGGAATTGATGCCCAGTACCTGGGTAAGGGCTGTGCCGGTTATCGACAAGGTTGCCCGGTCACCGACGTTGATTGCGGTGACAATAAACAGCATGGCCAACACCAGATAACGAACCTTGCTTCGAGCGGCTGTGGCGATAGGGAGTGCTGCAGCGACAGGCGTGGCTGCGACGTCTGAATGGTCCACATGAATGTCCTCGGTTGTTGTTTTTATGGTCCGACTCAATCAGGGAGCCGCCCCGTGCCATACGTTGCCGGGCGGCTCAGGCGTTACGGGCGTTTGCCGACCTCGACCTGCTGTGCAGTCCAGGCTTTGACTTGTTCACTCAAGGTCAGGCCAAGGCCCGGACGCGTTGGGACCAACATGCGTCCGTCGCGGGTTTCAAGGCGTTCGTTGAACAGCGGTTCCAGCCACTCGAAATGCTCGACCCATGGTTCGGTCGGGTACGCAGCGGCAAGGTGTACGTGCAACTCCATGGCGAAGTGCGGTGCCAGCATCAGGCCCGCCTGTTCGGCCATGGCCGCCACTTTCAGATACGGAGTAATGCCGCCGACGCGAGGGGCGTCGGGCATCAGGAAGTCAGCGCCGCGCAGTTTGATGAACTCGGCGTGTTCGGCAACGCTGGTAAGCATTTCCCCGGTGGCGATGGGCGTATCAAATTGCAGGGCGAGGGCGGCGTGCCCTTCAGCGTCGTAGCAGTCCAGGGGTTCTTCGATCCAGATCAGGTTGTGTTCTTCGAACTTGCGGCACATGCGCTGCGCGGTCGGGCGGTCCCACTGCTGGTTGGCGTCGACCATCAACGGGAAGTTATCGCCCAAGTGTTTGCGCACGGTACTGACCCGGTGCAAATCCACTTCCCAGTTCGGCTGACCGACCTTGAGTTTGATCCCGCCGATGCCCTTTTCCCGGGACAGATCGGTGTTCTTCATCAATTGGTCGAGGGGGGTGTGCAGGAAGCCGCCGGAGGTGTTGTAGCACCGAACCGAGTCACGCTGCGCGCCGAGCAAACGTGCCAGCGAAAGGTTGGCGCGCTTGGCTTTCAGATCCCACAAGGCGACGTCGAAGGCGCCAATGGCTTGGGTCGACAGGCCGCTGCGGCCCACGGAAGCACCGGCCCAGCACAGCTTGGTCCACAACTTGGCGATGTCGCTGGGATTCTCGTCGAGCAATGCCGGAGCGATTTCCTGAGCGTGGGCAAACTGGCCGGGACCGCCCGCACGTTTGGAGTAGCTGAAACCTAGGCCGCTATGGCCATCGACGGTTTCGATCTCGACAAACAGCATGGCGATTTCAGTCATGGGCTTCTGCCGCCCGGTCAGGACTTTTGCGTCGCTGATGGGGTTCGCTAGCGGCAAGAATACCGACGACACGCGGACCCAGGCGATACGGTCGTCATCCGAGGATTTGAGGGGAGTGTGTGGTGCGGCCATGGGAGTTCTCCTGGTGAACGGTTTTAAGAGCTTTATGAATGGGATTGGCGCAGATCGCTGAGGTGGGCATCGTTCAGCAGCGGGTTCACGGGCGGATCTTGCGGCTCGTCGAATTCGAGGCGTTTCAGTGGGCCGACGATGAACAGATAAGCGAACGCACCCAATAGGCCCATGGCCGCGACGTACATCAGCGCAACGTCAAACGACCCGAGCTGATTAATCATCACGCCAATGGCGATGGGGGTGACGATGCTGGCCAGGTTGCCGCAGAAATTGAACATCGCGCCGCTGACGCCCATGGCGCGCTTGGGCGAAACGTCACCGACGATGCACCAGCCCAAATTGCCCACGCCTTTGGCAAAGAACGCGATGGACATCACCAGAATTACTAGCGGAATCGACTGGGTGTAGTTGGCGACCACGATGCTGCTGGACAGCAGCAAACCGCAGATAATCGGGGTCTTGCGCGCAGCGGTGAGGCTGTAGCCTTTGCGCAACATCCAGTCGGACCAGAGACCGCCGATCACACCGCCCAGGCAACCGGCGATGGGCGGAATAGCCGCCACCAGGCCGACCTTGAGCAAGGTCATGCCCTTGGCTTCGATCAGGTAAGTCGGGAACCAGGTGAGGAAGAACCAAGTGATCGAGGTAAGGCAGAATTGGCCGAGGTAGATGCCGAGCATCATGCGGTTGCCGCCAATGGTGCGGACGCGTTTCCAACTGAAAGGAATTGGCGCATCGCCCATGGAAGGCAGGCCGCCGCCGGCTTCGATGTAGTCGATTTCCGCTTGATTGACCCGTTTGTCTTTGCGCGGCTCATGGACCATGCGGAACCACAGCAGGCCGATCAGGATGCCGGCGACCCCAGTGGAGAAAAACACGTGCTGCCAGCCGAAGGTGCTCAGGGTCCAGACCATGATCGGGGTGAACGCTGCCAGGGCGAAATACTGTGCTGACTGAAATACGGCGGTTGCCAGCCCGCGCTCATGCCGTGGGAACCACATCACGGTGAGGCGGTTGTTGGCGGGGAAGGCCGGTGCTTCGGCTGCGCCCATTAAAAAACGCAACACAAACAGCGCCACAAACGCCGAGCTGAACAGGTCAACGTAGCCCTGCAAAAAGGTCAGCCCCGACCACAAAATCAGGCTAAGGCCCAACACCAGCCGCGAGCCGAAGCGGTCGAGGATGATGCCGCCGGGTATTTGCAACCAGGTGTAGGCCCAGCCAAAAGCGGAAAAGGCGATGCCCATGGTCACGGCATCAAAACCCAGGTCTTTGCGCAAGCTAGGGGCGGCAATCGACAGCGTGGCGCGGTCGACGTAATTGAACACGGTAACGATGAAAATCATCACCAGAATCAAATAGCGGACGTTGGTCTTCGTCGCTACAGAGCGCATCGGGTTATTCACTATTATTTTCCTTATTGTGAAATCGCTGTCGTGTGGCGGTGCGGCGTCGGGATTTACCTTAACCATCTGCTGACTATGATTGCGCAATCATCCGTAATCAAAAAAAACGAGACACCGTTTTTAACCGTGGCTCTGTTGGCGGATATTACACTGATTGCGCAATCATTCAACGATTGTAGAATACGATCTGTAGGGAGGCGGCGTGATTCGAAGTTTAGGTACTGGCGCGATCAATCAGCCGAAACCCGGTATCAATGCGTACCGGCGCTTCGCCGCTGTTGGGGTGTTTGAAGCGTTCCAGTAAGGCTTGCGCCGCCTGGAAACCAATGTGCGAACCGTCGACATTGACGGTCGACAGTGCCGGGTACACTTGCGCCGCACTGCTCAAATCGCCAAACCCCATCACCGCCAGGTCTTCAGGGACGCGCAAGCCGCGACTGGCCGCTTCGGCCAAAACACCTTGGGCGATGGTGTCGGAACTGCAGACCACAATCTCCGGCGAATTTTTCTGTCCCAGTAAGCGGCGCAAGCCTTCGCGGCCGATTTCCAGCGTGGCGGGGGGCGCTAGCACTTCAATGGGCACTTCCGTTACGCCGTTTCGCCCCAGTTCGGCCATCAAGCTATGGCAACGACGTAGACCACGAGGGTCGCTGATGCTAATCACCGAAAACCGGCGGTAACCCTTGTCGAGCAAGTGCCGCGCCGTGGTTTCTCCTACTTGTTCGTGGGAAAATCCCACCAACATATCAATCGGTGCTTCGCTGAGGTCCCACGCTTCCACCACCGGAATTCCCGCTTGGGCCAGACGCAGGCGGCTGGCCTCGGTGTGCAAGGTCCCGGTGAGGACAATGCCGTCAGGACGTCGTCCGAGTACCGCCTCCAGCAATGCTTCCTCTCGTTCAGCGGAATAACCAGTCAGCCCCAGCAGCGTTTGATAGCCGGCTTCGGTCAAGCGATCCATCAAAGCCTGAACCGTGTCCGCAAAAATAGAGTTGGCGATGGTCGGCAAGAAAATGGCCACTAACCGACTTTTGTTGCTCGCCAGGCCACCGGCGAGCATGTTCGACACGTAACCGGTGGCGCGAACCGCTTCGCGGACTTTCACTCGGGTCAGCTCGCTCACCAATTCAGGGCGATGCAGGGCGCGGGACACGGTCATAGGAGAGACACCCGCGACCTTCGCCACATCGATCAAGGTCAGGCTGGAGGCTTTCGGCAGGGGAAGGGGCGGCAGAGGCATGGGCTGAAGGGCGTTCCGGTCGGCATTTGCGCCACACGATACCGTTTCTTCACCCATAAATGTATAGCGTGTAACCCTCCCAACCACAGGGTCTTAGGCCACGGTGCAGCATTTATAGAACGCGCGTCTGGCAGATGAATCCATATTCCTGCGCACTTCTTGGTATCGTGCGTCACAATTTGTAATGTTTACTCCTTTTTAAACGAGAAGCTGTAGCAATGCCTGATCCAATTCCCTTAAAAGACCATGAGAAAGAAAGACAGCTGGTCAATAAACGATTAGCCGCCTGTGGCCTGCTGGTCGTGATTCTGAGCTGCATCCTGGTGGGCAGGATGTATTTTCTGCAGGTTACTGAATTCGCCTATCACTCGACCATTTCCGAAAACAACCGGGTCCACGTGCTGCCGATCACCCCGGAACGGGGCATGATCTATGACCGCAATGGCGTAGTGCTGGCCGATAACCGCCCCAGTTTTAACCTGATCATGACCCGTGAGCGTTCCGGAGACTGGAGTCAGGTACTGGATGCGCTGATCAGCATTTTGAATTTGCCGGAAGAAGACCGGATCCTCTTCGACAAGGATTTGAAGCAAGCGCGCCACCATTTCGATCCCGTGACGCTGTTGTACGAGTTGACCGAAGAACAAATTGCGCTGATTGCCGTCAATCAATTTCGCTTGCCGGGTATAGACGTTGAGCCGCAGTTTGTGCGCCATTATCCCTACGGTGCGCATTTCGCCCACTCGATTGGTTATGTGGGCCGTATCAACGAAAAAGAATCCAAGCAACTGGATTCGGTGGAGTACCGCGGCACCCAATCCATTGGCAAGACCGGTATCGAGAAGTTTTACGAATCCGAACTGCACGGGCGAGTGGGCTACGAGGAAGTTGAAACCAACGCCCAGGGCCGTGTGTTGCGGGTGCTTAAACACACCGATGCTATACCCGGCAAGAGCATCGTCTTGAGTCTGGACGTTCATCTGCAAGAAGCAGCAGAAGACGCATTGGGCGATCGTCGTGGCTCGGTGGTCGCGCTGGACCCGGAAACCGGCGAAGTGTTGGCGATGGTCAGCAAGCCGAGCTTTGACCCTAACCTGTTCGTTACCGGCATCAGTTTCAAGGAATACGCTGCGCTGCGCGATTCGGTGGACCGGCCGTTGTTCAACCGAGTGCTGCGCGGTTTGTATGCACCGGGTTCGACGATCAAGCCGGAGGTAGCAATTGCCGGACTGGACAGCGGAGTGGTGACGCCCCAGGCCAGAGTCTTTGACCCCGGTTACTTCCAACTGCCGGATTACGACCACAAATACCGTAACTGGAACCACAGCGGCGATGGTTGGGTGGACATGGACGCCGCAATCATGCGCTCTAACGACACCTACTTTTATACCTTGGCGCACAAGCTTGGCATCGATCGCATGCATGACTACATGACCATGTTTGGCCTGGGCCAAAAGGTCTCGCTGGACATGTTCGAAGAAGCGCCAGGCCTGATGCCGTCCCGTGAATGGAAGCGGGTGACCCGACGGCAAGTCTGGTTCCCGGGCGAGACGGTGATTCTGGGGATTGGCCAGGGGTATATGCAGGTCACGCCGTTGCAACTGGCACAAGCCACTGCGCTGATCGCCAACAAAGGCGTATGGAACCGACCGCACCTGGCGAAATCCGTGGCCGGTGTCGCCCCCGTTGACGAGCATCCGATGCCGAATATCGTGTTACGCAATAGTGCCGATTGGGAACAGGTCAACCACGGCATGCAGATGGTAATGCACGACCCGCGCGGTATTGCTCGAGCGGCGGCGGTGGGTGCTCAGTACCGAATTGCCGGTAAAAGCGGTACAGCGCAGGTGGTTGCGATCAAGCAGGGCGAACGTTACAACCGCCTGAAGACCTTGGAGCGTAACCGAGACAACGCCTTGTTCGTAGGCTTTGCCCCGGCAGGAAAACCGAAAATCGCAGTGTCGGTGATGATTGAAAACGGCGAGGCCGGTGGCCGTGTGGCGGGGCCGGTGGTGCGCCAGATTCTGGACGCCTGGTTGCTGGATAAAGACGGTAAGTTGAAGCCACAGTATGCAATTCCATTGGTTAAGCCACCGGGTGAGCCCCACGTTTGATTGGGTGACATACCCCCTGTATAGCCAACTCGTTGGCGATATCGGCACATCGCGGTACTTGAGAAAGACCGCGTTGCCTGCTTAGCCAACCCGTTGGCTCCTACAGCATGTGCGTTCAAACGCCAGCCATTTTGCCCCTAAACAGCGCATTTCCGTTTCTCTGCGCACCTTCTTGAGTCCTTATTTTCCCCTCTGAAATAATCTGCAAAATACCCGTTGTGCTCGATCAAATACGGATGTTATGTTGATAACACCCTGAAACAAAATGAACGTCATCTAACATTATGATCGTAGACAAGAGCCGTTTCCTCGACACGCTAGAGCAGCGCTTCAACAGCCTGACGCCTACCGGTAAGCGGATTGCGGGCTATCTGCTGGCCAATCCGCAGAAGCTGCCGTTCGAGACCGCGGATAGCATTGCGCAGCAGACCGCGACTACTGGAATTTCGGTCGGACGGTTTTTGCGCTCGTTGGGTTATCGCAACCTGGACGACGTCAAACAAAGCTTGCGCGGCGACTCTGGCAATACGTGGTTGATCACCGATCGATTGGGCGCTTTTCGTGAGGAGGCCACCCATGGCGATGCGTTGGATCGCTCCCTTACTCGGGAGCTGGAAGCCATTCAGCACATCTACGGCTTGGCCCGCAGCGACACGTTCAGCCAGGTCGTCGAGCGTTTGTACGCTGCTGATGCGGTTTTTATTGTCGGCATCCAAACCACCCGCGGCATGCTCAACGCCTTTCACAGTCACCTGGAATATATTCGGCCGAAGGTTTACTACGTTGATGGTCTGTCCGGCACTTATGCCGAATCGCTGAATTCACGGTTCGAAAACCCTTACGCCGTGATTGCCGACTTCCGTACCTATTCCGCTGTAGCGCGCACCTTTTGTGAGGTCGCCAGCAGCAATAGCCTGCCGCTGGCATTGATCACTGACTTCCATTGTCCATGGGCTCGGGATTACCCCGTGGACTTGCTGCAGTTGAAATCTGACGTCGGACAGTTCTGGGATTCCATGGCGCCGCTGGCCTGCCTGTTTAACCTGATGGTGTCGGCCGTTGCAGAAAAATATGGCAGTCGGCTGGACGAACGCCTGGCGAAAAACCGGCAGTTGCAAGAGCTTTTTGGCCAGTTCGAATAGCGCCTCCGACGCCTTTGAAAAAGTCGCCGTGGGTTGACCACCGTTTTATCTGATTTGGAGTGTTTGAGTGAACAGCAGCCCACTTGTCAACGTCGATGCCGAGGCGCTTAAGATCGAAATCGACCTGATCTATGCCGGCGCGGATAACTTGGCAGGCAAACCGATTTATAAAGACGCGCGTTGCCTGCTGCATCGCGATGCTGAAATTTGCCTGCGTCTTGCCAGTCGATTAGCGCATCAGGCCGGGTTGAGCTTGCGTGTGTTCGATGCCTACCGACCGCCGTACGCGCAATTGTTGTTGTGGGAAGCGCTGCCCAACCCGGAATACGTGCGTGACCCAAAGCTGGGTTCGCACCACAGCCGTGGCGTCGCGGTGGATTTGACCTTGCTCGACGGCGAGGGTCAGCCATTGGACATGGGCACCGGCTTCGATGACATGCGTGAGCAATCCCATCAGTTTTTCCCTGACTTGCCGCCTGCGGTGCAGCGCAATCGCCTGCTGCTGCTGGGGATCATGCTCGGCGCTGGTTTTCAGCACATTGCCAGCGAATGGTGGCACTACGAATTGCCGGATGCGGAGAATTACCCGCTGATTGACGACCACTCGATTCGTCCTGCACGTGATTAAACCGTAACACCGCCTCACCAGACCGGGACACTCATGAATCCCGGCGTACACCCGGCGCAGTTGTCTAGCCACAGGCAACGATGATTGCCCGTAGCGAGCACCCGGACCCGTGCTTGAGTTTTATCTGCCCGGTATAGCGTTAATAAAAAACCGATGAAATTCCATAGTTTGAAGATCAAGGAACCGGCATGAACCGACTTTTCACCCCGCGCAAATTGGCCCTGGCCCTGCTGTGTTCAGCACTCGGCCTGGGCGCCTGGCAATCGGCCAGCGCTGCTACGCCACCCGATACGCTGATGATTGGCAAACCTTCTGACCCGCAAACGCTCGACCCGGCGGTGACCATCGATAACAACGATTGGACCGTGACCTACCCGTCGTACCAGAAACTGGTGGCTTACAAGGTCGAGAACGGCAAGGGCAGCACCGAAGTGCGAGGCGATCTGGCCGCCAGCTGGAGCACCTCAGCCGACAACCTGGTCTGGGAGTTCAAGCTCAAGCCGGGCAACAAATTCGACGACGGCGCCGAAGTGAATGCTGACGCGGTGAAGTTTTCATTCGACCGCTTGATGAAGCTCAAGCAAGGCCCATCCGGTGCATTCCCGGATGATATGGAGGTCTCGGTGGTTGATCCGATGACCGTACGCTTCACCTTGAAAACCCCCTATGCGCCGTTCCTCTACACCCTGGCGCACAACGGCGGCGCCATCATCAACCCGGACGTGGTGAAAAAGTCCGATGACGTTAACGCTTACCTGTCGACCCACACTGCCGGCTCGGGGGCTTTCCGTCTGGCGTCCTGGCAGAAAGGTCAGTCGTTGACCATGGAACAAAACACTTACTTCGCTGGCCCGAAACCGGCCTTGAAGAAAGTCGTGGTCAAAATCATCGGCGAGGCTTCGGTGCGTCGCTTGCAACTGGAACACGGTGACCTGGACATCATCGAAGACATGCCAGAAGACCAGTTGGATGCGCTGAGCAAAAAACCCGGTGTGGTCATTGGCGATTATCCGTCGCTGCGGGTCACCTTGTTGTACTTGAACAACAAGAAGGCGCCGATGAATAACCCCGATGCGCGTCGGGCGATTGTCGATGCCCTGGATTACGACGGCATCATCAACGGCATCTTGAAGGGCAAAGCCAAGCCCATGAACGGGCCGATCCCCCAGGGGATGTGGGCTTACGACTCAAAGCTGCCGCCATTCAAACAAGACAGCGCAAAAGCCAAGGCTGACCTGGCCAAGGTGCCGCAAAAAATCACGGCGCTTAACTTCATGTACTCGGACAAGGACCCTAACTGGGAGCCCATCGGCCTGACCTTACAAGCTGACCTGGCGCCGCTGGGGATCAACCTGAAAACCGAAAAACTGGCCAATGCGACCATGCGTGAGCGTTTGGGCGCGGGCGACTTCGATATCGCCATCGGTTCTTGGAGCCCAGACTTTGCCGACCCGTACATGTTCATGAACTACTGGTTCGACTCCAAACTTCAGGGTTTGCCGGGCAACCGTTCGTTTTATGAAAACCCGGCGGTGGATAAGCTGATCCGCGAATCAGCCGCGAACAATGACGCCGCCAAGCGTACCGAGCTGTACCAGCAAGCGCAAAAAATCGTGCTTAACGACAGCGTCTACGCTTATTTGTATCAGAAGGCCTATACATTGCCGATGCGCAGTACGGTGAAGGGTTACGTGTTTAACCCGATGCTTGAGCAAGTGTTCAACATCGACACCATCACCAAATAAGCATCACCCGGTAGAACGCGGCGGTCTTTCAAGGCCGCTGCCA
Organism: Pseudomonas sp.; assembly: GCF_028293835.1. GTDB lineage: Bacteria > Pseudomonadota > Gammaproteobacteria > Pseudomonadales > Pseudomonadaceae > Aquipseudomonas. The sequence continues at coordinate 68,705 of NZ_JAQGNX010000105.1, forward strand.
AACACTGAAATTGTTATCGCTCCAGCGACCTTGCCGGTAGTCGAAGGTCGTTGCAGCGCTGTGCCCACGGCAGTTGTTATTGTCGATCCGCCGCAATACCGAGGTGCCTTATGGCCTTCCTGAATATGTTGCGCAAACGCCTGTTCGGCCTGTTATTGGTTGTGTTCGGCGTTTCGCTGATTACCTTTTCCATCTCGCACCTGATCCCCGGTGACCCGGCTCGATTGATCGGTGGCGACCGCGCCACCGACGCCATCGTCGCGCACATTCGCCACCAGCTCGGGCTGGATCTGCCGCTGTATCAGCAATACGGGCGTTATATGCTCGACCTGTTGCACGGCGACCTCGGCACCTCAATCCGTACCAGTCGCCCGGTGCTTGAAGATTTGCGGGCGTACTTTCCGGCGACGCTGGAACTGGCGATTACCGCATTGACCCTGTCGATGCTGGTGGGCGTTCCGCTGGGCGTGCTGTCGGCGGTGTACCACAACCGGGCCATTGACCAACTGGCGCGAACCCTGGCGGTAACCGGGATTTCAACCCCGGCGTTTTGGCTGGGGCTGGGCTTGATCGTGTTGTTTTACGGGCATCTGGGGTGGTTGCCCGGCAGCGGGCGTCTGGACGAAGGGCTCGACCCGCCGCCAACGCGCACCGGTTTTTACTTGATCGATTCGCTACTGGCCGGGGATGGCGCGCTGTTCTGGAATGCACTGCAGCATTTGATCTTGCCAGCCGTGACCCTGGGTTTCGTCAATTTGGGTGTGGTGGCGCGGCAGATTCGCTCGGCAATGCTCGATCAACTGGGCGAAGACTACATCCGTACCGCGCGGGCTTACGGCTTGTCGCGCTGGGCGGTGATCTTGCGGCATGCGCTGCCCAATGCGTTGATCCCCTCGGTAACCGTGCTCGGCCTGACCCTGGGCGACTTGTTGTATGGCGCAGTATTGACCGAAACAGTTTTTGCCTGGCCGGGCATGGGCGCCTATGTGGTCAAGTCGATTCAGTCGTTGGATTTCCCGGCGGTCATGGGTTTCGCCATTCTGGTGTCCTTCATCTATGTAGTGCTGAACATGGCTATTGATCTGCTGTACCGGGTGATCGATCCGCGCATTGGCGAGGTAGGTTGAGATGAGCGTTCCATTAACGCCGATAACGGTTGCGCCGTTGCCGGGTACTCCGCGCTGGCGGGAGAAAGCCGCCTACCTGGGCTATCAGATCCGGCGCAGTCCGCTGACCATGGCCGGCATGGCAATCACCTTGATGGTATTGCTCTGTATGGCGTTTGCGCCGTGGCTGGCGACCCATGACCCCAACGCCCTGAACCTTGCTCAACGTCTGGCTGAACCCTCTGCTGCGCATTGGTTCGGCACCGATGAAGTGGGCCGTGATCTGTTCAGCCGCGTGCTGTATGGCAGTCAGCAATCGGTGGGTGTCGGCCTGTTCGTGGCCTTCGCTTCGTGCCTGATCGGCGGTTTGCTGGGCTGCATGTCCGGTGTCATCGGTGGGCGCTTCGACGGACTGATGATGCGCTTGATGGACATCATGCTCTCGGTGCCGTCATTGGTGCTGATCATGGCGTTAGCCGCCGCCTTAGGGCCGAGTCTGTTCAATGCGATGTTGGCGATTACTTTGGTGCGGATTCCGTTCTACGTGCGTCTGGCCCGGGGGCAAGCTTTAAGCATTCGCCAGATGGGCTATGTGAAAGCCGCGCAGACTTTCGGTGCCGGGCGCTGGCACATCGTGCTCTGGCATGTGGCGCGTAATGCCATGCCGCCGTTATTGGTACAACTGAGCCTGGATATTGGCAGCGCTATTTTGATGGCTTCCGCGCTGGGGTTTATCGGCCTGGGCGCACAACAGCCGACTGCAGAGTGGGGCGCAATGGTTTCTACCGGGCGTAACTACATCCTTGATCAATGGTGGTATTCGACGTTCCCCGGCCTGGCGATTCTGATCACCGCTACCGGCTTCAATCTATTGGGCGATGGCGTGCGCGATTTGCTCGACCCTCGCCAACAGGGGAAATGACCATGCACAGCGCACCAACTCTTCAACTGCCCGTCGGCAAAACTCCGGTGTTGGTCATCGACCAGCTGAGTATCGAATTCCCGGCTTATCGCAGCACGGTCAAGGCGCTGAACGGGGTCTCGTTGCACGTTAATCCAGGAGAAATCGTCGGCGTGATTGGCGAGTCGGGTTCTGGCAAGTCAGTCACTGCAATGCTCAGCCTAAGGCTGCTGCCAGAGCGCAGTTACCGGGTCAGCGGCGGCAGCTTGCATATTCTTGGGCGCGATATGCTCGCCGCCAAGGAAAAAGACCTGTTAAAGGTTCGCGGTCGCGATGCGGCGATGATTTTTCAAGAACCGATGACTGCGCTTAACCCGACCCGACGTATCGGCCGGCAGATGCTCGATGTGATTATCCATCACCAACAGTTGAGCAAGTCCGACGCCCGCGCGAAAGCCCTCGGTCTGCTACGCGACATGCACATTGCCGACCCTGAACAGGTGCTGGAAAGTTACCCGTTCGAACTGTCCGGTGGCATGCGTCAGCGGGTGATGATTGCGTTGGCATTTTCATGTGATCCGCAGCTGTTGATCGCCGACGAGCCGACCACCGCGCTGGACGTTACGGTGCAACGTCAGGTGCTGTTGCTGCTGCGGGAGAAAGCCCGTGAACGCGGTACGGCGATTCTATTGATCACCCACGACATGGCCTTGGTTTCGCAGTTCTGCGACCGGGTGTACGTGATGTACACCGGCGCCGTGGTAGAGCAGGGCGCAACTGGCGAAGTCATGGCCGATCCGCGTCATCCCTACACCAAAGGCCTGCTCAGCGGTTTGCCGGAACAGGTGCAGCCGGGCGAAGCGCTAATGACCATTCCCGGTCAGGTGCCTAATCTGTCAGCGCTGCCAGACGGTTGCACCTTTCGTGATCGCTGCGCCTATGCGATGCCGGTTTGCAGCAAACGTCCACCCCTACAGGCCATCGACGGCAACGACTTGCGCAAAAGCGCGTGTTGGCTGACGGTGCAGGAGCAATCGGCATGATCAGCAGCACCCGTAAACCGCTGCCCACGGACAGCGCCTCGATTCTCGACCTGAAGGAGGTGCGGGTGCATTTTCCGGTGGGCAGCGACTGGATGGGCCGACCGAAAGGCCTGGCCCATGCGCTGAACGGAATTGACCTGGACGTTCGCGGGGGCGAAACACTGGGTGTGGTCGGTGAGTCTGGCTGCGGCAAAAGCACGTTGGCGCAGCTGTTGATGGGCTTGATCAAACCCACCAGTGGTTCGCTGAACTGGATCTATAACGATGCCCATGAGCGCAGCAGCAATGTGCAAATCGTCTTCCAGGACCCGCAATCCTCACTGGATCCGCGTCTGCCGATCTGGAAAATCATCACCGAGCCGCTGTTTGTCCAGCGCTCGGCGCCACGTGGGGAAATGCGCGAGATCGCGGCGAAGGTGGCGGAACAAGTAGGGATTCGTACTGAATACCTGGAGCGATTCCCACATCAATTTTCCGGTGGGCAACGACAACGGATCGCCATCGCGCGGGCGCTGTCATCCAATCCGGACATTATCGTTCTCGACGAACCGACTTCAGCGCTGGATATATCGGTGCAGGCGCAGATTTTGAATCTACTGCAGGAGTTGCAGCGCAGTCGGGACCTCACCTACATCCTGATTTCCCACAACGTGTCTGTGGTTCGGCACATGGCGGACCGCGTAGCGGTGATGTATTTGGGGCAGATTGTCGAACTGGGCAGGACCGCAGAAGTGCTTGAACGGCCGCGCCACCCGTACACCCGATTGCTCCTCGAAGCAGTGCCCCGCCTGGGTGCGCCCCTGGACAACGCGCAAGTCGCGGCGCCTACCGAGCTGCCGGGTAACCGCCAGTTGCCCACCGGCTGCTTCTTCCGCGACCGTTGCCCGCTAGCTACAACGGGCTGCGACAAGCCACAATTATTGGCCGCAGCAGCAGGCGCCATCGGTGACAACCTAGTGCGCTGCCATTTGGAATCAGTGGTGGGGTAACGGGAGCACAGAACTTTGGAGGAGGTTTAGCCGACGCCCCACTGTCGCGCAGCAAACACAGAACCGGGGCTGCGTCCGAAGGGCTTTACAGCCAATGGTCGGAACGCTGATGGCTTTTCAGCACAGGTGCTTCCTTTTCGTTATGTAAGTCCGTACAACGCTCCATCGCAATCCCCCTGTTCGCATACTTTGCGCGCTCGCCATTGCTAATTTTCAGGCTGGATACACTCGTATGATTAGAAGTTTGGGCTTCAGCAAGAAAATATTGCTGGCCGCCACGGTCATTATCGTGGTCGCGTTTTCCTCTTTCATCGTTGTAAACGACTATCGACAACGTGAAACGCTGAAGGCCAATGTGTTTTCGGAGCTGAAGCAGCTGGGCAATCTCACCACGCAAAATATTCAAACCTGGCTGGAAAGCCGTGTTCAATTGCTGCAATCAATGGCGCAGCAGATTTCGGTCGATGGCAGCGCAGTCCCTGACCTTCAGCGCGCGGTGGGTTTGCCGGCCTACGTCGATAACTTCCAACTGAGCTATTTCGGTTCCAGCGAAGGCGTGATGTTTTCGGTTCCTGCAGGCAACCGGGCCAGCGATTACGATCCACGCCAGCGCGGTTGGTACAAGGCGGCCGCCAGCGCTCAAACCACTATCGTCACCGAACCGTATATCGCCGCTTCGTCAGGCAAGTTAGTGGTCACCTTGGCCACGCCGGTCAAACATGACACTCAATTCGTTGGGGTTGCGGGCGCGGACATCTCCCTCGATAGCATCAGCAACACTATTAACTCGCTCAATTTTGGTGGTCATGGTTATGCGTTCATCGTCAGTGGCGATGGCAAGATCCTGGTTCACCCGGACAGCAAGCTAGTGCTGAAGAACATCAGCGAGGCTTACCCGGTTGGCACACCGAAAATTGTACCGGGCGTGTCTGAAGTGGATGCTCAAGGTAAAAGCCAATTCATCTCCTTCACTCATGTTGACGGCTTGTCGTCGGCGAACTGGTACGTGGCGCTGGTGCTGGATCAGGACGCAGCGTATTCAATGCTCAGCGAGTTCCGCACCTCGGGGCTCACGGCGATGATTATCATCGTCGTGTTCGTCGTGCTATTGCTGGGCCTGTTAATTCGGGTACTGATGCGCCCCCTGCATCAGATGGGCCGTGCCATGCGCGACATCGCTGACGGCGAGGGGGATTTGACCAAACGCCTGGCCATCGAGTCCCAGGACGAGTTCGGCGCGTTGGCGCAGTCTTTCAACCATTTCGTCGAGCGAATACACGGCTCGATCCGCGAAGTGGCAGGCACTGCGGGGCACCTCAGTGAAGTTGCTGCGCGGGTGGTGTGTGCCTCGAACTCGTCAATGGTCAACTCTGACGAGCAAGCCAATCGCACCAGCAGCGTCGCGGCGGCCATCAATGAGTTGGGTGCTGCTGCGCAAGAAATTGCGCAAAACGCCGCGTTGGCTTCTCAGCACTCCAGCGATGCCAGCCAGCTCGCGGGCGACGGTCAAAAAGTCGTGCAGCAAACCATTCAGGCGATGAGCCTGTTGTCGACCAACATCAGTGAATCGTGCACCACGATCGAAAGCCTGAACGGCAAGACGGTGAATATCGGGCAGATCCTTGAAGTGATCACCAGCATTTCCCAGCAGACCAATTTGTTGGCGTTGAACGCAGCGATTGAAGCTGCGCGGGCAGGGGAAGCAGGCCGTGGGTTTGCGGTAGTGGCTGATGAAGTGCGAAACCTGGCGCATCGCACTCAGGATTCCGCGCAGCAAGTGCAGAAGATGATCGAAGAATTGCAGGTCGGCGCACGGCAGGCAGTGGTGACCATGACTGAAAGCCAGAAGCAGAGCGAAAATAGCGTAACCATCGCCAACCAGGCGGGTGATCGCTTGAGCAGCGTGACGGGCCGGATCAGCGAAATCGACGGCATGAACCAGTCTGTTGCTACAGCGACCGAAGAACAGACGGCGGTGGTTGAATCGATCAATGTCGATATCACCCAAATCAACACGCTGAACCAGGCCGGGGTCGATAACTTGAAATCGACCCTGGCTGCCTGTGCTGATCTGGAACAGCAAGCGAGCAAGTTGCAGCATTTGGTGGGGACGTTCAGGATTTGATTAGCTTCTGTACGAGCCAACGTGTTGGCGAGACATCTGCCGCCTCGCCAACACGTTGGTTCCTACAGGAGATTTGGCCTCTTGCGGAAAGCTATTTCAACCCCGCCGCCATTCTCAGCGCCGGGTACAACGCGGCATTAAACATCTCGCCATGGGCCAGCCCTTCGAATTCCTGGTAGTGAGCGGTCACGCCGGGCAGTGTCGCCAGGTGCTCCGCCACTTTCTGGTTGGCATCCAAGGGCACCGCCGCCATGGCTTTTCTGCGTTCCAGCGAGCCGCCATCAAATGATTTGATCGGGGGGCGGCCTTCTTTGGAGCCGCGCATGATCATGACGTGTCGTTTCGAATCTTTGGCGATACCGGCGAACCCCATTCCTTTGGCATACGTTTGCGGCTGATACCACAGCGATGGACTGGCGGCGAACCACGTTTGAAACGCCTGTGGATCTTCAAATAACGCATATAACACAAACAGCCCGCCAAAGGAGTGGCCCCACAGCATCTGCCGGGTTCGATCAATCGGCTGTTGTTTTTCTATCAGTGGTTTGATCTTTGTAATCAAACTTTTCAAAAAGTCCGCCGAGCTGGCGCCGGTGTAGTCCCGGGTGCGCAGGTCCATGTCGTAACGCCCATCAATGTCATAACCGACCATCACCAGCACCGGCGGATTACCGGCGTCCAGTTCGCCGAGCCAATCGTCACGCAGCTCGGCCAGGACGTTATTGCCGTCCAGCAAATACACCACCGGGTAGCCAGCAGCGGGCGCAGCGCGGCGGGGGATGGCGAGGTCCAGGCGATAACGGCGCTTGCCATCGGCGGAGTCCACATGCAAACGCTCGAAGCGGTAATAAGCAGAACCACGGTCAGCGAGGGTCGGTTCGGACGCCGACTGTGGCGGCTGTTGCGGGGTGGAATTAGCCTGTGCGACCAACGGGAAAATACTCATTAGCAGAATTAACAGGGTGTTAAGGCGCTGCACGTTGTTCATCTCGCGAACTCTCCTCACCAGTACAAGCCTCTCAAACCGGGCCCGCCAGCACCATACACCACACTGACGGCGGCGGTCTTCAGACGGCCCCAACCTCAAACCGTCAACCAACCGTTATCGGATTGTCATGCGTAGTTCATAGGGCTGAAACACAGCCTCTCTAATGTCTGACGCACTTCAACGCAGCCGTGCAAAGGCTGTTCAACCAGACACAGAGACGCCTATGAACGCAGCTATCCATGTCGACCGTCTGAACAAGACTTTTGCTCGCAAGACGGCGTTGATCGATCTTGCGTTGTCTATACAACCCGGTGAAATGGTCGCGCTGATTGGCGCTTCTGGCTCCGGCAAGTCCACCCTGTTGCGGCATATGGCGGGCTTGGCCCGTTGCGATAAACACAACGGCGGTAGCGTTCAGGTGCTGGGCCGTGAAGTGCAATCCTGCGGCCGTCTGAACAGGAATGTTCGTCAGTTGCGCTCGGATATTGGCTACATCTTCCAGCAGTTCAACCTGGTCAATCGCCTCAGCGTACTGGACAACGTATTGCTCGGTTGCCTGGGCCGCATGCCTAGCTGGCGCGGCAACCTCAGCTTGTTCAATGCCGAAGAAAAGCGGCGGGCAATGGAATCTCTGGACCGCGTCGGTCTGGCGGATCTGGCGGCACAACGCGCTTCAACCTTGTCCGGCGGCCAACAACAGCGCGTGGCCATTGCCCGCACGCTGACCCAGCGCGCCGAGATCATTTTGGCGGACGAACCGATTGCCTCGCTGGACCCTGAGTCCGCACGCAAAGTCATGGAAATCCTCGCCGACATCAACCGACGCGACGGCAAAACCGTCGTCGTTACCCTGCATCAAGTGGATTACGCCGTGCGCTATTGCCAGCGTGCCGTCGCCCTCAAAGCCGGGCGGATTCATTTCGATGGCGCCGCCGAAACCCTCAGCACCGAGTTCCTTAACGACCTGTATGGCGCAGACCTGGACACCCGTCTGCTGTTCTCCGACAAGGCGCGCAGTGCGGATAAACCGGTAAAGCTGGTTTTGGCGGCCGTGCGGTAACCGCTTGCAAAACGTTGCTGTTGCACCCAACCGAACCTCCTATTTCTCTTTCAGGAACCTGCCCATGTTGAATCGTATCGGTCGCGTTTTTGCGTCTGCCGCTTTGTTGGCCACCTTCTGTCTGGGCACCGCTCAAGCTGAAGAAAAAGTCATCAATTTCGGCCTTATGTCCACCGAGTCATCGACCAACCTCAAGAGCGTGTGGCAACCCTTTCTTGACGATATGTCGAAAAAAACCGGCCTGAAAATCAACGCAACCTTTGCGTCTGATTACGCCGGTTTGATTCAAGGCATGCGCTTCAACAAAGTTGATATCGCCTGGCTGGGCAACAAGGGCGCGATGGAAGCCGTTGACCGTTCCAACGGTGAAATCTTCGCCCAGACCGCCGCCGCCAATGGCGCTGCCGGTTATTGGAGCCTGTTGATCGTGCGCAAAGACAGCCCGATCAACTCAGTAGAAGACATGCTGAAAAACGCCAAGAACCTGACCTTCGGTAACGGCGATCCAAACTCCACCTCCGGCTATCTGGTCCCGGGCTACTACGTGTTCGCCAAGAACCACGTCGACGCCTCGACCGCGTTCAAGCGCACGCTGAACTCCAGCCATGAAGTCAACGCCCTGAGCGTGGCCAAAGGTCAGCTGGATGTAGCGACCTTCAACACCGAAAGCTGGGATCGCCTGGAAGTGACTCAGCCGGACAAGGCCGCACTGCTCAAAGTGATCTGGAAGTCGCCGCTGATCCCGGCAGACCCGATGGTCTGGAACAAGAGTCTGTCGGACACCGATAAAGCCAAAATCCGCGAATTTTTCGCCACCTACGGCGACACCGATCACGAGAAAGCTGTCCTCAAGGACATGCAACTGGGCAAGTTCCTGAAGTCTTCCGACGATCAACTCCTGCCAATCCGTCAGCTTGAATTGTTCAAACAACGCACTGAAGTCGCTGCCAGCACCACGCTGGATGAAAAAGAAAAGACTGAGCGCTTGAAGACCCTCGATGACGGTCTGGCCAAGCTGCAACAGCGCATCACCGAGCTTGAAAAGAAGAGCACCGCCAGCGCTGGTTAATACCCAATGACCTGACGCCAGGGACGGCGTCGGTGAGTGGCTGCCTTTGAATGTTTGACCTTGCGAGAGCTTTTTATGACGACCCACGCTGCATACGTCGAAGCCGTCGGCAAGCGCACTTGGCCCCGCTACATCGGCTGGGGCCTGGTTCTGGCCATGCTGGTCTGGTCATGGCATGGCGCTGAAATGAACCCGCTGGCGCTGTACCGCGACTCAGGGAACATGGCGACCTTTGCCGCCGACTTCTTCCCGCCTGACTTTCACGAATGGCGTTCGTACCTGAAGGAAATGCTGGTCACGGTGCAAATCGCCGTTTGGGGCACGGTTCTGGCGATCATCTGTTCGGTGCCGTTGGGCATTCTGTGCGCCGAGAACATCACCCCGTGGTGGGTTCATCAGCCGGTACGCCGGGTCATGGACGCGTTCCGCTCGATCAACGAAATGGTGTTCGCCATGTTGTTCGTGGTGGCGGTGGGCCTGGGTCCTTTTGCCGGAGTTCTGGCTTTGTGGATCGGTACTACCGGTGTGCTGGCGAAACTGTTTGCCGAAGCGGTAGAAGCGATCGATCCGGGGCCGGTTGAAGGGGTGCGAGCCACCGGCGCCAGTGCCTTGCAGGAAGTTATTTACGGGGTGATCCCTCAAGTGCTGCCGCTGTGGATTTCCTATGCGCTGTATCGCTTCGAGTCCAACGTGCGCTCGGCGACGGTGGTGGGGATGGTCGGTGCAGGCGGTATCGGGGTGATCCTCTGGGAAAACATTCGCTCGTTTCAGTTCACCCAAACCTGCGCCGTCTTACTGATCATTATTTTCGTTGTCAGCGTGATCGACCTTATGTCGCAGCGCCTGCGCAAACAGTTCATCTAGGGAGACAGTGCCTCACGGCGCTTTTTTTAACCATGCACTTGTCTAGACAAATTGAACCGGTTTACCGCGAGCTGGCAGACACGTTGCGCAGTGAGCTTAGCGATTATCAGCCGGGAGATTACCTGCCTGCAGAAATCCGTCTGGCCGCGCGCTTTTCTGTCAACCGCCACACCGTACGACGGGCCATCGATGAGTTGGTCGCCGAAGGCAGCGTGCTGCGGCAACAAGGCAAAGGCACACAAGTGCTGGAGCGACGTTTGATTTACCCCGTGGCCGCTGAAAGTGCCTACAGCCAATCGGTCTCGGCCTTGGGGCATGGCGTCGAGGCGCGGTTGTTACTGCGCCGGGTGTGTCTCGCTAACCCCGAAGAGGCCCGGCATTTGGGCCTCGCCGATCAGGCGCCGCTGATCGAATTGCAGACTTTACGCATGGTCGACGACCAGCCGGTCAGCCTGATCCGCCACCGCTATTGCGCCAGCCGAACCGAGATGCTGGCGGCCTATTCCGGTGGCTCAATGCGGCAATTTTTCGCCGAGCACGATCTGCCGTTAACCCGTACGTTCAGCCTGATCGGCGCCCGCCTGCCAAGCCGCGAAGAAGCCGGCCTGCTGCTGATGCCTCGGCATTTACCGGCGCTCAGCGTCCTGACCCTTTCCCGTGACAGCGCCGGGCAACCGGTGGAGCTTTCCCAGTCCACCAGCCGCTCGGATCGCTTTCAGTACCAGGTTATTACTTGATGGAGACCTCAACCATGAATCCCGCTCCTGTAGCCACAACCACCGCCCGTCAACAGTGGATCAGCGTGTTGGCCCACGCCCCGATTATCGAGTTGAGCCGCCATGAAGCCGCCTTGCGCGACGCCGAGTACCAACTGATTCGTGCCCCGGAAATCGGCATGACCCTGGTTCGTGGGCGCATGGGCGGCACCGGCGCGCCGTTTAACGTCGGTGAAATGAGCGTCACCCGTTGCGTGGTGCGTTTGGCCGATGGGCGCACCGGTTTTAGCTACCGTGCCGGGCGCGACAAGTTGCACGCCGAACTGGCCGCGTTGGCTGATGCGCACCTGCAAGGCTCGCAACAATCACGTTGGTTAACTGAATTGATCGAACCCCTGGCCCGAGCGCATGCCGCGCGTTGCGCCGTCAAAGCCGCAGAAACCGCAGCCACCAAAGTTGAGTTTTTCACCCTGGTGCGAGGAGAAGACTGATGAGTGCAACCCTATTGCAACCGGCATTCGCCGATGCGGTGCTGGATTCCGTGCGCAGCTTTCGTGCCGCACTCAAGGCCCTGGCCGGCCCGGGTGTCGCTCAGCCATTGGACGCGCCGCCCCTGGAAGGTTTGGCAGCGGCTACCTATGCGCTGTGCCTGACATTGCTGGACGTGGACACGCCGCTGTGGCTGGCGCCCGGGTTCGATACGCCGACCATCCGCGCCAACCTGACGTTCCACTGCGGCTGCCCGATTGTCGGCAGCCGTGAGCAAGCGCGTTTTGCCTTGTTGGACGACAGCGAACTGCATGACTTGCGCGGCTTTGAACTGGGCAATGATCGTTATCCCGATCAGTCCTGCACCTTGCTGATTCAACTGCCGCAATTGGACGGCGGCCGTTGCCTGACATGGCGAGGCCCCGGCATTCAAAGCGAAAACCAGGTGGCGTTGCCGTTGGCCGAAGGTTTCTGGAGCGAGCGCGCCACGCGCAATGACTTCCCCCGTGGACTGGATGCATTTTTCCTCGCGGGAAATAGCGTCATTGGCCTTCCACGCAGCACCCGCGTCAGCGTCGCTGAAACCCACACGACGACAGAGGAGTTTGCCTGATGTACGTAGCCGTCAAAGGTGGCGAACAGGCCATCGACAATGCACACCGCCTGCTGGCGAAAAGACGCCGGGGCGACACGTCAATGGCCGAACTGGCGGTGGAACAGATTCGGCAACAGTTGCCGCTGGCCGTCGCCCGAGTCATGAGCGAAGGCTCGCTGTACGACGAGCAACTGGCCGCGCTGGCAATCAAGCAAGCGGCGGGGGATATGGTCGAAGCGATTTTCCTGCTGCGTGCTTATCGCACCACGCTGCCGCGCTTCACCGGCAGCCTGCCGATTGACACCTCGGACATGCAACTCAGCCGTCGTTTGTCGGCGACCTTCAAGGATGTGCCGGGCGGCCAGCTGCTGGGTCCGACCTTCGATTACACCCATCGTTTGCTGGACTTTGCCTTATTGGCTGAAGGCGAACATCCGGGGCCGCTGGTGCAAGACGGCGCCACCTTGGAAGCCTGCCCACGGGTACTGGGTTTGCTGGCCAAAGAAGGCTTGGTCAAGAACGAAAGCGGCAGTGATGAGAGCATCGCCGACATCACCCGTAACCCGTTGGAATACCCGTCCAACCGTGCCCAGCGCCTACAGGCACTGGCCCGGGGTGATGAAGGATTTCTATTGGCGCTGGGCTATTCCACCCAACGCGGGTATGGCCGCAATCACCCGTTCGCCGGAGAAATCCGTATCGGTGAAGTGGAGGTCTGGATCGAGCCGGAAGAGCTGGGTTTCCCCATCAACATCGGCAGCATCGAAGTCACCGAGTGCGAGATGGTCAACCAGTTCGTCGGCTCGGGCACCGAACTTGCGCAATTTACCCGTGGCTACGGCCTGACGTTTGGCCAGGCCGAGCGCAAGGCCATGGGCATGGCCTTGGTGGATAGAGCGCTACGGGCCGCTGAGTTCAACGAAGAGATCGAGTCGCCAGCGCAGATGGAAGAATTCGTCCTCAGCCATTGCGACAACGTCGAAGCCGCGGGTTTTGTCTCGCACTTGAAGTTGCCGCACTACGTCGATTTTCAGTCCGAGTTGGAACTGATTCGCAAATTGCGCAAGCCCGCAGCGGCTCAGCCCACCGCCCAGGAGAATCAGCAATGAGCAGCAGCCAGACGCAGGCCAGTCCAGCCCGGGACGAGGCTTATAACTTCGCTTACCTGGATGAGCAAACCAAACGCATGATCCGCCGTGGTTTGCTCAAAGCCGTGGCGATTCCGGGTTACCAAGTGCCGTTCGGCGGCCGGGAAATGCCGCTGCCTTATGGTTGGGGCACCGGCGGCATGCAAGTTACTGCGGCGATCCTTGGCGCTGACGATGTGCTGAAGGTCATCGACCAAGGCGCAGACGACACCACCAACGCGGTCTCGATTCGACGCTTTTTTGCCCGCACGGCTGGCATCGCTACCACCGAACGCACCCCCGAAGCGACGGTGATTCAAACCCGTCACCGGATTCCGGAAACGCCGCTGCACGCCGGTCAAATCATGGTGTATCAGGTGCCAAACCCGGAACCGCTGCGCTTTATCGAGCCGTCGGAGACCGAGACCCGAACCATGCACGCGCTGAACGATTACGGGGTGATGCACGTGAAGCTTTATGAAGACATCGCGACTTTCGGTCATATCGCCACCAGTTACGCCTACCCGGTGATGGTCGATGATCGCTACGTCATGGACCCGTCGCCCAATCCGAAATTCGATAACCCCAAGCTCGACATGAGCCCGGCGCTGATGCTGTTTGGCGCCGGTCGGGAGAAGCGCCTGTACGCGGTGCCGCCGTACACCAAAGTAGTGAGTCTGGACTTTGAGGATCACCCGTTCGAAGTCCAGAAGTGGGAAGAGTGCTGCGCCATTTGCGGCAGTCGCGATTCCTTCCTCGATGAAATGATCCTCGACGACGCGGGCACCCAAAGCTTCGTCTGTTCCGACACCGATTATTGCGCCCAACGCAGCGGCGAACAGGAGGCTGGCCAATGAACAGTCCAGCGAAAATACCTGAGCTGGACCGCCAGGCTGAGCGTGCACAACCCTTGCTTAAGGTCCGTGGCCTGAGCCGTTTGTATGGGCCCGAGAAGGGCTGTCAGGACGTGGATTTCGACCTGTATCCCGGCGAAGTGTTGGGCATCGTCGGCGAGTCCGGCTCAGGCAAATCGACCTTGTTGTCGTTGCTCAGCGGCCGTTGCCCGCCTGATCGTGGCGACATCGCTTATCGGCGCAAAGAGGGGGACTGGATCGACCTCTACAGCGCCAGCGAAGCCGAGCGCCGCACGTTGTTGCGCACTGAATGGGGCTTCGTCGAACAAAACCCGCGAGATGGTCTACGCATGGGCGTCTCGGCCGGCGCCAACATCGGCGAGCGCTTGATGGCCCAAGGCGTGCGCAATTACAGCGAGCTACGCGCAGCCGGTATCGACTGGCTTAGCCAAGTCGAAATCGATCCGCTGCGCATTGATGACCTGCCACGAACCTTTTCCGGGGGCATGCAACAACGCTTGCAGATCGCCCGCAATCTGGTTTCCGGCCCACGTCTGGTGTTCATGGACGAGCCCACCGGCGGCCTTGATGTGTCGGTACAAGCGCGCTTGCTCGACCTGTTGCGCGGTCTGGTGCGGGAGCTGGACCTGGCAGTGGTGATCGTCACACACGATCTGGCGGTGGCCCGCTTGTTGGCGGACCGGTTGATGGTGATGCGTCGTTCCCGCGTTGTGGAATCCGGGCTCACCGATCAGATCCTTGATGACCCGCAGCATCCTTATTCGCAGCTGCTGGTGTCGTCGGTGCTGCAACCGTGATTTATCCGGCGACCGGACAGCCTCCGGTCGCCGCCGTCTTTTTGGGGTGAGCTTGATGAACACGTTGATCGAGGTCCGCGACCTCTCGAAAACTTTCACGCTGCATCAGCAAAACGGTGTGGTGCTTAATGTCCTCGATGGTTTGAGCTTTACCGTCGGTGCCGGTGAATGCCTGGTGTTGCACGGGCAATCGGGTGCCGGCAAAAGCACCTTGCTGCGCACGCTGTACGGCAATTATTTACCCGCAGGCGGCAGCATTCGTTTGCGGCATGCCGGCGACTGGCTGGAGTTGGTGGGCGCGCAACCCCGTGAAGTGTTGGCGGTGCGCCAGCAAACCCTGGGTTACGTCAGCCAGTTTCTGCGGGTGATCCCACGGGTTGCCACTCTGGATGTGGTGATGGAGCCAGCGCTGGCCCGCGGTTGGTCGAAAGAAAACGCCAAGTCCCGAGCGGAACATTTGCTTGCCCGTCTGAATATTCCCCAACGTCTGTGGCAACTGGCGCCCGGCACTTTTTCCGGCGGCGAGCAGCAGCGGGTGAATATCGCACGGGGCTTCATGGTTGAGTGGCCGGTGATGTTGCTAGACGAACCGACTGCTTCGCTGGATGACATCAATCGCCAAGTGGTGTTGGAGCTGATGCAAGAAGCCAAGGCGGCGGGTGCGGCCTTGATCGGCATTTTCCACGACCGCGCTGCCCGTGAAGCGGTTTCCGATCGCCATCTCGACATGACACCCAACGCCCCGATCGCCAAGGAAACCGCGCCATGCTGACCGAACAGATTCTCAGCAATGCTCAAGTTGTAACTGCTGATCGCGTGTTCAATGGCACTGTGGTCCTGCGCAACGGGCTGATTGCCGAAGTCGACGAAGGCCGAAGCCGCTTGCCCCAGGCTCAAGACCTGCGCGGCGATTACCTGCTGCCGGGCCTGGTGGAGTTGCACACCGACAACCTGGAAAAGCACATGACCCCCCGTCCCGGCGTGGATTGGCCGTCGGTTTCTGCGGTGCTGAGTCATGACGCGCAGATCATTGCGGCGGGCATCACCACGGTGTTCGACGCGCTGTCCATTGGCGACGTGAACCCCAAGGGCAATCGCATGAAGAAGTTGCCCGGCATGCTCGAGGCCATTGCCAGCGCTAACGCCGCAGGCCTGACCCGTGCCGAGCACCGGCTGCATCTGCGCTGCGAACTGTGCCATCCCGACACCTTAAGCGTGTACCGTGACTTGGTTGAGCACCCCTTGGTGCAACTGGTATCGGTAATGGACCACTCGCCGGGTCAGCGACAATTTGCCCTTGAATCCAAGTACCGCGAGTACTACATGGGTAAGTACCACCTGAACACCGAGCAGATGGATGAGTTTATTGTGTTCCAGGTGGCCAATTCCCGTGAGTTCAGCGACCGGTATCGGCGTGCGATTGCTGAGGATTGCCTGGCCCGTGGTTTGTCTGTGGCCAGCCACGATGACGCCACCCTGGCCCACGTCGAAGAGTCCGCTGGCTACGGCATGACCATCGCTGAATTTCCGACGACGATGGAGGCCGCCCGTGGCAGCCACCGCCTGGGCATGGGCGTATTGATGGGGGCGCCGAACGTGGTACGTGGCGGGTCCCATTCGGGCAACGTGGCGGCGGCAGACCTTGCTAAAGAAGGGTTACTGGATATCCTGTCCAGCGATTACTATCCCGCCAGTCTGCTGCAAGCAGCGTTTATCCTGGCTGCCGGGGACAATGGCTGCGAACTGCCGCAAGCGGTGGGCATGGTCAGCCGCGCACCGGCCCACGCAGCGGGGCTTGACGATCGCGGCGAGATTCGCATCGGTTTACGCGCGGACTTGGTTCATGCAAAAAATCAGGACGGGCTGCCGGTGATTCAACAGGTATGGCGACAAGCGAAGAGGGTGTTCTGATGGCAGGCAGGTTGATCTATCTCATCGGACCTTCAGGTTCGGGCAAGGACAGCCTGCTGGATGCTGCGCGCGAGCCATTGGCCGATCAAGGCTGCCGGATCGTGCGCAGGGTCATCACCCGCTCGGCGGAAGCGGTGGGCGAGTCGGCGCAAGCGGTTAGCGTGGAGCAGTTTGTGGCGATGCAGGCTGAGGGCGCGTTTGCCCTCAGTTGGCAAGCCAACGGCCTGCACTACGGGATTCCTGCCCAGATCGACGAATGGCTGGAGGCGGGGCTCGACGTACTGGTCAACGGCTCACGGGGGCACCTGGCTCAAGCGCGGCAGCGTTATCCGGATTTGCTCGCTTTGTTACTCACCGTAGACCAGGAAATTTTGCGTCAACGGCTACAGGCTCGTGGTCGCGAGTCACTGCCAGAGATCGAAGCACGATTGGCCCGTAACGCCGATTTCGCCGCAACCTTGATGGCCAGTGAGAACACCGCCCTATGGCTGCTGGATAACTCCGGGCCGATCGAACAAACCCTCGCACGCTTGCTGCAACTGATCGGCAAAGACGCGGCATGCGTCTGACGCTGCTGGGCACCGCCGATGCGCGGCAGGTCCCGGTCTATGGGTGTGATTGTCCAGCCTGCGCGGCGGCCCAGGCCGATCATGGCTTGCGTCGTCGACCCTGTAGCGCATTGATCGAATGTGGCGACCAGCGTTGGTTAATTGATTCCGGTCTGACCGACCTGACGGATCGATTTGCGCCGCGCAGTTTCAACGGCATCCTGCAAACCCACTACCACGCTGATCACGCCCAAGGGCTGCTGCATTTGCGTTGGGGCCAAGGCTGGGTGATTCCAGTGCACGGGCCGGTGGACGCGGAAGGCTTGTCGGATCTGTATAAGCACCCCGGCATCTTGGATTTCAGCCAGCCGTTTAGCGCTTTCGAAACCCGACAGCTGGGCGCATTAACGGTGACTGCGGTGCCGTTGGTGCACTCAAAACCAACCCTGGGTTACGTGCTGGAAGGCGACGGGCGGCGTATTGCTTACCTGACCGACACTGTCGGCCTGCCCGAGCAGACGCTGGTCTTCCTGCAGAATCTACCGCTGGACGTGCTGGTGCTGGACTGCTCGATGCCCGCGCAACCGCAACCGCCGCGAAACCATAACGACCTAAACCTGGCGTTGGCCTGTATTGCAGACCTGAAACCTGAGCGAGCAGTCCTGACCCACATCGGCCATACGCTGGATGCGTGGTTGATGACGGCCGGGAATCGTTTGCCAGAAAACGTGACCGTGGCGCGGGACGGGATGGTGGTGTAAACACCGCCCCTCGGTAGGAGCCAACTTGTTGGCGAGGCAGGCGACGCGGTTCATCCAAGTGCCGATAAGGCCACCCGGATTTAAGCTTCATCAAGGGTTAAACGCTGCAGAAAGGGATGAAGTCGCCCAGGGGGTGGTTTACATTACAGCACCTGAGTTCGCCTCTCTTTGGGCGACTGCGTTTACCTGACCGTTTGAGTCCTTTTCAATCAATTTTGGAGATCTACCGTGGCTAAGGCGTCTGCAACCGTTGAAGTGTCGGCAACCGCCGATGAAGTTTGGCAATTGATGGGAGGCTTCGATTCGTTGCCTGACTGGCTGCCGTTTATCGTTGAAAGCAAGCTGGGGGAGGGCGGCCGGGTTCGTCATCTGAAGGCGGCCGACGGTGGCGTGATTGTCGAACGTCTGCAGACCTTCGATAACGCAGCACGGAACTACACCTACTCCATCGAGGAAGGTCCATTCCCAGTGACCCATTACTTGGCAAAAGTAGAAGTCATCGAAGTGCCAGGCAAGCAGGCGACGAAAATCATTTGGTCAGGCACGTTCACTGGTGCAGGCATCACTGAGGAAGAAGCTGTTGCGTTATTTGAAGGTGTTTACGCCGGTGGTTTGGACGCGCTCAAGGCCAACTTCCCGTCCTGAGCCGGATTTTATACCTGGCCTGGTTTCAGATCGGACTCGGGTAAAGCACGTATGAAAGGCTTGACTTAGTCTTTTCAATCAGTAACATACGAGTCATTCCGCGATAGCTCAGTTGGTAGAGCAAATGACTGTTAATCATTGGGTCCCTGGTTCGAGTCCAGGTCGTGGAGCCAGTTACTTTTCAAGGGGTTGAGCGGGTGTTGTAGGACGTTTCCAGTGGTAAATGATTTCTGATCATTGGCGCCTGAGGTCCGAAAACCCGCTTAACCGCCTCGAAAACACATCTGGTAACAATGTTTTCAGTTCAGTTTTCACGTGCAATGCGCTGCCTCTAATCGACTTGATTTAGAGGCCAGCATCATGCAAATCGCATCAATCGTTTCAACCAAAGGCGGCCCTGGCAAAACCACGGTGACCGCAAACCTGGGCGCGTTCTGCGCCGACGCCAATATCCGTACCCTGCTGATAGATCTCGACACCCAACCGTCGTTGTCCTCGTTCTATCGCATCGATCACGAAGCTGCCGGCGGGACCTATCAACTCATTGCCCAAAACGATACCCGCTCAGAGCAGATCATTTCCCGGACCTGCATCCCCAATCTGCCACTGGTGCTCTCCAACGACCCCTACAACCAGCTCAGCAACCTGCTGCTGCACGCCGCTGACGGGCGCTTACGCCTGAAAAATCTGGTCTCGGCTTTTGCTGATGACTTTGACCTGATCCTGATCGACACCCAAGGTGCGCGGTCTGTGGTGCTGGAGATGGCGTTGCTCTGTTCCGACCTGGCGATCTCGCCGATCACCCCGGACATGCTCGCCGCACGTGAGTTTTATCGGGGGACACAGCAACTGCTCAAGGATCTGGAACCGCTTGCGGTGCTGGGCGTGCATACGCCGCCGTTGAACATTGTGATCAACAAGCTCGATGCCACCAACGATGCGAGCCTGATTTACCAGTCGCTCACCGAAACCCTGGCCGACCATCCGCAGATCAACCTGCTGCAAACAACCCTTCCAGCGGCAGTCAGCTTCCGTCGGGCGGCGACTGAGGGGGTTCCGGCCCACCGGCTCGAATACCGCCAGCCGCTCAATCGCCGCTCGCCGTCGGCCTTCAGCGTCATCAAAGCGTTAGCCGTGGAGTTGTTTCCAGAGTGGAAGGCACAGTTCGAGCTGTTGAGCGAGCAGACGCTCAATGGCCGGCGTAAGGCTGACCAGGAGGTGGCCTCATGAATCTCTTTGATTTGATGCCGCCTCATTCCGTCGAAGCTGAGCAGAGTGTGCTCGGCGGGTTGATGCTCGACAACGAAGCGTGGGAACTAGTCGCGGGCATCATCGGTGCGGAAGATTTTTTCAAGCATGAGCACCGCTTGATCTTCAAAGCCATCGAAAAGCTGGCGGAGGCCACCACGCCGTTCGACGTCGTCACTGTGTCCGAATCCCTGGCCAAAATGGAAGAGGCTGGAGGGCTCGCTTATCTGGCCGAGCTGGCAAAAAACGTCCCCTCGGTGGCAAACATCAGCGCTTACGCCGAGATCGTTCGAGAGCGCGCTCATCTGCGTCAGCTAATCATGCTGGGTCATGAGTGCACTCGAAACGCGTCATCTACGCAGGCAAAAAGTCTTGAGGTACAGGAGAGCTTTGAGCAAAAGCTTTTTGCCCTGGGGCAGGGGCGTGCGCCCAACAGCTTTGTCGATGTAAACGACGCGCTGATGAAAGTGCTGGAGCAGGTTGATTTCAACTTTAACTACGGAAATGGCGTTACCGGTGTACCCAGCGGGCTCGAAGACCTGGACCAGAAAACCGGCGGATTCCAGGACGCAGATCTGGTCATCGTTGCTGCACGACCTTCAATGGGCAAAACCAGCCTTGCGTTGAATTTTGTCGACGCGGTGCTGCAGAAATATCCGACCGAGTCCGTTCAGATTTACAGCCTGGAAATGCCCGCCCAGGCCTTGATGTACCGGATGTTGGCCATCCTCGGTCAGCTGGACTTGGCTAATTTGATGCGGGGCCAGCTGGAAGACGGGGACTGGTCACGGCTGACTGCTGCAGTGGCCAGAATCAATGACATTTCTCGCCCCTCCGTCCATTGGCTCACGGCAGTGAGCCAATGGACGGAGCGTCCACTTGATACGTACGTGGACGCCGCTAGAGGATTCAGCGAAGTGGCGACTGAACCCCGTTTTTTGCCGCATCCAGCAACTGATGCAAGCGTAGCGCATCCTTAAATGTCGCCGCCGCATGGGTGCCTTCGGCCACATCTTGCGCATACACATGATAGAGCTCCGCCAGTTCCAGTACGGCTGATGGCAATGAAGAGGCCGGCAGGCGTTGGTAGCACTCAGGCAGCGGGAGTAATTGCAGTGCGAGATTGTCGCCGTGGGCACCCTCAATCAGGTAATCATCGCCGACATCACCAAAGGCTGAGCGGTTCGTGATTTTCAGGTCACCCTGATCGCCGGTAATGTCGATCTGCACGCCCGAGCCGTTGCGCTTGCCGCCTTCGATGTGGATCGAAATGATCGCGCCGTCTTCCAACAAGCCACTTAGCACCAGTTGGTCTGGAGCGCTGCTCTCCAGCACTTCGCCGGTTTCCTTGATGGTGATCTTGGGGAACTGATTGACCATCAACCCTGAGACAGTGGTTGGCCAATCTGTGGAAGTGAAGAGCATGTCGAGGAAGTGCCCGGCGTAGATCGCGATCACGCTGGAGAAGTTTTCCTCGGGGGCGGTCCAGCGCAGGGCGTTGGGGCGCAGGGCCTGAAAGTAGTTCATGCTGACGTGCATGCGCACCGAGCGCACTTTGCCGACGTAGCCTTGTTGCAGCAGGTCTTGTAAATAGCGGTTGTGCGGCGCATGGCGACGCTGCAAGCCGACGATATGACGCACACCGGCATCGTTCGCTAGTTGCAGCAAGTTCTCGGAGTCAGAAGTGTTGGTGGTCAGCGGCCATTCGCAATAAACGTCTTTGCCGGCGGCGATGACGGCGCGCACAGTTTTTGCGTGTTGGGGCGCGGTGTTCAGGACCAGGACGAGATCGACTTCAGGGTTGTTGACCAGCGCGTCAACGGAATCCGCCACTTGCGTGATGTTATATTCACCGGCTGCTGCTTCGGCGCGATCGCGGCTTTCACTGTACACCGCCTGCAAGTGATATTGCGGCAGCAGACTAAGCACGCGCAGGTGACCGTGGCGGGCCCAATTGCCAACACCGATGATGCCGACGCGAATCGGAGAGTGTGGGGTTGTCATGGGAGAGTCCTCGTAAGGTGATGGTTGAGGAGGTCAAGTCTAGGGAGCGCAACCTTGAGGAAAAACCGGCCAAAAGGCCGAACACTGCGGACACGGACGGCTCTAATCCTCTAGCCAGAGGGGTTTGATTGTGGAGTGATTGATCCACAGTGATCGGACCCGCACCCCGTTTTTCCCGAGGGAGAAGATCCCTAGCATGGCTTCACTCTTTACTGTGGAGCTTTCCCATGAACGATTTACATGCTTTACCGACGCCAGCTGCGCTCGCGCAGCAGGCGCCTTCTTCCTGGCGCGACTGGCTGTCGGTGTACTCGGTGGCACTTGGCGCCTTTGCGTTTGTTACCACTGAATATTTGCCTGTCGGCGTCCTGCCGCAGATTGCCAACAGCTTGAGCGTCACCGACGGGGTGGCGGGGCTGATGGTGACCGTGCCGGGCGTTGTCGCGGCGGTGTCGGCGCCGGCGATCATGCTCGGCGCGGGACGAATGAATCGGCGGCATCTACTGCTGTTGTTGACGCTGCTATTGGTAGTTTCCAATCTGGTGTCGGCCGTGGCGCCCAATCTGGCGATCATGCTGCTGGGCCGAGGGTTGCTGGGTGTGGCGCTGGGTGGTTTCTGGGCAGTGGCGATTGCGGCTGCTGGGCGTCTGGTCAGTGAATCAAAAGCGGCGAAAGCTACGGCATTGATCTTCGCCGGGATCACCTTGGCGACGGTGTTCGGTGTGCCGTTCGGGACATTTGTCAGCACGCTGTTTTCATGGCGCATGTCGTTCGCGGTAACCGCTGGATTAGCCTTGCTAGCGCTGGCCGCGCAGGCATTGACCTTGCCATCGTTGCCCTCTAGGGAGGGTTTGAAGATGCGCACGTTGTTGGCGTTTCTCTCACGCAGCAACGCCCGACGCAGCATGCTGTTGTTGGGTACGGTGGTGGCAGCGCACTTCACCGCCTACACCTACATTGCGCCGTTCCTGGGGCATGACGTCGGTTTCTCGCCGAGCGCGATCACCGCGATTCTGCTCGGGTTTGGCCTGGTTGGTATGCTGGCGAATTTCGCCATGGCCGGGACCATCACCACACACCTACGTGTCTCGCTGGGCTCGGTACTGTTACTGATGGTGATTGCGCAATTGGCTTTGCCGCAGTTGCAGGGCTGGGGAGTGACCTTGGCGATATTGGCATGGGGCATTGCTTACGGCGCCATTCCGCTCGGTGTTAGCAGCTGGATGCAACTGACCTCGCCGCAATTGCCGGAAGCCAGTTCGGCGATGTTGGTGACCACCTTTCAAGTGGCTATCGCCTCGGGGTCGTTGTTTGGCGGCTTGATGGTCGATCACGCGGGCGTGTCTTCGTCGCTGTGGCTGGGCGCCGGGATCGGTGTGCTCGGTTTGGCGGTGATGCTCAGTTTCGGTATCAGCAAAGCCCCAATTGCCGAGGCCCTGCAACGCTAAACCTTGAGAATGTTGTCCTTGAAGAAATCGATCAACACCCGCAACCTCGGTGCGGTCTGCTTTGATGCAGGCCAGAGCATCCAAAGGTTGCCGGTGTGGTCAGTGTAGTCCTCCAGCACCACCTTCAGCCTGCCATCGGCCAACGGTTGACGGATTGAAAAATCCGGCAGGCAGGCAATCCCTACCCCATCGATTGCCAGGTACGTCAGCGGATCCATCGTGGTGCAGGTCAATGCACGCGCCAACTTCGGCTCGATGTGCGTGTCGTCCACGCGCAGCGGCCAGCGCTCGATCATCCCGGTGGCCGGAAACTTGTGCAGCAGGCACGTATGACGGATCAAATCGTCCGGATGTGCAGGGTCGCCATTACGCTCCAGGTACGCCGGCGACGCCACCAACTGCAACTGATAGCCACCGAGCTTGCGCGCCATCAGCCGCGAATCCTGCGGTGCACCCGTGCGGATCACCGCATCGAACCCCTCCTCGATCACATCCACCATGCGATCGGACATATCCACGTCCAGCTCGATGTCCGGATAGGCACGCATGAACCCGGCAAGCACCGGCATGATCAGCACGTTCTGAATCGGCACGCTGATCCGCACCTTGCCGCGCGGTGTGGCGGATAACTCCAGCAGCTCCATTTCCGCCGCTTCCACTTCACTGAGGATGCGTTTGCAACGGTCCAAAAACAGCTCGCCTTCGGTGGTCAAGGTGACGCTGCGGGTGCTGCGATGGAACAAACGCACGCCGAGACGCTCTTCCATGCGCGCCACGCTTTTGCCCACGGCCGAGGAAGAGATTTCCAGCATTCGCCCTGCTTCGGTGAAGCTGCGGGTTTCGGCCACTTGGATGAAGGCCGTAATACCGCTGAGGTTGTCCATCATGGGAGGTGTGCTCGATGCTGAAGGGTTTAAGCAGAGTAGAGGCGGGTGCCCTCCCAATCAATCGCGAACAAGCTTAATCCCACAGTTTGATCTTCATAGATCGACATGCATTACAGCCGAAAAGTCCGAAGTGTTGGGAAACTCGGCCCATTTATCCACCCTGAGAAATCGCATTTACTAGCACCAAGCGCCTCAACCCCGAAAGCCCACACGGCTATCGACTCGGGCAGATATTCAATGGTTCTTCTCCTTACACTTCAGATCGAGGCAATCATGTCCAAACTTCACTCCCCAGTTAAAGTCGGCCCATTCACCTTCGCCCACCGTGTCGTATTGGCACCGCTGACCCGCATGCGTGCCGAAGATGGCGCTCGCCCCGGCACCTTGATGGCCGAGTACTACGCCCAGCGCACTTCCGAAGGCGGTTTCCTGATCGGTGAGGCCACCATCGCCGCGCCAAACGGCAACGGCTATCTCGGCGCACCTGGCCTGTTCGACGACAGCCAGATCGCTGGCTGGAAACAAATCACTGACGCCGTGCATGCCAAGGGCGGCAAGATCTTCCTGCAGCTTTATCATGCGGGTCGCCAATCCAATGTCGACGTGCAACCTCAAGACAGTATCCCCGTCGGCCCATCGGAAGTCCTGCACGGCGGCGTTGCTTACACCACCGAAGGTTGGGTGCCCAATACCCCGAACCGCGCCCTGACCATCGAAGAGATCGCAGGCCTGGTAGAAAACTTCCGCACCGCAGCTGAACGCGGCGTGAAAGCCGGTTTTGACGGCGTGGAACTGCATGGCGCCAACGGTTATCTGGTCGACCAGTTCCTGCAGGACAACAGCAACAAGCGCACCGACATTTACGGCGGCTCGTTCGAAAACCGCGCACGCTTCCTGCTGGAAGTGACCAACGCGCTGATTTCGGTGTGGGGCAGTGATCGTGTGGCGGTACGTGTCGGCCCCAGCGGCACCTGGGGTGACATGGGCGACAGGGATCCAGAAGGCCTGTTCACCTACGTCGCGCAACAACTAGCGCCGCTGAGCCTGGCTTACCTGCACCTGATCGAGCCGCGCATCCTGGGCAACATCGAGGACGAGAATGCCGACCCGGCGCCGGTCGCTGCCCAGCTGATGCGCAAACACTACAAAGGCGTGATCATCGCCGCCGGTGGCTTTAACGGCGAATCCGCCGAGGCCATCATTCAGGCTGGCGACGCCGATCTGGTGGCCTTCGGTCGCCACTTCATAGCCAACCCTGACTTGCCGGAACGCCTGCGCCACAATCTGCCGCTGAACGCTTATGACCGTCCAACCTTTTTTGGCGGTACCGAAGTGGGTTACACCGACTACGAGTTCTATAAAGAAGAAGCGACTGCGTAACGTCTTCGCCAAGCGCGAATTGCTGTAGCGGATAGACCAAACGAAGCCCCCCTCATGGGGGCTTCTTGGTTTGTACCGCAATCGACGGACTAGACCCCTGGATGATTGTGGGCAGCCCCGAACGACGATCATCGCGAGCGAATGCGCCGGGCCTTTCGACGCGTGTTTGGTCAATCCCCACAAACTATCCGGCGGTCCTTCGGACCCTCGGCCTACCTCCAATACAGCTAATGCAGCGGGCCGATCCCTGCGCCGCTGTGCGCGATTTTCTTGAATGGGCATTTTCGTCTGAGACCTTGGCGCTAAAACCATAGGCGCATATGCGCTGCCTTGGTGGCGAAAGCATATTCGGATGGCCGGCAAATCGTGTCACCGCCATCACCACCAAGGCGGCTCCTACGGCTTGAATCCATTCCTCTTGCATGACGACGTTATTTCCTCAGGTCAAGTGATTCCAGTGGAATCACAGTGCCCAACTGCCACTATGATTCCACTGGAATCACTCAAGTCGAACTGCACGTAGCGATACGGGGGCAGGTTCAGGGTCACGTACGTGTTCAGAATATGGGGCAAATCAACCCCGCTTCATCGTTCCGCACATTCCCCACCGCTTTACTCACCGCGAACCACTCGAAGTCATCGGCCGGCCGGCCGGCACAACTCCTTGGCCATCTCCTCAGCTCGCGCCGCTGGCAAGCCCGGCTCAATCCACTCTCGCGCATGTTCAGCCAAAAACACCAACGGCCGTCGATCATGAATGTCGACCATTCCTGAATCACTTGCCGCCGTGATGATCACAAACCCGTCTCCGTCGTGCGGTTCCAGCCCCGGATAAACCTGGGCCAACGCGCCAAAGAACATTGCTGCCTGGCTTTTCAACCTGATGAAGTAGGGTTGTTTCCTCTTAGGGTCAACAGGATCGGCGATCCACTCATACCACCCTTCGGAAGGAACCAAGCCGCGGCCGTTCGGCCAAAGCTCTTTGAAGAACTTACCTGTCGCGACCGTTTCGATTCGGGCGTTAATAGGGGCTGGCCGTTTGCCTTTGGCCCAAAACGGTGCCCAGCCCCATTTGACCGGATCGATATGCAGCCCGTCTATCTAGGACTACTGTGAATCTTGCGTAGGTGCCTAGGATAAAGGGGACGGATTTATTCCTCTACTCAAAACGTCCGCTCTTAGCCGATAGCTGACGTGAAGAGCGCTACAGTTAAGCGATGCTTCCGGCGAACTGTATGAGGACCGCTGATGGTTGTTATGGTGCGCCGCATTTCCATCACAGTGAGTCTCGTCCTTGCAGCATCCCTCCGGGAGTGAATGCCCAGCGACGAGATCCTTATGAGCACACCTATCAGTCCATCTGAAGGCAACATCAGTCTGACTTACAACACCCCGTTCATTACATCCGGCTTGCAAGCGCCCTCGCCCGAATAACCCCAGCTCGCCCGCCTGGCGGCCACCTCGGAATTCGAGGTGTATTCCCAATCTGGCTTGACTATCATGCGCGCTTTGTCTGAGCCAAAGTTGGAAGCATTCATGACCATTATCGACTGCCGCGGTACCGGGCTGGAACGTGGCCGGGCACACGGCGAATCTGCCCGGGCCCAAGTGCTAACCGCCATTGACCATTGGGCCCAGGCAACACTAGCCAGCAACCCCTCGGCCGTCAGTATTGAGCAATATGCTCAAGGCATGCTGAGCAGCACAGGGCTGCTGAACACAGCCACGCGGCAACTCCCAGACTTTGTGGATGAGGTGCGCGGCATCGCCGAAGGCGCCGGGCTGCCTTTCGAAGTGATCGCCGCCTAACTTCATGGATGAGCAGTGGTGGTTCGACCTTCCCACGCCGCCGCCTTGGGAGCCTGGTTGCAGCGTGCTGGGTCACACAACCGGCCAACGAACCGTTTTGGCCCAGCACATGGATCTGCCAGCGTTCATGGACGGTTCCCAAGTGGTGTTGCGCCTGGCTGCAAACGACCAGCCAGAAGCCTTGGTGCTAAGCGCCGCCGGACTTATCGGCCTTACCGGGGTAAACCGCGCTGGCGTAGGTGTGTGCGTCAACACCCTGCTGATGCTTCGCCACCAGCCCAACGGCCTGCCGGTTGCCTTTGCGCTCCGCCATGCGCTGGCCCAACACACCGCCGAGGCGGCGGACCAGGCACTGAAGGCATTGGATCACGCCAGCGGCCAGCATTACCTGGTGGGCGACCGCCATGGTCTTTACAGCCAGGAATGCTCTGCCATCGGCTGCGCGGTGGGCCCGAGGCTTGGGGCCGGTACTGTGCGCCATACCAACCACCCTTTGCATAGCCAGGATATCAACCCGCACGGCCTGGCACTGCTCGAATCGGTTGGACGAGTGGCCAACTCCGAAGCGCGCCTGGCATGCCTTGATGATAACCTGGGCGTGGCGGCCGAAGCCCCTGCCGTGATGGCCTTGCTGTCGCGCACCGATGTTCCGCTGGCCATCAAGCCCGGGGCCAAGACCCGCACCCAGACCTTCGGCTCGGTTGTGTTCGAGCTGGCTGACCAAGTCCAGGCATCGTTCTGCCTGGGCCAGCCAAGCACGCAGCCGTGGCAGCAGGTGCAGTTCTTGTCCTGACAGGGATGCTGGAATCTGGTTTCACTCGAGGCCGAACAAGCAGAAATACAGGCATAGATCGCCGCGTTGCATCGGCGCAGTAAGACACTCGCAAAGCTTTAGGAAAGCGCCATGGCAAATAGCGGTTGTGGCAAGCTCGCGGATCACAAAATCTGATCAACATCTGCCATTCATGAATGACTGCTTTCGACCCACAGGCGTCACTCACGCAGGGCCAACGAATGTCCGCTTAGCGGGAGACTCGAGACATCGAGGGATGTGTGCCTTCCGCTTAAGTCACGCCACGGCGTTTACACCTACAACTGACGCGCCAGCATCGCGTGCGCCCGGTCCCAAATCTAAATTCAGTCGAAACAAAAGCGGCCGGCTCAAGTCGAGCTGGCGTGTTACCTGATAGTCGTGTCAATTTGACGCTAGGAACTGTCCCGAGCATTTGGCTTTCATGCTTGAATATTCAGCCACGGCCATACCTGCCCTTCCGCCACCTTCGTTGTCAGGAAGCTTTCGATTATCGCTTTCTCATTTTCATTGATTGCAGTCTTGATGTTTCCAATATTCTGGTTCAGGAAAGCCGCGCGCCGAGTGGATATGGGCTCAGAGCGACCAGCGATCAACGTTTCCTTCCAGGTCCAGAACCTTCTGTCCACGCATTCGAGCAACAACTTGAATGCTGAGAATGCATGGGCGTCAGCCTCAGCTGTCACAAAGCGGTCGAACCACTCTCTGCCCCAACAATCGACATTTTGATATTGGGTAGCAAGCTCTGCGACATCCGAGAGCCACGTCTCGGGTTGTGTTTGAGGTATCGTCAGACCAAGCAAACCCGCCATCAGGATGGCCCGGGCCCGGACAAACTGGCTCGATGCGTTCTCGTCCGCCGATACTCTGTATTCCATCCAGGCACGAGCATCCCCGTTGAGGGTTAGCATAGACAGCGATATCAGATCACCATCTGACTTGCAGTTCTCAAGTGCCTCTTCCCAGAGAGCCCGTACGGGTTCGGAGTCGTAAGACTCGAACAGGACAATATCGACCCAGTCCAGCTCCGTTCCGCCGGCCACCTGATTCACAGCAGTCTTGCGAGCTGTCAAACGACGATAAAATTGTGCACCGACATCCGGCTTTTTATTGAGGAGGTGTGAACACAACGGGACCAGCAGGCCATAGGACTCTACGATAAAGTTGTCCGATCCCGTGCCCTCAGCCCCAGTGAGTTGACACAACGTTGCTTCGATCGAAGGATCAGCCTCCAGAATGTGCTCGATTGCCTCCACTGTGGCTCGTTCGTCAAGCCAGTAAGCACCGTGCGACCTTGCAGATTGCACAGCATCTACCACAAGGTTACTTCTAACCTGCCATTCAGAACCCGATTCCTCTTCGAAGACTTCATTGCTCAAACTTCCGCTAGCGTATGTGCCACCCCAGATAATCGACGGACTAATAAACCGTATCGAACGGTCTGGGGCGATGCTCGATATCGTGACTGAAAACGCGTCGGTAGGACTCGCACGCAAGTCGTCAGCAATATTCATCGCAGGCAACGACGCAACAGAACCGAGACGGACACTTTCGCTCATTACGGCAAGCCATCTAAGCAGATAGTCAACGACAGTGTTGGTAGCCGAGGGCACCCACCCTCGTGCTTCACCCAGCTTGAGTACATATGCAGGGTCAATACGCTCCATTGTCTCTTTCGGATCAACGCTGTGCGCGTCAATAAGAAGCCGGGAACCCCAGTACGACTCCTCCCTATGCATCGTGGAGGAGTGACACCAGCCACGCGCCAACCAGCCTTCCCAAACATCCGTAAGCGAACGGGAAACACGCCTTGCGCCAGCGGTTGAAGCTGTACACCGGTCTGTCCGACCCATTGAGCCAGCGTTGAGCGGGGGATCGCTAAACTGGCTCGCCCGAAGATTTTCTCCTGCCGATACAGAGTATCCGTCCGGCGTTTGAGCCCGTCGGCAAAGCAAATTAACTCGTCTTCTCGCGCCGCCCCTGCGGAGCGCGCTAAACCTAGGTCAGATTTAATCCGCCGTCTGACAGGAGTATCTCACCGGTTAAGTAGTCCGAATCAACCAACATTGCAACAGCCTTTGCAATGTCGTCTGGGCTAGCGGCCCTGCGCATTGGGGCGCGATCTCGCCACAACTCTTGGGCACCTGTCCACTCTGCGGTCAGAGGCGTGTCGACCAAGCCAGGCGCCACAGCATTTACGCGAATGTCTGGCCCAAGTGACACCGCGAGCAAGCGGGTCATGTGATTGAGCGCAGCTTTGCTCACCGCGTAGGGAATGGATGCACCCTTAGGGCGGACACCAGCATGCGAACTGATGTTTACAACGCTACCTGCTCGACGGTAACGGGCGGCATCGCGCAATGCCGATTCGGCCAATGCGACTAGGTGGAACGGCGCCACGACATTAATCTCGTTAAGTTCATGCCACACCGCCGAAGTGGCAGACGCAAGGTCGCTATGCGGAATAACTCTGCTGATGCCAGCGTTATTGACCAATACGTCGAGCTGACCCCACGCGCCAATCGCCTCGTTGATAAGCCTGACCCTGTCAGCTTCAAAAGCAAGATCAGCTTGCACGTAGATAGCCTGTTTCATTTCGGCAGCCATAGCGCGACCTGTATCCGCAGAATTTCTCGAATGGAGAACCACTGCATAGCCAGCCCCGCTTAGTACACGTGCAATGGCCGCGCCGATACCGGATGTCGATCCTGTAACCAACGCGACGCGTAGTGCATTATCGATTGGCGGATTGGGTTTCATATAGAAATCTCGAATTTGTTGCTATAGAACCACCACCGCAGCACCATGGGCCGTCGTAGGTGGGCATCGTTTCCTATCTGCTGGTAGTTGCCGACCCTGAATTTCGTGCTATTGGAAGTCATATTCTTGCAGCTGGTTTTTAAAATGCAGTCTGATATCTCAGTGTGCACCCGTTTCACGAATTACTGATGTTTGTTTCGAGGTCACGGAAGGGACAACAATACGCGTCAGGGCATCCCGACTTGCGTAACTAAACGGGTAGCCATTTATGCGGCAGCAGCTCGGAAATCTCACTCGCCCGCTTAAAGCGGTTGCCACCGATGCGGCAGCAGCTCTTCAATTTCACTCGCACGCTGTGTCGGCAGGCGCGTAACGACGTCCTTTAAATAGGCATACGGATCATGCCCATTTAACCGGGCCGACTGGATCAGGCTCATGATCGCCGCCGCACGTTTTCCGCTGCGCAGTGAGCCTGCAAACAACCAGTTTTTACGGCCAAGGGCCCAAGGCCGGATTTGGTTCTCACACCAATTATTATCTATGGATACGGCCCCGTCATCGAGGTAGCGCGACAGCGCTGCCCAGCGTTTCAGGCTGTAATCTAAAGCTCTGGCGATAGCCGAACCATCGTGCACAATCTGGCGCTGGGCGATCATCCAAGCATGCAGCGCATCTATCACGGATACAGCTTTTTCTTGCCTTATTAAGCGACGTAAATCCGGTTCCAGTTCGCGGACTTCACGCTCAATTTCATACAGTAACTGGATGTATCGCAAAGCCTGTTCTGCTAGTTGGCTTTTGTGCGTGGCGTGCAAATCGAAAAACTTGCGCCGTGCATGGGCCATGCAGCCGATCTCGGTCACGCCGAGATCAAAACTGGCCTTGTAGCCGCCAAAATCGTCGCAGACCAACTTGCCTTTCCAGCCTTCCAGAAAGTTGCGAGCGTGTTCGCCTGCGCGGCTGGGGCTGAAGTCATAAACGACCGCAGCCAAGTCCGAAAACTGGCTGGTAGCGTAAGCCCAGACATAGGAGCGATGGGTTTTCTTTGCGCCGGGCGTGAGCATCTGTACCGGCGTTTCATCAGCGTGAATCACGCCATGGGCAAGAACGGCATCACGCGAGGCATCCACCAGCGGCTGCAACTGCACGCCACAATTACCAACCCATTGCGCCAACGTTGAACGGGCAATAGGCAGACCAGCCGGACCGAAAATCGATTCCTGACGATAAAGCGGTAGATGGTCAGCGAATTTCGCAATCATGACATGGGCCAGCAGCCCTGCGGTCGGGATGCCCTTGTCGATAACGTGCGCCGGAACCGGTGCCTGGCTCAGCGTTTCACAATCATCGCAGACCACTTGCCTCGGATGTGGCGTTCAACCGTGAACACGCCCGGCGTGTAGTCGAGTTTTTCGCTGACATCCTCGCCAATACGCTTGAGGGCGCAACCGCACTGACAGTGGCTATTGTTGGGTTCGTGATGGATCAGGGTACGCGGGAACTCTGGCGGCAATGCGGTGCGCTTAGGCTTTTGCTTTGTTTCGGTAGGAACGGAAGGTGTT
The DNA here is from genome assembly GCF_028293835.1 of Pseudomonas sp. GTDB lineage: Bacteria > Pseudomonadota > Gammaproteobacteria > Pseudomonadales > Pseudomonadaceae > Aquipseudomonas. The sequence continues at coordinate 101,223 of NZ_JAQGNX010000105.1, forward strand.
TGCAGTGCCTGAAGTTCAGCCTCAATTGCCGCGATATCGGTATCGATTAGGTCGTCTAACAAGCTGGCTTGTTGCGGATTTAGCTGCTCGCTGCGCTTGGCAAACTTGAAGCATTTGAGCTGTGCAATCTCGTGGGTCAGCTTCTCGATCACCGTTTGATCACGATGAATCTTTTTGCCCATGGTGTCGACCTGCAATAACAACTGCGCCGCCAAAGCGCGCAGATGTTCAGGGTTTAATTGGTCGAGGTTGGGGAGCGAAGTCATGCCGCTGAGTTTGCCAGAGCGGTGTGATATCGGCGATAGATCCATTGGAGAATTGCACAGCCAGACCTGCTGTGGCAGGCGTCACAGGATGGAAATTGCGCCGCCTGGCCCGACTCGTTGCCAAGGTAAACCTAGCACTAGGGCTTGTAGTTGCTCGGTACCCAATTCCACCTGAGTACCGTGCCGAGAACCCGGCCAGACGAACTTGCCTTGGTGCAGACGGCGGGCCGCCAGCCAGATACCCAATCCGTCATGCACCAACACTTTCATGCGATTGGCGCGGCGATTGGCAAACAAATAAGCACAGTGCGGCTGCGCCGCACCGAACACCGCCACCACACGTGCCAGAGCGGTTTCGGTGCCAGCGAGCATGTCCATGGGCTCAGTGGCGAGCCAGATGAAATCGATGCGAATCATCGCAACATATCTCGAAGAAAAGCTGCGCAAGCCGCTGCTTTTCGGTTGGCCAGCTTATTTTGACGGTGCCGCGCGGGTGCGGGATTTTGAGGCAAATGGTTGCCGTAGTGGAGTCTGATCGTGACGCGGTTGTTTGTAGAGCCAGCGAAATGAAGGCTGGTTGTTTGGCAACGCTTGTCTGCGATTGCAGCCGAACCCACTTATGGACGAGGTTTGCGTTAATGCCGTGGCTCAGTGCGACGCTCGCAATCGAAGCGCCGGGCGGGGCGCACTCTTGGATGACCTGAGCCTTGAAGGATTTGGAATAGGAACGACGTGGTGGTTGCATGCGATACCCGCTTAAAAGGCTAGAACTGGTGTCCACTTAAATTTAGGTGGACACCATCGCCTTTGGCTTCGGGATCAGGAAGGTGTGTTCGCCGGAAGCATACGCTGTTGCGAGTACGTGTCGTTGTTGAGTGGCAAATCTACAGGAGGCGCCGAGTCTAGCCTCGACTCCGTGGGGAAGTTGAACCGACTTAGCGAAGAAGGTCGCCTTTGGATGTCTCACGCAATGTAAGGATCGCCAGCAACGCGCAAACCGCAGCACCCGCCATGAAATAGCCAGGAACCAATAGATTTCCGGTCTTGGTAATAATTGAGGTGACCACGTATGGCGTAATTCCCCCTCCGAGTATCGCGCCCAGATTAATGCTGATGGCCATCGCCGTATAGCGCACACGTGTGGGGAACTGCTCAGCGTAAGTGGGATAACCTACCGATTGAACGATTGGCATGGGCAATGTGGCGACAAGCATAGCCAGTGCGGCAATCCAGAGGCTGCCGCTGTCCATGAGTACCATCATGGGAATTACCAAAACCACGTAACCCATAAAGCCGATGCTCAGGGCTTTCTTGCGACCTATGCGGTCTGACAAGCCACCCCAGAACGGCATCATGGCCGCCATGCACAAGCTGATAACCGCAATCACCCAGTAGACCTTGGATTTGTCGAAATGTAGATAGGTCGTCAGGTAGATATTCATGAAGACCATCCCGATGAAATACCCGGCGTTTTGTGCAGACGCGAACACGATAACCCGAAGCAACGAAGGAAAATTCTTGCTGAAAACTTCTTTGACCGGCGCTACCGGTGGCTTCTCTTTGGCAAGGAAGGCCTTGAACTCTGGCGTTTCTTCAACGTTGTGACGCATATAAAACGAAAACACCACAAGCGGTATGGAAAGGAAGAACGGGATACGCCATCCCCATGCCTGCAGTTGTTCGGCGCTAAGGAGCCCTGTCGTGATGCCGCAAACAATCGCACCTAGAGCGCCACCGACCGCCACCCCAAGTGGGGTAAATGAACCAAAAAAACCACGGCGGCCATTGGGTGAGGATTCGGCCACAAATGCCGCGGCGCCAACCACTTCGCCGCCGGCGAAAAAGCCCTGGGACAGTCGCAACAGCACCAGCAGGATGGGTGCAGCCAGGCCGATCTGGGCGGTGGTAGGCAATACGCCAATCAGCGCGGTGGCAGTGCCCATCCCGATAACGGTACTCAGCAGCACCTTGCGCCTGCCGATACGGTCGGCAAGTCGACCTAGCAGAACCCCGCCTATTGGGCGAATGACAAATGCAATACCGAACACGGCCAATGTTGCCAATAACGCAGCTGCCGGGTTATCACCTGGAAAAAACAACGGCGCAATAATAGTCGCCATATAGCCGTAGATGCTGAACTCATAATATTCCACAGCGGTTCCCGTGGCGGAAGCCATGGCAGCGCGCTTCGCAATTAGAGTCGACCCATCACCGGGCGCAGTTGCTTGCACCATGACGTCAATACCGGATGGATTCGTGATTTCGGAAAGAACACGAGACATAAATACCTTCCACTCTGGCCACTGGCCAAAAGAGTTATGGGGCAGAGGGTTCTGCCTTGAAATTAACGTGCTGAAAACCGACAGTGCGCAGTTCATCCGGGAATACAATCGTCCAGACTAAGACGTTCTTTACTATTCAGTTTTCAGACGAGGTTTTAAGCTCGGCAGTTATAACTTGACTTCAAACTCGCAACACATGGGATGTTCCTTTTTATTATTGGCCAACAATGTTTTTAATTATTGAAGATCGATCTCGCTGTCATCCCGGCGCGCGGGTCGTTGAATTGTCACGCCCTCTCGGAGAAGCGCCTGCCTGATCGCGCTGGCGAAACCTGAGGCACCTGGTTGATCGCCGTGGAGACAAAGGGTTTGCGCCTTTACAGGAATCCAGATGCCCTGCGTCGTTCGCACTTCACCTAGATGGAGCATGTTCATTACCTGATCGACTGCGTCATGGACGTTTTCGATCATTGCTCCGGCCTGACTGCGGGGAGTCAAGGTTCCGTCGTCCTGATAACTACGGTCGGCAAATACCTCATGCGCCACTGTCAAGCCGCACTGTTCGGCTGCGGTGATCAAAGCGCTTCCCGACAAACCAAACAAGATCAGTCCTGGATCGATGTCTTTGACTGCCCGGCATATGGCGCCTGCCGTGGGTGGTGAACGGCCGCAAAGTTGTACAGCGCCCCATGGGGTTTGACGTGTCGCAAGTCGACATTTGCAGCTTTGGTGAAACCCATCAAAGCGCCGACCTGGTAGACCACTAACTCGTAAACCTCATCTTCCGACAGCGTCATCATGCGCCGACCAAAACCTTGCAGATCGTCGAACCCCGGGTGCGCACCTATTGCTACGCCCAGCTTCGCAGCCAAGGCTACGGTTGACCGCATGGACCGCGAATCCCCAGCATGAAATCCGCAGGCGATATTTGCAGAGGTGAGGTGGGGAAGAATCGCAGCGTCGTCGCCCGCGCGGTAAATACTGAAGCCTTCACCCAGGTCACTGTTGAAATCAATTTCAGGCATTGAAAGCCTCCATCGTTTTGAAGGTTCGAGCCCGGATTAAAAGCAGTTCTTCGGCCGTTCTCAAATCAACCAGCGAAAACCGCACCTTATCGCCAGGCAGCAACTGCGCCAGCCGAGGCAAATCAACGCTGATCACTTGGGCAATCCTCGGATATCCCCCTGTGGTCTGTCGGTCGGCCATCAAGATCAACGGCTTGCCGCTTGCAGGAACCTGAACAGTGCCAAATGCAACGCTTTCGGACAAAAGCTCCTTGGGTGCAGACAGGGCCAATGATTCTCCATCAAGTCGGTATCCCATGCGATCCGAGTCACTCGTCAACCTGTAGCTGTGGTTCAGGAAATCCGTTTGAGACCGGGTGGAAAAATCGTCCCATTCCCGGCCCGCCAGAACTCTTATGGGGCTGGAGGCGACATCCTGATAAAGCCCGAGGTGTGTAGCGGGACTGACGCGTGCCGGGCTAGCAAATGAAGAACAGATGGGAATTAGATCACCAGCTTGTAGTGTCCTGCCCCGCAGCCCTCCGAATCCTCCGCGCGAATAGGTGCTGGTACTGTTCATCACAGGCTGGAGCAGGAACCCACCGGCCACCGCCAGGTAACACCTCGCGCCGTGCAGCCGCTTGCCGAAGCGCAAAATACTGCCTGGGGAAACCAGGACGGGTACGCCTGGCTTGAGCGGTGTTCCGTCCAGATCGGCACCAAGATCTGCACCGGCTAGCGCGATAACTGCCTTGGCCTGAAAACACAGGGTCGGCCCCTGAAGGGTCATCTCAAGGGTGCTGAAGGATCGAGGATTGCCTACCAGAAGATTGCACAGTGCATGAGCATCCTCATCCATCACGCCGGCCACCGGAACGCCCCAGTGCTGGAATCCGTGTCGTCCGGTGTCTTGAAAGGACGAGAGCATGCCGGGTTTGATTACCTTGATGGTCACTTCGTGTCCCCCCGAGCCAACTGCTCAAATTCGTGGCTGGTTATCGGTACAAATCGAATCTTGTCGCCGCCTTGCAGCAGACACGGAGGCTCACTTGCCGGTGAGAACATTCGCAACGGCGTCCGGCCAACAAGGTTCCAGCCGCCCGGGAGATCGGCGGGATAAATCACGCTTTGCTGGTTGGCGATACCGATGCTGCCCCGCTTGACCAGCTTGCGCGGTACTGCCAGACGAGGCAGCGACAGCACGCTGTCATGCATTCCAATGTAGGGATGGCCAGGCGCGAAACCGATCATCAGGACATCTAGCCAATCAGCGGTGTGAGCCGCTATAACTTCGTCGATGGTGATCAGGCAGGCTTGCGCAATGTCCTGAAGATCAGGTGCATATTCCGCCTCGTAACACACCGGAATTTCAAACCGGCTGCCGGCAGCTGATGAAACGCTTTGGGAGTCATTGAGACTTTCCGTCACCAGCTTGCATATCGATTCGTAAGGCGAGACATCTGGATAGCGCGTGGCGACGGACTCGGGAGAATAATGGACGCCGACCGTCACCATCGCAGCGACAATATCTGTGATCCCAGACAGCAGACCTTGGGCTGCAAGCGCACGCAATTTATTTCCGGCCGAGGCGGCCTGACGATTGAGATCGATCGAAAAGACGTTGCCGAACACCAGGATGACACAGCGATCACCGCAAGCCTCAAACTGCCATTGATAGCCCACGCTTTCGGGGTAATGGGGTACAGCCAACGGCTCATGCACGGTGCGACTGACATCGGACATAACGCTCTCTATCCTCATGCGGCAGGCAGAAAAATAAGCCAGGCGGGCCCGCGATGAGACACAGTGAAAGCGGACACTTTCGCTGATATCCAACAAGACGCTGCAAGGCTTCACGGCTTGTAGCGCGCCGTCGCTCTGCTGGCGACGGTCGCTTGGGCAACAACTTACTTGGCGAACAGCTGACTCATGTCTTTGAACGCTTTGAACTCCAATGCATTGCCGCACGGGTCAAACAAGAACATCGTGGCCTGCTCACCCACCTGGCCTTTGAAGCGAATATACGGTTCGATCACAAATTGGGTCTCGCGGGCCTTGAGACGCTCGGCCAATGCTTCCCATTCCAGCCAGTGCAGAATGATGCCGAAATGAGGAACCGGAACATCATGACCATCCACTGCGTTGGAGTGCACTGACTCTTGCGATGCCGTCTTGGGATGTTCATGGATCACCAACTGGTGACCATAGAAATCGAAGTCTACCCACTGCTCACTTGAACGGCCTTCGGAGAGGCCAAACACATCGCCGTAGAAGTGGCGGGCAGCGGCAAGATCGTAAACAGGAATTGCTAGGTGAAAAGGAGATAGGCTCACGGTCATTTCCTAGTGGTTGTTTTTGACATGAGCCAATTCTTAACCGGAAAAGCCGCGTTATAAAGCGGAAATATTATGTCCTGAGCAACAATAAATTCGATGCTTAAAGCGATATGAACCGGATTTGCACCGATATTGCTCGCTATGCACCATTGAGGCACACAGACTTCGATCAGTTAGCGCTGAAACATTCGTCGAGCATGGGCAGCGTGGATTTCTCGTGATTGATTACCTCGATCAGCCTCCCATCCGCCTCGCCTAAAATACCTCCGCGTTATTAGTGTTGCCCCAAGGAATTCGCTTTTATATCTGGCGCATTGTTGATGCGCAGGTCACGCTGGTCAGGCGCAGCCGCAACTGCCATTACGTAGCTGCCAGGGCTTAAAAACTCCGGTTTGGTTACACCATTCGATCGGGGCCTCATGATGATCAGAGAATTAAAGACGTTTATCTGTGTTGCACGCAGAGGTACATTTGCCGCAGCTGGACGAGAGGTAGGTCTGACGCAATCCGCAGTGAGTGCACAAATTAAAAACCTTGAGGATACGCTAGGCGTCACTCTCTTCGACCGGACGGGTCGAGCTGCGACGCTCAATCCGGCAGGTCAGCGAGCTGTGACCTTGGCCGAACAAATCCTGCAGTTGTTCCTTCGTATGGGGTCCCCCGACAGTGCCAACGACTTTCACGGGGCACTGCGCATAGGTGCAATAGCCACCGTCCAGACCGGCCTCCTGCCTCAAACGCTGGTAGCTCTGAAGACGCGGGCGCCATTTATCGACGCAAATCTGGTACCGGGCGTTTCTTTGAATCTGCTCAGTCAAGTAGACGCCGGGGATCTCGATTTAGCTATCATGATCAAGCCGCCGTTTTCTCTCCCCAAAGAACTCCACGCCGAAGTAATCATCAGGGAACCCTTTGTACTCATCACTTCAAAGGGGACAAAGGGAAGCGATCCACTACAAATACTTCGGGACAATCCTTTCATTCGTTACGACCGAAGCTCATTCGGCGGCCGTTTGGTGACTCAATATCTTAGAGAGCAGAAAATTCACGTCAATCAAACGCTGGAGCTGGATGAGCTTGACGCTATTGTAAAAATGGTGCACAGCGGCCTTGGAGTCTCGTTGGTGCCGACCGCTGGCATGTGGTTAGAGCATGCCGCCGAAGTACGGGTTATCGAGTTGGGAAAAGATACGTTTTACCGCGAGATCGTATTAGTAGCCAAATACCTGCAACGCCACGCACCCCTGTTCAATATTTTTCGCACGTGCATAGTCGACGTATTAGCGCGCCAGCCAACGCATGTGCGCAAACCGTTCAAATAGCGAAAGCCCGAATCCCAGCTTGGTAACCTTGATTCTTGATGCGACCGCCGGGCAATAGAGATATTTGCTTTACGGTATGGCGCAGTCTTGCCAGGGCCAGCTGGCCCGACCCACCACCATTTTTAATGGATTCGGTGATGGCTTCTCTTCAGTTCGCCGGGCTCAGGACAAGATCGACGCGGTGGCGGTCGGCCGCTTGTTTATTTCCAACCCCGACCTGGTTGCCCGCCTGCGCCATGGGGCAGAACTCACTATTGCCCCGCGTGAGTCGTACTACGGCGGCGGCGCCAAAGGCTACACCGACTGGCCGTCAGGTGCGTGATCAATGACGATTTTATTCCGGTCACGGCCAACTCCAAACTCGATCAGTTCGGCCAAGAGCCGACACAGTTGGCAGTCGCGTATTACACCGTCACCACGATCTTGCCAAACTGGGCGTTGGTTTCCAGATAACGATGCGCTGCGACCATGTCGTCGAACGCAAAGGTGCTGTCGATTACCGGTTTCAGCTCGCCCGAAGCCAGTCCGGCCAGGATGAATTCCACCGCAGCTTTTTGACGTACCGGATCGCCGCTGGTGTTCCAGATCGTATAACCCACGATGGTCGGCAACTTGATCAACAGATCGAGGTACGACAGTTGCGCCGGTTCTTCGCTAAGCGCGCCATACACCAGCAGCATGCCGCCGGTGGTCATGGCTTTGATCAGCTTGCCGAAGCTTGGGCCGCCGACCGGATCGAACACCACCCTGGCACCGGCGCCCTCAGTGATCTGCATGACTTCCGCGACCAGATCCTGCTCTTCGGTGGCGATGACAAAAGCGGCTCCCGCGTCCAGTAATCGCTGACGCTTGGCACCGGTGCGGGTCAAGGCGATCGGTGTTGCGCCGACCATGTTCGCCAGCTGAATGGCGGCCAGTCCGACGCTGCTGGACGCGGCAGGGATCAGGACCACGTCGCCCGCGGTGAGGTTGGCGGCCTCGATAAAGGCGCCGTACACCGTGATGAACATCATCCAGATCGACGCCGCTTGCTCGAATGACAGCGACGGCGGATGTTTCACCACCGCCGACACCGGTGCCAATACCAGCTCGCCATACATGCCGTACTGATTCTGTGAAAACGCCGGTACGGTATTCACGGCGTCACCCACTGCAAAGCCAGTGACGTCAGGGCCGACCGCGTCGACAATGCCCGCTGCCTCGTAACCGAGCCGGGCAGGCAGTTTGACTTCTTCGACATACTCTCCGCTGCGCCACATGGACTCAGCGCGGTTCAAACCCAGCGCCTTGACCCGGATACGGATCTCGCCGGGACCGGGCGCCCCGACTTCGATGTCTTTGAAACTAAGAACCTCGGGCCCGCCGGGGGTGGTGAACTGGATAATGCGTGACATGTTAAGTCCTCTCATGAGTATGAAAAATTGAGGCGATGAGGTTTAAGCAGCCGCAAGCAAGCGGGACAACACGGCGTCGATTTGTTGCTGGGCGTTGGGCTCGATCGGCGCCATGTGGCCCCGGATCGAATCTACCACCAAGGCTGCCGTCGTTGGCCAGAAGACGAATGAGTTCGCCGCCAATCTGTCTGGTTGCACCGGTTACCAGAACTTTGCGCTTGCTGATGGTCATGTCAAAACTCCAAAAGAAGGGAATTAAACTCAGGCGGTGAGTGCGACATCGGCGACCGGGAAATCGGTGTAGCCCGTTTCATCACCGCCCCAGAACGCAGAGCGCACATAAGGGGTGAGTGGCAAGTTGTGCTTAAGGCGATACGGCAGGTCGGGGTTCGACGAGAAATGCCGACCAAACGCGACCAAGTCGGCATCGCCGGATTCGACAATGGCCATTGCTCCAGCGCGATCAAACCCGCCTGCTGCGATGATCGGGCCCTTGAAATGTGGGCGAAGGTACTTGGTGGCGACTGGCGGGTGATCTTCGAGCAGAGTGTCGTCGCCCTTGATGCGTGGTTCGATCACGTGCAGGTAAGCAATCTTGTAGCCATCCAGCACTTGAGCGACATAGCTGAAAGTGGCTTCTGGGTTGCTGTCGGAGATGTCGCCCCATTGACCCGACGGCGAGACTCGAACGCCGACACGATCCGCACCCCACACCGAAATCAGCGCTTCAACGGCTTCGCGCAGAAACCGCACGCGGTTCTCGATCGGGCCACCGTAGGCGTCGGTACGATGGTTGGTGCCGTCTTGAATGAACTGGTCAACCAGATAACCATTGGCACCGTGCAATTCAACACCGTCGAAACCGGCCTCAAGTGCGCGCTGGGCAGCGACGCGGAATTCCTCGATGATCCCTGGGATTTCCTCGATCGCCAGCGCCCGATGCGGTGACGCCGGGACAAAACCGTCTTTAGTCAAGGCAACACCTTCGAACGGCACCACCGAAGGCGCCAGCGGGGCGACGCCGCCCGTCATTTCGACGTGGCTTTGACGGCCGCCGTGGATCAATTGCATGAAAGCGCGTCCGCCCTTGGCGTGAACCGCTGAATGAACGTGTCAAACAAATGCAGACTCTGCGCAATCTCCTTGCCGAGCGAGCCGCGCAGGTATGTCCTCTGTTGGTAACAGGGCTTATTGCCTCGTCTTGAATGATCGCTTCTGGCCGACTGCTGCCCTTCTTGCACAGGGTCATGCTAACCCTCCATCAACGGAGGTAATGACATGAACGCAAAAACTGCTACCTCGTACCAGCCCTGGAATAAAGGCAAGCTGGTTGGTCAAAAATCACCGCTCCGCTTGCGAGACATCTGGGGCATCAGAATCAGGCTTGAGCTTGCGCAAAACGTGAGGGATCTAGCGCTTTTCGATTTAGCAATCGACAGCAAGCTTCGTGCATGCGATCTGACGAAGCTACGTGTTCGTGATGTCGCGCACGGAAATCACGTTGTAGCTAGGCAATGGTGATGCAGCAGAAGACAAAACGGCCCGTCCAATTCGAGATCACTGCGCAGACGCGACTCGCTGTGGAGGAATGGGTAATACAGGCTGGACTCAGAAACGGAGACTTCCTGTTTCCCAGTCGGCTAACAACTTCCCAACACCTATCCACGCGTCAATACTCACGCATAGTGAAAGCCTGGGTAAGCTCCATCGGCCTCGACCCAGTGTCATATGGTACTCATACGATGCGACGGACCAAGGCATCGTTGATCTATCGGAGAACGAAAAACATCAGAGCAGTACAGATACTTCTTGGTCACACCAAGCTGGAAAGCACGGTCAGATATCTTGGCATCGAAGTGGACGACGCGCTTGAGATGGCCGAGCAGACTGAAGTCTGACCGGGCAACCGCGACGGGGCAGTCACCCCGTCGCTTTCGGCCCATTGCAGTCACTCAGCCATATGGTAAGTAGTGGATCTGAGATTGTGCGAAACCGCCGAGCGCCCTGACGGCGCCCGCGCAGAAATGCCGTTACGAGCTAGGTCCAAGGAGGATCTACCTCGGGGGGCTTGGAAAACCGCTGTGAGCTTAGTTAAAGCCTGCGACGTTCTTGTTTCGTGGGCACCTTGGGAGTTGTTACTCCAGCGGCTGATATACCTGAAGTCGCCCTCGCGGCTGGCGCCACAGTCATTCATGTAAATCTGGACGATGTCTCACTTGTCCAACCAAATGAAATCATGTCGCTTGGAAGCGCCGCTACGCTAATACCGTGGCTATTTAAGGCGGCGAATTGCTCTGGATGAGCGTGCTACGTGAGTTGAGGTCTGGTTGGATGCTTCGACGATGGCATGGGCTCTAGACTAATAGGGCAAACCTGCGTCGTTGCGCCCCGACTGCCTGTCCAAATGAGTGCGGAGCGAGCGCCCGGATGTTAGTGGCCTGAGTATCCGGATAGCATTCAATCCGCAATTAGGGAAATTATTGACCAGAAGCGTTAGCAGATGAATTTTGCTTGGCGGCGCAAGATCAATCAGGGACTAGGGGTTGTTCGAACTTAGCGATATTTACGGCTACAGAAGATGGCGCCAAGCTCTATACGCGAGAGGCTCGGTCTAAGCTCAGGTAACGCGCTGCGGCGTCGAATGCGACGAACCGGCTGAGATTTTTGATCATGACTGCTGTGTCGAGTGAAGGCGAAGTAGGTCTTCAGACACCGCCCACAGCTGATCTATCAAGATCTGATCGTCAAGCAAAGCTGGGCCTATAGCCGGTTGGCAGTCCGCCCAGTAATGACCCGTCACTCCTTGCACTTGTGCGGATCCGGCCAGCAACACTTGGGTTGCAGCTCCCTGCTGAACGGACTTCATGAACCATTGCGCGACGCTCAGCACCAATTTCAACGGTACTGGGAGGCTAGCATTCAGGCCAGTTCCACGGGTCGCGCCTGGGTGCACCGAGTTGACTGCGATTTGCCTTTGCTGCAAGCGCTGTGAAAGCGCCTTGGCAAACAAAGCGGTGGCGAGTTTGGATTGTCCATAAAAAGCGAAAGGCTTGTAGGCTTCATGACCGTCAAGATTATTGAACTGTATGCCTTCCTTGGGAGCTTGGCCAATGCTGGCACTGCTACTCCCGACTACTATCCTGCCAGTATGGTCTGGAACGATATCGAGCAATTGGGTCACCAAGAGGAAATGACTCAGATAATTGACCAAGAACTGCTTCTCGACACCATACAGAACCTCCAGCGAGTGCGGAGCAGCGATGCCCGCATTGGTGATGATAGCGTCCAAGGATTTGCCCAGACCTCGTATTGAATCGATTGCTCGCCAGACTGAGTCTAGATCAGACATTTCGCACTCGATGATCGTGGCCTGGATACCCAGCTTGGCACAGGTATTTCGAGCTGTTACAGCCGAACGAGCCAGGCCGATGACATGTGCGCCATGGTTTGCCAAGACCCGCATCGTTTCCAAGCCAATACCGGAACTGCAGCCGGTCAGGAGCATGTTCTTCCCGCTAAGGTCGACGTCGGCCAGAACATACTCAGCCGTTGAGCGGCGGTTATAGGAAATGGATGATGACATGCTGTGACTCCCAATTTGAGTTTGCTGAGGAGGGCGCTATCACGCGTGCAACCATCCCGCGCATAGCAAGCGGGTGGCGACTGTGATTCGTTGTAAAAACACCTCTTGTGAAGGACAGCTGTGCTTTAGTCCTTTTGCGGTGGCAAGCAAGGTCTGGGCAATGTCGGGCGCTGTGCAGTCGGTGCGAGGAGTAAGCGTGGGATTGGCATCATTAATGGCTAGGATCAGCGCATCTTCAAATTGCTTTTCATATAGTCCTACGGCTTCACCCGCTAGTTTAAGGCTCGTCTCGATAAGCTCTGTGGCGTGCGGGCGCATAACCTCGACGTAGCGGCCGGCCCATTCGGTCATTGCTGCGGCCAATCGGTAATCCAGCGGCAACGATGCGTCGGTCAGTTGAGCCTTTGCTGCACTCAGTTGGTCTTGCATTGCAAGCTCTACAGCCGCGCGAAAGAGATCGTCTTTGTTGCTGAAGTTCAAGTAAAGCCCTTGTCTGGAGACTAGGGCCGACTTAGCGATTTCTTCCATCGATGCCTTTCGGTATCCGAAACGCGCGAAGACGTCAATCGCGGCCCGGATCACTGCGATGCGGCGATGCTGAAAATTGGGAGAGGGAGAATCTGTTTGAGTAGTCATGACTACAAGATTGACAAAATAGGTAAACAATGTCAATTATTGGCAGTGCGGTTTGTTTGACCGCAGGCGTCACCGGTGTAGGGTGACAATGCCCATCAAGCCTCATCCGTGTAAGCGAGGAACAACCATGGATACTAAAACATTGGCCGCCTATGACAGCGGCGCTTCCGGTTTCGCCGAGGATTGGCTAGCTCAACCAGTACCTACTGATCTCTACGCGTTACTGGAGCATTATTTCGAGCCAGGAAAAACGGCGGATATCGGTTGCGGAGCTGGCAGAGACACCGCTTGGCTCGCGTCGAAGGATTTCGACGTGGTGGGCTACGATGGATCTCCTGGTCTTCTGGGGGAGGCGCAACGCAGGTACCCTGAGATACATTTTGAGCACTCTTTGCTACCTACCCTTGAAGGGGTCGAGCGGGCTGTGTTCCAGAACGTCTTGTGTGAAACGGTGATCATGCATTTGCCCCCGGAGCAAGTGAGCCAGGCAATCCTGCAAATGTTGGCATTGCTCGTTCCGGGTGGTGTTCTGGCTTTGAGTTGGCGTACCAGTGCTCAAAATTATCGAGACCCTTTCGGTCGGCTCTACGCGTCTATTGATGACCAGTTAATCGCCGAGCTTGTTGCTGGACATCAAGTGCTGCTGGATACTGAGAACATCAACTTGTCCTCGCAGAAAACCATTCGCCGATTGGTAGTCAGAGCTCATTCGTGAGATCAACGATCCTGCACCAAGCGCGTATAAACCTCGGTTACCCAGTCGGCAAATACCCTGACTTTGGTACTCAGTTGGCGGCTGGGTGCATAGCAAATGTACACATCCAGGGGGGCTGGCCGCCAGGTCTCCAAGATGGGGACCAGGTGTCCTGCATTGATGGCAGGGCGCAGCATGAAATCCAGCGTGTGTACTAGACCAATACCGGCCATCGCCGTGGCAAGGTGAGCGTTACTTTCGTTGACCATGACTTTGCAGGCCGGTGTGATTTCCATGGCATGCCCTTGCCGATTGAAATGCAACGGTACCATCCCCCCAGTTTGAGCCGAGAAGTAGCCGGCAACCGGGAAGTTTTCATCGATGATTTGCTGCGGATGCGTAGGCGCGCCGTAGCGTTCCAGATAGGCAACGCTGGCGCAGGTAGTCCAGAGTAATTTACCAATCTTGCGCGAGATCAATGCTCCATCGGTGGCTGTGCTGCGAATGGCGCAATCGATGTTTTCACCGATTACATCCACCGTACGGTCCGTGACACCCACTTGCAGTTCGATGTCCGGGTAGCGTGCGCAAAATTCAGGCAGGGCAGGGATCAGCAAGCCGCTGGCCGTAGATCCTCCCGTGTCGACGCGCAAGCGGCCACTAGGGCTCGCCTGCGCGCGGCCCAAAGTTGCATCAATATCGTCCAGTTCGCTGAGCAAAGGTTGTGTACGTGCATAGTAGGCCTCCCCGTCGCGGGTCACGCTGACGCGCCGCGTGCTGCGCTCGAGCAGCTTCACCCCAAGGTGTTTCTCCAGCGCTTGAATGGCCTTACTCAGCGTTGCATTGGGCATTTGCAATGACTGGGCAGCGCGCGCGAAGCCACCCGTCTCGACCACCCGTGCAAACGCCCGCATCGCTTGTAGCTGGTCCATGGACAGGGTCCTCTATCTATTGTTTCTAAAACGGAATAAAGAAACCAAATTTACCCTGTTTATTCCCAGATTCTCCAGGCTTATATTCGGATCCGTACCGGAAATTCAGCCAATGACTCAGGGGAGAATCACCATGATAGTTTCAGACCTCAGCAATATTCACATCACCAAACACACAGGCAAAGTTGCCTTGGTGACTGGTGGCAGCTCGGGCATTGGGCTGGCCACCGCCACACGGCTGGCACGTGAAGGCGCTACGGTGGTCATCACTGGCCGGCGTAAACCAGAGTTGGACAGCGCCGTAGAGCAGATCGGCTTCGGCGCCACCGCCATCTGCGGCGACATTTCTTCTGCGGCGGATCTAGACCACATCGCCGAAATCATCAGTCAAACCCACGGTCGCCTGGACCTGCTGTTCGCCAATGCCGGTGGTGGGGATTTCGCGCCGCTGGGGGCGATCACCGAAACGCAGTTCGATAAGTACTTCGACATCAACGTCAAAGGCACTTTGCTTACCGTGCAGAAAGTCCTCCCGCTGATGGGCGCGGGTAGCGCGATCGTCGTAACCGGTTCCATTGCCGCCAGCCAAGGCACGCCGGCCTTCGGCGTCTACGCTGCGACCAAGGCAGCACTGCGTTCGTTCGTGCGGACCTGGGCCTCTGATCTCAAGGGCCGTGATATCCGCGTCAATATCATTGCTCCGGGCGTAGTGGTTACTCCGGCCTACAAATCCGAACTGGGCATGAGCGATGAAGTGATCGAGCAATACTTGGTGCAGGTGGCCGAGAAAACCCCGCTGGGACGTGCGGCGAGCGCGGACGAGATGGCCAAGGCGATGTCGTTTCTCGCATCTGACGACTCCAGCTATATCACAGGTATTGAGTTGGTCGTCGATGGCGGCATGACGCAAATCTGAAAACGCACGGTTCGAAGTATTACTTTTTACCCGACAGGAGAGTGTCATGAGCATCGAAAGCAACCTCAACATGGCCAACCAGTTTCTCGCCCGTCTCGGCAGTGGCGAAGCGCCGGAAACAATTGCCCAGATGTTCAGTGCCGATTTGGACTGGATAATCCCTGGCGAGGCTGGCGTGCTGCCATGGGTAGGCCATCAGACCGGCAGGTCAGCAATCATTAATTTCCTGCGCGAGTCTAGCCACATGATCGAGCGTGTCGGCCTAGATGTTCATGAGGTATTGGCCAGTGATAATCGCGCGATCATTTTCGGAGAACTCGCTTCCCGAGTTGTCAGCACCGGCAAAACGATCGAAACGGCCTACGCCATCGTGCTGACTATCGCTGACGACCAGATCACCCGCTTCCTTATGCTCGAAGACAGCCTGGCCACTGCCATCGCCGCTCGTGCTGACTAGCCCAACGATTGCGCCAGTAACGCAAAATTATGCTCATGCAGGAGAGTCGCCATGGCTTTGCAGCCTAACGATACTTCGATTGACTTCGACTACGACACGTTCTTGCGTGACCACCTGGTGCAAGTCTTCAACGAGCGCGACACGGACCGCCATAGGGCTGCGCTGACCCGGTTGTACCTTGACGATGCGCTGTTCGTGGATCCAGAGGGCAAGAGTGTGGGTCACCACGCAATAGCGCAGCGGGTGGAGCATATTCTGGCGCAGTTCCCGGAGAACTCTCAGTTCGCCCCCGCTGGTGTCGGGCTTGGTATAGCGGGAGTGGGCTCTTCGGCTTGGCGTCTCGGTCCTGCTAATGGTCCTGCGGCAGTTACGGGTGTCGATGTGGTGCAGGTCCAGGCGGGTCAGATCCAAGCGGTCTATGTGCTGATCAATCCGTCGCCGGTTTAGCACATCGCCAGTACATCCATGGCTGCCTTATTGGCTCGCTTTAGTAGAAAAATCCTTGCGACTCTGCTGTCGAAAGCGCCCCTGACTAACACCGATTGCGCGCTTGAACGCGATGCTGAAGGCCGTATCGGACAAGTAGCCCATGTCGTCGGCACTCTCGGCCAAGGAGGCATCGGAATGGCGAAAAGCTGTGCGAGCGCGGGTCATGCGCCAACTCCCGTCGGATTCGAGGCATTCTTCCCAACCATCGAGCAGCGAGGCTTAACCTTGGAAAATACCCGTGGGCTGACGGACATGGCCACCGAAATTTACATCGATATGATCGGAGCGCCGTTGAGCGATGATGATGTCGAGCTGATCTTCAGGGCTCGCGGTGTCTGAGGCCTTGACCGATCTGCTCGGCCGCGGCTTTGACCCATTCGGTGAGTTGATTGGCAACTTCTGGCTTGAAGCGCTGAACCGCCAGGATAATGCCTAGGCTACTGCTGACCTCGTTGCCACTGTAAATGGGGGCAGCAGCGCCGGCGGCACCCAGCTCTACGTCATCCACAGTGATAGCGGCACCGGTATCTCGCACGGTATCTAGACGCTGCTGGAAAGTTTTCCAAGAGTCGCTGTTTGTCTTGGCTGTCATGTCGAAGATCCGGCGCTGCTCGCTAGCCGGCCGATTAGCAAGAATGACCAGCGCAGTAGCTCCTACGTTCATTGGCATCCACTGCAATAGCTGTGGCACGAAGCGGATACTGTGGTGACTAGGGGCGGCGGCCACATACATGCGTTCGCCAGCTCGAGGATCATAAACGCTAAGCACAGCTGTTTCACCGCTGTCCCTGGATAACTGATCGAGAATTGGTTGAACGCTGGCATACGGCATCTTGCTGCGCGCATGGGTAGCAATCCGATGGAGTTCCCAACCCAGTTGCCACTGGCCGTTCGCATCAGGTGCCGCGAGCCCGGTCTCGTAAGCGCGTTCGAGAGTGCGCTGTACAGAGCTGGGGGCCGCATCCAGCAGCCGAGCCAATTTGCGCACGCCCAACGCGTTTGCTTCACTTTGCGCCAGCACCCCGATCAATCGCGCGACGGCGGCGATCGGGTTGCGCTCCCGGCGTGTTTCGTTATCCGCAGAGTCCATCAAATGTTCCTTGAGTCGGGAGCGCACGCTGATGTGGCGATTTACCATTCGGGGGCATCAGCCCCATAGGGTACAAGACGGTGATAAGCCGGCAATGCGAAGTTGCTGAAGGTAAGGGGTGGCGCAAGGTTGGATATTCGACCATAGACTGAATCGAAGGTCACTCTCTTTGCCGGGTATGAATCGCTTTCGGGCAGCTTCTGTTGCAAAGCGATATCCAACAGCCCTAACTCCTGTACCCACATAGCGCTGCGGGTCAGAGACAGTTTGACATGGTACGAACCACCTTCTTCGGCACGACGCAGTAGGGCGGCCATCATGCCAGCGGCCGCGAAGTATCCGGTCATCAAATCCGCCAAGTAGAATACCGGCGAAAACCGCGGTGGGCCATCGCCACCTTCCCGGGCTGCGAACCCCGACGCAACTTGCCCGTTCTGGTCGAAGCCGGGCCGTTCGGCCCAAGGTCCCTCGTGGCCGTAAGCGTTGGCCGTCATGCACACGATTCCACGTTCGCTACGTGCCGCCAGTTGTGCTGGCAGCAGGTCAAAACGCTGGTTGACCGAGTGGCGGTAGGTACTAGTGTAAACGTCCGCTTCACTGGCCAGTTGATGCATACGCTCAAGTTCTGCGGCCTGACGCAGATCCAGATAGGCACAGCGCTTGGCGACATCGACGCCAAGGTGTTGGGCGAAAGTATCAGGATAGGTTGGCGAGGTAATATGCATTACTTCAGCGCCGTATTCCGCGAGCGTTCTGGCGCTTCGAGGGCCAGCCAGTACATGAGTGAAATCAAGCACCTTCAAGCCTTGCAGCGGTGCCACCAGACCGGATAATTCCGGAAATGGTACTTTGGGGCCGTCTGCGATCTTCTCAATTTCGATCACCGGCGTCGCCGCCAGTAGCTTGCCTTGCGGATGGGCCAACCATTGTTCGCGAGTGAACGCGCGACACGCGGGTAACCCGACTTTGGACAACGCTTCCTCGAGCTCGAGCGAGTCCCACTTGGCTACCTCACGGGCGATCGATGCCTTGTTGTCGCCACAGTCAAAAAAATTCACATAGCCCTTCAGCAACTTGGCATAGGGTGGGCCGGCTTCGAGCATGATGTGGCGATTATCACGGCAAAGGAAAAGGTTGTTCACATCAATGTGTTCGGCACCGACGTTGATTGGCCGGCCTTGCTGCTCGACGAAATGAGTCGGGTGCAGAAAGTGCAGAGCATCGACAATATCGACGCGACATCTGTGCTCAGGCCGGTGCGTGCTTTCCAGATGCTGCTCGCGGCAACGCCGATTAGTAGCTGCGCCACAGCCGAGGCTTCTCCCAGTCGATGGGGGGAGCGGATGATGGGATCGCAGCCTCGCAGACTGGCGTCACCATCGAAGTGGCGCGCCAGGCGAAGCTCGTCCATCAGTTTGGTAAGTGGCGCCAGCCCCCCTTGGCTAAGGCGTTGCAGGGTGTCAAAGGGTGAGTATTCATTCATGGGAATGCCTCTCTCTAGATCACATCAGCGCTCGAAATAAGCGATGTATACGGCCTGTCAAAAGGTACAACTGTTCCGCACAAGCGTGCATAAATTTTTTTATACTTTCTTTGTGATATTCAAAAAGTCTCACGAGAAACAAAATAGGTATTGAACGCCTATATCAAATTTATACAATTCTGCTTCTAGGGCCAGGATCAATAGCGGGCATTCTCCCCCCACGCCGCTGCCTGGCCTCCAATAAGAACAAGCAGGAATCCGCCATGCCAGGTCTATATTACGAACAGTTCAGCGTCGGCCAAAAATTCGAACATAGCGTCTCGCGAACCGTCACTGAAATGGACAACATGTTGTTCAGTTGCCTTACCATGAACACGCAGCCATTGCACATTGATGCCGAATTTGCCTCGCACACAGAGTTCGGCAAGCCGCTGGTCAATAGCCTGTTCACCTTAGGGCTGCTGATCGGAATGACTGTCACCGAGACCACTCTGGGTACCACCATTGCGAACTTGGGGCTGGGGGATACCCAATTCCCCCATCCTGTGTTTCAAGGGGACACACTCCGCGCGCACACCGAGGTGCTTTCGGTCAGAGCCAGCCGATCACGTCCGAGTGCAGGGTTGGTCGAATTTGAGCACACCGCTGTAAATAGGTAGTTTGTCGCTGCGTTCGCACGGCGTTTATGTTGAGGCTGCCGTCATGATCCGTTCTTTTTTGTTCGTGCCGGCGGACAGCCGACGGCAGGCAGGCGCTGCGTGATGGAAAAATTCTGGCGACGGATACGGCATCCTGCCAAACATTGGTGGGTTCGGGTAAAGCGCTGCCGGGAACACGTATAGAAATTGTTGATCCGCTAACCCGAAAAGCCCGCACACCATTCGAAATTGGAGAGATCTGGATAGCTGGTCCCCACATTGCACGGGGTTACTGGAACCAGGAACCTCTCACCGCAGGCACCTTCGTAAATCATTTATCAGGGGACATTCAACCGTCTTATTTACGTACTGGAGACCTTGGATTTTTTCACCAAGGAGAGTTATATGTAACGGGCAGAATAAAAGATATGGTCATTATCCGCGGTAAGAATTATTACCCGCATAATATCGAGCACAATGTTTCGACAGCTCACCCTAGCCTAGAGAATTCGGCGTGCGCGGTGTTTTCACTCTTAGATGCGGGAGACAAACTGATTGTCGTTCAAGAAGTGCGAAGAGAGTGGAGAAAGAAAATCAAGGGGGACGAAATTATCTCCATCATTCGACAGGCAGTGGTTTTAAACAACGAGATTACTCCCCACGACATTGTTTTATTAATGCCTGGGAAACTACTGAAAACCAGTAGTGGCAAGGTCATGCGCAATGCAATACGTACTCAATACATAGATAAAAAACTCGAGCGCTGGCTGGGCTAGTGTCGTTCACAAATGTAGACTTTAAGGATGAATACCATGGAAGATTTCGCTGCAAGCAATCCCGAGTTTGACAAGCACGTCCAAGGAGCGGTACTCAGTATGCCAGCGGCAAAATTACTGGGATTTCATTACAATTACCTGAAGCCAGGTCATTGTGAAATTGAACAGCCAGCGCGCAAAGAACTCACCCAGCATAACGGCTACTTTCAAGGTGGTATCATCGGAGCGTTGGCTGATTTTGCCGGAGGTTCGGCCGCCGGAACCTTGCTTCCACCTGGCTGGATAAATATGACTACAGATTTCACTGTCAAACTAATTGCCCCGGCAGATGGTGAAAAGCTACTAGCTAGGGGACGTGTCATCAATGCGTCGAACAACACTACGGTTGCCGCTGCCGATTTGTTTGCCGTGAAACAAGGCAAGGAAACCCTTTGCGCCACTGCTCTGGTGACTATGCGAAATATTCCCCTCAAAGCATGAAGGTAATGATCTGACCGCTCATTAAATAGCGGCGGACAAACCTGAAACCCTGATGCCGACAGTGCTCCCATAGATATTGTCGGTTATCTTCCGTAAGGCGCTGGCAGCACCTTCGAGAACCAGTAAATCTCATTCCAAACATTGTTTTCATTTTGAAGCCTGACCATCAAATCAGATTTCTTTTGATCTATTTAAAGCTGGTACCAAGCCTTCAAGTTTTTGCATGCATTGAAAGTGAGTCGACCCTAAGTCCGTAGATATGATCGAATGTCTGCTTCTGGCCGATT
>NZ_JAQGNX010000134.1 GCF_028293835.1 Pseudomonas sp.
GTTGCGTGGCGATGTGGGGTTACTTGCTGTACCAAGGCGTGATCGACCCGTTGGGCGGGATCAATACCTTGTGGCCGTTGTTTGGTATCTCCAACCAGATGCTCGCCGGTATCGCGCTGATGCTTGCTACCGTGGTTCTGATCAAAATGAAGCGCCAACGGTATATTTGGGTGCCTCTGGTGCCTGCGATGTGGCTGCTGATTTGCACCACCACCGCGGGCTACATCAAGCTGTTTGACCCAAGCCCGGCCGTTGGTTTCCTGGCCCTGGCGACTAAATACCGCGTGGCGCTGGACGCTGGTCAGGTGCTGGCCCCAGCCACCAGCATTGACCAGATGCAACACGTGATTTTCAACGCGTACACCAACGCGGTGCTCACCGGGTTGTTCCTGTTCGTGGTCTTCGCCATCCTGTTTTACGCGATCAAGGTCGGCGTAGCGGCGTGGGGCAGCAAAGAACGCACCGATAAAGAAGCACCTTTCCAGGCCATGCCATTGGGCACTGGCAAAGCGGGATACACCGGAGGCGCAACCAATGTTTAATGATTTGAGCCGTCTGGGCAAATACCTCGGTCAGGCCGCGCGCCTGATGGTGGGCATGCCCGACTATGACAACTACGTCGAGCACATGCAGCTGACGCACCCGGACAAGCCGATGATGAGCTACGAAGCGTTCTTTCGGGAGCGTCAGGAGGCGCGTTACGGCGGTAAAGCAGGCCCGAAGTGCTGCTGAATCGTTGAGGTGCTGTAGAGCTTGATCCAACGCGCCACGCCAGTCGTGGCGCGTTTTTATGTGTAGGAGTACCCATGACCGTTTCAACCCCTATTCCGGTGACCGTTCTGAGTGGCTTTCTCGGTGCGGGCAAGACCACGTTGTTGCGGCATCTGCTCAAGGCTGAGCACGGCCTGAAGATCGCTGTGATTGAAAACGAATTCAGCGACGCTGGCATCGACACGCAACTGCTCGGCACCGAGCCTGTGCAAGTAATGACACTGTCCAATGGCTGCGTGTGTTGCACGATTCACACCGACCTGACCAAAGCGCTGTTTCTGCTGCTTGAGCGCCTCGACAGCGGCGAAATCGCCTTCGACCGTCTGGTCATCGAATGCACCGGGCTCGCCGACCCTGCACCCGTAGCGCAGACCTTCTTCATCGATGAGGAATTGCGCGAGCGTTACATTCTCGACGGCATCATCACCTTGGTCGACGCGGCCCATGCCGAGCAGCACCTGGCCCAGACTATCGCCCAGGCACAGATTGGTTTTGCTGATCGGTTGTTGGTGAGCAAGCGTGATTTGGTGGACGATGCGACGTTCGAAGCCTTGAGCCAGCGCCTGACCCGGATCAACCGTCGCGCACCGATTCGTATCGTCGAACACGGAAAAATTGATCTGGCCGAACTGCTGGACGTACGCGGCTTTAACCTCAACGCTGACCTTGGCGTGATGAGCCTGCGCCCAGTGGCGCTTACCGGTCAGTCCATCGACCGCATCACCAGCCTGGTCCTGCGCAGCGACGCGCCGCTGGATATCGACAAGCTCAGCGAGTTCATGAACGCGCTGTTGGAAGACCACGGCAAACAACTGCTGCGCTACAAAGGCGTACTCAACATCGCCAACGAACCCCGGCGCATGGTGTTCCAGGGCGTACTGAAGTTGTATGGCTTTGATTGGGACACGGAGTGGGCAGAAGACGAAAAACGCGAGAGCGTCATCGTGTTCATTGCCGATGACTTGCCGGAAGAGAAGATTAGAGCGGGGTTTGAGCGGATAACGACAAACTAACCTGTAAGAGCCAACGTGTTGGCGAGGCGGCGTGTCTGATACACCGCTTCGCCAACACGTTGGCTCCTACAGTCAGTTTCGGTGAAGGGGCTTGTTAAGCGCCGTACACCGGCAACTTAGCGCAGATGACTTTTACTTTTTCACGAACGCTGTCGATCACGGCTTCGTTGCTCAGGTCAGCCAGGATGTCGCAGATCCAGCCAGCGAGTTCCTTGCATTCTGCTTCCTTGAAGCCACGGGTAGTGACTGCCGGGGTGCCGAAACGCAGGCCCGAGGTCACGAACGGGGAGCGTGGGTCGTTAGGTACCGAGTTCTTGTTCACGGTGATGAAAGCACGACCCAGTGCGGCGTCCGCGTCTTTGCCGGAGATGTCTTGCTTGATCAGTGACACCAGGAACAGGTGGTTTTCAGTGCCGCCGGAGACTACGTCGAAGCCGCGTTCAATGAACACGCCCGCCATGGCCTTGGCGTTTTTCACCACTTGTTGCTGGTAAGTCTTGAATTCAGGCTGCAGCGCTTCTTTGAAGCAAACGGCTTTGGCTGCGATTACGTGTTCCAGTGGGCCGCCTTGTGCGCCCGGGAATACCGCTGAGTTCAGCTTCTTTTCGATGTCGGCGTTGGCTTTGGCCAGGATCAAGCCGCCACGTGGACCGCGCAGGGTTTTGTGCGTGGTGGTGGTGACAACGTCAGCGTAAGGCACCGGGTTCGGGTAAACCCCCGCCGCTACCAGGCCGGCCACGTGAGCCATGTCAACGAACAGGTACGCGCCTACTTTGTCAGCGATGGCGCGGAAACGCGGGAAATCCAGAATCTGCGAGTAGGCAGAAAAACCCGCCACGATCATTTTCGGTTTGTGTTCAACGGCCAGGCGCTCGACTTCGTCGTAATCGATCAAGCCATTGCCATCAATGCCGTATTGCACCGCGTTGTACAGCTTGCCCGAAGAACTGACGCTGGCGCCGTGGGTCAAGTGGCCGCCGTGGGCCAGGCTCATGCCCAGAATGGTGTCGCCGGCTTGCAGCAGTGCCAGGTAAACCGCGCTGTTTGCTTGCGAGCCCGCGTGCGGCTGAACGTTGGCGTAATCGGCGCCGAACAGCTCTTTGGCGCGATCGATAGCCAGTTGTTCAACCACGTCGACGAACTCACAGCCGCCGTAGTAGCGCTTGCCTGGATAGCCTTCGGCGTACTTGTTGGTCAGCACCGAGCCTTGGGCTTCCATGACAGCAGGGCTGGTGTAGTTTTCCGAGGCGATCAGCTCGATGTGCTCTTCTTGGCGCTGAGCTTCTTGCTCCATCGCGGCGAAGAGATCGGCGTCGTACTTGGCAAGAGTCAAATCACGGCTGAACATGGCAGTCCTCAAGAATCGGGGCAGTAGAAAAAAGAGGAAGCATTCTACCCCATCAGGTTTTGTCTGGCATATGAAAGGGAGTCATGTGCAGGACAAGCGGCGTTCACGTCGGGTCGTGACCCGATTCTCTGTAGGCCCGCACCACTAATCAAACATGAAGAGGGCATCATTGCTGAATTGTGCTTCGAAGCGGGCGGGGGGCATGGGGCGGCCGAACAGGTAGCCCTGGACTTCGTCGCAGCCGTGCTCACGCAGAAATTCAAGCTGCTCATGGGTTTCCACGCCTTCGGCGATCACCGCCAGGTTAAGGCTGTGGGCCATGGCGATGATCGCCCGGGCGATTTGCGCGTCTTGCTCGCCTGACGGCAGGCCGTCAACGAAGGTGCGGTCGATTTTCAGCACGTCGATGGGAAACTGCTTCAGGTAGTTGAGGGAGGAATAACCGGTGCCGAAGTCATCGACGGCGATACTCAACCCCAGTTTTTTCAGCCCGTCGAGGATCAGCATGGCTTCATTGACTTCTCGCATCAGAATGCTTTCAGTCAGTTCCAGCTCCAGGCAGGCGGGGGACAGGCCGCTTTCGCTGAGAATCGTCGCAATGCGCGTGCCCAATTGGCCATCGGCAAATTGCCGTGCGGAAATGTTAACCGACACCTTCGGCACCCGCACCTTGGCTTGATGCCAGGCCTTGAGCTGGCGACAGGCCTCGGTCAGTACCCAGTCGCCTACTTCAACCACCAGCCCCAGCTCTTCAAGCACCGGGATGAACTCAACGGGCGGCACCAAACCACGCCGCGGATGACGCCAGCGCAACAGGGCTTCAGCGCCGGTTAAACGTTTGCCGTCGCCACTGAATTGCGGCTGGTAATACAGCGTGAACTCTTGCTGTTCGAGGGCATGCCGCAGGTCGCTTTCCAACTCAAGACGTTCAAGGGCGCTGGCGTTCATGTCGGCCTGGTAGAACTGGAAGTTATTTTTCCCACGTTCCTTAGCGTGATACATCGCCGTGTCAGCGTTTTTCATCAGCTGACTCAATTCATTGCCGTCTTGCGGGCTGAGCGCGATACCGATACTCGCGGTGACAAAAAACTCGCGGCCTTCCAGGACGAACGGAATCACCAGGCTACTCAATATCTGCTCGGCCACATGGATCGCGCGGTTTAACGCTATCTGCCGATTGGCGCCCGGTTGCAGCAGTAGCGTGAACTCATCGCCGCCCATGCGCGCCACGGTGTCGTCATCGTCCACGCAGCCCAGCAGCCGCGTGGCCATGTCTTTGAGCATACGGTCGCCGGCAGCATGGCCCAGGGAGTCGTTGATAGGTTTGAATCGGTCCAGGTCCAGGAACATCAACACCACCCACGCTTGCTGGCGCTCGGCCTGTTGCAACGCGGTGTGCAAACGGTCCTGGAATAGCGTGCGGTTTGGCAAGTGGGTCAACGCGTCGTAATACGCCAGGCGATGGATGCGTTGCTCGCTGGCCTTGCGTTCGCTGATGTCACTGAAGAAACACACGTAACTGGCTAAATCGCCTTCGTCGTCGAACACGGCGGTAATGCCGACCCACGCGGGGTAGTGCTCGCCACTGCGACGTTTGAGCCAGACTTCGCCTTCCCAGCTACCGCGTTGGTGAAGTTGTTTGAGGATATAGCGCAGGTGCGCTTCCTGCTGGTCGTCGACGGTCAACAAGGTCGGCAATTGATCAAGCACCTGCGCCACGGCATAACCACTGACGCGACTGAACGCGTCGTTGGCCTGGACGATGTAGCCGGCCGGGTCGGTGATCAAAATCGCCGACGTGGAATGTTCAAAAACCGTGGCGGCCATGCGCAGGTCTTTTTCCGCGCGACGCTGCTGGCTGATATCGCGGCCAACACCGAGAATCCCTTCGAATACGCCCCTGTCGTCCCAAACCAGTACCAGCCGCAGCTCGATGGGGATTTTTCGACCGTCGGCGCGCAGGCAATCAAACAGAAACAGCTGGGTCGGCAGGTCGGCCCGCAACATTGCCAGCGCATCGGGTTTGCCCAAGGCGTTGGTGACGCGTTCCAGCAACGAATACACGCCGACCAGTTGTTGTGGATTGGCAATGATCGATTGCCAGCCATTGTTGAGGATCCACTCTGCGCTATAGCCCATTACCGCATAGACCGAGGGGCTGACGTAGTTGGGCTTCAAGACGCTGTCGGTGGAGAAAATCACGTCGCTGATGCTTTCGGCCAGCATCCGATAACGCTGTTCACTGTCACGCAGGGACTCGCTGGCCGCTTGCTGCTCGGTGATGTCCTTGGCGACGCCGATGATCCGAGTGACCTGCAGGTCTTTGTCACGGGCCAACGCTTTTTCACGGATGTCGAAGCGCCGCCATTGGTTACGACTGTCACGAAAGCGCAGTTGACATTGCAGTTGCTCGACATGCCCGGTATGGCATTGTTGCGTGCGCATGTCGTTGTAAAACTCGGCATCGTCTGGATGGAGCAATATTTCCCAGAAGAATTCGCCCATTTCCTGCAGGTCTGACTTGCTGTAGCCCAGTGTCTGCCCAAGGTTATGGTTGCTGTAAATCATCCGTTGGCTGGGCAGCTCCTGTACATACAAATGATCTGGAACGGTGCGTACCACGTCCGACCAAAACCCTTCGCGCTCAATCAACGACAATTCGACGCGTTTGCGGCTACTGATATCTCGCAGGCTGATAATCACCGACAGATAGTCGGCGGGTTGCGTCGGAACGCGCAGGGTCAGCCATATATGCCGATCTTCGCCCTGGGCACTGGGAATCGGGATTTCCAGTTCCAGCGAGTTCTGTTTATTCAACACAGCGAGTATCAACTGTTGGCCAACGCCTGGCTGGCTTGCGGTCCCTGTCTTGAACAGTTGCACCCACGCCTGCGCCATGGACTCGACATTCAGCAAGTTCAGCGCTACCTGGTTAACCTCGGTAATCCGCAACTGTCGCAGCAGTGCCTGATACCGCAGCGGGTCTTTTTCCGCCAGGCGGTGCAGATCTTCAGCACTGTTTAAGTGCAGCAGTTCGAGCGCGTTTGGAAGTTCTGACAGGTCCAGTACGCAAAGCGCGACGTCAGTACCGTTGAAGATGCGCTGATAGCGGCGTTGGCTGTCATACAATTGCCGTCGCCGGCGGCGCATGCTCGCCAATGCCAACAACGGCAACAATGAGCACAACAATCCGATCAGGCACTTGGCTATCAGCGGCGGTAATAGGGCATCGCGAACGCTGCCGGCATCGAACAACCCACGCAGTTGCCAGTCGCTATTAACCAGCGCTGAAAGCAAGACGTTTTGAATCTCGCTATGGCGATCGGTGTTTAGCGAATTGTTGGCGGCGGCGTCATGGGCACTGACATCGTCGCGATACACGATTTGCTGGGACGAGATGTTTTCCAGTTGCCACTTGAGCGGGAAGTCCTGCGTTGTTGAATGGCTCAGCGTGGACAACATGTCCGGTGCAAGACGCAATATCCAATAACCTTTAATTTCTACACCGGGCTGGCGCACCAGCAGATAAATCTGCGCGCCGTCCGTCGCGTTCGTAAAGTAATAAGGCCGTCCCTGAATGCGCTGACTCAAGTGCGCTAAAAACACGGCATCCATTGGGCGCGTATCGCCACTGCTGGCATCCAGCACTTCGCCGTCAGTACCGAGCCATGCCACGCTGCGCAACGAAGGCAACGCTGCACGCAGACCTTGCAGCAGCGGGCCTTGTGGATCGATGGCTTGAGGCTGGAATTGCTGGCCGTCCAAAATGTTCAGTGCAGCCTGTGCACTGAGTGCCATGCTCAGGCTCAAACGGTCGGCTAGCAAAGCGCTGTAGTCGAGACTACGCTGGCGTTGGCGCTCCTGGCTCTGCTGGAACTGGTCCACTAATTGCCCTAGCAGCAGCGCGAGCATCAGCAGAACCAAAGCCGCCAGCCCACCCTTCAGTGAGCCGCGCAGAAGCGCCGCGGCCGCGCCGACAGGGCTATGCAGAGAAGATCTCGTAGGTGTCGGCAAGCGTTAATCCTGACGGCTGGGCTGTAACAGCGAATGCGAAATGCACTATATGCCGGACGCCCAAAGGGCGGCTAGCATGCCTTGAAGTGTGGCGAAGTGCCAGTCCCGTTGGGTGTTGCCTGCGCGGTTTGCCCTGTGGTGTGCATTCGGGTAGCTTTGCCCGACGTGCCGCGTAGTTCAATTCTTACAGTGGCGACTCCATAGCAAGCAAGTATTGATCCATATCCAGCCATAACAAGGTCGGCAATCGGCTTTCGGTCGGGTTACTGTTTCATTCAAGGCTGCATTCTGTCTGGCGGCAAGCGCCGCAGATAAATAAACTTCAATCGCTATTGTCGAGGCTCGCGCTAAGCTCGCACTCTATTCATCGTCACAGATCGGGTTTTCTTTCCATGGCTCAATACGTTTTCACCATGCATCGGCTGAGCAAAGTTGTGCCGCCGAAGCGGGAAATTTTAAAAAACATCTCTCTGTCGTTTTTCCCCGGGGCCAAAATCGGCGTACTGGGTTTGAACGGATCGGGTAAATCCACGTTGTTGAAAATCATGGCGGGTGTTGACACCGAATTCGACGGCGAAGCGCGTCCAATGCCGGAACTCAACATCGGTTATCTGCCCCAGGAACCTCAACTCGACCCGACCAAAACCGTGCGTGAAGTGGTCGAAGAGGCCGTCAGCGTGATCAAAAACGCGCAAACGCGTCTGGACGAGGTGTACGCCGAGTACGCTGATCCCGATGCGGATTTCGATAAGCTGGCGGCAGAACAGGCCAAGCTCGAAGCCATTTTGCAAGCCAGCGACGGTCACAACCTTGAGCGTCAACTGGAAGTCGCTGCCGATGCGCTGCGGCTGCCGGCGTGGGAAGCGAAAATCGAGCACCTGTCGGGTGGCGAAAAGCGCAGGGTAGCCCTGTGCCGCTTGCTGCTGTCTGCCCCAGACATGTTGCTGCTCGATGAACCGACCAACCACTTGGACGCTGACTCCGTTGCCTGGCTGGAGCATTTCCTGCACGATTTCCCCGGCACCGTGGTTGCGATCACCCACGATCGGTACTTCCTCGACAACGTTGCTGGCTGGATTCTCGAACTCGACCGCGGCGCAGGTATTCCGTACGAGGGCAACTATTCCGGCTGGCTTGAAGCCAAATCCGATCGACTGGCCCAGGAATCGAAGCAGCAGTCAGCCCATGAAAAGGCCATGAAGGACGAGCTGGAATGGGTCCGGAAGGGCGCCAAGGCGCGTCAGTCGAAATCCAAGGCGCGCTTGCAACGCTTTGAAGAGATGCAGTCGCAGGAATTTCAGAAGCGCAGCGAGACCAACGAAATCTATATCCCTGCCGGCCCACGCCTGGGCGACAAGGTTATTGAGTTCAAGAATGTCAGCAAAGGCTACGGCGACCGTGTGTTAATCGACAACTTGTCGTTCGCTATGCCTAAAGGCGCAATCGTCGGCGTAATCGGCGGTAACGGCGCCGGTAAATCGACCCTGTTCCGTATGCTGATGGGCAAGGAAACGCCTGATTCCGGCACCATCGAAGTCGGCGACACCGTGCAATTGGCCTGCGTCGACCAAAGCCGTGACGACCTCGACGGCAAGAAAACCGTATGGGAAATGGTTTCGGACGGTTCCGATCAGATCCGTATTGGTAGCTACGAGATTCCATCACGTACCTACGTCGGACGTTTCAACTTCAAAGGCGGCGATCAGCAGAAGTTCGTCAAGGACTTGTCCGGTGGCGAGCGCGGCCGTCTGCACTTGGCGTTGACCTTGAAAGAGGGCGCCAACGTTTTGCTGCTCGACGAACCGTCCAACGACCTTGACGTGGAAACCTTGCGTTCCCTTGAAGAAGCGCTGCTCGACTTCCCAGGCGCTGCCATTGTGATCTCTCACGATCGGTGGTTCCTGGATCGGGTTGCAACGCACATTCTGGCTTATGAGGATGACTCGCAAGCGATCTTCTTTGAAGGTAACTACACCGAGTACGAAGCCGACCGCAAAAAGCGTCTTGGCGATTCAGCGTCCCAGCCGCACCGGGTTCGTCACAAGAAACTGGCCTGATTGTCGCGGCTTCTGCAGAAGAGTGCATTTCTCTGCAGGAGCCAGGTTGTCGGCGATGTAAGCAGCGCGGCGGTTTGACAGCCCTACCGCGCCGCTAGCCTCGCCAGTTCAAGTTGGCTTCTATAGAGAGCTTACGCTTTCAAACATCCGCCTCAATCCGCACCACCTCAATCAACTGATCCCCCGCCGGGCGCTTCCACAGCACCTCATCGCCTACCGCTGCGCCGATTAATGCACGGCCCAAGGGTGATCCCCAGTTGACCAAGCCGCTGCTGGCATCAGCCTGATCCTCGCCGACCAGTTGCACCCGCTGTACGGTGTTGTCTTCGTCGGCAAACGTGACCCAACTACCGATCTGCACCTTATCGATGGACGTAGCGTGGGTGACTACTTGAGCGCTTTGCAGGCGTTGATTGAAATAACGCAGGTCACGCTCGATGTCGGCCTGGCGTTGTTTATCAGCCTGATCACCGCGAGCGGATTGCTCACTGTATTGCGCCTGCAGTTCTGCCACCCGCGCATGCAACTGCTCAAAACCGCGGGCGGTCAGGTAATTGGGCTGCTCGCTAACCCGCCGCTCCACCGGTTGGCTGACTTGGGCGGCGGCGTTATCTTCATTGACGAAAGCTCGGCTCATGGCGTTCTCTCCTCAGGTCTGAATCCGAATAAAGCCCCTCTGCAGGAGCCAATTTGTTGGCGAGGCGTCGTAGTTGGTGCGCCGCATAGGGCTCTTCGCCAACAAGTTGGCTCCTCCAGGGGGACTGGGTAATCTCAATCAATAGTGATACCACTTCATTTCCAGCATCACTTCGTTGACGGGGGAGGCCAGTTGACTGAATGCCCGTTGGGCGGTCAGGCGCAGGCCCAGGTTGCGGGACAATTCCCACTGCTGATTGAGACTCAGATTACGTCGCACCTCACCGTTAGTGAAGTAGTCACTTTTGACTTCCAGGCTCAGGTTGCCCAGAGGGTTGCGCCACAGCAGGCCGGTATCAAAGCCCGCAGCCGGGGACACCAGCGCGGAAAAATCGGTGTTGTGTTCAACCCGCACCGTGCCCAATGCGAAACCGAGCAGGTCATCGCCCAGTTGCCAGGTGCCACCCCCGCCGCCATTGACGTGGCTCACCAGCCGTTCAGCGTCATGCTTGCCCAACACTCGCTCCAGGCCACCGGTAACCTGCCACGACCAAGGCTTGAGCAATTCAGTGCGTGGCGTCAGCGAGCGAATAGTGGCGAGGTCGAGCTGCTGGACCTGCCAATGGTTGCCTTCGTACTCACGCACCTTAAGTTGCAGAATCTCAATCTGCGCACCCAGCGGAAAGCCATAAGCGTTGTCGTTCAGGTCGTGGTAGGCCATGCGCAGGCCATATTCGGCGAAGGCTTTACTGTCGCGGCTGCCCGCACCTAATTGCCACGTGCGCGACTCATGCCCATCTTCCGGCAGGCCGGGGCGGGCAATATCCAGCGCTGGTGGCGGGTTCTGGCTGATTGCGCGCAATAAGTCGAAGCTGCGCTGAGAGCGCTCGCTATCACGCTCTTGTCCGTTGGCGCGGTAGCGCTCCAAGCGGTAAGCGGCGTCTTGAATCAAGGCGCGGCGCTCTTTCGGCAGGCTCAGATAATCGCTGCGCTGTAGCTGCTTCTGATCAGCACTGACCAGCAACACCCATTGCTGCTCGTCAGCGTCCAACGGTGCCGCACGATTCAGCAACTCGCGCTCACGGGACGGCCGATAATCAATGTTCTCCACCATGCCAGCCTGTTTTACCGCGCGCACGGTGTCGGTAGGGATGGCCGTCAGCGGAAACAGCGTGGTCAGCTCGAGGCGAGGCCGTGCGACCTGAAGCAGCTCAAGCAAACGGTAGGAGCAGTTTTCATCGAAGAAAAAATAGCCGAAACGAATCTGTTTGAGCTCCCAGACATGCTCCACCATGCGCCCGGTTTCTTCCGGCGTCAGGTTGAGCCGGTATTCCCACAAATCGCGGTTTTCCAGGCTGCGGTACTCAGACAGCTTTTCTTGATAGGGCACCAGCGCGAACAGCCCCGGATACCCACCCATCAAGCCTTTCCAGGCATAAAGGATGCTGTTGTCCATGCCTTCGATGTACGCGCCGAAATTAATCGCATAGCTCAGCAGCGCGGTGTGGTCTTTTTGCACGTCGGCTTGGTCAATTCGCAACAGGGTATGGCCAAACATGGAGGACGGGCTGTTCAAATACGCCGCTGGGAAAATCAGTACGGTGCTGTCCGGCGCGATGTCGCTGTACCACTTTTTAAAATCGGTGCAGTCCACGGCGGGCAAATCTGTCAGGTGTAACTGATCACGCAGAAAGCGCGTACGCGCCGGGTAGACGCATTGTGCATGGAGGTTATGCGTCGCCGCGTCGCCGCTTACCGGCTTATAAATGGCCGCAAGGGTCGCGCTCAGTTCCGCTGCGGGGGCATGGGCACCGTTAGCGGCCAGGAAAAACCTGGGGTCGTCGACATAGCTGCGCCAGCCGCCTGTTTTGGCAGTGACGTAATGACCGAGGGCAATCCAAAGGGGGCTGTTCGCTAGTTGCTGCAAGCGATCATTGTCGACAGGTGGCGCGGCATACAGCGGGGCGCAGACAAAGAGCGCCACATAAGCAATGCGTTTGAGCATAGGGGGCAACTAGTCAGAATTAAGGATCAAGCGTTTCGCATCGAATCGAAGTTCCACCCCCTGCTTCCCAGTCAAAAGGGCAAGGGGCAGAACAATCAACCTTAAGCCTGGGTAGCGTATTTGGCCAGAACGGGATCGTTTTTCAGCACCGCCAGGGTGTTGGTATGAACATCGTCGGCGGTCGTGTCAGCCTTGCTGAAGATTTGTTGGAAGTGCTCGTGGGTGACAGCGGCGAAATGCGCACGGTCTTCTGGTGCAACGCCCAACACCACCGCATAGGTGGTCAACGCTTCACCCTGACCGACGGCCATGTCCTTCGATAGTTCATCCATCATGCCGTTCATGGCAATCCAGGACTTGCCGCCGTAAGTCAGTTGACCGTTAGTTGAGCAACCGTTAGTGCCAGACGTCATACCGAAAGTCGCGTTACCCGACGTTCCGTTTGTCGTCGACGCGAGGAAGTGCGCCGGTGTACCGCGCTGTCCCTCAAACAGCATGTTGCCCCAGCCGCAGTCCGGGCCACCGGGCGCCTGAGCCATTGCATTGAGAGATACCACGGTGAAAAGAGTACCGAGAAGAATCCGTTTCATAGCTTAATTCTCTTTTGTGTTCTATCAAAGGTCGGGTTCCTGGCCTAAACAACGCCAAGGCTAGCCAGATTTATTAACACCAGCTGCATAAATTGGAGTTTTGCCGCGATCCCAGGGTTCCGTGACCTTTTGCAAATTGTTAACTAAAAAGCAGCCTTTACGGCGTTGTGCCGGGGTACCGAGCTGCCGGAACATATTCACCGTCAGCGCGCCTTGCCAGCCGGGTGCGGCGAGCGCCAGAATGCCCCCATCTGCCCTGCCTGATGTAAGGATGTCCGATGCCCGATACTGTTGCTGCCAGCTTGCGACTTGCGCCTGAAGCGCTGACACGTCCTTTTTCCGCCGAACAGTTCGCCTTTACGACGACCAATGATCTGGAACCCTTCCGCGGTGTGCTCGGTCAGGAGCGAGCAGTAGAGGCCCTGCAATTCGGGGTCGCCATGCCGCGCCCCGGTTACAACGTATTTGTCATGGGCGAACCCGGCACTGGCCGGTTCTCGTTCGTTAAGCGCTACCTCAAGGCCGAGGGCAAGCGCATGCAAACCCCATCGGACTGGGTCTACGTCGCCAACTTCAACGAACCCCGGGAGCCGCGTGCGCTGGAACTGCCTTCTGGCAGCGCTGGCGCTTTCATCGCCGACATCAACAGCCTGATCGACAACTTGCTGGCCACGTTTCCGGCGGTGTTTGAACACCCGTCGTACCAGCAGAAAAAAAGTGCCATCGACCGCGCGTTCAATCAGCGCTACGACAAGGCGCTGGACGTAATCGAGCGCCTGGCACTGGAAAAGGACATCGCCCTTTACCGCGACAGCACCAACATTGCCTTTACGCCCATGAGCGAAGGTAAAGCACTGGATGAAGCCGAGTTTTCACAGTTGCCAGAAGCTGACCGTGAGCGCTTCCACGAGGATATCTCGGGCCTTGAAGAGCGCCTCAACGAAGAACTGGCCAGCCTGCCGCAATGGAAGCGTGAATCCAGCAACCAGATGCGTCAGTTGAACGAAGAAACCATCACCCTGGCCTTGCAACCGTTGTTGGCACCGTTGTCGCAGAAATATTCGGAAAACGCCGGGGTTTGCGCTTTTTTGCAGGGTGTTCAGGTGTACCTGCTAAAAACGGTCGTCGAGCAATTGGTCGATGACAGCAAAACCGACGCCGAGGCGCGCAAGTTGCTCGAAGAGCAATACTGCCCGAGCCTGGTCGTCGGTCATCCGAACAATGCTGGCGCTCCGGTGGTATTTGAGCCGCACCCTACGTACGACAATCTGTTTGGCCGTATCGAGTACAGCACTGATCAGGGCGCGCTTTATACGACGTATCGGCAGTTGCGTCCCGGTGCCCTGCATCGGGCCAATGGCGGTTTTCTGGTGCTGGAAGCCGAGAAGATGCTCAGTGAGCCGTTTGTTTGGGATGCGCTGAAGCGTGCCCTGCAATCACGCAAACTGAAAATGGAATCGCCCCTCGGCGAATTGGGTCGTTTGGCGACCGTGACCTTGACCCCGCAAGTCATCCCGCTGCAGGTCAAGGTCATCATCATCGGCGCGCGTTCACTGTATTACACCCTGCAGGACCTTGATCCGGACTTCCAGGAGATGTTCCGGGTACTGGTGGACTTCGATGAAGACATCCCCATGGTCGACGAAAGCCTGGAGCAGTTCGCCCAATTGCTGAAAACCCGTACTTCGGAAGAGGGCATGGCGCCGCTGACAGCGGATGCTGTGGCACGCCTGGCGACTTACAGCGCTCGACTGGCCGAGCACCAGGGGCGCTTGTCAGCGCGTATCGGCGACTTGTTTCAACTGGTCAGCGAGGCGGATTTCATTCGTCAACTGGCCAATGACGACAAGACCGATGCCGGGCATATCGAACGTGCGCTCAAGGCGAAAGCCACGCGCACCGGTCGGGTGTCCGCACGGATTCTCGATGACATGCTCGCCGGCATTATCCTCATCGACACCGATGGCGCCGCCGTCGGCAAATGCAACGGGCTGACGGTATTGGAAGTGGGTGACTCTGCTTTCGGCGTCCCTGCGCGAATTTCAGCGACGGTGTATCCGGGTGGCAGCGGCATTGTCGACATCGAGCGTGAGGTTAATCTGGGTCAGCCCATTCATTCCAAGGGCGTGATGATCCTCACCGGTTACCTGGGCAGCCGTTACGCACAGGAATTCCCACTGGCGATTTCCGCAAGCATCGCGCTGGAACAGTCTTACGGTTATGTGGACGGTGACAGTGCATCATTAGGCGAAGCCTGCACGCTGATCTCGGCGCTGTCGAAAACCCCGCTCAAGCAGTGTTTCGCCATTACCGGGTCGATCAACCAGTTCGGCGAAGTGCAGGCGGTAGGTGGGGTCAACGAGAAAATCGAAGGTTTCTTCCGGTTGTGCGAAGCGCGCGGGCTGACCGGCGAACAAGGCGCCATCATCCCCCATGCTAACGTTGCCACGTTGATGCTTGACGAGCGGGTGTTGCAAGCGGTGCGCAATGGGCAGTTCCATGTGTACGCCGTGCGCCAGGCCGATGAAGCGTTAAGCCTGTTGGTGGGCGAACCCGCAGGCGCGCCTAACGAAAAGGGCCAGTTTCCGGAAGGCAGCGTCAATGCTCGAGTGGTTGAGCGTCTGCGCGACATCGCCGAAATGCTCAGCGATGAAGACTTCAGGGAAGAGCTGGAAAAAGAGCCGGCGCAGCTGCAACCTGAGCTGAAAGCCTTGGCCAAAAAGAAGAAATAGATAGCAGGGCGTCGACGGGTTGACATGACCATTCGGCGCCCCGTTGCTTTTCAGACTTTTAGAATTCGGTTTTTCTTCTATTCTGGAGCAACACCACAGTTGTCAAAAGGATTGACGCGCGCCTCCATCGGTCCTGAGGCGTGAACACTGTAGCCAACAAGGAGCTCGCCATGTCGCGCAGCCTCTGTCTTACCCGCCAATGCCTGGGCCTGGTTACCCGTATCGAATGTGTGATCCGCCCTCTCTCTGGAGATAACGGCCTTTGGACGTTACTGTTCGCCGCCGGAATGTCCGGTGAACAACCCTCTGCTCTTAAAGCCCAAGGTCCTTTTCACGGACCCCTTGCCGCCGAATCGGTATTGATGGCCATCGCTGAAAGCCTTGCACTGCATGGCTATCAAGTGGCCGAGGATGTGCCGATCTGGCAGCTGCATCTACAAGGTGAACTGCGCCGCATAAACGGCGACAGCTCGCGTTGTCAGCGCTCGTCACCCTTTTAGCTGGCCGTAGGCGACGAGGTTGTTACTCGTCGTCATCATCAGGGTCGGCCGAGGATTTTTGTTCCAGGTGCTCAAGACTGGCGGCGCTCGGCTTGTCGAGTTTTACCTTGAAGTCGTATTTCACCTGCTTCAGATCGGTGCGCTGATAGGCCTCAAAAAGAGTCGGTTCGCCGTAGAAGTAGTGCACGTCGAACATGGCGTCGCTGTATTGCGACGCTTGGTGACTGACGGCAAGAATTTCTTTCAGGTACTTACCCGTATTGTCTTTGGCATAAAAGCGCCATTTGTCATTGGCAAATGTTGCCATATCCACCACCAGCGCGTTGCCTTTGAGCGACAAGCCTTTTGGCAGTTGGGCGGCGTCCAGAAAGCTTTTCTCAATGGTGGCGAAGTACAGTGGCACGCTGCCGGATGCGTAAGCCGGTAATTGTGGGAATTGCGTCAGGTCGTAACTGATATAGCTTTGGGCGACATCAAACGCGTAAGAGTCCAGCGGCAAGTCAATCCGGCCACCTGGCTTGTCGTCGGCGCCCTGGGCATAGAACGTAATGGGGACAGGGGTTTCGTCCGCAGCCGGTGCTGACCCAAGCAGCTCATCGTTGAAGGTCTGAGGATGGCTGAACTCGATTCTCGCGTCTTCAATATTCTCCACGTCCTGGCGCACGACGACGGATTTTTTGAAGTGTTCTTCATCCATGTCGTAGGTGCTGAGAAAATCTGCCGCCTGAGTGTCGTGTACCACGACGGGCAATAGCAGTGGCTGCACCTGCGGACCAAAGGTGTGCTCGTCGAATTGCCGCACCGGAACACTTAACTCAGTTTTGCTGATCTTGGTCTGGGAGTAATCGAACACGCTGACTTCAACCTTATCCACTACCCCGTTGAAAAACACTTTGGCGTAATGGGTTTTGCGCTGCTGATTAAACACATGCAAGTCGGCGATGAGTTGTGCCTGAAATTCGGGACTGAGTTGTTTTTGATCCATCAACGCCGCGAGTCTTTTCTCATAAAAGGCCACTTGAGCCGCGTTTTGTGTGATGCCTGCCGCTTGCGTCAGGTAATGCCCGGTGTTGTCCTGGGCCTGGACGATCAATGGGGTGAGTTGTTCATCTACCAACTCGTCTGGGAGGTCGGCACTGTTTTGTATCTCAACTTCAGCAATGTTCTTTTCCAGACTCAATAACGTGACGCTTATATTGTCATCCGTCTTCTTCGCGCCGACGTCTTTCTTCGACAGCTCGAAGCTGCTGATTTTACGTGGCGTTACGACCTGAATTTCGCCGTTCAGGGTGACTGGTTTCGGCTTGTCCTTCTCGCTGGGTGGCAGCGCGTCATCTTTGTAGGGGTAGATCAACTCAAGATCATTGGAGGCCGTTTCGCTATCGACGGCGGGCGCCAATTGAATATCAGTAGATTCTTCGTCACGGTCTTTGGCAAAAGGGACAACGTGTTGGTTGTCGAGAGTGACCGATTGCCAGTCGACGTTGTGGGGAAAAGGAAATTCATCCGGGGCGCGAAATGAGAATGGGAAGACTGGTTCCAGGGTGGTCAGGAAGTCAGAGTCAGACGGCTTGCGCTGTATGAACAATCCGTTGATGTAGGTATCGGTTACCGCTTGAGCGTTCGGATAGTCCTTCAGTAGCGCCAGGCCGTCCTCGCCGTACTCCGTTTCCACTGGCCTGGTTTTCATCTCGAGAGCGGTTCGCTCAATCATTAGCAGGGAACCGCCAAGGTTGGTAACGGCTTCTTTCAGTTTAGGGTCCTGAATGGCATCGAGTTTTTTCTCGAACTGATCGGTTTTAGCCTTGAGCGCGGCTTCTTGCTGATCATCGGTCTTGTCGAAACAGCCACTCAGCAGCAGCGTAAGCGCCAGCGCGAGGCCAGTTAGCGGGAATCTGAATTCCATTCACAGTGTTCCTGTCAGGTGGAGGGCAGCGATAGCCCGAACCGGATCGCTCACGTACGTCGCAGTTGATGTTTGCCGAAGCTCCGAAGTGTAGGGCACGGGGCAGTGAGTGGCAAAACCCTGCGCCTGCGCTCGGTGCCATTCTTCAACTGTGCTAGGCTGCTCGGCCTTTTAGTTCGGGGCGTCTTCTGACGCTCCTTAGCGGAGCAGTGTTATGTCCGAAGTAAATCTGTCCACCGACGAAACCCGCGTCAGCTACGGTATCGGCCGTCAACTGGGCGACCAACTGCGCGAAAATCCGCCACCGGGCATCGACCTGGATGCGATCCTGGCGGGTCTGAACGACGCGTTCCACGGCAAAGAAAGCCGTGTTGGCCAAGAGCAAATGGCTGCCAGTTTCAAAGTCATTCGCGAAATCATGCAAGCAGAAGCAGCAAGCAAGGCTGAAGTAGCAGCGGGCGCTGGTCTGGCTTACCTGGCTGAGAATGGCCAGCGCGAAGGCGTGACCACCTTGGCTTCCGGCCTGCAATTCGAAGTACTGACCGTAGGCGAGGGCGCTCAGCCGTCCCGCGAAGATCAGGTACGTACCCATTACCACGGCACGCTGATCGACGGCACTGTGTTCGACAGCTCTTATGATCGTGGTGAACCTGCTGAATTCCCGGTCGGCGGCGTTATTCCCGGTTGGACCGAAGCATTGCAACTGATGAAAGCCGGTAGCAAATGGCGTTTGCACGTTCCAAGTGAGCTGGCTTATGGCGCGCAAGGCGTTGGCAGCATTCCGCCGCACAGCGTTCTGGTGTTTGACGTCGAGTTGTTGGACGTTCTGTAACCAGCGCTTTCAGGCTGATAATTGCTGAGCGGATCGTCCAGATTCGTTCAGCAGGCTGGGCATGGCGTGTTAACGTCATGCTCAATGCAGCTCGCTCGCAGGCCGTAGCGCCCGGGCGTAGCAGAACAAAAAAAGATTACGCACCGTCTCTTTCAGCACGCCCGGTTCAGTAGAACTCAGGTCCGTGACATCCAGATCGCCCTGATCACGTAACTCACCCAGCGCCTCTTCCTCTAGCACGACACAAACTTCTCCGGTTTCACGGTGAAGAATTCGCAGGTATGGGTGCGGGCGGTCCAGCCATGCATCGATCAAATAGGTCATGTCTCATCTCCTTGAGGGAATTAATGAGAATAATTCTTATTTCGATAATAGCAAGGGACTGTTGGTTATTTCGTCGGAAGAGGGCGGGGTGAATCGAATCACCTTTGTGGGAGCCATTGTTGGCGATACAGGCAACGCGGTTTCCGAAGAACCGGGGTTGCTGAAATCGCCAACAAGTTGGCTCATACAGGGTGATGTGTTTTGTCAGTGAGTCCGGGCTACCGCAAATTCACTCAGCTCAATCAGCGCATCGCGGTATTCGCTCGCGGGCAGCACGTCGAGGCAGGCAATGGCCTTGGCGACGTAATCACGGGCCAACTGTGCGGTGTAGTCCAGAGCGCCGGCGTTTTCAACGGCTTCGCGAATGCTTTCGAGGTCTTCGAGGCCGCCTTTCTGAATTGCCTGGCGTACCAGGGCAGCCTGTTCCGGCGTGCCCTCACGCATGGTGTAGATCAACGGCAGGGTAGGTTTGCCCTCGGCCAGGTCATCGCCAACGTTTTTGCCCAGCGTTTCCGCGTCGCCGCGGTAATCCAGCAAGTCATCGACCAACTGAAAGGCAACGCCAAGGTGGTCGCCGAAGGTACGCAGGGCTTCGCTCTGCTCGAACGGGGCTTCGCACAAGGCGGCTGCGCTATGGGTCGAGGCTTCAAACAGCATGGCTGTTTTGCCGCGAATCACTTCCATGTAGGTTTCTTCCGTGGTGCTGGCGTCGCGAATTTTCGACAACTGCAGCACTTCGCCTTCGGCAATGACCCGGGTGGCCTTGGACAGGATTTTCATCACCGGCATGGAGCCCAGTTCGACCATCATCTCGAAGGACCGCGAGTACAGGAAGTCACCCACCAATACGCTGGGCGCGTTGCCCCATAAAGCGTTGGCAGTGGAGCGGCCACGGCGCATGCCAGACATGTCCACGACGTCGTCGTGCAGCAAGGTTGCGGTATGCAGGAACTCGATGGTCGCCGCCAGCAGGCGCAGATCGTCGCCTTCGCGACCGAGTGCCTTGCCACACAGCAATACCAATAAAGGACGCAGACGCTTACCGCCAGCCGATGTAATGTAGTCGCCGATTTTAGACACCAGCGGTACACGCGAAGTCAGCTGCTGCTTGATGATGACGTCAACGGCACTAAAGTCGTCCGCCACCGCGCGGTAGAAAGCTTGGGGTTGCATCAGCGACAGGCGCTCCAGTAGGGTTGCGCGGCATGCTAGGTGCAGGGCCGGAACCTGTCAAGGTATGCCGTTTCGGCACTTGCATCACGTTAGCGCCTTGCGTACAATCGCGCACCCTAACTTTCCTGGGCAGCACCTGCCTTACGCAATTGCAACGGGCCGTTCCAGCCCTACGCAGCCATGCCAGCCAATACTCTACTTATAAAGCGCTGGGTGAGCAGGATTAACGGAGAAATACCATGTACGCAGTAATTGTTACCGGTGGCAAGCAGTACAAAGTCGCCCCGGGCGAATACCTGAAGATCGAAAAGCTCGAAATCGCTACCGGCGAATCCGTGACTTTTGATCGTGTTTTGTTGATCGGCGACGGCGAAGAGCTCAGCATCGGCGCTCCTGTCGTTGTTGGCGCAACTGTTGTTGCTGAAGTGATCTCCCAAGGTCGCCACGATAAAATCCGCATCATCAAGTTCCGTCGTCGTAAGCACCACATGAAGCGTATGGGCCACCGCCAGTGGTACACCGAGATCAAAATCACCGGTATTCAGGCTTAATTCAGCCTAATCCTCTATTTGGAGTATTGAA
>NZ_JAQGNX010000147.1 GCF_028293835.1 Pseudomonas sp.
CGATGAAGCTCGCCGTCTGCGTGAAGCGGAAACCCTGCTCAGGCTGTGCGAGCGCTACAAGACTCAACTGATTATCAACGACGATGCCGAACTGGCAGCGCGGCTCGGCGTTGGCGTGCATCTGGGCCAGACCGACGGTTCACTGCCGGCGGCCCGTGCGCTGCTGCGACACAAAGCTATCATCGGCGCGACGTGCCACGGGCAGTTGGAACTGGCCGACGAGGCCAAGGCCGATGGCGCGAGCTATATCGCGTTCGGACGGTTTTTCAATTCGAACACCAAACCAGGCGCGCCGGTTTGCAACCTTGAATTGCTAGACCAGGCCCGCGCTCGCTTCCACTTGCCGATTGCC
Source organism: Pseudomonas sp. (assembly GCF_028293835.1). Taxonomy (GTDB): domain Bacteria; phylum Pseudomonadota; class Gammaproteobacteria; order Pseudomonadales; family Pseudomonadaceae; genus Aquipseudomonas. The sequence goes on from NZ_JAQGNX010000147.1 coordinate 353, forward strand.
GTGATCGGCGGCGTCACACTGGAAAACGCTGCGTCGCTGGTGGAGCATGGCGCCGATTTACTGGCCGTGGTTCATGGTTTGTTTGGTGCCGAGAGCACCGAGGAAGTCACACGGCGGGCAAAAGCGTTTAATGCGCTGTTTAAGGCTCACATTAAACTGTAGGAGCCAACTTGTTGGCGAAGCAATGTATGCGATATGCGATGTCGGGTATACCGCCTCGCCAACACGTGGCTCCTATGGAGTATCTACAGATTTATTGAAGTGAATTCTCAACGGGCCTGCCGTTCATGTTTTCCAGCGACAGCAGCGCTTGCTTGCGTTCAACCCCGCCCGCATACCCCGTCAAGTCTCCGCTGCTACCTATGACCCGGTGGCATGGGATGATAATCGACACCGGATTTTTGCCATTGGCGGTACCTACCGCACGGGAGTGGCCGCTGCTCAGCCCCATGTTTTTTGCCATTGCACCGTAGGACACGATTTCGCCATAGGGGATCAACAACAACTGCTGCCAAACCAGGCGCTGAAACGGGGTGCCGCGCAACTGCAACGGCAGGTCGAACGCCTTTCGCTCGCCGCTGAAAAATTCTGCCAGTTGTTCCCGCGCCTGGCTAACCACCCGTGGCACCGAACTCTCGTGGGCGTCGGTCAATAGCAAGTCGGGGTAGTATTTCTGCCCGACGAAGAACACCCCGGTCAACGCGCCGTCTTCGGCACGCAAGGCGATGTCGCCCAGCGGGCTTGACGCTAAATATCCTTGAATCATGATTTTGCCGCCTCGTGTTGTCGCCACAAGTGCACGGTGGCATAGGCCCGCCAAGGCGCCCACTGGCTGGCGTGTTCGTTCAAAGCTGCCGTCACCGTGAAACCAAGGTGTTTCTTCAGTACCGCATCGCCTTCCGGAAACGCATTGGGCCAACCCAGAGCGCGCATGGCGATGTACTGTACGGTCCACTCACCGACCCCGCGAATACGCCGCAAAGCGGCCAATGTGTCTTCGAGTGGGACCAGTGGCTCCAGGGCAATTCGACCGGACGCCACTTCCTGCGCGACTGCAATGATGGCTTCGGCGCGGATACGAATCAGCCCAGTGGTGATCAAGTCTTCGGCCTCCAATTGAGCTATCGCCTCAGCAGTCGGAAAAGCACTGCGCAACCCAAACGGCGCATCAACAATTGGCGACCCGAAACGCTCGGCGATACGCCCCAAAACGACCCTGGCGTTGGCTACGGAAATTTGTTGTCCGACTATCGCTCGAACGGCTACTTCAAAACCATCGACTGCCCCCGGAACGCGCATGCCCGGAAAGTCAGCCGCCAGCGCGCCGAGGTGCGCGTCCACCAGCTCAGGTCGGCAATGGGTATCGAACAAGCGACGAACACGCCCCAACAGCTGCGCAATCGCACTTTGCAGCGACGCCGAGACGGTCACTTCCAAGGCATGCCGCAACGGCGCGTGTTCCACCCTTATCCACCCGGCCAACTGACGCCCGGCATGTTCGAACGCGATGCTCCGGGCGTAAATATCATCACCCACGTGCTCGACGCCACGGACCTGACGGTGAGCGAGAAATGCTAATACCCCGTGCCAGGCAAACGGCGGCCGATAAGACAATTCAAACCGCAGAGTGTCGGAACTCGGCGCACTACTGGTCTTCCTCAGACGTAATGGGTTCAACCCGTACTGCGACAGAAATAGCCCATTGAAACGTCTGACGCTGCCGAAACCTGCGGCTAACGCAACCTCCGTAATCGGCATCTGGGTATCGGTCAGTAATCGCTTGGCGATCAACAGGCGCTGGGTTTGTGTGTATTCGGTCATCGACACGCCAAACTCTGCTTCGAAAATCCGCCGCAGGTGTCGCGTGGTGATGCCTACTCGATCAGCCAACGCCGCGAGGTTTCTGCCGTTCAAAAAGCCTTCTTCGATCAATCGTGCCGCGGCTTGCGCCAGTCCACTGGACAAGTCCAATACGCCATGACCGGGTGCCAGCTCCGGACGGCAGCGCAAGCACGGTCGAAAGCCCGCGCGCTCTGCGGCTGCCGCACTGGAATAGAAGCTGCAATTTTTTGCCAACGGGGTGCGCGCCGGGCAAATAGGCCGGCAATAGATGCCTGTCGACGCGACGCCCATGAAAAACCAGCCGTCAAAGCGGCGGTCACGGGCAACGAAGGCGGTGTAACAAACCAGCGGATCGAGAGTGTTCATGTAGCGGACTGTAATGGAGGCACTTAGGAAAGTCTGGCCAAATTCGGACATGTATAGCCTTGGGCGACGTAGGTATAATCCGAGCACTGCACATTCTGGACAACCCCCTACGTCGACCAGCAAGGCGCCGCCGCTGTGATCCGCGCAGGACAATTTTTGGTTCAAAAGCTGAGACCCCACCATGTCCCGTTCTGAAACCCTGTTTGCCAACGCCCAAAAACATATTCCTGGGGGCGTCAATTCGCCGGTTCGCGCGTTCAAAAGCGTGGGCGGTACGCCGTTGTTCTTCAAACATGCGGCGGGCGCATACGTCACCGATGAAGACGACAAGCGTTATGTGGATTACGTCGGCTCTTGGGGACCGATGATTCTCGGTCACAGCCATCCGGAAGTTCTCGATGCCGTGCGTAACCAATTGGAGCACGGCTTGTCGTACGGTGCGCCGACTGCGTTGGAAACGGAAATGGCCGACTTGGTGTGCGCTATCGTGCCATCGATGGAAATGGTGCGAATGGTCAGCTCCGGCACCGAAGCGACCATGAGTGCAATCCGTCTGGCTCGCGGTTTCACCGGGCGCGACAGCATCATCAAGTTCGAAGGCTGCTACCACGGCCACTCCGACAGCCTGTTGGTAAAAGCCGGCTCCGGCGCGCTGACCCAAGGCGTACCCAGCTCTGCTGGCGTTCCCGCAGCGTTCGCTAAACACACGCTGACCACCGCGTTCAACGACATTGATGCAGTGGCGACAATGCTGGCTGAGGTTGGTGACGAAGTGGCGTGCATCATCGTTGAGCCGGTTGCGGGCAATATGAATTGCGTGCCTCCGGCACCGGGTTTCCTGGAAGGGTTGCGCACCCTGTGTGACAAACACGGCGTGGTGCTGATTTTCGACGAAGTGATGACTGGCTTTCGCGTTGCACTGGGCGGCGCTCAGGCGCATTACGGCGTAACGCCAGACTTGAGCACCTTCGGCAAAATCATCGGTGGCGGTATGCCCGTTGGCTGTTTCGGCGGCAAACGCGAAATCATGTCGCAGATCGCGCCATTGGGCCCGGTCTACCAGGCCGGTACGTTGTCCGGCAACCCGTTGGCCATGGCGGCAGGCTTGGCGACACTGCGCTTGATCAGCCGTCCTGGCTTCCACGACGAGCTGAGTGCCACCACCACCCGCTTGCTCGCCGGCCTGCAACAGCGCGCTGATGCAGCGGGCATTCCGTTCGTGACCACCCAAGCCGGTGGCATGTTCGGCCTGTATTTCAGCGACGCCGAAAACATCGTGACCTTTGATGACGTGATGACCAGCGACGCGGACCGCTTCAAGCGTTTCTTCCACCTGATGCTCGATGGCGGCGTGTACTTGGCCCCGAGCGCATTCGAAGCCGGCTTCATCTCGATTGCGCATGGTGAAACCGAACTTCAACTGACCCTGGATGCGGCTGAAAAAGCGTTTGCTGCCTTGAAGTAACGCCACGGCCAACTTCCCGGAAGAGCTGCCGAAGGCTGCGATAAGGTTGCAACAACCTTCAGTGATTCAAATCATTACGACCATTTCATGGTCGATCGCAGCCTTCGGCAGCTCCTACAGGGATTTATACGCAGCCTTGGAAGACCTTTTCCCCCGCAAAATCAGGCACATCAAGCCCGTGCAGCAGAAATTCCGTAAAGACTTTGTAAGGTTGCCCCCGCTTATTTCATAATGTGCCGCCAGCGCGCTCTGCTGGACGGGTACGCCCGCACCTTTGAGAGGTAAGTCGATTCCCATGAACCGCACCGGCCGCACCCTTGCTTTGGGCTGCCTGTTGCTTCTTCATCCCCTGCTGGCGAATGCAGGTGGCAACTCGTTGTTAATCCCAGCGGTGGGTCG
>NZ_JAQGNX010000150.1 GCF_028293835.1 Pseudomonas sp.
TCTGGACTGCAATCGTTGGCTATTGATTTCAATATTTATCGCACCAATGACGAAGGTTCGGCCAAGGCTGGCGATATTAGCAACACGGCCTATTCGCTGGCAGCGGCCTACACTTTCCTGACGGCGCATACTGTCACCATCGCGTATCAAAAGGTCCACGGCGATACCCCGTTCGACTATGTGGCTTTTGGTAAAAACGGTCCGGGCGATACTGCGGATTCGATTAACCTGGCGAACTCCGTTCAATTTTCCGACTTTAACGGTCCGGGCGAGAAATCCCTGCAAGCGCGATATGACCTGAACCTGGCGAGTTACGGTGTTCCCGGACTGGCGTTCATGGTTCGTTATGTCCACGGCGATGATATTGATGGAACGCATATGGCCGCCGACAGTCCTTATCGCGCCTATGGTTATGGTGAAGATGGCAAGCATCACGAAACTAACCTTGAAGCTAAATACACGGTACAAACGGGTCCGGCCAAGGATTTGTCGTTGCGCATGCGTCAGGCATGGCACCGTGGCAATGCTGATCAGGCCGAAGGTGATAACAACGAACTCCGTTTGATCGCCGATTATCCGATCTCTATTTTCTGATAACGGCTTTATGATTCACCCATTGAAAAGTCCGACTGCGTGCAAAGCGCAGTCGGACTTTTTTGGTTTATTGGGTTTGGCTGCGAAGCCAATCGCGGGGGCTGGTGCCGGTCCTGCGGCGAAACGCTCGGGCGAGGGCGGAAGGGCTTTCATAGCCGACTTCATCGGCGATCAATGCAATAGGTTTACCGTCACGTAGCCGTTTCTGCGCCAGGCTGATGCGCCAGCTCATCAAATAATCAGCAGGCGGCTGCCCAAGCACCGAATGGAAATGAGCGGCAAAGCTCGCTCGGGACATATTCGCCGCGGTGGCAAGTTCAGCTACTGTCCATGCTTGCTGCGGATTGTCATGCATCCGGTTCAACGCCTTGGACAACCGTGGATCCGCCAGTCCCGCCATCATGCCGCTTTCCATACCATGGGTTGCCAGCAAATAGCGCAATAGCTGAATGACCAGCAATTCAAATAATCGATCCATGGTTGCATCGCGACCACAGTCATCGCCCGAGGCTTCGCGGAACAACCACTCCAGCGTGATGCCAAGCATCTGCGCGTCGGCAAGCGGCAACAGCAGGTAGTCGGGCAGGGCGGATGACAACGGATTGCTAACGCCTCCGTTGAAGTTCAATGTCGCACAGACCAGTTGCGTGCCGTCAGCTTCGATGGAACTCAACCGATGCTGATAAGGCCGGGGGAAAAAAATGAGCGTGGGTTCGGTGATCGTCTGCTCACTGTTATCGGCCAAGCGGAGCTTGACGTGTCCCGCTTGCAACAAGTGAATGTGGCCGCAGGGCTCTTTGTCATCGAATGCTGAAATACCGCAAAAAGCACCACTGTGAAACGTACCTGCGCGGACGCCGAAGTGCGTCAGCAGTGCAGACAAACGATCCATGAACGATCCTCACAAGAGCCACGATTTGGACGATGAGTCGCATAAGCACGACGATCTGGATCCGAGGGTACAGTATTTCGTTCCTAAGATGGACTCTTGCCTTGGCCACCTCCCAGGTCAATGGTTGTGAATACTGTCTGGCCGCCCATACGCTGTTTGGCGGCAAAGCAGGTCTGTCCGCTGATGCGATTCGCAGTGCCCGCGATGGCGACTTGAGCGCCTACACCGCACTGGCTCGTGAAGTGGTTTCAACCCGGGGCAGAGTGAGCGACGAGGTCCTTGCTACGGCCCGTGCCGCGGGTTTGACCGATGCCAAGATCATTGAAGTGGTGGTACAGGTCGCGCTATTGACCGTTACCAATTACGTCAACAACGTAGCGAAGACGGATGTGGATTTTCCGGTGGTAGAGGTGTGATGGATTAGCAACCTTCGTTGATCCTCTGTAGAAGTCACTTGTTGGCGAAGGTCCTTCGAACCTTATCGCAGCCTTCGGTCCCTTCTACAGATCCAGGTTGTCAGGTTCTCGCGAGTTCAGCATATGGTCGAACAACAGCCGTGCGGTGACCGACAGCGCTTCACGTGAGCGCACGCACAGGGTCAGTTCACGGGCGGCCCAGGGTTCGTTCAGGGTGAGAGTCTTTGCGTTCTGGATGGCATAAATATCAATGCTGCCTTGAGGCAAAATACCAATCCCGATGCCCGCTTGAACCATCAAGCACAAGGCGTCGTAACTGGACACTTCCATCCGCAGCTTGAGTGATCGACCTGCGTCGCTGGCCGCTTTGATCATCTGAAAATGCAGATGAGTACCGCTGCGCAATGCCACGTATTCATGATCGAGGGTTTCGGCGAAGGTTACGCTGTCGCGGGATGCCAACGGATGCCCATCGGGCACCAGCACGACTAACTGATCCATACGGAACGGATACACCTCAACGTCCGAACCATGGGGCAGGCGGGTGAAGATCCCGATATCCGCTCGATTCTCTGCGATGCCCTTGGTAATGGCCAGGCTTTCCTTTTCTTCCAGGGTTATCTGGATCTGCGGATAAAGGTCCATGAACGACTTCAGCAGCGAGGGCATGAATTGGGTGATGGCTGAGATATTGGCGAGCACATGGATAGAGCCACGTCGACCGTGGGAAAAGTCATGCATTTGCACGACGATTTCGTTTAGGTTGTTGAGCAGGCTACGGGCCATGTACAGCAGGGAAATGCCAGCGGCCGTTGGGGTAATGCCCTTGTTGGTGCGCACCAGCAACTGTGAATTGAGCAGCTCTTCCAACTCACTCAGGCGCTTGCTGACCGCCGCTGCTGCGATGTGTTCGCGCTTGGCGGCGGCGGCAATCGTACCTTCTTCAATAACACTGACAAATAGGCGCAACGACACTGGATCGAGTTTCATAAGGGGCGGCGGGCTCAACTGTCTGGACTGCGCCGATGGTACCCCTTTATGTCCGTATCAGAACGCGCCTGAAAGCAGATACCCTGCGTTTGGCACCTGGGCTTTCAGGCCCAGGGTTTTCAGGATCTGATAAACGGTGGCGACTGACGCCGACAGCACCGGCAGGTCAATACGGTCCTGAACCACCTGGATGGCTGGCAGCGACGGCATTTGCACACAGGCCGAAAGCACTACGCCGTCGGCCTGACCGATGTTCAACCGTTCGGCGTGCGCCACCAGGTTCATTGGGTCCAGACGGCCTACCGCGAGGTTGTCGGAGACTTCCAGGCTGATGGAGTCAGTTACTTCAATCCCGGCGGCTTCGATGTAGTCGATGACTTGCTGGGTCAGTGGCTTCATGTACGGTGTAATCAGCGCGACTTTTTTGTAGCCCAGTACGTTCAAGCTGTCGATCAACGCGCCCGCCGAGCTAAGCACCGGGGTCGGCGCATTGTTGCTCTTGACGGTTTCGCTCAGGCGGGCCTGGGACACTTTGTGGTAACCGGCACCTTGGCACATGATCGCCACCAGGCAGGCATAGGCCATGACATCGACCCGGGCGTCGCTCAGTTCCAGCGCGCAACGGTCGCTGTCAACGTCCATTCTTTTGAGCTCTTCAGGGCTCACATTCATCATCCGCATGCGCGCGGAGTGAAAGGTGAAATGTTCTTCAGGAAACAACGAGTAGCGCGAGGTCAACATTGCAGGAATTTCAGTTTCCATGGTGGTGTTGGAGCTTGGAACGATTTGGCCGATACGAAAATTTTTCATGGTTCAGTCCTTCTTTAAGGTCAGTTGCCGCTGGTTAGTTGAGCGCCCTTGGTTTCCTGGAGCGTGAACACCATGACGGCGGCGATCGCATAAGAAACAGAGGCAAGAGAAATGGTCGCGGTGAAGCCAATAAGCGGGATCAAAATGGGCACTAGCTTGATTCCGGCAATGGCGCCAACACGACCGAAGTTGAAGCAAAAACCCGACGCGGTGGAGCGGATGCTGGTAGGGAACAGTTCCGAATACCAGGCGCCGAAACCGCTGAAGTAGCCGGTAAAGAATCCCAGCAATGCAGCCAGGGAACCGAGGGTAATTACGTTCTGGGTGGTGAACAGCAGTTTGCCGTCGGTCAATGGCATCAGTGTCGCCGAGTAGGCAAACACCGGGACCATGATTGCCATACCCGCAAAAAAGATCGCGAACGAAAGACGCCGGCCAATTGCTTCGGCCAAATAACCGTAAGCCAGGTAGCCAATGGTCGCGCCAATGCCAATCCAGATAACAAATACCGGGGCTTGATCGATGCGCACGTTGAGGATGTTCTGCAGGTAGGCCGGCATAAAGGTGGTGATGATCCAATAGCCGTACATGCCCAATACCGAGATGCTCAAGCCGAGCAGGGTCAGCTTCAAGTACTGCGGGCTGAAGATCTCCATCAACCGACCTTTATGAGCGTTCTGCCGCATGAATTCGCGGTTGGCCAGCCAGACCGGCGACTCTTTGACGAACAGCATGATGAACACCAGCGTGAAATAGGCTGGAATCGAGGCGTAGATGAACAGTGAGCGCCATGATTCCGGATCGTCGGTCTTCAGAAAGGTCCAAGCGAATATTGCCGCCAAAAGACCACCGCCTGACCAACCGGTCTGCATCACCGCAAAGGCTTTGGCGCGACCGGCTGGCGGCCAGATTTCCGAGACCAGCGCCGCTGCAGCGGACCACAATCCACCTACGGCGATACCTACACAAAAGCGACAAACGTTTAATTGCCACAAGCTGTCGGCGTAGCCACATAGCAGGGTGCCGGTGCCGTATACAAACACCGACAACAGCATGGTTTTTTTGCGGCCGATCTTGTCAGCAATGTTGCCCAGAAAAAAACCGCCGATCCCGGTAGCCAGGAGAAACCAGGCAACAGTAGACACGACGTCGCCCATGCCGACCGAAAAGCTTTTCGCCACGGCCAACAGGACAAAGCCAAACACCGTGGCGTCTAACGCATCGAATAACCAGGCGGCCCAAGAGCCTCCAAGCGTCAGGTAACGTTCACCTTGAGTGAGGCTATTGGCACTCGTCGCGCTGGACGGTACTGCTATGGGGCTCGCAGTGATGGTTTTCATCGCATTCTCTCGTCGTAATCGACTTTTTGTTTTTGCGGACTCACCCGGCAACGCGGGCGGGATGAGCAGGGATGTGGGAGGGATACTAGAAGCGACGCTTCGGCGCGTATATCAGGCATTCACGAGCTTGCCATCGCGTAATACGATGGCAAATTCGAATTTGGAAAAACATCGGTTCTGTAGGCGCTGCCGAAGGTTGCGTTTTCCGCTAACGCAGCCTTCCAGACTTACCGCGTGGCAACCCCTTGCCGAACGGCGGCAATCAACGGTCTTTAATTTGTAAGCTTTTATGCGATTGGCGAGGAGCACCGGCTGAAAACCATGGCGTGCAGCGATAAAACGCTAACTGGCACGTCCTTTGCTCCAGCATTTGCAGATGTATTTCTACAACGGCACCTAGCGGAGTAACTGAAATGAGTTTTATCAGTGGCCTCGGTAGGACGGACTATTCGATTCCGGTAGTGCGTTCCACCTCCCAGTCGCCCGAAGCTGATTTCCTCAGTCTGAACGACTCGACAGTTCCGCCGATTGCGGTTGGCAGCAGTGCCAGCTCTTCGGCTCAATCGAGTACGTCGCAACAGCAGGAACAGGATCGCGAAGAAGCCTTCGCGAAAATGATGGTCAACCTGCAAAATCCGACGGGCCAGGTGGCGACGACGGACAGCAGCAGTAGCAGTGACCTGGCGGCGGCTTCTGCAGTGGGCGGATTAACCAACGTCGCCAATGCATCAGGCACCAGCACACAAAGTGCTACGGACGAGTTCAAAGACTACATGGCGCTGACGCCGGCTCAAAAAATGCGCTACAGCGCATTGAAAAGCATGGGGTTGACCGAAGCCGACCTTAAGGCAATGCCGCCTGATGCAGCGGCCAAGGTAGAGGCCAAAGTCGCCGATATCATCAAGAAACAGACTGAAATGCAGGCCTCTGCTACCCCAAGCGGCGGCGCTGCGGGTTCAGGTACCAGCGCAAGCGCAGACGACAAAGGAACATCCTTTCTCAACAGTGCGCTGGTGAAAATGACCCAGGACGCGAACGACACGAGCGCCAAGCTCGCCCTCGCTTAAACCTGGATAACGCTGGAAAGCCTGTGCCCGCATCATTGCGGGTGCAGCGCCTGGTCTGGTTTTACTGACGGGTAAGAAACTGTTCAGTCGACACAACGCTTGCGTAACCGAATCCCAGTGCTGCCATGAAGGCCCCATGGACATGCGCTGCTGGAACGGTCAGCCCATTGAATTCAAGGTCGCGAGCGGCACAAGCGTCGTGAATGACTGTGACGTTATAGCCCAAGTCAGCGCTGGCACGGGTCACGGCGTCAATGCACATGTGGCTCATGCTGCCAACGATGGTTAAATCAGTCACTTCATGACGTTCAAGCAGTGCGGCCAAGTCGGTTTCGAGAAACGAATTAACGCGATGCTTGAGAATCACCGGCTCTTCCGGACGGGTGGGTAGGGTGGGATGTAACTGCGCGCCTTCGGACCCCGGTGCGAAGAACGGCGCGTCATCGTTGGCGAACTCATGGCGTATGTACACCACCAGATCCTCGTCTGACCGCGCAGCTTCAATGAGACGTGCCGCATTGTCTGCTGCAGCCTCGACGCCACTCAGCGGCCATTTGCCGCCAGGGAAGTAGTCGTTTTGAATATCAACTACGATGAGCGCTCGTTTGGACATGGTGTTTTCCTCGTGGGGACAGTGGACGTGTTGAGACTTATAGTGGTCTTTTCGATCCCCTCTGAGGATTGGCCAGAATGACAATAGCAGGGGCTAAACTGACAATGGCAGAACCGCTGGACGTCGCGGAAATCGCAGTGCTGGTGTATCCGGGCGCGCAAATGGCCGCCGTGCACGGCTTGACTGACCTGTTTGCGGTGGCTAATCGCATGGTCCTTGAACAGCCTGACGCAAATCTGCCGCTGCTGCGCATTACCCATTGGTCTGTGGCAACGACCAGCAACAGCGTGGCGCGCATATTCGATAGCCAGCCAAGCTTGAGCAGTCATCCAGTAGCGGTGCTGATTCCGCCATCACTGTGCGAAATGCCGGCAGCGGATTCGCTGCAGGTGTCGGCAAACTGGATCGTTCAACAGCATAAGGCCGGTGCGATTATCGGCTCGGTGTGCGTAGGTGCGTTTTTGTTGGCCCAGACCGGATTGCTTTCTGGCCGGACAATCACAACCCACTGGACTCAAGGCAAAGCGCTAAGCGATCAATTTCCACTGCTCAAGGTCGATGTTGATAAACCCATGATCGACGATGGCGACCTGATTACCACGGCTGGGCTGATGGCATGGGCCGAGCTGGGTTTGAGGGTAGTACAACGGGTGTTGGGGCCGAGTATTGCCATGACCACCGCGCGTTTTTTAGCCATCGACCAGAACATCGGCGCTCGTTGCGGCGGCAATTTCTCCCCAATCCTTAACCATGGCGACCAAGCAGTGCTCAAGGTCCAGCATTGGTTGCAAGGCAGCGGTGCGCTGGACGTTTCAGTGGGCGACATGGCGAACCAGGCACATCTGGAACAACGCACGTTTTTGCGTCGTTTTCGCAGCGCTACGGGCCTCAAGCCAACCGAGTACTGCCAGCATCTTCGGGTAGGAAAAGCGCGGGAAATGCTTGAGTTTACAACCCGCACTGTCGACCATATCGCCTGGGCGGTGGGCTATCAGGATCCGGGTGCATTTCGCTCGATCTTTAAAAAGATTACCGGGTTTTCACCAAGCGATTACCGTGGACGTTATGGGCCTCGTATTAGCAACAGCGGCACGCAGGCATACATCCGTCAAGATTCCAGCCGCGAACCAGCCGCCGTTATCGCAGGGGCGAAAAACCCATAGGCCGCATGATGCTTGATTCCATGCTCCGCAATAGATTCGCCTCCCTGACTTTTATCAGAATGCCCGCCGGTGACTGTCGCCAAATCACCGTCGGTGGGCATCAGGCTTCTTGTATCTTAAAGAATCTGCGAGGGCGTCATGAATAATGAAGAGCAATTGCGCGACCTGTGGCGGATCGCCAGTCTGCCAATGGAGGCATTGGGTTTCGCGCAGCTCAATGGCAGCGACCCAGTGTTTCCGTCGTCATTCCCGGTCGGTAGCGCCGCGCAAGTTTCTATCGCGGCGGCTGCGTTGGCGGCCTGTGAGTTGGGCTATCTACGCAACGGTATTCGTCAGCAGGTTGAAGTGGACATGCTGCACGCTGCCGTCGAATGCAGCGGCTGGTTCAGCCTTGAGGGTCACGAGCCAAACGCGTGGGATGACTTCTCAGGGCTGTATCGCTGCGCCGATGGTTATGTGCGGGTGCACGCAAACTTTGCTCATCATCGAGAGGGCGCTTTACGTCTGCTGGGCTTGGCGCCTGCAACGGCGACCCGCGCTGATGCGCAGCGGGCGCTATTGCTATGGCCCGCGCTGGACGTTGAGCAGGCAGCCGCTGAACGCGGGTTGGTGGCCACGGCCCTGCGCAGTTTTGAGCAGTGGGACGCCACCGCTCAGGGGCAAGCGATTCGTGCCCAGCCATTAATGACAATCTCACGCATCGGCGACGCCGCTCCCCTCGGTCTACCTCCGTTAAAACCCAATCAAGGGCCACTGACCGGTATTCGAGTGCTCGACCTTACCCGGGTTCTCGCCGGTCCAGTGGCTGGTCGTGCGCTGGCTGCCCATGGCGCCGAGGTGCTGTTGATCAACTCGCCCAATCTGCCGAACATCGACGCTATCGCCGACACCAGTCGCGGCAAACGTTCTGCGCACCTGGACTTGCTCACGGAGCCAGGTCGCGCCGGGCTTTGGCAACTGATCGATGACGCTCACGTGTTTTCGCAAGGCTATCGACCAGGCGGGCTGGCAGCGCTGGGCTACTCCCCGGAAGCGCTGGCTGAACGCCGCCCTGGCATCGTTTATGTTTCCTTGACCGCCTATGGCACCCAAGGGCCGTGGGCCCTTAGGCGAGGGTTCGATTCGCTGGTACAAACTGCCATGGGATTCAATCATGCGGAAGGCGAATACGCTGGGGACGGTGTACCCCGTGCTTTGCCGATGCAGATACTCGACCAAGCCAGCGGCTATCTGATGGCCTTCGGCGCAGCGGCAGCACTTTGCCGACAACAGAGGGACGGCGGCAGTTGGCACGTGGAAGTGTCGCTGGCGCAAACCGGATATTGGCTACGTAACATGGGGCGCATCGCCAACGGGCTGCATAGGCGTAAACCGGATTTTGCACCTTTCCTGGAAACCTCGTCCTCAGGCTTTGGCGAGCTACGAGCGGTTCGCCCCAGTGGACAGCTGACGCGTAGCCAGGCGGGTTATACATTGCCATCGATGCCACCCGGAAGTGCCTTGCCCGCCTGGATTCAGACCCACAAACCTAAAGCCTGAACCCCAGCGCAGTGCTGGCGAGCAGGAGCGCGGCAAGCATCCCTACCACCGAAAAAGCCTGCTGCAAGCGCGGGCCGGCGAGTCGTTGAGCAACTTGCCGGCCCACGGTCAAACCCACGACAGCGCCAAGCGCGAACGGAATCGCCACTTCCCATTGCATCACCCCGGCAAGCGCCGCAGTGGTGGCGCTGCCCACGGAGACCAGCGCGATGACTGCTAGCGACGTAGCCACCACGCTTTTCATTTCCAGGTTGGTGTAGCGCGTCAAAGCTGGAATGATCACGAAGCCACCGCCCACGCCCAGCAATCCCGACAGCAGTCCGGAAAGCAATCCGGTAATGGCTAACGCCCGTGCGCAGGGAAGGGTCCAGCGCAGCCGCCCTTGAAGTGGGTTCAATACACAGGGCCGCGATTCAGCACGCGCCAGTGGCTGGCCATGGCGAATTTCGCGTACTGCTTTACGCAGCATTCGACCGCTGGCGTACAACAGCACGGCTGAAAATACCAATGCCAACGGCTGATTTGGGACGCGGTGAGCGATGTACAAACCTACCGGGGCCGCAACCATTCCGATGGCTGACACGAAGGTCGCCGCGCGGTAGCGAACGATGCCCTGACGCAAGCCGAGGAGGGCGCCGACTGCAGCGGCCAAGCCAACGGCCAGCAGACCCACTGGCGCTGCTTGTACGATTGAAAGCCCAAGCCCGAAGACCAATAACGGTACCGCGAGAATGCCTCCTCCTGCACCCGTCAGGGCTAAAATGGCCCCGATGACTGTGCCCAGCATCACGCCTGACAGATTGTGTTCGATCATTTGTCTTGGCCGGCAGCAACCTTGCTAGGACCCGCTAACCATTCACGACCCTTGAGCATGCCCTGCCAATACAGCAGTGGTAGAACGTGTTTCTTCAAAATCCACGCCAGACGGGAAGGCTTGCGTCCATCAATAAGCCAAGGCGCGAACGTTGGTTCTACTTTGCCGCCGTAGGTGAACTCCGCCAGCACGACTTTGCCGCGCTCAACCGTCAGCGGGCACGAGCCGTAGCCGTTATAGGCGGCCCAATCGCGGTTGCGGCCCAGCGCCACCAACACATTGTTGGCCACCACCGGTGCCTGTTTGCGGGCAGCGGCCACGGTTTTCGCGTTAGTGGTGTTGATCACATCTCCCAGCCCGTGAACGTTGGCGTAGCGCCGATGAACCAGGTTGCCGGGGTCTACGTCGACCCAGCCGGCTTTATCCGCAAGCGGGCTGTTTCGAATGAAATCCGGCGCCACTTGCGGCGGGACCACATGCAATAGATCGAAAGACTCCACCACCCTATCAAGGGTGCCGTCCGGGAGCGTGCATTCAAAGGTCGCCTGCTGTTTGGGTCCATCGACCGCCACCAAGGTATAGGTGAATTTGAGATCGACTGCGTATTTGTGCATGTACTGCATCAATGCGGGCACATAGTCGGCGACACCAAACAGCACCGCACCTGCCGTGTAAAAGCTGGTTTTGATGGTCGATTGACGACCGTTCTTTAGCCAGTAATCGCAAGACAAATACAAGGCCTTTTGCGGCGCCCCTGCGCATTTGATCGGCATCGGTGGTTGGGTAAACAGCGCCTGGCCGTGCTTGAGGTTCTGCACCAGTTGCCACGTATACGGCGCCAGGTCGTAGCGGTAGTTGGAGGTCACGCCATGGGCGCCTAAGGTGTCGGTCAGACCGTGGATAGCAGCCCAGTCGAGCTTTAACCCCGGGCAGACAATCAGTTGGTCATAGCCAATTGACGCGGCGTTGTCCAACACGATGGTATTAGTTTCAGGGCGCAGGGTGACCACGGCAGCTTTGATCCATTGCACGTCGTTAGGTATCACCGAAGCCATGGCACGCACGGTGGATTTAGCGGTAAAAACTCCGCCTCCGACCAGGGTCCAACCCGGTTGGTAATAATGAACGTCAGCGGGGTCGATGATCGCGATGTCCAGGGAGCGGTCCCGGGCTTTCAAACTCGACGCGGCGGCGATACCGGCTGAACCGCCACCGATGATCACTACCTGATGATGGGTAGCGGGAGCGGTCACGGGTTGTGCTTCGTGACCGATATCCAGCTGTGAGACGCCTGGTCGAGCGATGGTGTTAAGCGGGATTTTCAAGTATTGGATACCGTTTGATTCAGGCTCAGGCAGGTGTCCGCTGCGCATGTTGACCTGCACCGACTGTAGGATCAGGGTCGGCATGTCCAAGGTGGCGTCGCGGTCTTCGCGCATCATCACGAAGTCGTCTTCGCGAATACCCTCACGGACATGGATGTTGTTCAAACGCTGGTCAGCCACCGTACTCATGAACGCGACGGGCCTGCCGTTCGGGCAATAGTCGTGGCACATGAAAATTTGCGTATCGACGGGCAATTCGAGAATTTTTTTGATGGACCGAAACAGTGTTCTGGCATCCCCGCCGGGAAAATCACAACGCGCGGTGCCGTAGTCGGGCATGAACAGGGTGTCGCCGACAAAGGCGACTGAATGGCCCTCGGTCTGGACGAAATACGTCATGCACGCGGGCGTGTGTCCAGGGGTGTGCAGCGCTTTCGCCCCAAGCGTACCGATGCGGAACGCTTCACCCTCTGCCAACAGCACATCAAATTGGCTGCCGTCACGCTTGAAGCTTTCACCGGCGTTGAACAGCTCACCAAAGACCTCCTGTACCTTTTTGATATGACAGCCGATGGCGACTTTGCCGCCCAACTGCTGTTTCAGATAGGTCGCAGCAGAAAGGTGGTCAGCGTGCACATGAGTCTCAAGAATCCACTCCACCGAAGCTCCCAGCTCAAGCACCCGTGCGATCAGGCGATCAGCTGCATCGGTGTCGGTATGACCGGACTTGGGGTCGAAGCCCAGCACGCTGTCGATCAACGCACATTGAAGGGTGGACCTGTCTAGCAGCAAATAGCTGAAGGTCGAGGTGGTTTCGTCCAGAAATGCTTCCAGAAGGATTTTCTCGCCGATAATCACAGGTCTCTCCAAAGGCGGTAATGTCAGCCTGGGCTGAATTCTTGAGTACAACGGTTGGTACTGCGTCTCAAGATCCGTGCCACCTGTCAGTCTCCTGGCCAGTTAGGCATTACCCCGGAAACACGGGCGCCCAAGTCAGCAATGGTGATTATTACGCATCGGCTGCCACATTTTTTGGCAGCCAGTTGGCAGTTGATGGCAGTATGTGGCAGCGACACAAATCCGGCTCGCGCCCTATGGGAAGCAACGATGGACACCCCTTTAACCACCTCAATGGCCCACGACGTTCAAGCCTTGGTCTCGTACCTTGAGCATGAGCCGCGGCCAAGCATTGTGCTGGACATCGAATACAACATTATCGGCGCCAACCCGGCTTACCAGCGGCAGTTTGGCATTGAAGGCAAATCGCACATCGGCGCCAAATGCTTCAATGTCTCTCACCAATACGCCGTCCCCTGCGACCAGGCGGGTGAGCAGTGTCCGATGCGAAAAGCACTGAGAAGCCACGCTGCCGAGCGAGTGCTGCATATTCATCACACCCCTCGCGGCCCTGAACACGTCGACGTTGAACTGCGCCCGATCCTTGATCAGCAGGGCGACGTCGTTGCCTATGTGGAACACTTGAGCACAGTTAAGGTGGCTGCCGCGCAACCGCAACAGCATGGACTGGTCGGCATTTCTTCCGCCTTTAAAGAGGCGTTAAGTGAATTGCAACGGGCGGCGCCGTCGCCCATTCCGGTGTTGTTGCAAGGTGAATCCGGGACCGGGAAAGAGCTGTTTGCCCGCGCCTTGCACATGAGCAGTGCGCGCTCCAACGGTCCGCTGGTGGTGGTGGACTGCACCGGGCTGACCGAGTCATTGCTCGAAAGTGAACTCTTCGGGCATGAGAAAGGCGCTTTCACTGGGGCATTACATCGCAAGGTCGGGCTGGCCGAGTCGGCACACGGCGGTACGTTGTTTCTCGATGAGATCGGCGAGGTGCCGCTCGCCATGCAGGTAAAGCTGCTGCGCCTGATTGAATCCGGAAGTTTTCGGCCGGTGGGTAGTTTAAGAACTATTCATTCGGACTTTCGCTTGGTAGTGGCGACCCATAAACCGCTTAGGGAAATGGTCGAAGCCGGGCGCTTTCGCCAAGACCTGTATTATCGAATCAGCGCCTTCCCCATCGTCCTGCCGCCGCTGCGGGCGCGGGCAGACGATTTGCCGTTGCTGATTGAGAGCCACCTGCAGCGCATCGCGCCCGGGGTTGCAATCGAAGTCGACAGTTCGGCGCTCAAATTGTTGGGTCTTTACCCTTTTCCAGGAAATATTCGCGAATTAAAGAATATTTTGGAGCGGGCCCGGCTGTTCTCCGATGACGGGATAATTCGTGCCAAGGACTTGCCGGTTGAACTGCGCAAGCAAACCGAGCATTCAGCAAGTCGCTCAAGGGAGCGCAAAGACCTCAAGAATCTCGCGCACCTGCTCAACGCGTTCCAAGGCTCGCGAACCGAGTTGGCGAAAGAACTGGGTATTAGCGAGCGGACCCTTTATAGGCGCCTCAGTGAATTGGGCATCAAGGGTTGAGCAGGCCAGCGTGATATGTTTCTACGATAATCAAGGAGCCAACCCGCAATGGACGCAACACCCATGCTTTACACCGAACGTCTTACCCTCAGCCCGTTGCAACTTGCCGATGCGGTCGCTATTCAGCAGCTGTTTGCGCACTGGGAAGTGGTTCGTTACCTCGACAGTCGCGTGCCATGGCCTTATCCCGAGGACGGCGCATTTTGCTATGTGCATGACGTCGCGCTGCCCGCCATAGCGCGGGGCGAGGAGTGGCACTGGATGATTCGCCTGACTGAAAACCCAGCGCAGATCATCGGCAGTATTTCCCTGGCGGATCGACCTGGTAATCATCGAGGGTTTTGGCTGAGTCCTGCGTGGCAAGGCAGGGGCTTTATGAAGGAGGCGTGCGTAACGGTTAACCGTTACTGGTTCGAGACGTTGAAGCGACCCCTTATGCAAGTACCCAAAGCCGTTGCCAATGAAGCTTCAAGACGTGTTTCTCGGCGGGAACGCATGCGTCTGATCAGTTCCGTAGAAGCCAGCTTTGTAAGTGGAGACATGCTACGTGAAACCTGGGAGTTGACCCGTGAGGAGTGGATGCGCGATACACTCTAATAATTCATATAAGTACTTGATTCGGCTTGGTTTTATAATTGTAGTTTTTGCCAATCGATGGAATGTAACTCGACGTATTCACTCGCGGATTTGCATTAGTGATCTGGAAATTAGTTGCGCAGCGTATGTACGAACCGCTGCCTATGCCTGATCTAATATTTGTGTGATTTGAGCAATCTAATCAAGTAGTGCCTATATCGGCCGATAGCATGCCATCGATAACTGCTACGCTCAGGCACTCTTATGAACCTCACTGTAAAAACCAAGTTACTGTGTTTGGCCATTGTCCCGGCCTTGCTCTTCGCACTGATCGTCAGCGGAGTTGCAGATCGAATGCTGAAAAATAGCGCTGAGTCGGAAATGGCCAGATCCCGGAGTCTGCTGGTTAAACGTAATCGCGAGGTGCTGAAAAATTACGTCGATATTGCCCGGTCCACCATCAAGCCGCTGTACGACGCCTCAGCGAACGGCGACATGGCCGCTCGGGACAAAGCGCTGGAGTTGCTGAAGGCAGTGAAGTTTGGCGACGAAGGTTATTACTTCGCCTATGACACCAAAGGCGTGCGGGTGCTGCGCGGCGACAGCACGGCGGGGATCGGTAAAAGCTTCTGGGAGGCCCAGGATGCTGACGGTTCCTTCCATTATCAAACGTTCGTGACGGTGGCCAAAAACGGTACCCACTACATCGATTATGCAGCGCCGAAACCCGGACAGGAAACCGTGCAGGTGCCTAAGCTGGGCTACACCGAGTACCTGGAAAAGTGGGACCTGGTGCTCGGCAGCGCAATCAATGTCGACGATATCGACACAGCAATGGCGCTTGAGGCGCAGTCGGTGGGAGCTCGCACCAGTGCGCTGCTTACCAGCATCATGATTCTGGCCGCGATTCTGTTGTTGGTGACCGCCATCGCGGGTGTATTTATCGCCAATGGTGTGGTGCGTCCACTGCGTGTTCTCAAAATCAATCTGGACGACATCGCTGCGGGCGACGGTGACCTGACCCGACGCCTGGCCGTTACGGGTCGTGACGAATTGGCCGATCTGGCTGGATCATTCAACCGCTTCGTCGACAAGATTCACAGCATGGTCAGCCAGGTTGCGCAAATGACTACCGACCTGGGCGGCCTGGTGGAGCAGGCCACGCAACAGACTGTGCGTTCTGAACAGGCGATGCAGCGTCAGCGTGAAGAAACCGATCAGGTGGCCACCGCCATCAATGAAATGTCCTCCGCTGCTCAAGAAGTTGCCCGCAGTGCACAGCGCGCAGCCGAGGCCGCTGAGCAGACCGATCGTCAAGGTCATGCCGCGCGCGCCGCAGTAGGCAGCAATATCCAAGGCATGAATGTATTGGTTGGCGATATTCGCCTCAGTGGATCGAGCCTCGACAGCCTGCAAACCGACGTACGCTCCATTGTTTCGGTCCTCGGCGTGATCCGTGCGATTGCCGAGCAAACCAACCTGCTTGCTTTGAACGCCGCGATTGAGGCCGCCCGTGCCGGTGAAGCCGGACGTGGTTTCGCGGTCGTCGCCGATGAGGTACGTGCTTTGGCCAGCCGTACCCAACAGAGCACCCAAGAAATCCAAAACATGACGACGCGTCTGGAAGCGGGCACCCAGGCGTCAGTCGAAGCGATGCGTCGCTCGACCACAGCGGGCGAGGGCGCCAATCAGCAAACCAACGAAGTCGGGGTATCCCTCGACTCGATCTCCGAGTTGATAGGCACCATTAA
>NZ_JAQGNX010000017.1 GCF_028293835.1 Pseudomonas sp.
ATAATCATTGACTCGGATCGCAGGCTCCTACAGGCGGTTGACCAAGTGGATAGCCCTCAAACCACTAACAACCGCTCGCGCAACTTGCCGATTTCGTCGCGCATCTGTGCGGCAGCTTCGAATTCCAGGTCGCGGGCCAGTTGGTACATTTTCTCTTCCAACTGACGAATGCGTTTGGTGATCTCACTTGGCGAGCGCAGTTCGGCTTCGTATTTGGCGTTTTCCTCGGCGGCTTTGGCCATGCCTTTGCGCTTTTTACTGCGCGAACCGGGCACAGTTGCGCCTTCCATGATGTCGGCAACGTCCTTGATCACGCCTTTCGGTGTGATGCCATGTTCCAGGTTGTAGGCGATTTGTTTGTCGCGACGCCGGTCGGTTTCGCCAATGGCCCGCTCCATGGAACCGGTGATGCGGTCAGCGTAAAGAATCGCTCGGCCGTTGAGGTTACGGGCCGCACGACCGATGGTCTGGATCAGCGAGCGCTCCGAGCGCAAGAAGCCTTCTTTATCGGCATCAAGAATCGCCACCAGCGACACTTCCGGCATGTCCAGGCCTTCGCGCAGCAGGTTGATCCCGACCAACACATCGAACACACCCAAACGCAGGTCACGAATGATTTCGACCCGTTCCACGGTATCGATGTCCGAGTGCAGATAACGCACCCGGCAGCCGTGGTCGGCCAGGTAATCGGTAAGATCTTCAGACATACGTTTGGTCAAGGTCGTGACCAACACCCGCTCGCCCAGTGCGACGCGTTTGCCAATCTCCGACAGCAGGTCATCAACCTGGGTCAATGCCGGACGAATCTCGATTTGCGGATCAACCAGTCCGGTAGGCCGCACCAACTGCTCGATAACCCGTCCCGCGTGTTCCGCTTCATAGTTGCCCGGTGTCGCCGAAACGAAGATGGTTTGCGGGCTGACGCTTTCCCACTCGTCAAAGCGCATGGGCCGGTTATCCAGCGCCGACGGCAAGCGGAAGCCGTACTCCACCAGTGTTTCTTTACGCGAGCGGTCGCCCTTATACATTGCGCCCACTTGCGGCACGCTGACGTGGGATTCGTCGATTACCAGCAGCGCGTCGGCTGGCAAGTAATCGTACAAGGTGGGCGGCGGCGCGCCTGAAGGACGTCCGGACAGGTAGCGTGAATAGTTTTCGATGCCGTTGCAGTAACCCAGCTCAAGGATCATTTCCAGATCGAAACGAGTCCGCTGCTCCAGACGTTGCGCTTCCACCAACTTGTTATTGCTGCGCAGGTATTCCAAACGTTCCTGAAGCTCGACCTTGATGTGCTCCATGGCATCCACCAGGGTTTCCCGGGGGGTGACGTAGTGGCTTTTTGGATAGAACGTGAAGCGCGGCAGCTTTCGAATCACCTCACCGGTCAACGGATCGAACGCCGACAAGCTTTCTACCTCGTCATCGAACAGCTCGATGCGGATCGCTTCGAGGTCCGATTCCGCCGGGTAGATGTCGATCACGTCGCCACGTACGCGGAAGGTTGCCCGAGCAAAATCCATGTCGTTGCGGGTGTATTGCAGGTCTGCCAAACGCCGTAACAGCGCCCGCTGGTCGAGTTTGTCGCCGCGGTCGACGTGCAGCACCATCTTCAGATAGGTTTCCGGGCTGCCCAAACCGTAGATGCAGGAGACGGTGGTGACGATAATCGCGTCTTTGCGCTCCAGCAACGCTTTGGTGGCGGACAAACGCATCTGCTCAATGTGATCGTTGATCGACGCATCCTTCTCGATGAAGGTGTCCGACGATGGCACATAAGCTTCTGGCTGGTAGTAGTCGTAATAAGAAACGAAATATTCAACCGCGTTGTTCGGGAAAAACGCCTTGAACTCGCCGTACAACTGCGCGGCCAGGGTTTTGTTCGGCGCCAGGACCAGCGTCGGGCGCTGCACCTGAGCGATCACGTTGGCGATGCTGAAGGTCTTGCCGGAGCCTGTCACGCCCAGCAATGTCTGGTGCGCCAGCCCGGCTTCGATCCCTTCAACCATCAGGCGAATGGCCTCCGGCTGATCGCCAGCAGGTTGGAAACGGGTTACGAGCTGAAACTCGGACATAAAAGACCTCTGGGTTCATTTTGACGCAGTACTGCCGGACGAGACGAGAAAGCTGCGAACAATGGACGCCGCCGGAAATACAGGAACACACTACAAATGGAGTCAGTGGCGCGCCCTTTCAAGCGGTCGGAGTCATATGGGGTTAAACAATTGCCCTTGCCATTTTGTCCGGTACCAAAAAATAAACTGAAAAACCACTAAAAATGCCTCTTATCCTGTCGCCGCGCACAACGATGGCCTCTATACTAGCTCCCCGTTTGTGCACCGCTCTAGTGCAATCGGCCGGAGCGTTGTATCCCTTCACTCCTCCATTCAGAGCCGTCGCAAAAATGAGCCTGTTCTCCGCTGTCGAAATGGCACCCCGCGATCCAATCCTGGGCCTCAACGAAGCATTCAATGCCGACACCCGAACGCATAAGGTAAACCTTGGCGTGGGCGTGTACTGCAACGAAGAGGGGCGAATTCCACTCCTGCGTGCCGTTGCTGAAGCTGAAGCCATTCGCGTGGCTCAACACGCTGCTCGCGGTTACTTGCCCATCGACGGTATCGCCGCCTACGATTTGGCGGTACAAAAACTGCTGTTTGGCGCTGATTCGCCATTGCTGGCTTCGGGCCGGGTGCTGACTGTTCAGGCTGTCGGCGGTACCGGTGCATTGAAGATCGGCGCTGACTTCCTCAAGCAGCTCAAACCAGACGCCGTCGTCGCTATCAGCGACCCAAGCTGGGAAAACCACCGCGCCCTGTTCGAGACCGCCGGCTTCCCGGTACAGAACTATCGCTACTATGATGCGACCAGCCATGACGTAGACCGTTCCGGCATGTTGGAGGATTTGCAAAACCTGCCGTCCGGCTCGATCGTGGTGCTGCATGCGTGCTGCCATAACCCCACCGGCGTCGATCTGGCTCCAGAAGACTGGAAAAAAATCCTCGAAGTGCTCAAAGCCAAGGGCCACGTGCCGTTTCTGGACATGGCGTATCAGGGTTTCGGCGACGGTATTGATGAAGACGCGGCAGCTGTGCGCTTATTCGCCGAGTCGGGCCTGACCTTCTTCGCTTCCAGTTCGTTTTCGAAATCGTTCTCTTTGTACGGCGAACGCGTCGGCGCGCTGTCCATCGTGACCGATTCAAAGGACGAGACTGCCCGGGTACTGTCCCAGGTCAAACGCGTCATCCGCACCAACTACTCCAACCCACCGACCCACGGCGCGATTATCGTGGCTGCGGTGTTGAACAGCCCTGAGCTGCGTGGGGTATGGGAAGAAGAACTGGGGGAGATGCGCCTGCGAATTCGCGGCATGCGTCAGGCCATGGTTAATGGTCTTGCGGCATTGACTGACCGGGATTTCAGCTTCGTTGGTCGCCAACGCGGGATGTTCTCCTACTCCGGACTGACCAGCGAGCAAGTCGGCCGCCTGCAGACCGAGTTTGGTATCTATGCGCTGGACACCGGGCGCATTTGTGTTGCAGCGTTGAACAAGAACAACATTGATGCGGTAGTCAAGGCCATTGTTCAGGTGATTTAAGGCCTTGGTTTTGCGGTCGCTTCAACGTTATCGCCACACCGAGAATCTGTAGGAGCCAACGTGTTGGCGAGGCGGTATATCAGACATACCGCGGTTTTTTCTTACCAACAAGATGGCTCCTACACAGTTGTTTCCAGCCAACGATTCAATTCACCCCTTCTTCCGATACGCCATCGAGTCATCTATTCGCTTGAGTATGTAATCCCCCGCTGCGACTGGAGGGTACAAGCTGGTGGCGGCATCAATGCCCAGATCACACGGGTCGACCACGGCACTGTAGGTGGGGTCGAAGAAGGTCGCGATGGAATAGCGTTCGTGACCGGATTTATTGATGACCCGGTGCAAGGTCGAACGGAAGCGGTTGTTCGACCAATGCGCCAACAAGTCACCGACATTGACCACCAGGCTGCCCGGAATCGGCGTCGCGTCTATCCAGCTGTCGCTGCTTAATTCACGCACCTGCAAGCCGCCGCTGTTGTCTTGATACAGCAAAGTAATGCAGCCGTAGTCCGTGTGCGGGGCAACACCAAACTGATCAGCTTCAGCAATGGGTGGATGCGGTGGGTAATACACCATCTGCGTACGTTGCAGGGGCTTGTCATATTTGCCGCTGAAGAAATCGCTTTCGATGCCCAGCCCGGTCGCCACGGCCACCAACAGGTCAGCGCCCGCCTTGCCTATTTCGGTGTAGTACTGCCCCAGCGCGGCTTGCAGTTCCGGCATGAATTCAGGCCATTGGTTGGGACCGCGCAACGCCTCACCGGCCAAGACACTGGGATCGTTTTCAGGCAGTTCCAGGCCGATGCTGAAAAACTCCTTGAGATCCGGCTTGGTGGCTTCGTACATCAGCGCTCCGCCCAGCGCATGCCAGCCTCGGTGACGCTTGTTCACTGCCACTTGGCGTTTGGTCTCGGAGGGGTAGGCGAAAAACGTCTTCGCGGCGGCCATGGCGCGGTCAATCACGGCTTGCGGAACGCCATGGTTCACAATGTAGAAAAAGCCGATTTCACTGCAGGCCTGGCGAATCGCATCACCGGCGCGGCGGATACTGGCTTGATCACCCTCGCGAACACCGGACATATCGATCAATGGGAGATTGGCGCTGGCGGTCATGCTTGCTCCTGTTATTAAGGTCGAAAAGCGGTGTGTGACAGTGGATCAAACAGCGGTGGGACGAACCGGTATATACAGGCCTAAGCATTTACTGTGCCGTCGACTGTTGCCCTCGCTGCAAACGCTGGCGCCAACGCTCACCGGGCGCTGTTCAGGTCTCCAGAGCGGAAGTGCACCCGTGGCTCCGGGGTTTCTGTTTGCCCCAGCACTGTGCGGGGCGACCCCATTAGGTGCAACTTTTGGTGACAAGTGCGCTTGCAGCGCCCACCGGGACTTCTATTCGTTCAGGGGAAACAGCCCTGTGCAGACGCTTAAAGGCCATCCACTGACATATTGGCCTGCATCTTGCCTTACCTGTATATACAGGCTTATATCGCTCACTTCTCAACACCGAATTCAGGACAGTCCCTATGCAAGCGACACTGCTGCTTACGCCCGGCCAATTTACCCTCGAACAACTGCGCGCTGTCTATCAACAGCAAATACCGTTCGAACTTGACTCTGCGGCGCGTGAGGCAGTGGACGCCAGCACCCGCACGGTTAATGAAATCATTGCCAACCAGCGCACGGTATACGGCATCAACACCGGCTTCGGCCTGCTGGCGCGCACGTCCATTCCTACTGAATCACTGGCCAAGCTGCAACGCAACTTACTGTTGTCGCACTGCACCGGCACCGGTCCGCTGCTGGATGATGCCAGCGTCGCACTGATTATGGCCCTCAAGGTCGGCTCACTGGCGCGCGGGTTTTCAGGGATTCGCTGGGAAGTGATTCAGGCCCTCAGCGCGCTGTACGCGGCCAAGGTCTATCCATGCATCCCGTCCCAAGGTTCGGTGGGCGCGTCCGGCGACCTCGCGCCGCTGGCCCATATGTCGGCGGTATTGATCGGCATTGGCCGGGTGCGCCACGAAGGCCGGGAAATGGATGCGGTGGAAGGCTTGGCGCTGGCTGGCCTTGAACCCATGGTGCTTGGGCCAAAAGAAGGTCTGGCACTCATCAACGGCACCCAAGTGTCCACCGCCCTCGCCCTGCGCGGTTTGTTCGCCACTGAAAAGCTGTTTAGCGCCGCAGTCGTTGCCGGCAGCCTCAGCGTTGAAGCGCTCAAGGGTTCAGACGTACCGTTTGACGCGCGGATTCAAGCGGTGCGCGGTCAACCGGGACAAATTGATGTGGCCCAGTTCTATCGCGAACTGTTGGCCCAGAGTGAAATTCGTGAATCACACCGCGATTGCGACCGCGTCCAAGACCCGTACTCGCTGCGCTGCCAACCCCAAGTGATGGGCGCGTGCCTGGACCATATGCGCTTCGCCGCCACTGTTTTCCTGCGTGAAGCCAATGCGGTGTCCGATAACCCGCTGGTATTCAGTGCCGACGGCGACGTGCTGTCCGGCGGTAACTTCCACGCCGAGCCGGTGGCCATGGCCTCCGACGTATTGGCGCTGGCCATTTCTGAAATCGGTGCGCTGTCGGAACGGCGCATCGCGCAATTGGTGGACCCGGCATTGTCGGGCCTGCCAGCCTTTCTGGTCCGTGAAGGCGGTTTGAACTCCGGCTTCATGATTGCCCAAGTCACCGCTGCGGCTCTGGCTTCGGAAAACAAAACCCTCGCCCACCCGGCTTCTGTCGACAGCTTGCCGACCTCGGCCAACCAGGAAGACCACGTGTCGATGGCGACGTTCGCGGCCCGTCGCCTGCTGGACATGGCGGGTAACAGCAGCGCAGTGGTGGCCATCGAGGTGCTGGCTGCCGCCCAAGGCATCGATTTGCATGCGCCGTTGCACACCTCGCAATTGCTCGGCGAAGTAGTGGCAATGATCCGCAGCGAAGTCGCCCATTACGACGAAGACCGCTATTTCGCGCCGGACATTGCCGCCGCTCGGGCGTGGGTCGAAGGCGGCGCGTTTGGTCGGTGGTTGCCGTTCCAGCGTTTGCACGGTTAAGCCTTCATGCGCCGCTTTCATTCCGGCAGTGACTTTCGCCGTGCCCATAGCGTTGCCGAATTGGCCGCGATGGCCCGTCGCCGGTTGCCGAATTTCGCCTGGGAATATCTAGAAGGCGGCGCCGAAGAGGAAGTGACCCTCAGGCGCAATCGGCAGGCGTTTTCCGAGATTGGCTTGCTGCCACAGACCCTGGTGGCCTGCCATGAAACCCATACCCGGCGTTCGATTTTCGGCGCATCGATACCGCTGCCCATGATCATCGGCCCCACAGGCTATAACGGTATGCTCCATCGCGATGCCGATCTACACCTGGCGCGGGCAGCCACCAAGCGCGGCCTGCCGTTTACCCTGAGCACGGTGTCCACCAGCTCTCTGGAGCAAATAGTCGCGGCGGTGCCCGAGGTCAATTTATGGTTTCAGCTGTATTGCCTGCGCGACCCACGGGTGCAAACCGATTTGCTGCAACGGGCTGATGCTGTCGGTTGTAAAACCCTGTTATTGACCAGCGACGCCGTGCTGCTGGGCAATCGTGAATGGGACAAGCGTAACTTCGTCAAGCCACGGCATTTGAGCCTGCGCAACAAGTTTGACGTACTGCGCCATCCGCGCTGGTTCAAGCAAGCCGTGTGGCCACATGGCCTGCCGATCTTGGCAAATGTCGAACGCTATCTACCTGCCGACCAGCGCACCATCGAAGGCGCCGCGCACTTTATCGGGGCACAAATGGACACCGGCCTCGACTGGGAAGCCCTGGCGCGTCTACGTGACAGCTGGCCACACCAACTGGTGCTTAAGGGCGTGCTGCACCCTGCGGATGCGGAAAAAGCCGTGGCCCTGGGACTCGATGGTTTGGTGGTCAGCAATCATGGCGGACGCCAGCTCGACGGTGCGCCCGCCAGCATTGATTGCTTGCCGGCGATTGCCGCCGTTGCCAAGGGTAAACTGACCCTGCTGCTGGACAGCGGCGTGCGCCGTGGCACCGACATTCTCAAGGCCTGCGCGCTAGGCGCCGATGCCGTGCTACTCGGCCGTGCGACCTTGTATGGCGTGGCCGTGGGCGGTGAGGCCGGTGCCGGTCATGCACTGGATTTGCTGGCGCAGGAATTGCGTCTTGCACTGGCATTATTGGGCAAGCCGGACTTGGATCAACTCGACCGTCTCGACCTGCACGTCACGTCTAATTCACCCTTTTCCATGAGCCGAACCGATGAATGATCTGCAACAGACCCTCGATCAATTGCGCACCGCGCTGGGTGCAACGGCGGTGCTCACTGGCGCGGCAATCAGTCAACGGCATTACAGCGACTGGACCGGCCATGCGCCGGCGTGTCCGGCCGCGCTGCTGTTGCCGAGCTCCACCCAGCAGGTTGCCGACGCGCTGCGCATTTGCAACGCGGCGGGTCAATCGGTGGTGCCCCAAGGTGGCATGACCGGCCTGGCGGGGGGCGCTGTGCCACGGGAGACTGACATTGCGCTGTCATTGGAGCGCCTGCGCGGCATCGAAGAAATCGACTCAGCCGCCGCTACGGTCAGCGTCTGGGCCGGGACTACGCTTCAAGAGATTCAGCAGGCCGCGCTGGACGCCGGTTTCTTGTTTCCCCTGGACCTGGGCGCTCGCGGCTCGTGCCAGATCGGCGGCAATATCGCGACCAATGCCGGAGGCAACGCAGTGATCCGCTACGGCATGACTCGGGATCTGGTCCTGGGCCTTGAAGTGGTGTTGGCCGACGGTCGCGTGCTGAATTTGCTCAACAAGATGATCAAGAACAATTGTGGTTATGACCTGAAACAGTGCTTTATCGGCAGCGAAGGCACCCTTGGAGTGATCACCCGCGCCATTTTGAAGCTTGCGCCATTGCCGGGCGAAACCACCACCCTGCTCTGTGCCCTGCCCGACTATGCCAGCGCTGTCAGTTTGCTCCGAAGGTTGCAGCGTAGCGCCGGCACACCCCAGGCCTATGAACTGATGTGGCAAGACTTTTTCCGCCTCGGCGTGTCATGGCTGGAAAACCCTGTGCCGCCAATGTCAGACGAGCATCCGCTGTACGTGTTGTTTGAATCCGCCGGGCCGCGAGAAGTGCTGGAGCAGACGCTGGAGGCAGCACTTGAGGCCGGAGAAGTCATCGACGCGGTGTTAGCCAGTTCGCACACTCAGGCACGCGCCCTGTGGAAGATTCGTGAAGCCACGGGGGAGTTCCCGCTGCGCATGACCCCGCTGAATTTCGACGTCAGCCTGCCTATCGGACAGATCGGCGAGTTTGCCGAACTGTGTCGCCAACGCCTGGAACTTCGGTGGCCCGGTAACCACAGCGTGTATTTCGGCCACATCGGTGACAGCAACTTGCACCTGACGGTGGACTGTAATTCGTTGCCGCAACCGGCGCCGATTCTAGAGATTGAAGAACTGGTCTATACCGCTGTCGGCGAATTGGGCGGATCGGTGTCGGCTGAACACGGCATTGGCCTGCTCAAGCGCGAGTTTCTTCATCACTCGGTAGATGATCAGGCGCGTCAGGCGATGCAACAGCTCAAGGATTGCTACGACCCACGGGGCATCCTCAACCCTGGAAAAATTCTCGGCTGACGGTCATCGCTGGTTGTATATACGAGTATGGCACGCTAACTGCAGTCTCAACGAGCCACACCTTGCATCTTGATAAGAACCGCACAGCACCCAACAGCGTTCACTGCATCTGAAGGAGTCACCCATGCAACTCGATTCTCTGTTCAGTAAGACATTCAGCAGCCTCTGTGCTGCGATTGCTCTGGCCATCGTTCCTCTGGCGGCCCATGCCGATCAGTTGGCCGATGTTAAAAAAGCCGGTGAATTGGTAGTCGGCACCGAGCTGCAGTTCGCACCGTTCGACTTTACCGAGAACGGCAAGCAGAAAGGCATGAACTCCGAGCTGTTCGAGCAACTGGGCAAGGAATTGGGGGTTACGGTCAAGTTCCTCGATTTACCATGGCCGAGCGTATTGCCAGGCCTGGAAGCGAAGAAATTCGACATGGTTGCCGGCCCGATCATCGAGACCAAAGCGCGTAAAGAGCGTTATCACTTCGTGCTGCCAATCGCTGAAGCCACCGTCGCTTTGATGGCCGGTGCCAATGACGGGACCATCACCAAGCCTGAAGATATCTCCGGCAAAACCGTGGGTGCAGGCAAGGGTTCAGCTCAGTTGGAAGAACTCAAAGTATTCGCTGCTACCCTGCCACAAAAAGTCACGATTCGTGAATACGTCGATAACAACCAGGCCTACGCCGACCTTGCCGCCAAACGTATCGTTGCCGTGGCCAATTCCCTGCCGAACATTTCCTTTGTCGCGGCAGAGAAAAAGAACCTCTACAAAGTGGTTCAGCCTCCATTCGGCAAGAAGTCCTACTTCGCCTTTCTCGGTCGTAAAGATGCTGATGCTGACAGCCTGATCGCTGCATTGGACGCCGCCATGCTGAAAATGCATAACGATGGCCGTCTCGCCGCCCTGCAGAAAAAATGGCTGGGCGCTGAAATGGACGTGCCAAAAGCTGACTTCGACCCTTCCTGGTAACTCAGGTTTGCTGGTTGGATGAATGGATCGCCGGCCCGAAGGGGTCGGCGGTTATCGAAGGTGGAGTAACACGATGTTCGATTGGGCCCTTCTGCTGCAAAACGCTCCGCTATTGCTAAGCAGCCTGTTGGTGACGCTTGAAGTGTCCACGGCGGCATTGGCTATCGGGTTTGTGATTGGTGTGATTATCGGTAGCTGTCGGCTCTCCCCCGTGCCTGTGCTCAAACGTCTGGGCGGCGCCTATATTTTTGTGTTCCGCGGCATTCCGCTGCTGGTGCAGTTGCTGTTTATCTACTACTTCCTGCCGCGTATCGGCCTGCCGAATATGTCGCCCACGGCGGCGGCAGTCATCGGTCTGTCGTTGGCGGCCGGGGCTTACATAGCGGAAATCATGCGCGGGGGTTTTCTCGCAATTCCTGCCGGGCAACTGGAGGCCGCTGGCCTGCTGGGCATGAGCTCGGCGCAAATGCTGGTACGAATTCAAGTGCCCCAGGCCGTGCGCCTGACCCTGCCGGGACTGGTGAACGAAATGATTCTGCTGGTCAAAGCGTCGTCCCTGGTGTCGGTGGTCGGCCTCGCTGACCTGACCCGAACCGCGCAGAACATTGCTGCCAGCGATTACATGTTTGTTCAGGATTACCTGATGCTCGCTGGCTTCTATTGCTTGATCAACATTCCGCTGGCGTTCTTCGGTAGCTTGCTGGAACGCCATCTGAAGGAGCGAACCGCATGATCTTCGATCCCCGGATCATTACCGATCATTTAAGTGAGATCGGCGACGGTTTTCTGGTCACCCTCGGTACGTGGTCCACTGGCGTAGTCCTGGGTGTGCTGCTGGGCATGCTGATCGCGGTTGCGCAACTGTTCGGCAACAACCTGGTCCGCGCGCCGTTGCGGGTGTTTATCGAGATGATTCGAAGTACACCGTTTCTGGTGCAATTGTTTCTGGTGTATTACGGCGGGCCTTCGTTCGGCCTCAGCCTTGACCCGATCCCGGCCGGCATTCTTGGGCTGGGGATTTATGGCAGCGTGTATTTCGCCGAGATTTTCCGCAGCGGTTTTGAGTCGGTGGCCCGCGGGCAACTGGAAGCCGCCGATTGCCTGGGCATCAGCCGCCTGCAATGCATCGTGCGCATTCAAATCCCACAGATGCTGGTGATCATACTGCCAGCGTTGGTGAACATGGTCAGCGTGTTGTGCAAGGAAACCGCAGTGTTATCGATCATTACCATTCCCGAACTGACCATGGTCCTGACCGGCATCGGCTCGGAAACCTTCGCCTTCGTCGAGACGTTGCTGATGCTGTGCATCGGTTATCTGGTGTTGGTGGAGCTGTGCTCGCGACTGGGCATGTTCCTCGAAGTGCGGGTAGGCCGCTTCATGCAGAAGCAACCAAGATGAGCACGCTCGCGCAACCCACGGTGCGATTATTGGCAACAAAACAGTCAGGTGACGCAATGAAAACTCCCGAAGCACTTTCCGATAACGTCGAGCCGATGCTGAAACTGCGCGGTGTTGGCAAAAGCTTCGGCACCTTGCGCGTACTCAAAGGTATTGATTTGCAGGTTCGCCATTCCGAAGTGGTGTGCCTGATTGGCCCGTCGGGCTCGGGGAAAAGTACCCTGCTGCGGAGCATGGCGTTTCTCGAAGAGTACGACGAAGGCGAGATTCACATCGAAGGATTGCTGCTCGGCTGGGTGCCGGATAACGGCAAGGGCCGCAAACGTGCAGCGCAATCACAGATCAACCAGGCACGGCGTAATGTCGGCATGGTGTTTCAACAGTTCAACCTGTGGCCGCACATGACCGCCATGGGCAATGTTTGCGAAGCGCTGCTGCGGGTGCGCAAGCTGTCGGGTGATGAAGCACGCAAACGTGCCATGGCCATGCTGGATAAAGTCGGCCTGGCCCACAAAGGTGACGCCTACCCGGCGCAACTGTCCGGCGGTCAACAGCAGCGTGTGGCCATTGCCCGGGCACTGGCCATGGAACCGCACATCATGCTGTTCGATGAGCCTACGTCGGCCCTCGACCCGGAACTGGTGGGCGAAGTGTTGCAAGTCATGAAGACCTTGGCTAAAGAAGGCATGACCATGGTGGTTGTGACCCATGAAATGGGCTTTGCGGCGCAGGTAGCGGACTCGGTGGTGTTTCTGGATCAAGGCGAAGTGGTGGCTCGCGGCACGCCCCACGAGATATTCCATAACGCCCAGCACCCGCGCTTACAGCAATTTCTACAGAACTACCTGGACCGCAATGCGTTCTGGCAGGACACCAAAGAGGTTAACCCGGCATGAAGGCTTCCGACTTGACGTTACTGGCCCGCGCTGAAGTGCGCGGGCTCGCCAGCTACAACGCGGGCCTCAGCTCGGACGCCGTACGCAAGCGTTTCGGCCTGACCCGGATTGCCAAACTCGGCAGCAATGAAAACCCGTTGGGCCCGGCCCCTGCCGTTGCCGTCGCCATGGCCAAGGCGTGCGCGGACATTGCCTTGTACCCGGACGCCAGTTGTCAGGCATTACGCGATGCGCTTTCGCACAAATTGGCGGTTCCAGGGGATCATCTGGTGTTTGGCAATGGCTCGGAAGACCTGCTGAGTATCATCAGTCGGGTGTTTCTCGACCACGATGATGAAGTCGTCACCGTGGTGCCGTCTTTCGGCCTGCATTTTATCTACCCGCTGGCCACCGGCGCCCACGTGATTGGCGTACCAATGACCGCCAGCGGCGCCTTCGACGTGGCGGCAATGATCGCAGCCATCACTCCGCGCACCCGTTTGTTAATGTTTTCGTGCCCGTCCAACCCGGTTGGCTGCACCCTCAACGGCGACGAACTGCAACAACTGCTGGACGCCTTGCCCGCGCACTGCTTGTTGGTGTTCGACGAGGCCTATTACGAATACGCGCAATACGAA
Organism: Pseudomonas sp.; assembly: GCF_028293835.1. Classification (GTDB taxonomy): domain Bacteria; phylum Pseudomonadota; class Gammaproteobacteria; order Pseudomonadales; family Pseudomonadaceae; genus Aquipseudomonas. Next base: position 13,108 of record NZ_JAQGNX010000017.1, read on the forward strand.
CGTGGTTACCCAGACTGTTTGAGCCTGATCCAAGCCTGCGGCAAGCCGTTCGTCTTGCTACGGACCTTTTCCAAGGCCTATTCATTGGCCGGCCTGCGGATCGGTTACGGCATCGTTAGCGATCCGGCGTTGGCTGACTTGATCGATCGTTTGCGCACCCCCTTCAATGTCAACCGTATTGCTCAAGCCGCCGCTGTGGCCGCGTTGGCCGATGATGCGCATTTACAAGCAACCCTTGAGCACGTTGCCCGGGAACGCCAGCGCATGGTTGCTGAGCTGCAGGTGCTGGGTGTCGATTGCGTACCGTCCATGGCAAACTTTTTGTTCTTCAACACAGCGTTCAACGCCGAAACGGTGAATCAATCGTTACTGCGTCAAGGGGTGATTCTCAAACCGTGGCGTGAAGCGGGTTATACCGATTACCTGCGGGTATCGGTGGGCAGTCGCGAAGACAACGATTTATTTCTACAAGCCTTGGCCAACGCGCTCGTTGAACAACAGACGCGGAGCGCCTGATGAATAAAACCGCACCGCAAGCCCTGTATCGGCGCGCGAAGGACTTTGTGCAAGGCAAGCTTCGCACCGGCGAATGGACCCCAGGCGACTTGATCCCTTCGGAAAACCGCTTGGTGCAAGAGCTGGGCATGTCGCGCATGACAGTTAATCGGGCGTTGCGCGAGCTTACCGAAGAAGGTCATTTGGTCCGCGTATCGGGTGTGGGTACGTTCGTTGCGGAGAGTAAGCCGCAGTCCAACTTGCTGCGCATTACCGCCATCGCCGATGAGATTACCGCTCGCGGTCACCGTTACTCGTGCCAGGTCCTGCATCTCGGTCGGGAAGCGGCGTCAATGGCGGTCGCGGCGGCGCTCGCCCTGCCTACGGGTACGTCAGTGTTTCATCTGCTGTGTGTGCACAGCGAAGAAGGCGTGCCGGTGCAGTTAGAAGACCGTTACGTTAATCCCGAGTTGGTGCCCGACTTCTTGCAGCAATCGTTTGGCGAGCAGTTGCAACCGGCCAAATACCTGCTGAATGTGATTCGTCCCGACGAAATGGAGCACATCGTTGAGGCGAGCCACCCCAGCGGCGATGAAAGCAAGCACATGCAGATCGACGCCAACGAGCCGTGTCTGGTACTGATGCGCCGCACCTGGAGCGCCAGCAAAATCGTGACCTATGTGCGCTTGATCCACCCCTCCTCCCGCTACCGACTGGGCAGCCGCCTGCCGGTCAATGGTGCGCACCGCGACAGCTAAGGACTGCAGCGCAACGGACGACCGGTCGAAAAAATGATCGAACGTCCAGAGATGTGCAGCCTCGTAGTTAGGTCACTCCTGAGAAACCTGATAAGAGGTGCACATGGCTACTCACGACGACGTACAAGATCAACGACCCGCGACGCCTTCCCCGGCCGGCGAACGTAACGATCCTGCTATAGACCCCATCACCCCTGATCACGACTTGGGCGACGGACCGCAGTTTGATGAAGACGCTACACAGGCTGCGGACAAAGATGATCTGGAGTTGGAGAAACTGCACACGGCTGCGGAAAATCCGTTCTCCCCGGAGGCTGATTCCGTTAAGGACACCGAGGAAGAACGCGCTCAACAGCGGCGTGAGCAAGGTATCGAAACTGATGCCGATATTGATACTGACGGAGGCTAGAGGTTTAATAGCGCTTGATTGGCCCGGGCGTTCGCTGAATGCCCGCGCCAGGTATCGACCACTAAAGTCACTCAAGCGAAGGTAGATACATTCATTTGAGCGGACAGTTATTAAACGGGTATTAACTCGATTGGTAGTAACATATGTAACTGGTATTAACCTGACCGGAGCATCGTCGCCGTCGATTGATGCCCCTTAACCGGCCCGTCTTGTTGTCGCATCTTGACTGCTGAACAGTTGAGTTTGAAAGCCGAACATGCTGAGTTTCGCCTGGAGCGAACATTGATGCTGGCTCTCGACTACGATCCGTCACAAACCGCACTCTACCATCCAGAAGCCCTACCCTCATTGCTGGGTTCCATGCAAGCACGGGACGAATTAACCCTGGCTGTTGAGGCCGCGAGATTGGCCTACCTACGCTTCGAAGACATCCACACCGGGCGACCGGCGCTGGCGACGTTATTGTCGGTGCAAGGTTTCGGGCAGCCGGTGATTTTCCGCCATGCAGCCACCGACAGCGAAGGCTTTGGCGCCCTGCGTAAGGACGGCAGCGCGTTGATTGCCTTACGCGGCACGCAAATCGACCATATAAATGAAGTGCTTTCTGACCATCAAGTGGTCCGTATGGGCTGGCCCTTGGGTGCTGGCAAGGTTCACAGCGGGTTCGCCAATGCGGCGCTGGAACTATGGCCGTCCATCGAGACGTGGCTGAAACAAACGGCACGACAACGCAGGTCGCTGACCATCACCGGGCATGGTCTGGGCGCAGCAATAGCAACCCTATTGGCTGAGCCCGTTGAGGCCGATTTTCTGGTGGCCCTCGGTTCACCCCGTGTGGGTGACTCGGGTTTCGCCGAGCATGTGTCAGCCAACAGCCGCTTGCGTGTAGCCAGGCTGGTGGACTGTTGCGATGTGGTCACCGAACTGGTCCCGGCCAGCCTCGGTTTCAAGCATATCCACGGGCTGGGTTATATCGACCGATTCGGTGTATTTCAGGACGATCTGTCGTCGACGCTTATTCATCAGGACCAGCAGGAAGCGCGCTTCGACTACCTGGCGCGGTATGCGGATAACGCTGAAAACCTGTTTTTACGCGATTGGGCTGATCATTCACCGATTAACTATGTGCGGGCGTTTTGGTGAGGTAACGGCTTTGTCTGGGCAAGGGGATTATTCCCCCTCGCAAACTGCCGGTCCCTGGCCTACCATCGCGCCCTGTGGTTTTTACGCAGTACCCCGCTTAAAGGAATTGATCATGATTGACCAACACCGCATGCAGCCTTGCCACGTCGACCACGCCATGAACCCTCAGCAAGGGGTCGGACAATGAGCCTCGACGGTATCGCGCTACCGAAGGGCGTCATGCCAGACGCCGAAAAATTGCTGGACGCTATCACTCAGGCAGGCACCGCAGAAGAGTTGAATCGCGCGGGCGGCAAGGCCGAGGGGTTTGTTTTCGGATTGGAGAGTGGCAAGGCGATTAAAAGTCAGGTAGCCGAGCGTCTCTATGTGGCGTACGACGATGCGTGCAGTCAGCGCTCAACGGAGTTATCTGCTTAATTATTCCCAGACGTACAAAAAAAGGCGCTGCATGACAGGGCCTTTTTTAATATCTTTAGTTTAAGTATCGGCAATTAAAACCTCGAAGTTAGATTAACCGTTCGAACAGCCAGTGCCCATTTCCAGGTATTGGACAATATGCTCTTTGCCAGTCGAGTCCAGGAAGTCCATTTGCACCGGGCCGGCTTCACAGCCCGATGAAACCTGGCTGACTGACAGGACTTTCGCAATATCGAGGTTCATTGAGTAAGTGTACTGCTCTACGGCCTGTTGCTGATGCGCAGTGGCTTCAACATTCTCATCGGCCATGGTAACTGCAGACACACTCATCAACAACATCAACACTGAAGCTTTCATCTTGGTAATCCTTTTAGTGCAGGAATTGCAAACAGCCGGGTTCATCACAAGGTTTTTGCACGCTTGGGTGATTCAATTGTTTGCTGGGTTTTTACTGTTTGGCGAGGAGAATAATAGGCCGCGCGCCTAGTGAGACACAGCCCCGTTCTGGACAAAGACTATCTGCTTTTTTGATAACAATACGTAAGTGAACAATCAAAACCGGGCTAACCAATAAAACACCGTCCCGCGTCAACGTGGTCATTCAAGGTGTTGTTGCCATCAGCACTCGCCGGTGAGTTGTTCGAAGGCTTCTTCGATTTCACTGAGGTGGGTGGGCCGCACAAGACGAGCGAGGGGTTTGCCATCGCAGAGGAAGATCAACGTTGGCCACAGCTTGACCTGAAACGAACGCCCCAAACGACGGCCGCTGCCGTCCTCTATTTTCAGGTGACGGACCTGCGGGTAATCCGCGATCACTTCCTTCAACAGCGGCTGTGCCGCCTTGCAGTGGCCGCACCATGCAGTGCCAAACTCGATCAATGTTGGACCTTGCAGCGCGTCGACCTCTGCGCGACTGGGCTCGGTTTCGGCGTAAGTGGTGGTCATGCTCATGGGGTTCTCCTGATAGTTCGTCAGCATACATAAATTCTGTAGGAGCCAACTTGTTGGCGAGGCGGTCGTTCAGCAGACCGCGTCAGACCTCTCGCCAACACGTTGGCTTTTATCAAACAGCGCATAACTTATTGATTTAACAATAATTAGTAGTTTTTGTGTTTGCTGCGCGACAGCGCGGCGCCGGAGACGTGGCGGACGCTCCAATAGAGATCCTCGGCGTTCGTGGTCATCGTTTCAACCACCCTTTTAGGTTTTCTGCACGAAAAGCCAGGCGATCAAAGGTCAATCGTGTGAGTTGCATGATGCTAGTGACCTCTATATATTACGACCATGATCTAATGAAACATCTTGAAACGGTGCTGACGACCATGAAGAGAAAAAGCTTTGAGTCTATGCAATGTCCTATTGCTCGCGGCCTTGAGCACGTAGGTGAATGGTGGAATATCTTGATCTTGCGTGATGCCTATTACGGCCTGAGTCGCTTCGACGAATTTCAGAAAAGCCTCGGTATTACCCCGACTACATTGACCCGCCGCCTTAACGACCTGGTGGACGGTGGGTTGCTCGAACGACGCCTGTACTGCGAAAAACCTCCGCGCCACGACTATGTATTAACCCCTCGCGGTCGTGATTTTCGGCCGGTGTTGCTGACGTTGATGGAGTGGGGCAATACCCATTTCTCGCCGGAAGGTAAAAGCGTTTTTCTCGCTGACGAAACCAGCGGCGAACCCGTGCGCCTTGCGCTGATCGACGCCAACACCGGCAAAAAAATCAACCGTGGACAACACGCGATTCGCGCCGGTGAAGCGGCCAGCGAAAAGGTTTATCAACGTCTCGAAAACGGACGTTTACGTCGTCTGGCCGACCGCCAATCACTCTCCCCCCCTACATCCAACGGATGAACCTGTAATGAATAGCTCAACTGACGTGGGTGAAACCGGCTCAGCGGTCGTCCAGAAAAAACACAGCCTGACGCTCAAGCGTGTGCTGTTGATCGTTGTGGCAATAGCGGCGTTGGTGTTTGCGGCGTTTTTTGCCGGGCGCTGGTGGACCATGGGGCGCTTTATCGAGTCCACCGACGATGCGTATATCGGTGGCGACGTCACGGTGATCGGACCGAAGGTTTCCGGCTACATCATCGAGCTGAAAGTTATCGACAACCAGCGGGTACGCGCCGGAGATTTACTGGTGAAAATCGACGACCGTGACTACGTTGCGGCGTTGCACAAGGCCGAAGGCGCGGTGGCGGCACAGGAAGCACTGCTGGCCAATCTGGACGCTACTGAGCAACTGCAATACGCGGTGATTGGCCAGGCCAAAGCCAGTATTGATGCGACCACGGCCGAAACCGTCCGCTCTCGCGATGACCAGACGCGCTACCAGAAACTGGTGGGGCAGCAAGCGGTGTCGGTTGAAAGTGCCCAACGTGCCGACGCAACGTTCAAGACCGCCCAGGCCAATGGCATCAAAGCCCAGGCTTCAATGCTGGCGACTCAACGGCAAATCACCGTGATTTCTACCCAGAAGCAACAGGCCCGAGCCGCATTGATGCAGGCCAAGGCCGAGCGCGACATGGCGCAGTTGAATGTGGGTTATACCGAACTACGCGCCCCGGTGGACGGCATGATCGGTAATCGTCGTGCCCGGGTCGGTGCATTTGCTGCTGCCGGCTCACAGTTGCTTTCAGTAGTCCCGGCCAATGGTTTGTGGGTCGACGCCAACTTTAAAGAAGACCAACTGGCACACATGACGCCAGGGCAAGCGGTAACGATTCGTGCGGACGTGCTGCCAGGCCATGAGTTCCACGGGCACCTGGACAGCCTCGCGCCTGCTACGGGCTCGCAATTCAGCGTGCTGCCACCGGAAAACGCCACCGGCAACTTCACCAAAATAGTGCAGCGGGTACCGGTCCGGGTTCATCTGGATGAGGCCGACGGGGTTCTTGGCCATTTGCGTCCGGGCTTGTCGGTCACGGCTGACGTGGACACCCGCGATGAGTCAACCGGCTCTGCCCGCCCAGTGATCGTCAATCAGGCCGGCGCGCCATGAGCGCCACCCTCGCAGCACCGGCCAAACCATTTGATGCGGCGTCCATGGCCACCGCAACCAAGGTGTTCGCTTTCGCCAGCATGTGCATCGGCATGTTCATTGCGCTGCTGGATATTCAAATCGTTTCGGCCTCGCTGCGAGATATCGGCGGTGGTTTGTCCGCCGGTACAGATGAAACCGCGTGGGTGCAAACCAGTTACTTGATCGCAGAAATCGTGGTTATTCCGCTGTCGGGCTGGTTGTCTCGAGTGTTCTCGACCCGTTGGCTGTTTTGTGCTTCGGCGGTGGGTTTCACCTTGGCCAGCCTGCTGTGCGGCGCGGCCTGGAACATCCAGAGCATGATTGCCTTTCGGGCGCTGCAGGGTTTTCTCGGTGGTTCGATGATCCCGTTGGTGTTTACCTCGGCGTTCATGTTCTTCACCGGCAAACAAAAAGTCATTGCGGCATCGACCATCGGCGCCATCGCGTCATTGGCACCGACCCTTGGCCCGGTAATAGGCGGCTGGATCACCGACGTTTCATCCTGGCACTGGTTGTTCTACATCAACTTGGTACCGGGTATTTTCGTCGCCGTGGCAGTCCCCATTCTTGTGCGTATCGACCAGCCGGATCTCTCCCTGCTCAAAGGCGCGGACTACCTGAGCATGGTGTTCATGGCGCTGTTTCTCGGCTGCCTGGAATATACCTTGGAGGAAGGTCCACGCTGGAATTGGTTCAGCGACCGTACGATTTTGACCACGGCCTGGATTTCTGCGGTGTCGGCTGTGCTGTTTATCAGTCGCACGCTGTTGGTGAGCAACCCGATCGTCGATCTGCGAGCGCTCAAAGACCGCAATTTCGCCCTGGGTTGTTTCTTCTCCTTCGTCACGGGTATCGGCCTGTTTGCCACCATTTACCTGACCCCGCTGTTCCTCGGGCGAGTCCGTGGCTTCAGCGCACTGGACATCGGCCTGGCGGTATTTTCTACCGGCGTCTTTCAGATCATGGCGATTCCGCTTTATGGTTTTTTGGCCAATCGCGTCGATTTACGCTGGATCATGATGTTTGGCCTGGGGCTGTTCGCCCTCTCCATGTGGGATTTTTCGCCGATCACCCATGATTGGGGCGGTCGCCAGTTGATCCTGCCACAAGCGTTGCGCGGTATTGCACAGCAACTGGCGGTACCACCGGCCGTGACCCTGACCCTGGGTGGCTTGGCCATGTCGCGCCTTAAACAGGCGTCGGGGCTGTTCAACTTGATGCGCAACCTGGGCGGCGCCATCGGCATCGCAGCCTGTGCGACGATTTTGAACGACCGCACCAACCTGCACTTCACGCGCCTGGCTGAACATTTGAACAGCACTAACGAAGCCATGAATCAGTGGCTGACGCAGGTCGGCGGCAACCTTGCCACGTTGGGCCAAACCGGCAGCGAAGGCGTTACTGGGGCCTTGCAACAACTGTGGTTGCTGACGTATCGCGAGGCGCAAACCCAGACCTATTCCGATGCATTTCTGGCGATCATGGTGTGCTTCATTATTGCCACCGCGATGGTTCCACTGATGCGCAAAGTGGTTCCGCCTGCCGCGCCGTCACCGGACGCCCATTGAGACCGTCATGAACCTGCTCTCCCCTATTGGCCCTTCGAGGACCGGACAATGAATGCTTTGGCCTATCGCTTCAAAAACCGGCGGTTGTTTGCGCTAACAGCATTGTTTGTGGCCCTGGCAGGCTGCACCGTCGGCCCGGATTATGAAAAACCCGGGAACACCTTGACCGCCGAATTCGCCAACAGCGCGTTGCTGCAACAACGGGTAGGCGAAACCCCGGCGCCGTCGCTAGACACGTGGTGGACAGGTTTCAATGACCCTGAATTGACACGGATTATCCAGCGCGTGCTTGAGCAGAACCTGGACCTTGCGGTGTCGATGGCGAGGGTCGATCAAGCCCGCGCTGCCGCCCACGAAGCCGGCGCAAACCGCTTGCCCCAAGGTAGTCTGGATGCCCAGGCGGTGCGTCAGCATCAATCGGAAAACAGTGCGCTGGGCAAAATCGGCAGCGCGTTCCCTGGCTATGACCGTAACCAGACCCTTGAAACCATCGGCGCCGGGGCCAGTTGGGAAACTGACCTCGCGGGGGGTCTGCAGCGCGGTGAAGAAGCTGCCGTTGCACAAGCGCAAGCCGCCACCGCGAGCCATGCAGGCGTGCGTATTTCGGTGGCTGCCGAAGCCGCCGATGCGTACTTTAGGGTCCGAGGCGCGCAGCAACGCATAGCCCTTGCTCAAGAACAGGTGCACACCGAAGACAATCTTTTAACGCTGGTGCAAGCACGTATGGCCAGCGGTTTGGCCACCAGCCGCGAGCAGGCCCAGGCCCAGGCTCTGGTGTTGCAAGCGCGCGCCACCGTTCCACCGTTGCGCACCGAACTGGCCCTGCAACTCAACCGCCTGGACGTGCTCATGGGTGTCCAACCAGGGACTTATTTCCAAGAGCTGGTGGCCAGTTCGCAAGCGTTCAGCGTACCCACTATCGGCGACACGAGCAGCCCTGCAAGCCTGTTGCGCCGACGGCCTGATGTGATCGCCGCCGAGCGCCATCTGGCTGCCTCCAATGCGCGAATAGGTGAAGCGGTATCTGAGTACTACCCTAAGGTGTCACTGGCCGGCTTGCTTGGGTTTGAAAGTCTGAAAAGCGGCGAACTGTTTTCCGCCGCCTCGTTTCAACCGCAAGCGGTGATTGGCTTGCACTGGCGCCTGTTTGATTTTGGCCGGGTTGATGCTGAAGTCGCCCAAGCCAAAGGCGCTAACGCCGAGGCCCTGGCTCAGTACCGGCAATCCATGTTACGCGCCACTGAAGACGTCGAGAACGCTATCGTGACGCTGACGGAGCTAGAGCAGCAACGGGTCGAAGTTGATCAGGAAGTCGCTGCGCACCAGATCGCCCGCGGTGCCGCCCAGGACGCCTACAAGGGTGGCGCCATCAGCCTGGTTGAGGTGCTCGACGAAGACCGCTTGTTGCTAACCGCCCGCGATCAACTGGCACAACTGCACGCCGATGACGCCCGCGCCGCCGTCGCGACGTTCCGTGCGTTGGGCGGCGGTTGGTCTCAGAAAACCGGAACCGTGTCAGCTAAAAACTGAAGGGTGCTTACGGCTTAGGCGCCAGGTTTGCCATGCCCTGCAGCAATTCGATGGGCAGCGGAAAGACAATGGTGGTGGTTCGATCATTAGCGATCGAGCCCAGTGTCTGCATGTAACGCAACTGCATGGCGCCGGGCTCGCGCCCGAGCACTTCAGCGGCTTCTGCCAGTTTTTGCGAGGCTTGCAACTCACCTTCGGCATGGATGACCTTGGCCCGGCGCTCCCGCTCGGCTTCTGCTTGTCGGGCGATGGCGCGGATCATGGATTCGTTCAGGTCCACGTGTTTGATCTCGACGTTGGCCACTTTGATGCCCCATGAATCCGTTTGAGCATCCAGGACCTTTTGAATGTCTACGTTGAGCCGCTCGCGCTCGGCGAGCAGTTCGTCCAGCTCGTGTTTTCCCAAGACCGCCCGAAGCGTGGTCTGCGCCAGTTGACTGGTGGCCATCAGGAAATCTTCGACCTGAATGATCGCTCGCTGCGGGTCGAGCACTCGAAAATACAGCACCGCGTTCACCTTCACTGAGACGTTGTCGCGGGTAATTACGTCTTGTGGCGGTATGTCCAGAACGATGGTGCGCAGGTCGACACGAACCATTTGCTGCACCACGGGAATCAGCAGGATCAAGCCAGGCCCTTTCACCTGCCAGAACCGTCCGAGCTGGAACACCACCCCACGCTCATACTCACGCAGGATGCGAAACGTTGACATCGCCACCAGCAGCAGTAGCAACAGCAACGTGCCAAAGCCCAATTGCACAAACATGATCAGTCTCCCCGTTGAGGCGTTTCGGCTATCGGTGTGACCTCGAGCATCACCCCGCGACGCGCCACCACCCGGACCCGTTGCCCGGTATTGAGCGGCGCCTGACTCAGCACCTGCCAGCGTTCACCTTGCAGTTGCACCCAGCCACCCAGCGGGTCGTCAGGTTGCAGTGCAGCGATGATCACGCTGCTGCCCACCAGACCGGCGTCTCCGCTGACGATTTGGCGTTTGCGTGACTTAAGCGTTGCGGCCACCAGACCCATCAGGCATACCACGCCAATCGCCGCCGCACTGACGACCATCGGTAATTCAAGGGTGAATCCCAGGACATCAGTGTTCAGCAGCAGTATTGCCCCCACTATGAAAGCGACGATGCCGCCAAAACCAATGACCCCGAAACTCGGCACAAATGCCTCGGCAATGACCAGCGCCACACCGAGTATGACCAAGGCAACACCGGCATAGCTGGCAGAGCCAATGACATCGTCCATGCCAAATACCAGCACATAGCTTCCCGCCGCACCTGCTGCTGTTGGCAGCCCAATCAGACACATCAACACCAGCCAGCAGCGCCATCCGCAACCGTTCAAAAAGGATCCTCCTGAACACATATGATAGACCGCTGTCATTTATTTTAGTTGACGCCAGCCACTCAGGAGCTTTTCCTGCTTGCTATGGGGGTTTTAATAGGTCGTCCGTCAGAAATATTCCCGTTCGGACCGGCTGCCTTTTACGGGTAATGACCGAGAACTAAGCTCTGCCGACCGTTGTTAAAGAGGATCACCTCAATGACTGATGAATATGACAAGCGCGGCAAACCGTCTGCGCTCCCGCAATTGCACGACCTTGCGACCCCTTCCCGCCGCAACTTTCTTAAATCCGTAGGCGTTTCCAGCCTCGCAGCGGCCACCTCGCCGCTCTGGTTGCAAGCGGCGACCCAGGTCCAGGCTGCGACTGCCGAGGACTTGCCTGCAGCGCCCGCGCCGGGCGAACGGCGCATGCTGCTAAACGTCAATGGCAGCCCTCATGCATTGAATTTGCCGGCCAATGCCGTTTTGCTGGATGTACTACGCGACCGTCTGAGCTTGACCGGGACCAAAAAGGGCTGCGATCACGGCCAGTGTGGGGCGTGCACCGTGCATGTGAATGGCCAATCGGTGAATTCATGCCTGTCTTTGGCAGCAATGCATGAGGGCGATGAGATCACCACCATCGAAGGGCTGGCTCAAGGGGGCGCGCTGCATCCGGTGCAGGAAGCTTTCTGGGAACATGACGCTTACCAATGTGGCTATTGCACGTCGGGGCAGATCATGAGCGCCGTGGCAATCTTGAAAGACAGCAACATTGGCAGCGATGACGCCAGTGTTCGCGAAGCCATGAGTGGCAATATTTGCCGCTGCGGAGCCTACAAAAACATATTGGCCGCCGTGCAGTCTGCGCGCAGCAAAATGAAGGAGATCGGCTAATGCGAACCTTCAATTATGTGCGTGCCGACAGCATCGAGCATGCAATCACTTACCACAGCCAATCCGACTCGGCATTTTTTCTTGCCGGCGGCACGACCCTGCTGGATCTGGTCAAGCTTGATGTCATGCGGCCCGTTCAGGTGATTGACGTTAATCATCTTTCGCTCAAGCAGATCAGCCCGCTCGACGATGGCCGAGTGCGCATCGGCGCGCTGGTCAGCAACACGGCCTTGGCCCATGACGAGCTTATTCGAACGCACTATCCGGTGCTTTCGCAGGCGCTGCTGTCAGGCGCAACCACCCAGCTGCGCAACAAGGCCACCACCGCAGGCAACGTCATGCAGCGAGTTCGTTGCGACTATTTCCGAGACGGTGTGTCGCCCTGCAACAAACGCGAACCGGGATCGGGTTGCTCGGCCATTGAAGGGCAAAACCGCAGTGTGCACGCGGTGTTGGGAACCAGCGACCAATGCATCGCGACGCACCCTTCCGACATGTGTGTAGCCATGGCGGCGATTGGCGCCACGGTTCAGGTGCAAGGTCCCAAGGGGGTGCGGGAGATCGACTTCCTCGACTTTCACTTGCTGCCTGGCGCTACGCCGTCCAAGGAACATGCTTTGTTACCTGACGAAATGATTACCCATGTGGTACTGGATGCGCCCTTGGCTAACAGCCGCTCGGGCTACCTGAAATTGCGCGACCGCGCTTCCTATCAGTTCGCGTTGGCCTCCAGCGCGGTGATTATCGTGCTTGATGGTAATACCGTGCGTGATGCGCGGATCGCCATGGGCGGCGTGGGCACCAAACCCTGGCGCGCCATGGCGGCCGAGCAGTCGTTGAAAAATGCACAATTGACGCCAGAGGCCCTGGCAAAAGCCGCCGCCATCGCACTCCAGGGCGCAGTGCCTTACGGCCATAACGCGTACAAGATTCCCCTGGGACGACAAGCGATTATCCGTAATCTCGAAACGTTAACGGCTTAGGCGGAGGACGATTAAATGAGTGAGCAAATAATTGGCGGCAGTCCACGCCGGGTTGATGGACGCCTGAAAGTCACCGGTACCGCGATGTACGCGTCCGACCACCATCTGCAGAACATGGCGTACGGCTATGGTGTCTTCAGTACCATCGCCAGCGGCAAAGTCACCGGCCTGAACCTTGATGAAGCGCGCAAATCCCCTGGGGTGATCGATATTTTTCACTCCGGGCATTTTGCCGAGGTGTATCACACCGACCCGGTCCCCAGTTCTCCGGCCAACATATTGACCAGCAGCAAAGCTGACGAAAACCGTCTGCCCTTCGAGGACGACACCGTCTATTACGCGGGGCAATTTGTAGCGTTGGTGGTGGCCGATACCTTCGAACATGCCCGCGCTGCAGCGTATAAAGTGTCGGTCAGCTACAGCAAAAGTCCGACCGTTGCCAACCTTCAGCAAGGCCTTAAAGCCGGGGCACCCAAGGAGGGCGGCCGTGGTCATTCCCGAGGCGATCCTGAACCGGCATTTAACCAGGCCGCGCATTCCATGGACGCCACCTATACGACACCCGTCGAGACCCACAACCCGATGGAGATGCATGCAACGGTCGCGTATTGGGAGAATGGGCATTTATATGTTTACGAAGCCACTCAAGGGGTGGTTGCGCATCGTAATGCGTTGTCGCGGATTTTTGGCCTGTCCCCGGATCGAGTCGAGGTGAGAGCCCCTTTTATTGGTTCTGGTTTCGGCGGCAAGTTATGGATTTGGCCGCACTCTGTGGCGGCTTGCGGCGCGGCAAAAATGCTCGACAGACCGGTGCAGCTAGTGGTGCCCCGGCAACAAATGTTTACCACGACCGGGCACCGGCCTGCGACTCAGCAGCGCGTTCGATTGGCCACTGACCCTCAGGGCAAACTGCTTTCCGTGCGTCATGAGTCAATTAATACCACGTCGTTTACCGACCAGTACGTAGAGAACTGCGGCACCTCTACGCGCAGTCTTTATAGCTGCGCCAATGTATTAGTCAGTCAGAAAACCGTTGAGGTGAATCACGGCACACCGACGTCCATGCGCGCACCCGGCGCTGCGCCTGGACTGTTCGCGCTGGAATCGGCCATGGACGAAATGGCCGAGGTGCTCAAGATGGACCCGGTGGCGTTTCGCAAACTCAACGTGGCCGACCGCGACGAGAGCCAGAATTTGCCGTGGTCCAGCAATCACCTACAAGACGCTATTGACCAAGCCGCTGAGCGTTTTGGCTGGCAGCACCGTGATCCGCGCAACGGCGTCATGCAGGACGGTCATGAAAAAATCGGCTACGGCATGGCGGCCTGCAATTGGGATGCTTTTCGCACCCCTGCGGAGGCTCGGGTTTCGTTGCGTGCTGACGGGACCGCGTATGCCATCTGCGGTGTGCAGGATATCGGCACCGGAACTTACACCGTGATTGCCCAGGCCGTGAGCAGTTTGACCGGGATTGCGCTGGATAAAATTGAAGTTGAGCTCGGTAACTCGTCCTTTCCACCCGCCCCGGTTTCAGGTGGATCGTGGGCGACGGCCAGTGTGTTACCTGCCGTTGCCGAAGCCACACGGCAAGCAATCGCTCAGCTGAAAGCCTTTGCGACCAGCAAGCGCGGAGCATTTGCTGGCGCCAATGCAGACTCACTCAGTGTCGAGAACGGAAACCTCAAGGGTGCTGATAAATCCATGGCGATTGCCGATGTGCTTAAGGCTCAGAAGCTCGCCAGTGCTGATGGCCAGGCGCATACGGGGATGGCAGAAACTGACAAGTATTCGTTCCGGTCTTTTGGAGCGCATTTTGTCGAAGTGCGCTGGGATCCGGGAATTTCCCGCTTACGGGTCGCCAGGGTGGTAAGTGCTATTGATGTTGGGCAAGTGATCAATCAGAAAACCGCCAGTAATCAAGTTGAAGGCGCTATCGTCATGGCTATTGGAATGGCTATGTTTGAAGAGACCGAATATGACGAGCGCAACGCGATGCCGGTCAACAATAACTACGCAGAATACGTAGTGCCCGTTCACGCAGATCAGCCCGAAGTGGACGTGATACTGCTTAATTACCCCGACTACAAACTCAATGAATTTGGTGCGCGGGGTATTGGTGAAATAGGAGTGACTGGGCTAGCAGCTGCTATCGCAAACGCGGTGTATCACGCCACGGGTAAGCGGGTGCGTGATTTGCCGATTTCGATGGAAAAACTGATGGAGGAGGAACCCATGTTGCGGGCCTGACGGGGCGTCCATTCGGTGCGCCGATCCATGCTCAATGTCCATGATCGGCTACCGGACTACAGCTTATTCAGGTGCTACTACAATAGCCTCGGCAATTTCCAGGTCGGTTCCGACCATACGATGATCCTGGTCGCGAAAGTACCCGAGCGCCTGTTCAAGAGCCGCGCCGCGGATTGCTCCATCACTGGCGACAAAGCTTGTAGCATCGCCCCGTGCCATCTCGATTATTTTCTTGTCGTTACCGCTGGAAGAAGAGACGGTGTCGGTGGTGGCGTCGCTCGTACCTTTCAGCGCTTTCCCGGTAGCATTCAGGGTCATACGAAACTGGTTGCGCAGGCCCCAGTCGCGGTAGCTACAAGCACCGCAGCAACGCCCAAGGTCCGTAGTCGGAACTTCATTGCAATACTCCTTCCGCTAAGACGCGAGGGTTATCTGAGGAACGCGCTCATGTCGCTTGTGAGAGCGTTGATCGCGGCTTTGAAATCTTCCGTGGTGATTGTTTGCGAACTGTTGCTCAAGGTCTTACCAAATATCTTGCGTACTACTTTGACTTGCGGCATCCCTGTCTGGGCATCTACCAGGTCAGCTTCAATGTACAGCTCGGTGTTCTGATCGCGATGGCCCGTCGCAGCCATGGTTGCCCCGACTACAGCTGAAATCGGAATAATTTCATACCAATGCATTCCCTCGTTCGACGCGCTGACACCCGTAATGGCAGCGTGCATGATCAAGGTTGGCTCGCCAGCAGGCGCCTGCTGCAAACTACTGACTACGCGGTAGCGCTGGCTGAGTGCTGACTTGGCATTGCTGGTCATGTAGGCCTGTAGCTCGTTAATGGTTTTCATGTTCACCCGATCCGTCGGACTCGGTGTTGGGTACAGGTCAAGCTGTTTGAACACGACGTTGTTGTAATTGCCCGGCTGAAAGCCCGGCGCTACCCAGCGCAAGGTTTCCTGACCACTGGCAGACTTGGTTTGTTGTAAGCCGCTGTAACTAGTCAAATAGCCTGAAAACTTTCTTGCTCGGTAACTTCCGAGACGCATCCCCCAAGCACAAAGCTACTGACTACAGCACCTGCCACCCATTTACCTAATACGTTCATGCTGATTATTCTCGCTGGGTTAAAAAGGGTTGGCTTCAAACGTCAAAACCGCCAAGTCATATGGCCGGTCAAACTCTGTAGCCATGCGTTGGTGAAAGAGCCGGAGATACGATCCCCGGACAACGGTTTGCTCTGGTCCGTGGACAGATCACCCATCCAGACGAGTGGTGGACTGCGCACCGAAGCGTGACGTGTCTATGTTTGCGTAGATGTCACCGAACCTGGACCAGTCTTGCCAGTGATCGTGGCCAGCAACGCCCATTGCGGGTCCAACTGTTGGTACAGGCTGAGCGTCGCTGTCTGGGGAACCGTAAGATCCAGACTGGTATTGGTTCCGTTGAGCCGATTTACCAAAGGGCCACTGCCGTGCACCGTCAGGCCGTCCTCGAAGTCCAGTTTGACTTGGCTGGTGTAGGCCAAGCCGATCCGTGTGCCAGGTCGGGGAGAGTAAATCACCCCGACATTGCCGCCCAATCCCCACGTATTGGCGTGGTACTTGTATTGCCCGTCAGAACGATCGGTTATCTGCAGCGGACTTTGGTCGATGTTGGCTTGAGTCTGGAGCATGCCGTACATGGCTTTGATCCCTACGCCTACCGACCATTGATCGTTGAAGCGATACGCCACGCTGGGAACGAACGACAAGCCGCCGATGCTGCCGTATTGGGCAGAATAGCGTCCGGACCAGTTGTTCTTGTAGTCGAGAGCCAGACCGAAGTCGGCGTAGTTGCCGAAGCCAACACTCCATTGGTCATTCAGTTTATGACTAATGAAAAAACTCGCGCCCGGCGTTGGGTCAACAGCGTTGCCACTTCCGCTACCAGAGACATTGGTGTCTGAGTCGGCGTCAAATTTCACATGGCCGTAGACTACTTGAGCGCCCGCCGATATCTGTGTGCCCTCTAGATAACTTAAGCCCGCTGGGTTACTGGAACAAAATCAATGCGCCAATACCTATCGCGTTCAAGCTTGCTCATGCTGTGCTTGCTGCTATTCGCTGGGGTAGCCTTGGCCCAAGCGCAATCCCTCTCTAAATCCGAACCGCCCAGCCCACCCTGGCCTCAAGTCATCACCGACGGCGCATCAACCCTGACCGTTTACCAACCACAACTCGACAGCTGGGACGGCTATACGCTGCAGGCCCGCTCCGCCGTGGTAGCGTCGGATAAAAGTGGTGCCACTACGTACGGGATTGTGTATGCCAGTGCCCATACGTTGGTAGACAAAGCCACTCGTTGGGTGTTGCTGGATCAATACAAAATAACCAAAGTCGACTTTCCCGACACACAACCTCAAACCGCTACCTGGGTTGCGCTGCTTGAAAAGGACGCTGCGGGGCGCAAAAAAACCATCTCGCTCGACCAACTGGAAGCGGCCATGGGCACGGTTGAAGCCCAGCAGGCATCTGATAGCGAGCCTTTAGAAAACAATCCGCCGACGATTATCACCAGCTCGTCACCTGCCATTTTGGTCTACGTCGATGGGGAACCCACTTACCGGCCAATGACAGGCACCGGGTTTGAACGGGTGATCAATACCCGCCCACTGCTGCTTAAAGATTCCCACGGCACGCACTTTTTGCATGTGTTTGATGGCTGGATGGTCGCCGATGGCGTCTCTGGCGAATATGCGCCACTTGCCAAGCCTGCGGCTGATTTGGCGAAGGCCATGAAAATTGCGGTCGACAGCCGACAGGTCGACTTGCTCACCGGGCAAGCTGGCCCTGACGAAAAAGCACCCTCGTTAGCAAAAGGCCCCGTCCCGCACATTTTCATCGCCACGACACCAACCGAGCTTATCGTCACAGACGGCCCGCCCAACTGGCAGCCGATCCAGGGCACGCAGTTGCTCTTCGCACAAAATACGACTGGCATTTGTTCAAGGAGATCGGTGATCAAAGCAACTATGCGCTGATCTCAGGACGTTGGTTCAAGTCCGCCGATATTTCAGGCCCATGGACCTTTGCCGCAGCGAATGAGCTGCCGGCAGACTTCGCCAACATCCCTGATGACAGCCCGAAAGAAAACGTTAAAGCCTCGGTCGCTGGTACACCTCAAACCAAGGAAGCGGCCATCGCCGCATCGATTCCGCAAACGTCGGCTATCGATAAAACCAAGGTCAAGATGAGCCCTCCGCAATTCGACGGCGAGCCTCAACTCAAGGCGATCGAACATACATCGCTGCAATACGTTGTGAATACCGCTACGCCGCTCATCATGATCGACGCCCAACACTGGTACGCCGTAGAGAACGGCATCTGGTTCGTCGCCCCGACAGTGCAGGGCCCATGGGCCGTTGCGACAATCGTCCCTGCGGCACTTTACTCAATACCGCCCAGCTCTCCCCGCACTACGTGACCTACGTGAAAATCTACAACAGCACCGGCAACATCGTGGTGGTGGGTTATACACCCGGTTACCAAGGCACAACGGTTGACCCGGTGAGCGGCGTTGTTGTGTATGGCACTGGTTATCGGTATACGCCATGGGTCGGCACGGTCTGGTATGGGCCACCGGTGACCTATGGTTTGGGCGTGGCGGTTCGTTATACCCCGTGGACCGGGTGGACCTTTGGATTTGGCTTCGGCTGGAGTTCAGGTGGCAGCACCATTGCCGTGGGTTGGGGCTGGGGTGCTTATCCATGGTGGGGGCCATATAGCTGGGATTATGCCTGGGGACCCCGACTCTATCCGGCGCCTATCGCTTGGGCCGGTGCCGCGTACGGATATCGCGGTGGCGTGGGGGCGAGGCGGTTGGGCGGGCACCACGGGCAACATCTACGGTCAATGGGGATCGCGTGCCACAGTCAGTAAATATTCAGCGGGATATAACGCGTGGACCGGGAATCGTTGGGCGACCCAAGTCGGTACCTCTTATAACTCACGCACGGGCGTTTCTGCTGCGTGTCAACGTGGCGCGGCACACAACGTTTACACCGGCGATTACGCTTATGGTGGAAGTGGAGTCGCTGTCGGAAAGAACGGTGCCGCAGTGGCTGGGCAGCGTGGAACTGTCGGCAATACACGTACCGGCAATCAAGTGTCGGCGAGCCAAGGTGTGGCCTATAACCCGAACACCGGCAAAAGCACTAATTTCGCCAGTATCAACGGCAAGAACAGTAGCGCGGTGCGAGTCGGTGACAATGTTTACGCCGGGAATGACGGTAAGGTCTATCAAAAAACCGACAGCGGTTGGGAGCAGAAGACCGGCAACGGGTCCAACCGCCCGCCTCAAGCAAAACCACCCGCCCAGGGAACCCGACCTTCTCCAACCCAGCCACCGGTGACGCGCCCTCCACAAACGCCCCCGGGTTCCACGCCACGGCCCGCCACTGCTTCTACCAATACCGGTAATGGCAACAGCCAGTATCAAAACCTGGACCGCCAATCGGCTGCCCGCGGCCAGGGTGAACAGCGCACGAACAATTATCGCTCGTCGTCGCAGTCTATGGCCCGGTCTTCGGGTGGTGGTGGCGGATTTCAAAGACGGTAAGGCGGCGATAAAATGAGACTCGTTGCGCCTAGCCCAGGAGCGGATCGATCTAGTGCGGGCTTGCCAGGCCCGCGAGGGGTTATGTCCCAAAGAATAAATGCGACGCGTTCGAGGCGCCAGGTTACCGAATAAACGCCTGCAAATCACTGGTCAGCTTATCGATTGCCGCTTTGAAGTCATTGGTGGTGATGGCCTGGCTGGCGTTTTTCAACTGCTGACCGAACACTTTACGCACGACTTTGGCCACGGTTTGATTGTTGCTGGTGTCGATCAGTTCGGCTTCAATAAAAAGCGCGGTGTCCTGATCCCGGTGACCAGTCGCGGCGGTAACGGTGCCTACCACGGCCGCAACGGGAATCACCTCATACCACTTCATGCCTTCGTTCGAAGCGCTGACGCCGGTGATCGCCGCCCGTAGGACCAATGTTTTTGAACCAGGAGGTGCTAGTTTAGGGTTCGAGACGATCAGGTATTTTTGACCCAACACACCCTTAGCTTTGTTGGTCATGTAACTCTGCAGCTCATCCAGAGTTTGGCGATTGACCCGCTCATTAGGCTGCGGCGTCGGGTACAACTCCAACCGACTGAAAGCCACCACATTGTAGTCATTCGGATTCCAGGAAGGGATTACCCAGCGCATAGCCTTTTCGCCACTGGCAGTGGTGACTTCTTGCAGATTGTTGTAGTTGGGCAGGAAGCCGGAGTATTGCTCGCGCTCGGTAACTTTTGAGGTACAACCGCCGATCAACAGACTAGTCAGTGCTACACCGACAAACAGTTTTCGGGACAGATTCATAGTGTCGCTCCATGCTTTGGTTTATTGCGGCATAGGCACTACGGTGTAATACACACCGTTCGCGCCGTAGAAAGGCTGGACCCAGGAGTTACCGCACTCGTAGTAAGTGAAGCTGGAGCGGGTCTTTAATCCGCATCCAGGGGAAGAGTGACGAAGGTTGAGCCCATGGGCATGGTGGGCGGCGCGGAGCCCGTCATTCCCGCGTTATAGCCTGCGCCATAGGCGTTATTGTTAGCGCTCTGGTTGGCAGCAGTGGCGATCGCAACACCTGCTGCTATGCCCACGGCGGCAGCAGCAGCTGGATTCACATTATTGTAGGAACCACAGTTGTAACATCCGCTGCTGGCGTACACCGCCGTCGGCGCGTGGTAATAGCTAGTGCCGTTATAGCTGGAGTTGGAGGTTGGCGGGTGATAGGCCGTCGTGCCATAACCATTCGCATGGTATCCGGCGGCACTTGCTCCATTTTCACCATTGGCGTGCCACGAACCTTCGCCACCAGATGCTGTACCGCCTTCGGCCCCGGTGCCATGCCAAGCCCCTTGACCACCGGATGCAGTACCACCTTGTTCGCTTTTCCCGCTCCAACTACCGCCGCCGCCTGAGGCGGTTCCTCCTCGATTACTTTGGCCACTCCAACTGCCACTTCCACCAGAAGCCGTGCCAGCATCGCCCGAGTGACTCCAAGAGCCGCCGCCACCTGATGAGTG
Source organism: Pseudomonas sp. (assembly GCF_028293835.1). Taxonomy (GTDB): domain Bacteria; phylum Pseudomonadota; class Gammaproteobacteria; order Pseudomonadales; family Pseudomonadaceae; genus Aquipseudomonas. The sequence continues at coordinate 34,013 of NZ_JAQGNX010000017.1, forward strand.
CCCGTAACTGGAAGCATGCGACCACGCCATCGCTTGATTACAGATCGGCGCCGTGATTAAAAAACCGATCAGAGCCCATATTCCTTTCATGATTCAGTTCCTCACTCAGGGGGTCGCAACCGGTGGTTTAACCCCGTCCGGGGCGCGCATGTCTGGAGGCGGGGCAAACTTGATCCGCTGGGCCTGGTCGATGTTCTGCGGCTTGAAGAACTCTGCAGGTAACGCTGAGCTGAGCGCCCAATCGCTAAACGCGATCTGATGTCGGGACTGAGTTGGATCGTCAAGAAACACGGCGCGTAACATGCGTGGGAGTTTGTCTTTAGCACCGATCCAGCCTGAACGAATACGGTGTCGGTGGTGTACGCAATTACATCCGTCGTGGTGTCGCCAATCACGGTTGACTGACCGATATAAAACGCCAGGCGCATGTCCCTGGACAGGTCTTGATAGGGATTTGCCACGATTACATCGGTAAACGGAAAATAAATTGCAGCACGTTGGTAGGCGGCCTCCAGGGTTGCATCGATGGTGGACGGCGCCTCTGCTTGCGCCAGTAGATTTTCCTTCGGGGCGAAGGCATAGGCTTGCTTGCCATCGTAATAAAACTCGGTCGCCGGACCGTCTCCGGACATCAATACACGTAGATGATCAGGTCGCTGCAAATTGACCTGCGCCACCGTGCTATAGGCTAACGGTGGTCCAAGTCGGCTGGGTTTTTCATACGTAGTGATGGCTTTGAAACTCATGCCCTGGGTGCCAGCCAACTTTGCACTCATGGCCTTCAGCACTTCCAACGCTTTTGGCTCTAATTTGATCTCTGCCCTTGAATCGACGGGTGTTTCTGCCGCATGGAGGGATGCTACGAACAAGCTGATCAATAGAACGAGCGGATTCCAACAGACGCGCCGAGAAAATCCAAGCATCGTGTTCTCCACAGAGATCAGATTGAATTAGAGCCTAGCAAAGGAATAAGAAATGGGATGAGTATATTATTTTTCATTTGGACGCCGAAATCAGCTTGGTTGGAGATTTACTGATTACTGCTACTCGGTGTCGAAAGTAGTCTGGCGAAAACGTGTTTCCGTGCGACTGATCTTTAATTGCACACAAACAAAACCCCTGAACGCGTAAGCGATCAGGGGTTCTGGAAGTTAATCTTGACGATGACCTACTCTCACATGGGGAAACCCCACACTACCATCGGCGATGCATCGTTTCACTACTGAGTT
>NZ_JAQGNX010000031.1 GCF_028293835.1 Pseudomonas sp.
GTTTTTGGAGAAGATCATGACCCTGCTCAAATTCAGCGATGTGTCCCTTGCTTTCGGCGCTATGCCGTTGTTGGACAAGGTGTCCTGGCAGATCGCCCGTGGTGAGCGGGTGTGCATCATCGGCCGCAACGGCACCGGCAAGTCCAGCATGTTAAAGCTGGTCAAAGGCGTTCAGAAGCCGGATGACGGCGCCGTATGGCGCGCGCCAGGCCTGAAAATCGGCGAGCTGCCGCAAGAATTGCCGGAAGCCGACGGGCGGACCGTGTTCGACGTGGTTGCCGAAGGCCTGGACGGCGTCGGCGCGCTGCTTGCCGAATATCATCACCTGAGCCAGAACATCGTCACCGCTGAGGACCTGGACAAGCTGATGCATGTTCAGCAAGACCTCGAAGCCCGTGACGGATGGCGTTTGCAGCAGTTGGTCGACAGTACCCTGAGCCGCTTGCAGTTGCCGGCTGACAAAACCCTGGCCGAGCTTTCCGGCGGTTGGCGTCGTCGGGTACTGCTGGCCCAGGCATTGGTGTCCGAGCCGGACCTGTTGCTCCTCGACGAACCCACCAACCACTTGGACATCGGCGCAATCGCCTGGCTTGAAGAGGCGCTGTTGGGCTTCCAGGGCGCGGTTCTGTTCATTACCCACGACCGGGCATTCCTGCAGAACCTGGCGACCCGCATTCTCGAGTTGGACCGTGGCGGCTTGATCGACTGGAACGGCGATTACGCCAGCTTTTTGGTGCACAAAGAGGCCCAGTTGGCCGCTGAAGAAACGGCTAACGCGCTGTTCGACAAGCGCCTGGCCCAGGAAGAAGTCTGGATTCGCCAGGGCATCAAAGCCCGCCGCACGCGTAACGAAGGCCGTGTCCGCGCCTTGAAAGAGCTGCGCGTAGAGCGTAGCGAACGTCGCGAGCGCACCGGCAAGGCGAACATCCAGCTCGACACTGCCGATAAATCCGGCAAACAAGTGATGGTCCTGGACAACGTCAGCTTTGCGCACCCGGGCGGCCCGTTCCTGATCAAGGATTTCTCCATGGTCTTGCAGCGCGAAGACCGTATCGGTCTGCTGGGTGCCAACGGTACCGGCAAGACCACACTGCTCAAACTGATGCTCGACAGCTTGCAGCCGGTCAGCGGTACGGTTGAAGTGGGTACGCGCCTGGACGTGGCCTATTTCGATCAGTTGCGTCACCAGCTCGACTTGGAAAAAACCGTGATCGACAACGTGGCCGAGGGTCGCGACTTCATCGATATCGATGGCCAAAGCCGCCACGTGCTGAGCTACCTGGGCGACTTTTTGTTCAGCCCGCAGCGTGCACGTACTCCAGTGAAAGCGCTGTCAGGGGGCGAGCGTGCCCGTCTGTTGTTGGCCAAGCTGTTCAGCAAGCCAGCCAACCTGCTGGTCCTCGACGAACCGACCAACGATCTGGACGTGGAAACCCTCGAGCTGCTTGAAGAGGTGTTGCTGACATTCAAGGGCACCGTGTTGATGGTCAGTCACGACCGGGCATTCCTCGACAACGTCGTCACCAGTACGCTGGTGTTCGAAGGCGAAGGCAAGGTGCGTGAATACGTCGGTGGTTATCAGGACTGGCTGCGTCAGGGTGGCTCGCCACGCCTGCTGGGCGTTACCGAGAACAAATCGGGTAAAGCCGAGTTGGCCAGTGCGGCAGTTGCCGCAGCCCCTGTGGCAGCTCAAGAGATGCCGGTTGCCAAGAAGAAGCTCAGCTATAAGCTTCAGCGTGAGCTTGAGGGGCTGCCTAAGCAAATCGATGATGTCGAAGCGCAAATGGCTTCGCTGACGGCTGAGATGGCGGATGCCGGTTTTTACCAGCGTCCTGCCGAGCAGACGGCGGCGGTGATGGCGCAGCTTGAAAACCTGCAAGCGCAGCTTGATACCTTGCTGGAACGCTGGGCTGAACTGGACGCGTAATCTTTTGTAGGGCGGCTTGCTCGCGATGGATCGCGAAGCGAGCCTCCTACATATTCATTCGTGTCAGCAAGTTATCCGTTATTTGATAGGCGCTTAGCTCTGGGTTTTCAGGCGCACAGCCAGTACGTCGCACGGCGCGCCATGGAGGACGTCGTTGGCGGTGGACCCCAGCAGCAAGGCAAGACCGTGCCGACCGTGGCTGCCCACCACAATCAAATCGCAGGACTGTGTCTTGGCCAATTGGTGGATTTCCTGACGCGGCTGGCCATAGGTAAGGTGGCTGTCGCCAATGTTCACTTCCGGATATTTCAGTTTCAGCGCATCAAGCTTCTGTTTGGCTTGATCAAATTGCTGCTGCTGCAGTTGTGACAGATCCATGGGCACGTCACCACCGAACGCCATAGCCATAGGCTCGACGATGTGCACCATTGAGAGCTTCGCGTTGTTGCTCACCGCGAGTTCACGAGCCCTACGTATAACAGGGTCGCACTCTTCAGTAAGGTCGATGGCGACCAGGATATGTTCGTACGGCATGAGGAGTACCCCTTGAGGATTTCGATAGCCTTAAGTATGGCTCTTTTCACGCACAACCGTGTGCGCCGTTAATTATTGGTTATTTCCGGAAGCAGAAATATGACGGTCTGGATCGTGCTGTCAATCCTTGCACTGATATTGAGCCCATTGGCATGGCTAAGACCGACGCGCCGACAAAGCGGAAGGATGGCGTTGCGCCTGGAGGCACGCCGTCTTGGCTTGGGAATGCAGCTTGCGCCGCAGGAATGGCCGCATTGGTTACCTGCTGAGCCCCCGAGCCCCTGTGCCCAGTACCATTTGCCACGCAGCCGCAAAGATCCCTTGTGTTGGGTCTATTGGCAGACCGAACCCGGTGTATGGGTCAACCAATGGCGTGAGCCATGCGAGGACGCTGCATTAATGACCTGGTTGCGCACGCTTCCCGCAGACGTGTTTAAGGCCGAAGCGGACAAGCAATTAATCGCATTTTATTGGGCTGAGCGTGGCGAATCTGAAGTGTTACAGCGTATAGCGGCAGCACTAAAGGCCTTGGCTTGAGCTTCTCTGGCTAGCCGATCACTCAAATTCCAGGCATTAAAAAGCCCGAAAACTACATCGGGCCGGGGTTGGCCAGGCAGGCCGGATAATCTGTGGCGATCCCTTCAGGAAGGCAGGGAAGGCGCTAAGCGTTAACAGTCATCGGGCTCATTTGGGTGCGCCTGATTCGTCAGTGCGCAGAATGTAGACCCTCCTGAAGCGTTTGTCGCGCTTTCGCCTCTTTTTTATCCGCCGATAGCCAAATTGCCCGGAATAGGTGCAAAAGTTGGCCGTCCTTCATTACTCAAACGAATATTCCTACATCCAGCGTTGTTGAAACCCGCAGCCAATATGTGCCGCGCCGCTGGGCTGTGGGTAATCCGCTGTGTTCGCAGGTATTTTGCCCAATTGACAATTGGTAGAAATTCCGTGATGGTGTCCATACCCAAATCAAACGGGCGTATGAAATGAGCGTTTGCATCGTAAAAACGCTCATACAGAATCCCGAGTATCGCGTCGGCGGGTTCGGCTAAGCAGTTTGACAGTAGCAACGGCGGTAATGCCTTCGTCATGTCATCGCTATAGCGTCCAGCGCGTATTGTTCAGCTTCCATATCGTGGAGATCAGTTGATGATTTACGAAGGTAAAGCCATCACGGTTAAGGCTCTTGAAAGTGGCATCGTCGAACTGAAGTTCGATCTCAAGGGTGAGTCCGTCAACAAGTTCAACCGTCTAACCCTAAACGAATTGCGTCAGGCTGTTGATGCCATCAAGGCAGACGCTTCGATCAAGGGCGTGATCGTCAGCAGTGGCAAAGATGTTTTCATCGTCGGCGCCGACATCACCGAGTTCGTCGAGAACTTCAAGTTGCCGGATGCTGAGCTGGTGGCTGGCAACCTCGAAGCCAACAAGATTTTCAGCGATTTCGAAGACCTCGGTGTTCCAACCGTGGCAGCAATCAATGGCATCGCATTGGGCGGTGGTTTTGAAATGTGCCTGGCGGCTGACTTCCGCGTCATGTCGGACAGCGCCAAAATCGGTCTGCCTGAAGTCAAGCTGGGCCTGTACCCGGGTTTCGGCGGTACGGTCCGTTTGCCGCGCCTGATCGGTGCTGACAACGCTATCGAGTGGATTGCCTCGGGCAAGGAAAACCGTGCCGAAGACGCCTTGAAAGTAGGCGCCGTCGATGCCGTGGTTGCTCCAGGCAAGCTCGCCGAAGCGGCGCTGGACCTGATCAAGCGTGCCATTTCAGGCGAGTTTGATCACAAAGCCCGTCGCCAGCCAAAACTGGACAAGCTTAAACTCAACGCCATTGAACAGATGATGGCATTCGAAACAGCCAAGGGTTTTGTCGCGGGTCAAGCCGGCCCGAACTACCCGGCTCCGGTTGAAGCGATCAAGACCATCCAGAAAGCCGCCAACTTTGGCCGTGACAAGGCCCTGGAAATCGAAGCGACCGGCTTCGTTAAAATGGCCAAGACTTCAGCCGCACAGAGCTTGATCGGTCTGTTCCTGAACGATCAGGAACTTAAGAAAAAAGCCAAGGTTTACGATGAAGTCGCTAAAGACGTGAAACAGGCAGCCGTGCTCGGCGCCGGGATCATGGGCGGCGGCATTGCTTATCAGTCAGCTGTCAAAGGCACGCCGATTCTGATGA
>NZ_JAQGNX010000079.1 GCF_028293835.1 Pseudomonas sp.
GGCGTACGGCTTCTTCTACAGCGATTTCGCAGAAGGGGTTCATCGACATTTTGACGTTAGCGAGGTCGACGCCGGAGTTGTCCGCTTTGACGCGAACCTTGACGTTGTAGTCGACCACTCGTTTGACGGGGACAAGAATTTTCATGAAGTTCTCTAAACGGAAGGAAGGCCTGATGACCGTCAATCCACTTTTGTTTTTTATCATGAAAAAGTCAATCAATAACTGACGATATGTTATTTTTATCACAATATAGCGTTATAGTGTACAGGCGTACATCAGTCCAATCCGGAGATTTTTATGCTTCATGCCCATCGCAGCCAAACACCATGAACGAACCGATTACGATTGATTTATCTGCTGGGCTATTGACCTTGGGCTTGAACCGTCCAGACAAGCTCAATGCGCTGACTAATGCCATGTATTCGAGCCTGGCCGAGGCCCTTTTCGATGCGGCCGAAAACCCCGACGTCAAAGTGGTTCTTTTGACAGGCGGCGAACACGCGTTCACCAGCGGCAATGATTTAGAGGATTTTCTTCGGGTCCCGCCGACAGACTTGGACAGCCCTGCGTTCCGCTTCATGGCGTCGGTCATCGAGCTGGAAAAACCATTGATCGCTGCGGTATGTGGCGCGGCGATCGGCATTGGAATGACACTGCTGCTGCATTGCGATTATGTCGCCGTCAGTCGAAACGCGAAGCTGCGCATGCCGTTCGTGAGCCTTGGCTTATGTCCAGAGTTTGGCGCTACCCTGCTGCTGCCTCGGTTGCTGGGGCGTGCCCGGGCAGCCGGGTTATTGCTTCTGGGTGAAACCCTCGACGGTACAAAAGCCGTTGCATGGGGCTTTGCGAATGAAGTGCTGGAGGATGGGGCGCAATGCCTCGCAGTCGCTCGACAGCAAGCCAGCCGATTTCTGGCGTTACCGCCAGACGCGTTAAGGCAAACCAAGCAGCTACTAAAACGCGCCGACTTTCAGCAACTGCAAGACACCCTGCGTCAGGAAAATCTTTTATTCATTGCCCGCTTGGGTTCCGCCGAGGCTCAACAAGCGCTGGGCACCGCCCTCTCCCGCAGCACGTCAAAACTCGGCAAAGCTGCTTCGGGAGAACGCCCCAACCCACAACAATAACGAATCTGCAATGAGCCTCCGAGCATGTCGTTAGCGCAGCACAGACTCTAGCGGGAGGCGACTGGGAAATGCCACTTGGTAGCGCCCGCGAACACTGGATCCAGGGCGCGACTCTCGCTCAGGCGCGCGTCAGGCCGGTTGAACAGGTTCAAGCAATTGTGCCGGTAGCGCGTCCAGTAGTGCCTTCAGGTTGAGCATTTCATCAGCCAGCATCGAAGGACTTGGAGTTGCCCGTGCCGCGACCAGTTTTTTGGCAAACATGAACTCCTGCGACCGGTTTATACAGTCGGCTGCGATAATGCTGCCGCTGAGCAGGTAGAACACTACAAACGAACGCTTCGCCGGAGACCCGCGCATTACCACTTGGTCGTATCCCAGAGACAACCCCACCATTTGTAGTTTTAGATCGTACTGATCCGACCAGAACCATGGCACGGGCGCATAGGGAACCAGCATGCCGTTGATGGCCTTCGCAGCGGTACGCGCCTGTTCAAGCGCATTGGGCACCGACTCCAGGCGCAAGCGCCGCGAGTAAATTGGACTGGGATGACTGCTGCAATCGCCGATGGCGAAGATGTCCGGGTCCGATGTTTGGGCAAATTCATTGACCTGAATGCCGTTATCCACCTCAAGTCCGGCCTGTTCTGCCAACTCGCTGTTGGGTAATACACCGATGCCGATGATGACCAAATCCAGCAAGAGCGTTGCGCCGTCACACGTAACGATACCGCTGACGCATTCGGTAGACGCATCATAGGTAAATCGTTCGATTTGTGTATTGACCCTTATATCGACTCCTGCCGAACGATGCACCGCCTCGTAAAAACTCGATACTTCAGGCGCGGTTACGCGGGAAAGCACTCGCGACGAAGCCTCCAGAACCACAACTTCAAGGCCAGCCTTCCGCGCAACCGAAGCGACTTCCAGGCCGATATACCCGCCGCCGATAATCACTAGCCGCTGCCCTCCGATGAACTGAGGGTGCAACCGTTCCACATCGGCCAAAGTGCGTAAATAATGAACGTTTGCCGACACCTTACCGACCGGCAACCCCGGCGCCTGCAGCAACCGTGGGCGGCTACCGGTGGCAAGTATCAGGCGGGTGTAACGCAGCGACGTGCCATCCGACAGCGTGATGTGATGCGACGCACGATCAATGCCTGTTACACGCGTACCTACCCGCATTTCAATCTCTGATTTGGCATAAATGGCCAGCGGCCTAAGCAGTATTGCTTCGGCCGCTACGCTGCCGGCCAGGAAGGCTTTGGACAGTGATGGCCGCTGATAGGGCAAGCTCTGCTCGTCTCCCACTAGCACAATGCGTCCGGTATAGCCGTTCTGACGCAATGAAATTGCCGCCTCGCTACCGGCATGGCCAGCCCCGATAATCACTGCAGTGGGTTGATCCAGTGTTCTCATCCTGTGTCTCCATTAATCCGCAAAACAGTTCAGGGCACGGCGAGAATGACAACTTACTGTTGCTCAATTGCCATGCAAAGCTGTCATAGTGTCAGTTATAGGAGGAAAGATGGCAAGTAGAAGACGTCGCGGTCGGTGTCTACGAAACGCAGCGAGCAACGTCAGCAGTTCGTCCATACGTAAAAACGGATTGTGTGCAGCTGTGGGTTTGGGGGAGTGCGATAACATCGAGGTCTAAAGCAGGGTTGTGTTCCAACCCCTCGAGCTTCACCAGCGCATATCGGAACAATTGGCTAAACCAGGTCCGACGCTTATCGGCTGTGGTTAATGCCCTGCGCTACAGCAGCGATGGGGGTTATCTGCCGTTGCGTCAGGCCCTGGCGGAGCACGGAACGGGACATAAGCCTCTATCACCCGCTGCCTCATTCAATGAAAGGTTATGTGTTGGGTTATGGCGGAGTCAGGACTAATCTCCGCCGTGGCTGTGTGAAAACTCAAGCCCAGATCAAAGCTTCGCGTTACTCCGCGAAACGTTTATATCTTTTACGATCTGTGGTCGCTCAAAAAGAACGAGGAGTACCAAGAGTTGAGCTGGCGCTTGGCGCTCGAATAGTTTCCATACAGCCGGCTTTTCTAATGCCCAGCAACATTGCGCGCCAAACCGTCCACCGGTTCGGCATACACCGGGCCGAGACGATCAAGGCGACCGCTCCAGACGGTCAGCGCCAATGCGACCAACACCACCAGGCCACCAATCCACGCTGTGTGGATTAACCCCATGTGAGCAACGATTAAACCACCGCCCCACGCACCACCGGCAATGCCGAGGTTAAACGCCGCAATGTTCAAACCTGACGCAACGTCCACCGCATTCGGTGTGTGATGCTCAGCCTGACGCACCACATAAACCTGCAGACCTGGCACGTTGCCGAAGGCGACCGCGCCCCAGACCAGCACGGTGGCCAAGGCCAACCATGGATTACCAGCGGTGAAGGTCAGCACGAACAGCACCGCAGCGAGCAAGGCGAAGATGATTTTCAGGGCGCTGATCGGACCGCGTTTATCGGCCAGTTTGCCGCCCCAGATATTGCCGACGGCCACCGAGATGCCATAGACCAAAAGCACCAGGCTGACGGTGCTGGCGCTGAAGCCGGAAATGTCCTGGAGAATCGGCGCAAGAAAGGTAAAGGCAATGAACGAGCCGCCGTAACCGACCGCGGTCATGGCGTACACCAGCAGCAGACGCGGTTGTTTGAGCACCTGCAATTGCTGCAACAGTGAAGCCGGTTTGCTGTGGACGATGTTTTTCGGCACGTAAAGCAGACTGCCGATGAAGGCAATCACCCCGAGTGCGGACACCGCGAGGAACGTTTCACGCCAGCCGAAATGTTGACCGATAAAGGTCCCCAGTGGCACGCCGGTGACCAGCGCCACGGTCAGACCGGTGAACATGATCGCAATCGCGCTGGCGGCTTTTTCCTTCGGCACCAGGCTGGTGGCGATGGTTGAGCCAATCGAGAAAAACACCCCGTGGGCCAGACCGGTGACGATGCGCGCAATGATCAACGATTCGTAACTCGGGGCTTTCCAGGCCAGCAAATTGCCAAGGGTGAACAACACCATCAGCGACAACAACAGCAATTTGCGTGGGACTTTGCCGGTCAGGGCGGTGAGAACGGGCGCGCCAACGGCGACACCCAGGGCGTAAAGGCTGACCAACAGGCCGGCCGACGGCAGGCTGACCCCAAGGTCGGTACCGATGGTGGGTAACAGGCCAACGATGACGAACTCGGTCGTCCCGATGGCAAAGGCGCTAAGGGTCAGCGCGAGCAGGGCAATAGGCATGGCTGTGACTCCGGTGGGTTTGATTCAGGAGCACAGTGTCGGGGTTGGGCTGTTGCGGAAAAATAGCGAGCCAAGCAATTGATATTTAACCTCCAGGCAAAGATCAAAGGATCGCTGCGTGGTGATTAGTACTTCGCCCCACTTCGTACTGCTGGCGGGTGATTGGCTTAAGCGAGAGCGTCGCGCGCCATTTTGATGGTCTCGTGGACATTATCGGGCGTTATGGTATCAACACTTGGCCGGTAGCTCGGGCAGGCGCAGGAATGGACCATGGCGCGGGGGATTGAGGCAGCGCGAAGCAGCCCGTCGAGATCGTTAAGGGTGAACGCCTTGCCGGTCGTTTTCGCCTGCCGGACGACCAGATCGGAAAGTGCCATGGCTTAAAAGTCGTGGTTGTCAGAGGTTTCCGGTGATCTCGCTGGAACGAAAAAAGGACCCGAAGGTCCTGATTTCAATCGCTTACAGAATTCAGTGGAACTCTGCAGCGCAATATTTGGAGCGGGAAACGAGACTCGAACTCGCGACCCCGACCTTGGCAAGGTCGTGCTCTACCAACTGAGCTATTCCCGCATCTTGGTGACGAGGCGCTATTCTATCGATTCAGATAGCCCCGTCAAGCCCTTGATTCAAAAACTTATTTTTTCTCCGTGGTGTCCCGCAGGTGTGGCCAGGCGGCGCGCAAATACTGAACCATTGACCACAGCGTAAGCCCCGCCGCTACCAGCAACAGCACGTAACCGAGCACGACCCAGAAGGTGAACCCTGGCGGGTTTGCCAACAGAATAACCAGGGCGATCATCTGCGCTGCGGTTTTCCATTTACCCAGGCTGGAAACGGCCACATGTGCCCGAGCGCCGATTTCAGCCATCCATTCCCGTAACGCAGAGATCACGATCTCGCGACCGATAATGACCGCAGCCGGTAATGTCAGCCACAGGTTGGCGTGGGCCTGAACCAACAGCACCAGCGCGACCGCTACCATCAGCTTGTCAGCCACTGGATCGAGAAACGCACCGAATGGCGTGCTTTGTTCGAGCCGACGCGCCAGGTAACCATCTAGCCAATCGGTTGCCGCCGCAATGGCGAAGACCGTACTGGCCGCCGTGTAGCTCCAGTGGTAAGGCAGGTAAAACAGCAAAATGAAGATCGGTATCAGCAGGACACGTATTACGGTGATCAGATTAGGGATATTCATCGGCACAACTGGCTACGAGGTGAGCGGGCATTCTACTCGCTGTGCAGGCTGGCATAAATCGACTCTGCGAGCTTTTTACTGATTCCGGGTGCTTTAGCTATTTCTTCGATGCTGGCACGGGACAATTCTTGCAATCCACCGAAGTGTTTCAGCAGGTCACGGCGACGGGTGGGCCCCACGCCAGCGACCCCTTCCAAGGTCGAGGTGCGACGTGTTTTGCCGCGCCGGGCGCGGTGCCCGGTGATGGCAAATCGGTGAGCTTCGTCACGAATCTGTTGAATCAAGTGCAACGCTGGCGAATCGCCCTTCAACGTGAACTCATGGGCGGCGTCGTTCAGATACAGCGTTTCGAAACCGGCCTTGCGTGTGGCGCCTTTGGCTACGCCCAATAAAATGATGCCCGGTATCGCCAACTCATTCATCACATCCCGGGCCATGGACAACTGCCCTTTACCGCCGTCGACCAGCAAGATATCCGGCAGTTTGCCTTCGCCATCCTTGATTTTGCTGAAGCGCCGCGTCAACGCCTGGTGCATGGCCGCGTAATCGTCACCGCCGGTAATGCCTTCGATGTTATAGCGGCGGTAATCCGCTTTGATCGGCCCTTCCGGACCAAAAACCACGCAGGAAGCCACGGTCGCCTCGCCGCTGGAGTGGCTGATGTCGTAGCACTCAAGGCGCTGCGGTGGCTCATCAAGGTTCAGCACTTTCGCCAATGCTTCAAAGCGCGCCGTCGTGTGCTGTCGGTTCGCCAGGCGAGCGGTGAGCGCTTGTTCGGCATTGGTCACCGCCAATTGCTGCCAGCGCGCACGGGTGCCGCGCACCCGGTGGCTGATAATCATTTCATGGCCACGTATTTCTTCAATCGCATCAATCAGCGTCGGAAAGTCCTCGTGAACCACGTTGACGATGACTTCGCCGGGCAATTCGCGGTCATGATCGCTGAGAAAGTATTGCGACAGAAATGCGGACATAACCTCGCCCACCTCTTCCTCGATACCGACCTGAGGGAAGAAACTCTTGCTGCCTAATACCCTTCCGCCGCGCACACTGATCAAGTGCACACAGGCGCCGCCCGGGTTGATGAATGCCGCCACTACGTCGACGTCACCCGTGCCGCCGTCCATGCTTTGCTGATCCTGAACCCGTCGCAACAGCGAGATCTGATCACGCAGTTCTGCCGCGTGTTCGAACTCCAGATTGACCGACGCCTCCTCCATGGCTGCATTGAGCTCGTTGGACAGCGCGTTGCTGCGGCCTTCAAGGAACATGATTGAGTGACGGACGTCTTGCGCATACACCTCAGGCTCGACCAAGTTGACGCATGGCCCCTTGCAACGCTTGATCTGGTATTGCAGGCACGGCCGGGTCCGGTTTTTGAAATATCTGTCTTCGCATTGCCGGTCCAGATAGGCTTTCTGGAGCAGGCTCAAGCTTTCACGTATGGCCCCGGCGCTCGGGTAAGGGCCGAAATACCGGCCCTTACCCTTTTTCGCACCGCGATGGATGCTTAGGCGTGGGAAATCGCCGTCCGACAGGTAAACGTAGGGGTAGGATTTATCGTCACGCAGCAAAATGTTGTAGGGCGGCCGCCACTCTTTGATGAGTGTCTGCTCTAACAACAGCGCTTCGGTTTCGTTGGCGGTGATCGTGGTTTCGATTTGCGCAATACGGGCGACCAACGCACTGGTCTTCGGTGCATGTCCGGTTTTGCGAAAATAGCTGGCCAATCGATTCTTGAGATTTTTTGCTTTGCCGACATACAGCAAGCGCGCCTCGGCATCGAACATCCGATACACACCGGGACGGCCACTGCAGGTAGAGAGAAAGGCACTTGGATCGAACGTTTGGGTCATTTCAGAGACTGGCATCAACCATGCCGTGGCGAACGGCCAATAGGGCTAGCTCGACATCGCTGCCGATGGAGAGCTTTTCAAAAATACGGTATCGGTAAGTGTTAACTGTTTTGGGCGACAAACACAACTTGTCAGAAATGGTCTGGACTTTCTGACAACCCACGATCATCAGCGCAATCTGAATTTCACGCTCCGACAGCAGATCGAATGGCGAATTACTGCTCTGCGGCTGAAAAGACTTGAGCGCCAACTGCTGAGCAATTTGCGGACTGATGTAGCGTTGCCCGGCAAATACCAGACGTATGGCCTGAACCATCTCGGCCAAGCCTGCGCCCTTGGTCATATAACCCGCCGCGCCAGCCTGCAACAGTCGGGTCGGAAACGGATCCTCTTCACAGACCGTAACGGCCACGACTTTGATATCGGGGTGGCTGCGGATCAGTTTACGAGTGGCCTCCAGCCCCCCGATGCCAGGCATTTTGACATCCATCAACACCACATCGGGTTTGAGTTCACGGGCTTTCTGCAGGGACTCTTCACCTGACTCAGCCTGCCCTACGACCTGGAGCCCATCGATATCGGCCAACATCCGTGTAAAGCCTGTTCGAACAAGATCATGGTCATCGACTACTAGCACCCTAATCAAGCAGACACCTCACAAAACGGTCATGACGAATGTTGCCCACCTTAGCAAAAACATCGAGCCAGACCTAGCGTAAGGCACGATATTGGTGCAACGCCGGCGAGTGAACAGCGTTAATGACACGCTACCATTAACGTCTTCATCTATTTAGATTTTTTTTGAGAAAGCCCAGTCACAGCAATATTTACCCGAGGCGCCGTTCACATCGATTTGTTGTTTGTCAAATATGAAGCTGACAGATCAGCCATGGTCGTCGTCAATCGCCTGATCGCGTCTTGGTCCTCTTTATGCAACGTCCTAAAACTACCGAGGACCTTTTCCTCGGCCTGAGTGAGGTTGTCGACGGGAATCGGGGTTGGCATACCGGTAAGCACAAATAGAACGTCCACACCTCGCGCTGCAACAGCTGCCAGATAATCGGCTTTAGGGGCACGGTCGCCGCTTTCGTATTTGCCCTGAGCATTAGCCTCTACACCACCAATTTCACCAAATACTCGCTGCGAGAGGCCTAAGCGCTCTCGTTCTTTTCGCAATCTTGAACCAATTCCATTCATTTGAATGCATAATCCTGTTGACCCTATCCTTACGAGGGGTAGAATCGATGAAAATTAAACTGATTTGAACGGTTTTGAACTATGCCCGGAATACGTACCGCTGCACAAGCTAAGGCTTGGTTAGAGCAACAAGGAAAATCAGTTCAAGAATTCGCCAGGGAACACAGCATTGATCCTGCGACGACCTATCAAGTCTTGGCCGGACGCAAAAAAGGTAAGCGTGGCGAATCCCATAAAGTTGCGGTGTTGCTAGGAATGAAAATTGGTAGCATTCCAGTTGAAAAACAGTCAGGCGTTGCGCCATCAGCGGAATGACCTTTGCTTTTCAACTCTGCTCTTGGGTAGCGCTCTTATGACTGAACGCTGCTCGTTGCAGGTCTTCTTTAACTGAAAAATTACCGTCATTCGGGACGGTGGTTGCGTTCGGCATCTCGACACGGTGTGTCCCCATGCCCAAGCAGCGACTCAATCATTGAGAACGCGCTCCATCCATAACAACGCGTCCTCGGCGCCGACGACGGTATATTTATGCCGTTGGTAAAGAGCTATCGCCGGATTGCTCTTGAACACTTTCAGTCGGACGCATTTGAATCCGTGTTCATAGGTCATTGAGGCAATCTGATTCATGACCCAACCGCCAACACCTTCGCCTCGATATGGCTCGCACAGTTGTATGTCCCGCAGGTAAAGATAAAGCGACTCCAGACTAACGCTGAAAAAACCAATCCGCTTATTAGTCTTGAGGATGACGAAGCTCTGCCGCGTCTTCCATTCGTCATCGAATAGTTCTCCATGCCATACGCAACCAAATTCGACGTAATAACGGCGCATATTCACCCGGGTCAGTTCACGAGCGAAGTCCAGATCAGCAGCGGTGGCCTGGCGCAGCGTCACGTTCATGTCTGTGCCTCCTCTCTAACAACTTATGTCAACAATCAACGGGTTGAATACCCCTGCGGGGACGACTTCATCCGCGAGGGTCACGCCGCGGTAGGTCTGACACACCGTACCACCCGCTTGCCGAATAAAGTCGATCCCATAGCTTTGGCGCGAGTCGAGTTGAGCTTCCCTATCAAACAACGCGTAGCTCAATTGAGTTTACGCAAAATTAAATTGTAGGTGCGCGCTTGCCCGCAATGGAGCGCGAAGCGGTCCCAAATGCCCAACCCAGTTCCAAAAAACCAATTTGCCTGATTTACAACTGCTTCGCCCGATCGCGGGCAAGCGCGCTCCTACACTGTGTTTGCTCCGCGACGGCCTGTGTGGAAGACGGATTGCAATTTCCAACCCCCTGCGCATTCAATCGGCGCGATGCGAATTTCTAATTGAACAGTCACACGCCGGTGCAGTAAGCTCGGCTCCATTAAACGGAGACAGACCATGTTGCAGTCCACTTCATCGCAGTCACATCGCTCTGCCAGCGCTCGTCGCTTGGCTACAGCCGTGCCTGCCATGGCGGTAACAGGTCTGGTTGTAGCACCCGTTAATTTTTATTTTGGGTATTGGTTTAGCCACTAGCGCGCCTGATACCTATAAGGCGCCCACATAACGGGGTCGCCAACCAGAGAATTCTCTACCCCCGGTCGGCAACCTGATCGGGGGTTTTGTTTTTTCAGGCCCGACAAACACGAATTACATTGAATTGAATTAAGGAACACGACATGAACTACGCCACTGGTTACCGCAACGACACCCACTTCGCCTGGCGATTTAGCAGCCTCCGTTCGGGACAGCCTGCCGCCTCCGATCGGTCACTTTCGGGTGGCATGCCAACACTGAAGGCCGTTACGGCCAATTGTCGAACACCCCAATAGGGCGTCGAGCGCGGTACACCGCGCCCGCCCAGGAAGCCAGCACATGAATTCGTCCGTCGCGGTAAAAAATGTGTCAGAACTGTCGTCGCACAGCGTGACTTTGATCGACAGCGTTCTACCCCCACAGCGTTTGCCCAGCACCTTGCAACTCAAACAGCAATTGCCCCTGGACACAGCGCTTACCCACCAGGTTGCTGCTCATCGTCAGCAAGTGCGCGCCATTCTCAACGGTGAAGACGCCCGTTTATTGGTGGTTGTCGGACCTTGCTCGATCCATGACCCCCGCTCCGCCCTGGAATACGCCGAACGTTTGGCCGCGCTTTCCGCGGACGTCAGCGATGAATTGTTACTGGTGATGCGCGCCTACGTCGAAAAACCCCGCACCACCGTGGGCTGGAAAGGGTTGGCCTATGACCCTCGCCTCGACGGTAGTGATGACATGGCCGGCGGTTTGACGCTGTCCCGGGACTTGATGCGCGAACTGCTTCGGCTGGGCTTGCCCATTGCCACCGAAATTCTGCAGCCGATGGCAGCAGGCTATTTCGACGACCTGTTGAGCTGGGTCGCCATTGGTGCTCGCACCACTGAATCGCAAATTCACCGGGAAATGGCCAGCGGCTTGGCCATGCCGGTAGGTTTTAAAAATGGTACTGACGGCGGCGTCGCCATCGCCACAGACGCCATGCGCTCGGCAGCCCATGCCCATCGCCATTTCGGTATCGATCGGCACGGTCATCCGGCCATCATCGAAACCCAAGGCAATCCCGACACGCACATGGTGCTGCGCGGTGGCCACAGCGGCCCCAACTACGGCAGCCAGAGCGTGGCCAAGGTACGTGCGACCCTGGAAAAGGTCGGAGTAGCCTCGCGAATCATGGTCGATTGCAGCCACGCCAACAGCGGCAAAGACCCCTTGCGTCAACCTGCCGTGTTCAACGACGTGCTTGAACAGCGCTTGCAAGGTGACCGCTCGCTGGTTGGCATGATGCTCGAAAGTCACTTGTTCGAAGGCTGTCAGCCGCTGAGCGGCACTCTGCGCTACGGCGTCTCAGTGACGGACGGTTGCCTGGGCTGGGACGGCAGCGAGCAGTTACTGCGCGACGCGGCCAAACGGCTACGCCTGCAAAATTGAGCGAATGACACGGTAACCGTCCGGATGATCAACCTAAAGGACGGTCGGAACTTTCCCGGGAATTACCGTCCTTAATCCGGTAGGCTTCCCCTTTTTTCACAGGAGTAATATTCCCATGGCTAAAGCCACTGCCCGCCACATCCTTGTTGCCAGCGAAGACAAGTGCAACGAACTTAAAAGCCAAATTGAAGGCGGCGCTGATTTCGCCGAAATCGCCAAGGCCAATTCAAGCTGCCCATCCAGCCGTCAAGGCGGCGATCTGGGTTCGTTCGGCCCAGGCCAGATGGTTAAGGAATTCGACACCGTGGTCTTCAGCGCGCCAATCAATGTCGTGCAAGGTCCGGTAAAAACTCAATTCGGTTATCACCTTCTGGAAGTCACCAGCCGCCAAGATTAAGTCTTGCACCGCTGACTCAACGGCCCGTCTGTCTGACGGGCCGTTTTCATTTAAAACGCTTACACCTGCCGTAAGGCTGTACCGGCTATGTCATTCAAGACATTTATGCGTACAGACAAAAAAACCGATTGTGCAACTCCATGTGTCAATGCATGGTTAGCCCGCGGCTATCAGACTCGTCATTGCGCTATAAACAGCTTATGGTCCGGCAGGTTTCTGCACAATCTTGGTTTTTTACCCTTAACCCTGATATTCGCTTGCGGACATCAGTCAGGATTTGAGCAATGCGTTTTGTTTTTTCATCGTTGATTGTCGCAACGCTAGCCTTGATTTCTGGCTTTCAGCCCTTGGCCGCCGCTCCGGAACATGCCCTGACTGTCTACGGTGAGGCGCCTAAATACCCCGCCGACTTCACCCATTTCGATTACGTTAACCCGGACGCCCCCAAGGGTGGCAGCATGCGGCGGTCCGCGCAGTCTATTGGCCAATTCGACCATCTATTGCCCTATATCGACAAAGGCACCGGTGTGTCGCAAATCAGCGGCATGCTCTATTCCCCGCTGGCTGTTCGCTCGTTGGATGAGCCCTACACAGTTTACGGATTGGTCGCACAGCGAATGGAGCGCCTCGATAACGGCTTGTCGCTGCGTTTCTACCTGAACCCTAAAGCGCGTTTTGCCGATGGCGTTCCAATCACCGCCGAAGACGTACGGTATTCCTATGACCTGCTGATGACCCAGGGCAGCCTGGAATACCGCACCGAATTCGAAGACGTTGCCAAGGTTGAAGTCGAGTCGCCCACGCAAATTCGCTTTGATTTCAAAAGCAACGAGAACCGAACCCTACCGCTGGACTTGGCGTCGCTGCCTGTATTTCCCGAGCATTGGTGGAAAACTCGAGATTTTACCGATGGCGGCGGTTTCGAAATCCCCTTGGGCAGTGGCCCCTATAAGGTGAGTAAGGTCGACGCCGGACGCAGCATCACCTTCGAGCGTGATCCGGACTGGTGGGGCAAGGACTTGCCAGTCAGCAGAGGCCTTTATAACTTCGATAAATTCAGCGTCGAGTATTTCGGTGACATCGACGTCGCGCGTCAGGTATTGCGTGGCGGTGCCTACGATTACAACCGCGAATTCTCCGCGACCGCCTATTCCATTGGCTACGAAAGCCCCGCACTGAGCGAAGGCCGCCTGCAAAAAGCACAGTTGGCCGAGGGTGCGGTGCAGAGTTCTCAAGGCTATATCTTCAACCTTGAACGGCCGATGTTTAAGGACCGACGCGTTCGCGAAGCTTTGGCGATGTTGTGGGACTTTGAATGGAGCAATCGGCAGATGATGCACAATGTGTATGTGCGTCAGAACAGTTACTTTTCCAATAGCGCATTGGCCGCCGACCAACTGCCCACTGACGAAGAACTGAAAATACTCGAACCGCTGCGCGGGAAGGTGCCGTCGGAAGTATTCACCGATGTGTTTCATACCCCAACAACCGATGGCACCGGCTTCATTCGTGACAAGCAATTGCAAGCCCTGAAGCTATTGGAAGAAGCAGGCTGGATGCCGAAAGGTGACCATCTGGTCAACGCGGCGGGCGAACCGTTCGCGTTCTCTTTCCTTAATGCTCAATCCGGTATCGAGCGGCTGCTGCTGCCCTACAAACGTAACCTGGCGCAAATCGGCATCACCTTCGACATCCGCCGCATTGATGCCGCGCAATACCTCAATCGGGTCATGGCGCGGGATTACGACATGATCGTCACTGGCTATCCAGTGTCGACCTCGCCAGGCCTGGAACTGTACAGCTGCTTTGGCTCTAAAAGCGCCAAAGATCCCGGTTCAAACAACTACATGGTCCTGCAGGATCCGGCCGTTGACAGCCTGATTTCCGGGCTGGTCAAGGCGAGCGATAAGCCGACAATGGTCAACTATGCCCACGCACTGGATCGGGTACTGCAATGGGGCTACTACTGGATTCCCAATTTCTACCCGCCCGGCTCGTCTACCGTCTGGTGGAACCGCTTCGGTATTCCCAAGGTCCAGGCCGCCAACGGCGAAGCCATTGAAACCTGGTGGGAAATCAGCCCCACTCCACTGAACAACGAGCAATTCGCGGAAAAACGCGGTGCATCGGCCAATCCCGCAGAGGTGCATTGAATGCTCGGTTATTTACTGCGAAGACTGCTGTTGATCATTCCTACGTTGTTTTGCATCTTGCTGGTCAATTTTTTTATCGTTCAGGCCGCGCCTGGCGGGCCGGTGGAGCAAGCCATCGCCCACCTGCAAGGCATTGGCTCTGCCAGCAGTGTAGGCGGTGCGCCGGCTGAGTCCCGTAGCGGCAGCACCGTTTCCCGTGCCAGCCGAGGCCTGGACCCGAAATTGATCAAAGAAATCGAGCACCAATACGGCTTCGACAAACCGCTGCATGAACGGCTGTGGCTGATGCTGAAAAACTACGCGCGACTGGATTTCGGCAATAGTTTCTTCCGCGGCGCGAAAGTCACGGATTTGATTCTGCAGAAGATGCCGGTGTCGATTTCCCTGGGCCTATGGGCGACGCTGATCACCTACCTAGTGTCGATCCCGCTGGGTATTCGTAAAGCGGTCAGGCATGGCAGTCACTTCGACATCTGGACCAGTACCGCAATCATCATCGGTTACGCCATGCCAGCATTTTTATTCGCCATGTTGCTGGTGGTGGTGTTTGCCGGCGGCACATCGCTGAACTGGTTTCCCGTCCGGGGGCTGGTCTCGGAAAACTTCCAACAGCTCTCTACCGTGGGCAAGATTGCCGACTACTTCTGGCACTTGGTATTGCCAGTCATGTCATTGGTGATCGGTGGTTTCGCTACCTTGACCATTCTGACCAAGAATTCATTTCTCAATGAAATCACCCGTCAGTACGTAGTAACCGCGCGGGCCAAAGGCGTCAGCGAGAAACGCGTGCTGTATGGCCATGTTTTTCGCAACGCCATGTTGCTAGTGGTGTCCGGGATCCCCCAGGCCTTCATCAGCGTATTTTTCGCAGGCTCGCTGCTGATTGAAGTGATTTTCTCTCTGGATGGCCTCGGCCGCATGAGCTATGAAGCTGCGGTTTCTCGGGATTATCCGGTGGTGTTCGGTTCGCTGTTCATTTTTACCCTGTTCGGCCTGCTGATAAAACTGGTGGGTGACATGTGCTACACGCTGGTCGATCCACGCATTGATTTCAGCGCGAGGAACGCCTGATGTTCAGACTTTCTCCGTTAGGCCGCCGCCGCTTCCAACGCTTCCGCGATAACCGCCGGGGCTGGTGGTCCCTGTGGTTGTTCTGCGCGCTGTTCTTGATGAGCCTGGGTGGTGAGCTGATTGCGAACGATAAACCGCTGGTGTTGAGTTATCAGCACTCGTTGTATTTCCCCGCGTTCAAGCGCTATACGGAGCAGGAATTTGGCGGTCAACTGCCCTTCCAGCCGGACTACCGCAGCGACTACGTGCGTAAACTGATCGCCAACGGCGACGGCTGGATGCTATTCCCGCCGATCCCGTTCAGCGATGACACGCCCAACTACGACTTGGTCAAGCCCTCCCCTAGCCCGCCCAGTTCAACCAATTGGTTGGGCACTGACGATCAGGCCCGGGACGTACTGGCACGGGTGATATTCGGTGCGCGGGTATCGATTCTGTTCGCGTTGGCCCTGACGTTTATCAGCGCCCTGATCGGGATTGCTGCAGGTGCATTGCAAGGCTATTACGGTGGCTGGGTCGATTTGGTCGGCCAGCGTTTGCTAGAGGTCTGGTCCGGGTTGCCGGTACTGTATCTGCTGATCATTCTGTCGGGCTTCGTCGAACCGAATTTCTGGTGGTTACTGGGGATCATGGCGCTGTTTTCATGGCTGGCATTGGTCGATGTGGTGCGCGCGGAGTTTCTGCGCGGACGTAACCTGGAATACGTCAAAGCGGCCCGAGCGCTGGGCCTCAGCGATAAAAAAGTGATCATGCGGCACATCCTGCCCAACGCCATGAACGCGACCTTGAGTTACCTGCCGTTCATTTTGACCGGTGCTATTTCGACCCTGACCGCCCTGGATTTCCTGGGGTTCGGCATGCCAGCAGGTAGCGCCTCACTGGGCGAACTAATCGGCCAGGGCAAACAGAATTTGCAAGCGCCGTGGCTGGGCCTGACTGCGTTTTTCACCTTGGCGCTGATTCTGTCGCTGCTGGTATTCATTGGCGAGGCGTTGCGCGATGCTTTCGACCCGAGGTCTTGATATGTCCGAAAACCTGATTGAAATTCGCGACCTGACGGTTGCCTTCAACGGGCACACGGTGGTAAAAAAACTGAGCCTGGACATTCCCGCAGGCGAATGCCTGGCGTTGGTGGGCGAGTCCGGCTCGGGCAAGTCAGTGACGGCCCATTCGATTCTGCAACTGCTGCATCACGCCGGTACGCAGACCACCGGCAGCATTCGTTATCGCGGCCAGCAACTGGTGGGCGCAAGCGCGTCGACACTGCGGGAGATTCGCGGCAACCGCATCGCAATGATCTTCCAGGAGCCTATGACCTCGCTCAACCCGTTGCATACCCTGGCCAAGCAAATTGGCGAGACCTTGCTGGTACACCGGGGACTGAGTGGTAAGGCGGCGCAACGTCGAATCATTGAACTACTGGAACTGGTGGGCATTCAATACCCTCACAAGCGCCTCAAGGCGTACCCACACCAACTGTCTGGTGGCCAGCGGCAACGGGTAATGATTGCTATGGCCCTGGCGTGTGAACCCGATTTGTTGATTGCTGACGAACCGACCACGGCCCTCGACGTCACCGTGCAACGGAAGATTTTGCTGTTGCTTAAAGAGCTACAACAACGCTTGAACATGTCGCTGTTGCTCATTAGCCACGACCTGAATCTGGTGCACAGCATCGCTCAACGGGTATGCGTAATGCGTGCCGGGGAAATTGTCGAGCAGTCCAACTGCCATCTGCTGTTCAAGCACCCGCAACATCCCTACAGCCGTTTGCTGCTGGATGCCGAGCCGGCAGGCGAACCTCTGCCTCGTGACAGCCGCGAGAAAGTGCTGGAAGTCGATAACCTGCGGGTCTGGTTCTCCTTGGGCGGGGGGATTTTTGGTCAGCACCGGGAATACCTTAAGGCGGTGGATGACATCAGCCTGAGCATTGAACGCGGCAAGACGCTGGGCATCGTCGGCGAATCAGGGTCCGGCAAGTCGACGTTGGGTCAAGCGATCCTGCGCTTGGTTGAGTCGCGGGGCAGCATTCGGTTTCAGGGGCAGCCACTGGATGGCCTGAGTCAAAAAGCGATGCGTCCGTGGCGCAAACAGATGCAGGTAGTGTTTCAAGACCCTTACGGCAGCCTCAGCCCGCGGATGTCGGTGGAGCAAATCATCAGTGAGGGTCTCGAAGTTCACAGCAACCTTACGCCGACACAGTGCGAGATTGAAGTGATCCGGGCCTTGAAAGAGGTGGGCCTCGACCCTGACAGTCGGCATCGCTACCCTCATGAGTTCTCCGGCGGGCAACGCCAACGCATCGCCATTGCCCGAGCACTGGTATTAAAACCGGCATTGATTCTGCTCGACGAGCCGACCTCGGCGCTGGACCGCACGGTGCAGAAACAGGTGGTCGCCCTGCTCCGCCAGCTTCAAGAAAAACACGGCCTGACGTACTTATTTATCAGCCATGACCTGGCAGTAGTCAAAGCGCTGGCCCACGACCTGATCGTGGTCAAAGACGGCAAAGTTGTCGAGCGCGGCGCCAGCCATGACGTGTTCGATTCACCGCAGCATCCGTACACCAAGGAATTATTGGCGGCAGCGCATCCTGGGTTTGCTTGACTGTAGGCTCTGTGTTTGCGGCGCGACAGCGCGACGTCGGAGGCGTGGCGGAACCTCCTACAGGGGATTGTGATTGGCCGCCCATGATTAAAAGCCAACTTGAGGACTTGAACATGAGCTTGCATGGTAAAACTGCACTGGTTACCGGTTCCACCAGCGGCATTGGCCTGGGCATCGCCCTGAGCCTGGCCAACGCGGGTGCTAATGTGATTCTCAACGGCTTCGGCGATGCGGCCGCAGTAGTGGCCGATGTTGAAGCGGCGGCTGGCAAAGACGGCGGCAAAGTCGGCCACCATCCGGCTGACGTGAGCGACCCCGCGCAGATCGCTGACATGGTCGCCTACGGCGAGCGTGAATTCGGCGGCATCGACATTCTGGTTAACAACGCCGGAATACAGCATGTGTCACCGGTTGAGGATTTCCCGGTCGAGCGCTGGGATTCTATTATTGCCATCAACCTGTCGTCGGTGTTCCACAGCACTCGCCTTTGCCTGCCGGGCATGCGCAATAAGGGCTGGGGCCGAATCGTCAATATCGCTTCAGTCCACGGGCTGGTGGGATCTACCGGCAAAGCGGCCTACGTCGCAGCCAAGCACGGCGTGATTGGCTTGACTAAAGTAGTGGGGCTGGAAACAGCTACCAGCAATGTCACGTGCAATGCAATTTGCCCTGGCTGGGTACTGACGCCGCTGGTGCAGCAGCAAATCGACGCCCGTGGCGCGGCAGACGGCGACCTGGAAAAAGCCAGGCACGACCTGCTGGCCGAAAAACAGCCTTCGCTGGAGTTCGTGACACCACCGCAACTGGGCGAACTGGTGCTGTTCCTGTGCAGCGAAGCCGGCAGCCAGGTACGCGGTGCTGCCTGGAACATCGACGGCGGCTGGTTGGCGCAATAAACCAGGCCTATATAACCGCTGGCGTCGTCTATTCAATCTTGAACGGATTGCCCTCGGGCTGGTCTGGCACCAGCCCCCAATTGGCTACGTTGGGTTCTGCGGCGGGCTGAGGCGCCGCTGGCGGTGTGCTGATGGTTTTCGGCGATCCGTTGTCACGGTGCAGCTTAAGGCGCAACCGCACGTTGTTCATGGAATCGGCGTTCTTCATGGCCTCCTCCTCGCTGATAGCGCCTTCGACGACTAAGTCGTACAACGCACCGTCGAAGGTTTGCATCCCCAGGTTAGCGGATTTTTCCATGATGCCTTTGAGTTCATTCAACTCGTTGCGCTGGATAAAGTCGCGGATAGTCGGCGTACCGAGCATCACCTCCACCGCAGCGCGACGCTTGCCGTCCTGGGTCTTGACCAATCGCTGGGAAATAAACGCTTTAAGGTTGTTGCCCAGGTCATGCAGCAATTGCTGACGGCGATCTTCCGGAAAGAAGTTGATGATTCGGTCCAGTGCCTGGTTAGCGTTGTTGGCGTGCAGGGTCGAGATAGCCAAATGGCCAGTGTCGGCAAAGGCCAGCGCGTGCTCCATGGTTTCCCGATCACGGATCTCGCCGATCAAAATCACGTCTGGGGCCTGACGCAAGGTGTTCTTCAACGCGGCGTGGAAACTTCGAGTGTCGACCCCCACTTCACGTTGGTTAATGATCGATTTTTTATGTCGATGGATGAATTCCACCGGGTCCTCAATGGTAATGATATGGCCGCCGCTGTTGCGATTGCGGTAATCGATCATGGCCGCCAGCGACGTGGATTTACCCGAGCCGGTGGCGCCGATCACCAGCACCAGACCGCGCTTTTCCATCACCACTTCCAGCAGCACGGGCGGCAGTTTCAAATCTTCAAAACGCGGAATTTCGAGCTTGATGTTCCGGGCCACGATTGAAACTTCATTACGTTGCTTGAAAATATTGATCCGAAACCGCCCGATGCCAGCCAGCGACACCGCCAGGTTCATCTCCAGCTCACGTTCAAATTCCACCCGTTGTTCGACGTCCATGATGCTCTCGGCCACCGCCGCCACAACGCCCGGCTTCAAGGCCTCGTTACTCAGGGGTTTAAGCACACCGTTAAACTTCGCGCAGGGCGGCGCGCCAGTCGACAGGAAAAGGTCCGATCCGTCCTGACTGGCCAGAATTTTCAACAGCGCGGGGAAATCCATAAGCAGCACATCCGCATGAACAAGAAAAATGACGAGTCGCCGACAGTAAACGTAGCTCTATTGGCCGGCGAATGGCTGTAGCTTGGATTGATAAGGGGTTTGGCGCAAACCGATATTGCAGATGTTGCGCACCTGTCGGCAGAAACAATCAATCGGCATCGAGGACAGGCATAATACCCACCGATTTTTCAGGACTGCCCGAGACATGAAAGCGCTCGCCCGCCACATTCTGGTGAAAACCGCCGAAGAGGCCGAACAACTCAAACAACGTATTGCCAAGGGTGAAGCGTTTGACGTGTTGGCCAAAAAATATTCCACCTGCCCCTCAGGCAAACGCGGCGGCGATCTGGGCGAAGTTCGGCCAGGGCAAATGGTCGGTGCCATTGACCAAGTCATATTTAAAAAACCAGTACGGGTGATCCATGGACCGGTCAAGAGCAAGTTTGGGTATCACTTGGTGCAGGTTTTTTATCGGGATTGAGAACGTAGAAGCGGGGGTCTGTAGGAGCCAACTTGTTAGCGATATAAGCCACAACGCAGCCGTTCAGATGCACCGCGTCGCCCGTCTCGCCAACCAATTGACTCTTACATATCTCGCTCTTGGTGTTACTGAAACACCGGCATCACGCTCTTGGGAATCAATGCCCCCGGATGTTGTATCACCAAGCCCGCTAACCGATGCCCGGCGAGTGCTGCTTGTTCTGGACTTCCACCCTTCAACCGCTGGGCCAAGTACGCTGCGCTGAATGAATCGCCCGCTGCTGTGGTGTCAACCACCCGCGCAACCTTCTGCGCCGGGATTTCAAATCGCTCGCCCAAAGCCTCGACCAGACAGCTTTGTGCGCCGCGTTTGATTACCACTTCGCTGATACCTAACGCTCTGTACACCGACAACAACTGTTCCGTGTCGGCATAGCCAAACAGCGCTTGCTCGTCATCTTCAGTCAACAACGCCAGGTCCACTTGCGGCAGCACCGCGCGATAGGCTTCGCGGGCCTGTTCGACGCTGGCCCAGAGCCGTGGTCGGTAGTTATTGTCGAACGCAACCCGGGCGCCGCGCTTGCGGGCTTCGGTCAACACTGACAACAACCGTGCACGGCCCTGCTCGCCCAGCACCGCCAAGGTGATGCCACTGAAATACAGCACATCGTAATCCGCCAGCGCCGCCAGAATCGGCTCTGCGGCGGGCGTGGTAAAGCAGTCACGCACCGCCGCTTCATTGCGCCAGTACAGAAAGCGTCGCTCGCCGTTGCCGTCGGTTTGGATGCAATACAAACCGGGCAATCGTCCTGGCAGGCGCTGAACACGGCTCAGACCGATTTGCTCATCGGCCCACACCTGGCACATGGCATCGCTGAAACTGTCGTCCCCCAGGGCCGTGACGTAATCCACCTGGGACGAGCCGCCGAGCATGCGCGCCATATAGACCGCCGTGTTCAGCGTGTCACCACCGAAACTCTGTTGCAGTGTGCCGTTGGCATGTTGCTGCAACTCGATCATGCATTCGCCGATCAAGGCAATACGAGGATGATTGTGACTGATCAATTCGCTCATCGGACTGGCTAGCTCCTCGGCCTAGAAAAACGTGGTCAAGGGTTCGATGACCATCAGACGCTCGTCAACCAGACAGCCCGAGCGCCATTTATCGAAGGTCAAACACGGGTGCGAGGTGCCGAAAGAAATGATGTCACCAATCTTCAGTTCACAACCCGGAGCAATGGTCATGAACGCATGTTGGTCCATCACCGCCGTTACGCTGCAGGCGCTGACATCATCGCCCATGGCAGGCAATACACCGGCGCGGTAACGCAGCAATGGGTTGGGCAACCCGGCGTCGAATGCGACGTCGCGTTTGCCCATGGCGATCACTGCGAAGCCAGGCTCCGGCATCGATTGCACGTGCGCCCAGACTTCCAACGCCGGGAGTAAAGCCTCGCTCAGCTCACTGCGACGATCCAAGACACAGCATTGCGCGTCTTTATAAATGCCGTGGTCATGCACCACGTAACTGCCGGGTCGCAACACGCTGAGAAAACGCTCGCGAACGGCTTGGGCATCAAACGCTTCTGCGATCAAGTCGTACCAGGCCGAACCGGACGCCGTGACAATGGGGCGGCTCAGAAAAAACGCGCCTTTGTCTTGCAGTTCAACCGCCAAACGCACCAGTGAAGCGGCAAAGGCCTTGATCCCGGCGATGGCGTGATCACCATGAATCACGCCTTCGTAGCCTTCAATTCCGGTCAATGCCAGCGCCGGTTGAGCGGCAATCGCCTCGGCCAGCGCCAATACTTCCTGCTCGGTACGGCAACCACAACGTCCACCGGGCACGCCGTACTCGATCATCACGTTCAAACGCAAGCCGCGTCCGCCGAAGTATTCGCCCAGCGCTGCGACGTTGTCCGGGTGATCAACCATGCAGTGGAAATCAAACATCGAGTCGTCGAGCAAGTCAGCGATCAGCGCCATGTTCGGCGTGCCCACCAATTGGTTCGCCATCAACACTCGCCGCACACCATGGGTATAGGCTGCGCGGGTCTGCACGGCAGTGGCCAAGGTGATGCCCCAGGCGCCTTGTTCCAACTGTCGGCGAAACAACGCCGGGACCATGCTGGTTTTGCCGTGGGGGGCCAGTTCGGCGCCGCTGTTGCTGACGAAGGACTGCATCCAGCGAATGTTATGTTCCAGCGCCTTCTGATGTATGACCAACGCGGGCAGGCTGACGTCGCGCACCAGGCTGTCGCCGGGCGCAGCGGCGCCTTTTTCTACTGCGGTTGCGTTCAAGTCGGCAGTTGCAAAACTCATGACGGTTCTCCTGACAGCGCGAGCGGTTCGCGCTATTCGTTGACTCGGCGCGCAATACCGTTGGCGCTGTCGATCAGCACCCGACGGTAGTCGCTGTAATTATTTTTCGCATCCGCACGGGGTGCGACGATGCACAGGGTGGCAATGCAGATACCCCGCTCGTCATTGACCGGCGCGGCGAAGCAATGGGTAAACGTATCGGCAACACTGTCGAAGGAAAAGAAACCTTCTTCACCTGCCCTACGAATCTCTCGCAGAAAGGTCTCCATGGGCAGCCGTTCGCCACCTGGAAGGATGTAATCCTCGGGATCGATCAGGTCGTTGATTTCCTGGTCGCTCAGATGACTGAGCAGTAAACGCCCGGACGCTGTCCAGGGGATCGGTGCGTTTTCGCCGATGTCGGATGAAATGCGAAAGTGCCGTTCGCCCTCTTTCATCAACGCCACCGTGTATTTGCGGCCGTTGAGCAAGCACATCTGCGCGGTTTCATGGGTTTGGCTGACGATTTCTGCCAGGGAGGCTTCGGCTTCACGGGTGAAATCGAAATGGCGCAAATGCGCCTGGCCAAGAAAATACAGCTGGCGTCCGAGATAGACGTGCCCGTCTTTGCCCACGGTTTCCAGAATCCGCCGCTCAAGCAATGAACTGACCAACTCATAGACCGTGGATTTTGGACTGCCGATGCCGCTGGCAATTTCATTCGGGCGCAGGGGTGTGCCCTTTTCTTTGAGGAAGTCGAGGATATCGAACGCCCGATCCAGCCCTCTGGCCCGACGTTTGATGGTGTCTTCGGTCATGTTCGCACTACCCAATAAGCGATCGGTAAAGAATGCCGAGCAGTTTAACGCCGTGAATCGATCGTTCCCACGCTAGCGCAGGAACAATCACCGCATGAGCGTCAGGCCTTAGGCTTTTTGTAAGCCACGCAATCGATCTCTACCTTGCAATCAACCATCATGTTCGCCTGGACACAGGCACGGGCCGGTGCGTGTTCGCTGGTGAAGTATTCAGAAAATACTTTGTTGAAGCTCCAGAAGTCTCGCGGGTCATCCAGCCAGACGCCGGTGCGGACCACGTCCTCCAGGCCGTATCCCGCTTCAGCGAGGATCGCGATCAGGTTCTTCATGGTTTGATGGGTCTGCTCGACGATCCCGCCATTGATGATCTCGCCGTTTTCCGCGGGCACTTGGCCAGACACGTACAGCCAGCCATCGGCTTCGACTGCCCGGGCGAAAGGACGGGGCTGGCCACCGCCGGCGGAGCTACCGGTGCCATAACGAGTAATGCTCATGAAATTCTCCTGCTATTTATCTAAAAGATTGATGCTGATGTGTTGAACGATTAAAAACGGATGTTCTTGAGGAACTCGCTCAAGCGCGCCGACTTTGGTCGTTCGAACAAGTCCTTTGGCGGGCCCTGTTCTTCGATCCTGCCCTGGTTCATAAACACGATCTGATCGGACACTTCGTACGCAAAGCGCATCTCGTGGGTGACCAGCAGCATGGTCATGCCTTCTTCAGCCAGGCCCTTGATAACGCTCAATACCTCGCCGACCAATTCCGGGTCCAGCGCCGAGGTCACTTCATCAAATAGCATCAGGCTCGGGTTCATCGCAATCGCCCGGGCAATCGCCACGCGCTGCTGCTGACCGCCGGACAATTGGCCTGGGAAGTGGTTACGTCGATCCAGCAGTCCCACGCGATCCAGCCATTTCTCGGCCAACGCCACGGCTTCGTCCTTGGGCAGCTTCTTCACCTTGAGCAAACCCAAGGTGACGTTCTGCAAGGCGCTTAGGTGCGGAAACAAATTGAATTGCTGAAACGCCATACCGGTCATGGAGCGATGCTGGGCAATGACTTTTTCCGGGTGACGGACTCGTTTGCCGTCCACATCGCTGTAGCCGATGTCCTGTCCGTCCAGGCGGATGTGTCCGCCCTGGAACTCCTCCAATAAATTCACGCAGCGCAGCAAGGTGGTCTTGCCTGAGCCACTGGAGCCGATCAAGGTCACAACGTTGCCGCGCTGCATGTGCAGGTCAACGCCTTTGAGTACTTCAACCGGGCCGTAGGATTTGTGCAGCCCTTCGATGCTCAGCAACGCAGGAGTGGTAGCGGATTGAGTCGGAATCATGGCAAGGCCACCCGTTTTTCGATTTGCCGTCCAAGAAGTTCGATGGCGTAGTTGATGATGAAGAACAGAAACCCGGCGAACAGATAGAATTCCAGGGTCATAAACGTTCTGGCGATGACCTGTTGGGTACTGAGCAATAATTCGGCGACACCGATGACCGACAACAAGGTCGAGGCTTTAACGATCTCGGTGGAGGAATTGACCCAGGTCGGCAATATCTGCCGCAGCGCCTGAGGCAATAGCACGTAAGCTAATGATTGCCTGAACGTCAGACCAATCGCCTTGCCTGCTTCAAGCTGACCACGAGGAATGGCCTGTAAGGCGCCGCGAACGATTTCCGCAACGTGGGAGCCGCAAAACAGCGTCAGCCCCAGGGCACCGGCTTGAAAGGCAGTGATTTGCCAGCCCAAGGCCGGGGCCATATAGAAGCAGGCCAGCACCAGCACAAACACTGGTGTGCCGCGTATCAGATCGACGTAGATGCGAAACGGCAGACGACCCCAGAGCTTGCCATAGGTCAGCACCAGGCCGGCGAACATGCCAATCACCGTGCCGCAGATAATCGCCATCACCGAGCATTGAATGGTTGTAAAGAACCCCGCCAATAGGGCTTCGCGGGCGATCCATAGTTCTTGCAGCCAGCTGGATTCATCCATTTCAAACCTCCTAGCGACGGATCGCCAAGCGCTGCTCGAGGTAGCGCAAGAGCATCGCGATGAGATAACAGGCCGCAACGTACAACGCCGTGGTTACCAGCCAGGTTTCGATTACCCGGTAGCTTTCCACGTTGATTTTGCGGGCGTAATAGGTCAGCTCCGGCACGGCAATCGCCGCCGCCAGTGAGGTGTCCTTGAACAGCGAGATGAAGTTGTTCGAAAGCGCGGGCAACACGTTGCGCAGCATCACCGGGATGATGACGTACGCCCGTACTTGCCACTCGCTCAAGCCGATGGCCAAGCCTGCTTCGCGCTGGCCCTTGTGGATGCTCAACAACCCGGCACGGAATACTTCGGTCAAATAAGCCCCGGCGTA
Source organism: Pseudomonas sp. (assembly GCF_028293835.1). Classification (GTDB taxonomy): domain Bacteria; phylum Pseudomonadota; class Gammaproteobacteria; order Pseudomonadales; family Pseudomonadaceae; genus Aquipseudomonas. Next base: position 25,885 of record NZ_JAQGNX010000079.1, read on the forward strand.
GAGCGACAACGTGACGATGAACGAGGACAGCTTGTCCATGCGGATGCCGAGACTGGGAAGCGCAAAATAGATCAACAGAATCAGCACCAGAATCGGCGTATTACGGATGACAGTGACGTACACCGAGGCAATGATGCGCAATGACCGATGTTTCGACAGCAGCGCGAACGCCGCAATCAAGCCGATCACGCAACCGATGGCAATCGAGATCAGCGCCAGCTCCAGGCCCAAACCGAGGCCCGACAGCAAGCTGGGAAAGTCCCGCCAGACGGCTGCAAAATTTAACTGATAGTTCATGGTTAGCAGTACCTGGATCGGGGCAGTCAACGCACTGCCCCGCTCTCACCGAGTCATTTGAATTCGACAGGGAAACCAATTTCAGGGATCGGCAGATCAACACCAAACCATTGTTTGAATGAAGCGGCGTAGGTCGGGAACTCAACACCGGTCATCGCCTCATGCAGCACGGTATTGACGAAATTCAGCCAATCCTGATCGCCACGTTTGACAGCGCAGGCGTAGGTTTGAGGGCTCCAGGCAAAGTTCGGTGTGCGATAGCGGCCTGGGTTCTGCACGATGAGGTATTTCACTGATGACTGATCGGTGGCTGCTGCGTCTGCACGACCGGAGTTGACGGCCTGATACATCAGGTCAACGCTGTCGTACTGATCGACCTTGGCTTTGGGCAGCGCCTGATGCACCAACTCCTCGGCGTACACGTTTTGCAGCACGGCCACGGTCACGCCATCGCCGGCAGCTTTCAGGTCATCAATTTCTTTGTATTTGCTTTTGATCGGCAGCAGCAGCGCAACGCCTTCACGGTAGTAAGGCAGGGTGAACGCGACTTGCTGAGCACGGCTGGCAGTGACGGTAATGAACTGACAGCTCATGTCGACTTTGTCGGTGAGCAGGTTAGGAATCCGCGCGTCGGACGATTGCACCACGAACTCAACTTTGCTTGGGTCGTTGAACAAGCCCTTGGCGACCATCCGCGCGATGTCGATATCGAAGCCCTGGAGCTTTCCGTCTGCGCCCTGGAAATGCCAAGGGGCGTTGGTGCTACCCGTGCCGACCACCAGATGACCACGTTGCAACACGCTATCGAGCTTGCTGGTGGCATCTGCCGCCTGCACGGAGCCGATAAGCGAGGCCGTAGCCGCAAGAACAAACGCACAAGCTTTCAAAAAGGAAGGTCCGCGATGCATGTGATGAACTCCGCCGTGATTTAAATTCCGCTATAGCGGAACAAGGTGTGTAACAACGGAATACAGAGCAGAAAGTGTGCCACAGGACGTGACCGAAAAAGAAGGCCGGAAAAAAGGCTTTGAGATCAAAGGGCTAACCGGAAAAAATAGTATTTTTATGTAACAGCGTTACAACGGCAACCCGCTACTGTTTGCTACAGGCTTGTGTAGCAAGGCCCCAAATGGGTGCGCACGCGCCTCAAGAGTGCGCGTCGCCGTCGGCTGATTGACTGAAAGAGAGGGAGAATGATCGGCTTCGGCAGCCATGGGACTTAGGCTAGAGGGCAGGTGCAAACATGCGCGAAATTACGGTATGGGATTAAAGTCCGCAGCAAACGCCGAGGCGTCGACAAAACCAAGCGCATGAGGGCGTGTATTCGTTGCGCTTAGGGAAATAAACAACGAAGAGGTGTATGCCGGCTTTCCAGGCAAGGAAACCTTCAGGCTTTTTTCAACTTCTCTAATACAGTCGCTGTGAGTCACCAAGATAAGATTGTGCCCGGCCGCCTTATGTTTAATTGCGTTTGCAAGCATCTTAATACGGCAATCGGCTAGCCATGTCTGGGTTTCTACCTCTCGGTGAAACATAAAGGCCGCCGTCTGTTTTGTTCTAGGAAGAGGGCTGGAAAATACATCGGTATTATTTAACCCTAGTCGTTGAAACTCTTCGCCTACCTCCCGCGCGGTGTCACTGCCCCGAGCAGTAATACCCTCTTTGACGCTTAGGCAGGTGGCGTTCGACTGGTCGCAACGCTCTGCGTGGCGGACGAACACGACTATTTCCCCTTTGTTCCAGGAAGCCTTCAGGTTCGCGATTTCAGCAGCCGATCCATGGCCAAGGTTCCTCAACGCAGGGTGCTTAAGGAGAAAATATGCTGTGCTACTTAACAACCCAATCAGCAGTAAAGTCGAAACTACTTTGTAACGCCAAACAATCCGCCCAATAAATAACGAGCTCGAACGAATGCGGGTAACGTTTTCCATGGGGCACACTTCTCTGCCAGCGTAGACTGTTATTTTGACGTCATGATTTACAACAGCATTCTGCAGCCGCTAGAGCGCACCGAGTACACCGCATGAATAGCAGGGTGGGAATAAGTTAAAAGGTACGTGATTTTTCGCGGACTATCGCGGTATAAAAAAGTTACTGAAGAAGCGTTCAGCGAGTGTTCAGAAAGGAAATTAACGAGGTATTGGATGTAGACAGTCCCCGCTGGCGAGGACTAATGCCGGATTGGTAAGGCGAGATGATCAAGCCTTGGTATTGATGATTTCTCCTGCGCCGCCGGCACCCGCTGACATCAAGTCAGCTACGGAAGATGCTTCGGTCGCCGCCGCTGTAGAAATAGCGGTGGGGGTTGCCGTTAATTCCTTGCTGGGCCTGAATGTGGCCTGGTGTTGCGCCGTCACGCCGACGTTGACTGGAATGGAGGCTGAAATTACGCCGATCACCATGTGTAGCTCCTTAATGGGGTGGATACACGCAAGCACGTCAACAACGCTTGGCGCGGGGAGAAGACGCCTAACAGACTAGACGGCGAAATGTCCGTAGGGCGTCCTTCGGATGTGAAAATTTTGTGGGATTGGAAGGGAGGTTGGCGTGGAAAGAGATGTCCGGACACTCTCCGGCTGCCCTTCCGCGCGCCAAGTGTTACTATTGCGCCCCTTTAAAGCCGCACTGACTGATTTTGGGTTGCGCGTTCTGCGTCCAGCCTGCCTTGGCCGTGCGTTTTTTGGCTGTTTTGGGTTAATACCCAACGCCATTGTGCCGGGCCGTCGTGCCTTTACGCCTTTGCTACCTTGCAGGACACACTTTTGATCTCCACAGCTAACATCACCATGCAATTCGGTGCCAAACCTTTGTTCGAAAACGTTTCGGTCAAGTTTGGTGGCGGGAACCGTTACGGCCTGATCGGCGCCAACGGCTGCGGCAAGTCTACTTTCATGAAGATCATGGGTGGCGATCTGGAGCCATCGGGCGGCCAGGTGATGCTGGAGCCAAACGTGCGTCTGGGTAAGTTGCGTCAGGACCAGTTCGCTTACGAAGAATTCACCGTGATCGATACCGTGATCATGGGCCATGAGGAATTGTGGAAAGTCAAAGCCGAGCGCGATCGTATCTATTCGCTGCCGGAGATGACTGAAGCCGACGGCATGGCTGTCGCCGAGCTGGAAACTGAATTCGCCGAAATGGACGGCTACACCGCCGAATCCCGCGCCGGTGAACTGCTGTTGGGCCTGGGTATCGGCATCGACCAGCACTTCGGCCCGATGAGCGAAGTCTCGCCAGGCTGGAAGCTGCGTGTATTGCTGGCCCAGGCGCTATTCTCCAATCCTGAAGTGCTGCTGCTCGACGAACCGACCAACCACTTGGACATCAACACCATCCGCTGGCTGGAAAACATCCTGACCCAGCGCAACAGCACCATGGTTATCATTTCCCACGATAGACACTTCCTGAACAGTGTCTGTACGCACATGGCCGACCTTGACTACGGCGAGCTGCGCCTCTTCCCGGGCAACTATGACGAGTATATGACCGTGGCGACCCAGTCCCGCGAGCAACTCCTGTCGGACAACGCCAAGAAGAAAGCGCAGATTTCCGAGCTGCAATCGTTCGTCAGCCGCTTCTCGGCCAACGCCTCGAAATCCAAGCAAGCCAGTTCCCGTGCCAAGCAGATCGACAAGATCACCCTGGCCGAGGTCAAACCTTCCAGCCGTGTCAGTCCGTTCATTCGTTTCGAACAGAACAAAAAACTGCACCGTCAGGCGGTCATCGTCGAGCGCATGGCCAAAGGCTTCGACGGCAAGCCGCTGTTCAAGGACTTCAGCTTCGTTGTTGAAGCCGGCGAACGCGTGGCGATCATCGGCCCGAACGGCATCGGTAAAACCACCCTGCTGCGCACCCTGGTCAACGAACTGACCCCGGATGCCGGCACGGTGAAGTGGACCGACGCCGCGGAACTGGGCTACTACGCCCAGGACCACGCGCACGATTTCGAAGACGACTGCAACCTGTTCGACTGGATGGGCCAATGGACTCAGGGCGGCGAGCAGATCGTTCGCGGTACCCTCGGCCGCATGCTGTTCTCCAACGACGAGATCCTCAAGTCGGTCAAGGTCATCTCCGGTGGTGAGCAAGGTCGCATGCTGTTCGGCAAGCTGATCCTGCAAAAGCCGAACGTACTGATCATGGACGAACCGACCAACCACTTGGACATGGAATCCATCGAAGCGCTGAACCTTGCGCTGGAGAACTACCCGGGCACGCTAATCTTCGTCAGCCATGACCGTGAGTTCGTGTCGTCGTTGGCGACCCGCATCATCGAACTCAGCCCGAGTGGCGTGATCGACTTTAGCGGTACGTACGACGACTACCTGCGTAGCCAGGGCGTGGTGTTTTAAGAGCAGCGATTAGTTTCAAGCTGCAAGCGGCAAGTAAAAGCCCTGTCCTGGTGACGGGGCTTTTTGCATTCAGGCTTTTTGTTCTTCGGTGCTATTGAGGGCCCCTTCGCGAGCAAGCCCGCTCCCACAGGGGGAACGCATTCCAAATGTGGGA
>NZ_JAQGNX010000080.1 GCF_028293835.1 Pseudomonas sp.
AGGCGCGCGAGGAGGTGCCGCTGGCCATTCTGGCGCGGCCGTTTCTGGACGAGCTGTCGGCGCTGACCGGCGACACCGTGCACCTGGCGATTCGTGAAGGCGATGACGTGCTGTACCTGCACAAGAATCCGGGGCGCAATGGCCCGGAAATGCGTTCGCGGGTCGGCCACCGCATGCCGCTGGCGCGGACCGGGATCGGCAAGGCGTTGATGATCGATTGCAATGAACAGGAGTGGCAGCGCCTGTATCAGGTCAGCTTGCCGGGGGAGGGTAAAGCGACCCTATGGCCGGAGCATTCCGAGCAGTCGTGGGAGCAATTCCGGCAGCGGATGCAAGAGTATGTGGCAGGCGGCTATGCGTTTGATCTGGAGGACAACGAACCGTCGATTCGCTGTGTGGCGGCGCCAGTGCGTGATGCCAGCAACTTGATTGTCGCTGGCATCAGCATTGCCAGTACCTTGCCGTATATGCCCTTGGAGAAAATGACCGAGTTGATTCCGCTGATCAAACAGACCGCAGCGCGACTCTCGGCCGAGTTAGGGGCAAGGACCTGATCAGGCTTTCAAGGTCTTCATGTCGATCACGAAGCGGTACTTCACGTCACCCTTCACCACGCGCTCAAAGGCTTCGTTGATGTTGTTGATGTCGAGCATTTCGATGTCACACGTAATGCCGTGTTCAGCACAGAAATCCAGCACTTCCTGGGTCTCTTCCAGGCCGCCAATCATCGAACCCGCGATCACCCGGCGTTTGGCCACCAGGTTAAACCCGTGCACAGGCGGATCGATCGGTTCGATCAAACCCACCAGAATGTGCACGCCGTCAAAACGTAGGGTATTCAGGTACGGGTTAAGGTCGTGCTGCACCGGAATGGTGTCCAGCAAGAAGTTGAAGCGCCCGGCGGCGTCCTTCATCTGACTCTCGTTGGTGGAAACAATCACGTGGTCGGCGCCTTGACGACGGCCTTCTTCAGCCTTGGCTTCCGAACGGGTGAACAGGGTGACTTCTGCGCCCATGGCTTTGGCAAACTTGATGCCCATATGGCCCAAACCGCCCATACCGAGCACACCGACCTTGTCGCCCGCTTTCACGCCGAAATGCTTGAGCGGTGAGTACGTGGTGATGCCGGCACACAGAATCGGCGCAGCGCTGGCCAGGTCGAGTTTCTCTGGGATGCGCACCACGAAGCGCTCGCTGACAACCATAGCGTTGGAGTAGCCACCCATGGTCAAGGTGCCGTCGATGCGGTCCCGGGAAGCATAGGTCTGGGTCGGGCCTTCGAGGCAATACTGCTCCAGATTGGCTTCACAGGCTTCGCAGGTGCGGCAAGAATCCACCAAGCAGCCAACACCGACAATGTCGCCGACTTTATATTTGCTGACGTCTGCGCCAACCGAAGTGACTTTACCGACAATTTCATGGCCTGGCATCAAGGGGTAGCTGGCGAAACCCCATTCATTGCGTGCCTGGTGAATATCTGAGTGGCACACGCCGCAAAACAGGACCTCAAGGGCCACGTCATCGGCGCGTGGAGTGCGGCGTTCGAAGGTCATGGGGGCTAGGGGTGCGGTCGCTGATTGAGCGGCATAACCAATGGCTTTGAACATGTTGAACCTCGCAAAAACGTTAACTGGAATGACACAGACCATTCTCGCCGCGTGGGGTTTAACCGGCTATGGCGATTCCTCCGCCTGTCATGCCTAATCCTCCGGCATAACCTCTAAAAAGCTGATTCGCGGGCCAGATCTGCGATGATGTGGCTCTCTACTTTGCATGAAGCATCCGCCCCATGTTATTGACCCGACACCTCGAAGCCAACGCCACGCTGGTATCCCTGCTTCAGCCGCTCGCCCACCGTACCGGCTTGCTGCCGACGTTATTGCCCGAGGTTAACGTCTGGTCTGCGGAGGTCAACGTCGCACGTTGTCCGCAGATATATGAGCCTAGTCTGGTAATCATCGCCCAAGGCAGCAAAATCGCTTATTTGGGCAAACGGACCCTTGAATACGGCGCTGGCCATTATTTGATTCAGGCGTTGCCGGTGCCGTTCGAGTACGAAACCTACGCCTCGCCGGAAGAACCGCTGTTGGGCGTATCCATCGATATCGACCGGATTGTGCTCGGTGAGCTGGTGTTGGCCATGGGTTTGGTGCCAGGGCCAAGTGCGCAAGTACAAACACCGGAATCCATGACATCGGTCGTGCTGGACACCGAAATGCGCGAAAGCGTTGAGCGTCTACTGCGCTGCCTGCACGATCCGCAGGAATGCCGAATCATGGGACGGGCGCGTTTGCGTGAGGTGCTGTATGCCGCCTTGCGAGGACCACAAGCCGGTGTGTTGCGTGCATTGGTCGAGCAACACGGGCAATTCGCCCGGGTCGCGGCATCGTTGAGCCACTTGCATACCCATTACGCCGAGCCGCTTAGTGTCGACACCCTGGCCCGTTGCGCGAACATGAGCGCCTCGACCTTTCACGAACATTTCAAGCGCAGCACCTTGCTGTCGCCGGTCCAGTATTTGAAACGCCTGCGTTTACTCAAGGCACAACAGATATTGGTCGCAGAAGGCGCGGGTGTTGCTCAGGTGGCGATGCGCGTGGGCTATCAAAGCACCTCGCAATTCAGCCGCGAATACAAGCGCTACTTCGAACGAAACCCAGGGGAGGAGGGTGTAAGCGCTCTGTAGGAAATTGCGCGACGTTGCGCAGCAACACAAAAGCTGTAGGAGCTGCCGAAGGCTGCAATATTTCGGACTCGACTGGTTGCCGGTCGAATCGCAGCCCTCGGCAGCTCCTACAGTTTCAGCGCAAGCCCGCGAAGGACCTACATATTCGGGTAAGTCGGTCCGCCGCTGCCTTCCGGCGCCACCCAGGTAATGTTCTGCGACGGGTCCTTGATGTCGCAGGTTTTGCAGTGTACGCAGTTCTGCGCGTTGATCTGGAAGCGCTTCTCGCCGTCTTCCTTGGTGATCACTTCGTAGACGCCCGCTGGGCAATAACGCTGTGCCGGTTCGTCATACAGCGGCAGGTTGACGCCAATCGGAATGTTTGGGTCGGTCAGCTTCAGGTGGCAAGGCTGTTCTTCTTCATGGTTGGTACTGGAGAGGAACACCGAGCTCAGTTTGTCGAAGCTGAGTTTTCCATCCGGTTTCGGGTAGCTGATTTTTTTCGAATCAGCGGCGAGCTTCATGCAGGCGTAATCGGGCTTGGTGTCATGCAGGGTCAGCGGAATTTTGCCGCCAAACAGGTTCTGATCGACGAAGTTGAACGCGCCGCCCATGATCGGGCCGAACTTGTGCAACGCCGGGCCGAAGTTACGGCTGGCGAACAGTTCTTCGTACAACCAGCTTGCCTTGAACGCTTCGACGTAAGTCTGCAGTTCATCGCCGCCTTCGTTACCAGCAAACAGCGCGTCGGCAACGGCATCAGCGGCGAGCATGCCGGACTTCATCGCAGTATGGCTGCCCTTGATCTTGGCGAAGTTCAGCGTGCCGAGTTCACAGCCAATCAATGCGCCACCGGGAAAAACCATCTTCGGCAGGGAATTCAGGCCGCCCTTGCAGATGGCACGAGCACCGTAGCTGATGCGCTTGCCGCCTTCCAGGTACTGGCTGATGACCGGGTGATGCTTAAGGCGCTGGAACTCATCGAACGGCGACAGGAAAGCGTTGCTGTAAGACAGGTCGACGATCAAGCCAACGACCACCTGATTGTTTTCCAGGTGATAAAGGAAGGAACCGCCAGTGTTCTCATTGCTCATTACGTCCAGCGGCCAACCGGCGGTGTGCACCACAAGGCCTTGTTCGTGTTTGGCGGGATCGACTTCCCAGATTTCTTTCAGGCCGATGCCGTAATGCTGAACATCGGCTTCGGTGTCCAGATTGAAACGCTTCAGCAGTTGCTTACCGATGTGCCCACGGCAGCCTTCGGCGAACAATGTGTATTTGCCGCGCAGTTCCATACCGGCGGTGAAGCTGTCTTTAGGCTGGCCTTCACGGTCGACGCCGAGGTCGCCGGTAAGAATTCCGGTGACTGCGCCTTTGTCATCGATCAGCGCTTCCTGGGCAGCAAAGCCCGGGTAGATTTCTACACCCAGGTTTTCCGCTTGCGCCGCCAGCCAGCGGCACAGATTGCCCAGCGAGATAATATAGTTACCTTCGTTGTGCATGGTTTTTGGCACAAACATGTTCGGTACTTTAGTCGCGCTGTCGGCACTTTTAAGCACAAAAATGTCATCGCGCTTGACCGGAGTGTTCAGCGGCGCGCCAAGTTCTTTCCAGTCCGGGAACAATTCGTTGAGCGCCCGAGGCTCGAACACCGCACCCGATAATATATGTGCGCCAACTTCAGAGCCTTTTTCAACAACGCAAACGCTGATTTCCTTTCCGGCTTCAGCAGCTTTCTGTTTCAGACGGCATGCGGCGGAAAGGCCAGCGGGGCCGGCGCCGACGATGACGACGTCGAATTCCATGTATTCGCGTTCCACAGGCTATCTCCTACTCAGGGCTCAACAGTTTTTTTTATAGGTAATTAATGAAGCGCAGCGCAGGTATGATTCTCACAGTCGCGCGCCGCTAAAGGGGCGCATTATATCTACACCATCGCGCAGGTCCAATACAAACGTTTGTTTGAATTGGTTGCAAGCCAGATAAATCATAGACGCGCGGCTTGTAAGTGGCGTTTTTGTCGTATTGACCGGAATTGGCGTTCCGGTCAAGATACGGGCGGTTTTGCGCTCGCCGTAGGCTGCACCGATCGCCAGGTCCAACCAGGCGACTTCTTTTCACCGGAGAGTAACGAGGAATCCATGAAGGTTCTTGTAGCTGTCAAACGAGTGGTCGACTACAACGTCAAGGTTCGCGTCAAAGCGGACAACTCCGGCGTCGACCTCGCTAACGTCAAAATGTCGATGAACCCCTTCTGCGAAATCGCTGTAGAAGAAGCCGTACGCC
>NZ_JAQGNX010000094.1 GCF_028293835.1 Pseudomonas sp.
CACGTCACCGGCTTTTGCCTCCAGGGACACCCCCTTGAGCACTTCGTGTGTGCCATAGCTTTTGTGTAGATGCTGAACTTCAAGTTTGTACATGGTTTCAACTCTCTGGAATCAGTCGCTGAGCAAACTGCCCTGACGAATAGGGGTACTGCCGGCCACTATGGCCAGCAACAAACAGGTCTGGTCAAAGAGCAGACGTTAGAGGGCATAGAGGATGCCGTCGGTACTGGCGTTCACCACACTGTGGCGATCGCTCAGCGGATCAATCACTTCGAACAACGGATCGCCCACCTTGACCCGGGCACCCAGCGGCTGCAGAAAACTTACCACTCCTGGGTGCGGCGCATAGGCGTACTGCGCGCCAGCGAATGGCGTCGCTTCACAGCAGATGGGCGGCGCAGCAGGCCAGTCGCCGCTGATCAGGCCTTGTTCGGCGAGATAGCCAAGAATGGCGTTTGCGCTGTCGATGCATGACTCGGGTTCGGTGTCGGCCATCCCACGCAGTTCGATGGTGGTGGCCACGCACGCCAGCGGAATATTGGTGCCAGGAAAGCGTTCGGCCAGGCGCAGCCAGGGAATCGCGCAGGCTTCATCGAAGGCACTGCCTCCCGTAACTTCGGCCAGCAGCGCAACCCCGGCACCGAGGCGCGCGGCCAGCGAGCGTAATCGTGGCCAGTTTTGTGGCATTGCGTAAAGCAGCATGATCGACTCGAAGTCGCAGTGCAGGTCCAGTACCACATCAGCGTCACAGGCATGCTGCATCAACAACCGGCGCAGACCATCAAGTTCCGATGTCGGTGTCGGCAAGTCGGTGAGGACCTGGCTCATGGCGCGGCGTATCAGCACAATGTTGGAGTCGGTATCGTCTCCGAGTAGACCTTCTACTCGCTGCGCCACGGCTTCGGCCAGCTCCGGGAAGTCGCGATTGAAATTCTTGCCGCTGGAGAACTCGAAGCGACCCTGGTGGGTGGCCTGGAACATCTGTGCGATACCGATCGGGTTGGCCATTGGCACCAGTTCGATCACCCCGGTCAGGCGGCCTTGTGCTTCCAGTTCATGCAGTCGGCGCTTGAGTTCAACGGCAACGCGCATTCCGGGCAGTTCGTCGGCATGCAGCGAGGCCTGGATGTAAGCCTTGCGCGCGCCACTGCCAAAACGAAACAGCGATAGCTGTCGTTCAGTGCCCAAGGCACTCCACGGCAAAAGGTATTGAATGTGCTTCATAAAACTCCTTAGTGCTTGCGCGGTGCCAGATACGCCAGCCAACGGCGCTCGGCCAGCTTGAACAAGCGAACGAGGATGAAGGTCAGGGCCAGGTAAATGAGGCCGGCAGTGATGAACGCCTCGAACGGCAGATAGAACCGCGAACTGACCGTACGTGCCGCTCCGGTGATGTCCACCAGCGTGACGATCGATGCCAGGCTGGTGGTTTGCAGCATCATCAGCACTTCGTTGCTGTACTGCGGCAGTGCCCGGCGCAAGGCTGACGGCAGAAGAATTCGGCGGTACAGGGTAAAGCGCGACATGCCCATGGCCTTGGCGGCTTCGATCTCGCCGGGGGGCGTGGACTTCAGGCTGCCACTCAGAAGTTCTGCACTGTAGGCGCTGGTATTGATCGCAAACGCGAGGCAGGCACAAAAGGTCGCACTGGACAGGTACGGCCAGAACATGCTTTGGCGTACCGCTTCGAACTGCGCCAGCCCGTAATAGACCAAAAACAATTGCACCAGCATCGGCGTACCGCGAATCACGTAGGTGTATAGCCAGGCCGGGAGGTTGATCAGCGGTGATCGGGAAACTCGCATCAACGCCAATGGAATCGCCAGCACCAGGCCAAACACCAGGGAGATCAGCAGAACTTTGAGGGTCACCAATGCGCCATTGAAATACAGCGGCAGGTTTTCCCAGATCAGGTTGTAGTCGAGAATCATGGGGTTGCTCCAATCACAGTTCAGCGGCTTTGATGCCAACCGAGTAGTGTTTTTCCAGGTAGCGCAGCATCAGCAATGACAGGCTGGTCAGCATCAGATAAAGCGCCGCAACCGCGAGGAAAAACGTAAATGGCTCATGGGTTGCGTCCGCTGCGTTCTTGGCTTTGAACATCATGTCCTGCAAGCCGATCACCGAGATCAGCGCGGTGGATTTGGTTAGCACCAACCAGTTGTTGGTGAACCCGGGAACCGCAAAGCGAATCATCTGCGGCACCAGAATCCGCCAGAACACCTGCGCGCCACTCATGCCATAAGCCGCGCCGGCCTCACCCTGACCTTTAGGGATCGCCATAAAGGCGCCGCGAAAGGTTTCCGAGAGATAGGCGCCAAAAATGAAACCCATGGTGCAGACGCCGGCGATAAAAGGATTGATGTCGATATAGCGGGTGTAACCGAGTGCAAGGGCAATGCGGTTCACCAAGTCCTGGCCGCCGTAGAAGATCAGCAGAATCAGTACCAGGTCAGGGATACCGCGAATCAGGGTTGTATAACCTTCGCCCAGCATCGCCAGCCATTTAAGTGATGACAAACGAAAGGCTGCACCGATCAGACCCAGGGCAATAGCCATGGTCATGGAGGTCAGGGCCAGATTAATAGTCAACCAGGCGCCATCGAGAATGCTCGATCCGTAGCCGTGGAGCATGGTGAAGTTCCTCAAGCGAGCGCCGGGGGCGCGCGAGACAAGCCAAAAGTAGCGCCTGCAAGGAGGCCGGCGCCGAGGTTACAGGTGACTCATTCGCCGTAGATATCGAAGGCAAAATACTTGGCCATCACTTGCTGGTATTTGCCATTGGCACGGATGGCGTCAATGGCTGCACTTAGACGTGCAACGTTGGCACTGTCGCCTTTACGCACGGCGATCCCGGCGCCTCTGCCGAAATATTTCGGGTCGTTGATGTCTGGCCCTACCAGTGCGAAACCTTTACCTGCCGGCGTTTTGATAAAGCTCTCATTGGTGTTGACGATGTCTGCGAGCGTCGCATCCAGACGACCCGAGGCCAGATCAAGGAAGGCTTCATTTTGTGAGGAGTAGCGCACCACCTCAGCGCCGGCGTTCTCAAGCTGCTCGGTGGCGAAACGGTCGTATGTCGAGGAGCGTTGCACGCCGACTTTCTTGCCCTTGAGATCAAGCAAAGGATCGTTGATCACATTGCCAGCCTTCATCGCGAACTTGCCTGGGGTGTGGTAGTACTTTTTGCTGAAGTCGACGGACTTCATGCGGTCGTCAGTGATCGACATCGACGACAGCACGGCATCAATCTTGCGCACTTTCAGCGATGGGATCATGCCGTCGAATTCCTGTACGACCCACTCACATTTGACCTTCATCTCTTCGCACAGGGCGTTGCCGATGTCGTAATCAAAACCACCGACGTTGCCCTCCGGAGTCTTGAAGGAGAAGGGCGGGTAGGCGGCTTCGATACCGATACGCAGGCTGTCTTCGTCGGCGTGTGCCAGGAAGCTGAAGGCGCACAGTGCCAGAGCACCTAGAAGTTCTGTCTTGTTCATATTGTTGACTCCTTGGAGGGGCATTTGGGTGGTACAGGTACCTGCCGTCCGATCTGGCAAGGTGGATCAGTCCTGATGATTCACGAGGTTATAAATGACACGTTTTATTTCATAAATCAACATTATGAAAATAAATATATCATAGCGAGGCGCACAGGTTCACGGATGTACCGGTCGGTCGGGCCTACAGATAGATTCGGGCTGTGTCAGGACAATCGTTGAGGGGGGCTGGATACTTGGTTTGCTGGCATTAGGACGTGAGTGGAGGGATGCTCTGCGTCGTGCGCCTCGGCGCTACCGAGCCGTGCTCGGTCAGAGGGGCGCGGTGATGAGTTTCCCGTGGCGTCAGTGCTTCTGGTTCGGCGCCACCGAATTCATCAACACCGACGTCCGCAAGGAAGATGACGTCCGCAATATGGGCGACAAGATCGCGGCTTGGCTGGGGTGTCTGAATATCGCCGTCGACAATGCCGCCACCGAAGATGCGGTCGGCCCGATCACGGACCAGACCGAGGAAAGCTTTGCGGTGACGTTCGACACGAATGTTCTCGGCGTGGTCCTGAGCATGAAACACGAGTTGCGCGCCATGCCGGCTCAGGGGAGCGACAGCATCATCAATATCTCCTCGATCTACGGGCACAAAGGCGTGGCCTACGCCTAGATCTATGTCGGTGCCAAGCACGCGGTCGAAGGCATCACCAAGTTGGTGGCGTTCGAACTCGCCGCGTCAGCCATTCGCGTGAATGCGGTCTCACCGGGCCCCACGGACACCGGCTGCCTCGCGTCCCAGGTGCAGGACGCGGTGCGTGTAGCAATGACTCCGGGAGATGATCGCCGTCGGCGATGTTGGTGATTGGCAGCAAGTTCGATTGTGGTCTGCTTTCGACCATGACGGTGCCGATGCCCGAGATCCGAACCAGATGACCCTCTTCGGTCAGTTCGCGCAATGCCCAGCTGACGGTCATACGCGACATGTCCAGCTCTTGTACCAAACGGTTCTCTGAAGGAATCAGGTCGCCGGGTTTATATTCGCCGGAGTGAAGCTTGCCTTGCACAGTCCTTCGCGCGCCGATAGAGGACTTGTGGTGCATTTTGTCTCATCAAGTCCGCATCTCTTGTACGGCAAGTACTCTTGCCAAGGCTGTCAGGAAAATGTCGTTATCCTCACAGCTTCCGATGGATACCCGCAAATGCTGAGCGTATCCGGCTTCGCGCCAGGGCTTGATGATCACCCCCTCACGTAGTAGTGCCTGATTGATCTCTTCGGCAGGCCGGGCTGTGGTGAAATATAGGAAGTTGGCCATGGACGGCGCGGTGGATAGGCCCAGCTCCTGTAAGGCCGCCGTCAGCCGCCGACGCTCGCGGGCGACATGCGCGAGGGTAGTTTGCAGATGTTCATCGTCAGCCAGTGCCGCAACCGCAGCGGCTTGCGCTACGCGGTTAACGTTGAAGGGCGTGCGCAGACGGTCGATCAGATCGGCCAGCAACGGATCGCTGACGATGCCGTAGCCGATGCGCAAACCTGCCAGGGAATAGGCTTTGGAAAAGGTCCGCAGCAAGATGAAGGGTTTGCCGCTGGCCTGAATCAGGCCCAGGCAATCCGGATACTCTGCTTCGAACTGCGCGTACTCGTAATACGCCTCGTCGAATACCAGTAAACAGTGAGCGGGCAGGGCGTCCAGCAACTGCCGAAGCTCATCGGCGGTCAAGGTGCTGCCCACCGGGTTGGACGGGCAGGAGAACATCAGCAATCGAGTGCGTGGGGTGATGGCCGCGAGCATGGAAGGCAGGTCGAACGCACCGCTGGCAGTCATCGGAACCCCGATTACCTGCGCGCCCGCCGCCAGCGGGTAGATGAAATGTAAACCGAACGACGGCACCACCGTGACCACTTCATCGCCGTGGTCGAGAAACACCCGGCTGATGATGCTCAGCAGATCTTCCGAACCGTTGCCGAACACCAACTGCTTTCCGGGAACCCCGAGTTTTGCCGACAGCGCGTTGCGCAATGCCTCGCAACTGGCGTCCGGGTACAGAGCAATTTCACTGCACGCCTGGGCCATGGCCGCTGTCACGGCGGGTGCGGGCCCGAGGGGGTTTTCATTGCTGCCGAGTTTGGCCACGCGGGTCAGGCCAAAGCGTTTGCGCACCGCTTCAGTGCTAAGGCCGGCGTTGTAGCTGGCAAGGTCGCGCACTTCGGCGCGGGCGAGCAGGTTTAGATCGTTGGAATTCATACTGGGGTGACCTCTTTGGTTTCTTGCCAGAAGGCATTGCGGTCCAGGTAGTTCTGCAGGAATTGCTGCAGGCGTGGTTGCTGAGCGTTATGAAAAATTTCATGGGGCGTGCCTTTGGCGACCACTTCACCCTGGTCGAGAAACACCACCGAGTCCGCCACTTGTGCGGCAAAACCCATTTCGTGAGTCACCACGACCATGGTCATGCCTTCTTTGGCCAGGGTCTTCATGACCTGCAACACTTCGCCCACCAGCTCCGGGTCGAGGGCTGAGGTGGGCTCGTCGAACAGCATAATGTGCGGTTCCATGGCCAACGCGCGGGCGATGGCGACCCGCTGTTGTTGCCCACCCGACAGCTGCGACGGGTACGAATCGCCTTTATGCGCCAGGCCGACTTTATCCAGCATGGCCATCGCCCGCTTGCGCGCTTCATCGGTGGACAGTTTGCGCACCCGCAGCAACGCCTCGCAGACGTTGCCCCTGGCGGTCATGTGCGGCCACAGGTTGAACTGCTGGAACACCATGCCGACGTTGCTTCGCACCTGATTGATCTGCGACTGTGCCGCGCGTTTGCGGCCTTTGCCGTTCTCCGGCACCCAGCCGAGCAGTTGACCTTCGATATGAATCTCGCCCGCGTCGTATTCTTCGAGGAACGCCATGCTGCGTAGCAGGGTGCTTTTGCCCGAGCCGGAAGGGCCGATCAGGCACACCACTTCAGAATGTCGGACCTGCAGGTCGATACCCTTGAGTACGCGCAGAGTGCCGAAGCTCTTGCCGACGTTGTGCAGCTTGAGCATCGGCTCGCGGTTGTCAGAGAGTGCCTTGTGAGTCTTCATCGCTTCACCTGATTCGTTCAATACTGATGAGTGTGGCGGGGCTGTTGGCGTCGAAGCGACCGGTTTCGCGTTCGGGTCACGGTGGTAGGAAAGAGACCGTTCATCGCAATTGCTTGTGCATGAAATGTCCGGCACGTCCTTCGAGGAACATGCCAAAGCGTGAACAGGCCTCTACCAACACCAGATAACCGATGCACAGCATCGACAGGGTTTCGACGAACGCGAAGGTTTCCGAACCGATGCCGGTGAGGACCATGGTCATTTCAGGAATGGTGATGATCGACAGTACGGCGGTTTCCTTGCACAGCACGCTGACCATGTTCACCAGTGCCGGCAGGATGATCACCAGCATCTGTGGAAACTGGATGCGCACGATGCATTGCAGGCGGCTGATGCCCAGGCAATCGGCAGCTTCCAGCTGGCCACGGCTGACAGAGTCGAAACCGCTACGGAAGATTTCGGCGAAATAGACGCTGCCATAAATGCCCAGGCCGAGGATGCCAGCCGGGATCGGGTCGAGCCTCAGACCGAACGACGGGCCGCCGTAGTACACCAGAAACAATTGCACCAGAAACGGCGTACTTCGAATGATCTCGATGAACATTCGCAATGGCGTGCGCACCAGTTGATTGCCGAACAGCTGGGCCACCGCGATCAGCATGCCCAGGAACAGGCCGAGCACGATCCCGGACGACCAGGTGCCAAGCGTGACCAGGAAGCCCCCGCCAATATCGCCCAGACGATCGGTGATGATATGCGGATCGAAGATCATGCGCTGCGCTCCTTCAGATGGCGTTCCAACCGGTCGCCACAAAACGCCAGTGGAATGTTGATCAGGCAGTAGAAGCCGGCCAGCATCAGATAGTCCTGAACGAACATGTAGTCACTGGCCGCTATGTTCTGGGCGGTACGGGTCAGGTCGGCAAGACCGACCACCGATACCAGCGACGAGGCCTTGGTTAGCAGTATCATTTCGTTGACCAGCCCTGGCAGGGTCAGGCGCACGGCCTGCGGCACACGAATACGCACCAGCATTTGCGCCGAGCTCATGCCCAGCAGACTGGCGGCTTCCAGTTGCCCGCCGGGAATGGCGAGAAAACCACCGCGCATGATTTCTGCGATATACGCCCCCGCTGCCAGCGACAGGCCGATCACCGCCGCCACCGTGGGCGAGACGTTGGGCAGGCCAATACGCGGCAGGAAGTAATAGATGAACAGCAGCTGCACCAGCAGCGGAATGCCGCGGAACACAAAAATATAGGCGCCGCCCAGACGTCTGAGCAGGGGCACGGGCGACAGTCGCAAGCTGCCAACGATAACGCCGATGACAAAACCAATGGCCAGTGCCGCGACGGATATTTCCAGGGTCACCAGCAGGCTGCTCAACAGCAAGGGTAGGTTTTGCAGCAGTAAAGGCCAATCGAACATCGTCATGCCTCCAACATCGATGATCGCCAACCCGGTTGAGCCGGCGATCTGTTCATCCAACCTGCAAGCCCGATTTACCAGGTAGGGTTGAAGTCAGCTTTAGGCACGTCCATTTCGGTACCCAGCCATTTTTTCTGCAGGGCAGCGAGACGGCCGTCGTCGTGCATTTTCAGCATGGCGGCATCGAGGGCGGCGATCAGGCTGTTGGCGTCGTCATCCCTGCGTCCCAAGTAGGCGAAGTAGGATTTCTTGCCGAACGGAGGCAGAACAACTTTGTACTTGTCCGGGTGTTGGGCTGCGACGTAGGAAATGTTCGGCAGGGAGTTGGCTACTGCGACGATGCGCTTGGTGCCCAGCTCGGCGTAGGCCTGGTTGTTGTCGACGTATTCACGAACATCGATTTTTTCCGGTAGGGTGGCGGCGAAAGTTTTCAGCTCTTCGAGCTGCGCCGAGCCTTTACCTGCGCCGACGGTTTTGCCGGCGATGTCTTCAGGTTTATTGATGGGGCTGTCCTTGGCGCTGACCAGCAACGCCACGGTCGCTTCGGCGACCGGTAGTACGAAGTGGTAGCGCTCCTTACGCGCCTTGGTGACGATGATGGGGCCGGCAACCATGTCGAACTTCTTGGCTTCCAAGCCTGGCAGCACGCTCGGCCATGGCAGGTCGAGGAACTTGACCTTGACCCCCAGCTCTTTGCCCAGTTGTTCGAACAGTTCGGCGTTCAGGCCTTTCTGTTTGCCATTATCGGTGAAGTCGAAAGGCGCGAATTGCAGTTCGGTGCCCACGACCAGTTCACCGGCCTTTTTTACATCGGCGAGTTGATCAGCCTGGGCCGTCATGCAGGCGCCAGCCAGAACCAAGGCGATGTACAGACCGTTGAATTTTTTACTGAGCAGAGAATCGAGTTGCATGGTGTAACTCCTTCATCAGTACAGCGAGGCTTATGGTGTGTGTTGGTTCTAGTTATGTGTTGCGGGTAATTCTTGGCAATTGCAGCCGTTAACGTGCTGTTGCGGTATATACAGCTTGAGCTTGAACTCAGCCGAGGACTTTCCCCGGGTTGAGGTTCCCTTGGGCTCGACGCAATCCTTCAGTGGGGGGCATCGCCTGGCGAGCCTTGAGTAACAGCCGCAGCAACGCCGCGGCGAACGGGTTCGGCTCAGGTGTACGGATCAGGCGTAAAGGCGTTCGGCAGGCAACCAGCGGGTGAACGCTGCGCCTTCGACCCAGGCCCGTGCAGCGGCGATGTCTGGAGCGAAATAGCGGTCTTCATCGTAATGCGCGACTTCGCGGCGAATCATCGCCAGCACTTCGCCGAGTGTTTTCGAGGTCTGCAAAGGTGCATGCAAGTCCACGCCTTGAGCTGCGCCCAGCAATTCGATGGCGACGACTGCGCTGCTGTTACCCGCCATATCCAGCAAACGACGTGCTGCAAAGGTCGCCATCGAGACGTGGTCTTCCTGGTTGGCCGAAGTTGGCAGGCTATCCACGGACGCTGGATGCGCGAGGGTCTTGTTCTCCGAAGCGAGGGCGGCAGCGGTGACCTGAGCGATCATGAAACCGGAATTCAGACCGCCTTCACGCACTAGAAAGGCCGGCAGGCCCGACAGTGCCGGATCAACCAGTTGGGCGATTCTGCGCTCTGACAGCGCACCAATTTCTGAAATGGCCAGGGCCAGTACGTCGGCAGCCATGGCGACGGGTTCGGCGTGGAAGTTGCCGCCGGAGAGCACATCCCCGTCGGCGCAGAACACCAGCGGGTTATCCGAAACGGCGTTGGCTTCACGCAGAAACACGTCGGCCGCGAAACGCATGTGGTCCAGGCAAGCACCCATGACCTGAGGCTGGCAGCGCAGCGAGTAAGGATCCTGCACCCGGTCGCAGTCACGATGGGATTCACGAATCTCGCTGGTGGCCAGCAATTCGCGGTAGAACAACGCCACGTCGATTTGCCCCGGTTGCCCGCGAACCGCCTGGATCCGGAGGTCAAAGGGCACGTCCGAGCCTTTCAACGCTTCAACGCTCAGACTGCCGGCGATCACCGCAGCGCTGAACAGCTTTTCGCAGGCGAACAGACCACGCAACGCCAGCGCCGTCGATACCTGGGTACCATTGATCAGCGCCAGGCCTTCCTTCGGGCCCAGCACCATCGGCTCCAGGCCGGCAATCGCCAGGCCTTCGACGGCATCCATTTCACGACCTTCATGTCGCACCCGGCCGACGCCGATCAACACCGCGGACATATGCGCCAACGGTGCCAGATCGCCCGACGCGCCGACGGACCCTTGCGACGGTATGCATGGATACACCCTCGCGGCATAGAGCTTGCTCAGGGCCTGAATGACTTCCCAGCGAATCCCGGAAAAACCACGGGCAAGGGAACCGACCTTGAGCGCCATGATCAGGCCGACACTGGCGTCATCCAGTAACGGGCCGGTGCCAGTGCAGTGCGACAGCAGCAGATTGCGCTGCAGCTTGGCCAGCGATTCGGTTGGAATGGAGGTCCGTGCCAGCAGGCCGAAACCCGTGTTGATGCCGTACACCGTACGCTGGTTGGCGATGATGTCATCTACCATTCGAGTACTGGCATTGACCGCGTCGCGTGCGGCTGGGTCCAGTTCGAAAGGACGTTGCAACTGGTAAATGGCGCGCAGTTGATCGAGGGTGAGTTGACCGGGTTTGAGCAGCAGCGATGCGTACATTGAGAGTGTCCTGAGGTCAGGGTGGCGAGAAAAATGGTAGTCATATATGCCTGTATATACAGGTAAGGCAAAATGCAGGCCAGTATTCCGTTTTTATCCGCCAACCAGCGTTCCAGACCCTGTTTGCCCCTGATGAAAAGACAATCATGGGGGGCTGTTTTTTTAAGATATGTCACCAAAGGTTGCACCACATGTGGTCTCTCTACCCCCATGATTGGCGAATGGAATCGGCAGGTAACAGGTTTTTAGCGGTCTTGTACCGTTATCAAAACGTGACGTTCGCTATAGTCTGAGCTTTGCGGGTGATTGTCTGGCCGAGCGGCACGGCAAACGCTTTCTCCTGTATATACCGGTTCGTCGTTCTCTGGCGAAACCCTTCATCCCGCCACTGCATTTGCGATGCGCCGAGGAGATCCCGCCTCGTCTTCGACGCCGTGCATTCGGCTGCAGCAGACGGTAAGACGGCAATGAAGGTGGGGATCCTTTGCTCCCCTTCTACTCAGTTAATCCATCATTTAGCGGGACGGTCATGCCTCTTCCTTACGTCAATCCACGGCTTCCTTTATCAGAATCAACGCTGCAATCGTCATCAGTCGTCTGATGCAGGCATTCGCCCGCACTAGCGCCCCAGCCTACCGTGTCTTTCTGAGTGTACTGGGCGACGAGCAGGTCAAGCCAACTCCGCTCTCCAGTCTATTCGACTGTGTGCCATAGATTAGCGAGGCGTACGCGGACCACTGCGACGACGATCATCAAGGTATGTTCTGGATGGCGTATCGGGAGATTGGGCTCGAAGACAGTCCCTTGGGGCTGGTCTGCATGAACAGCGCGGAAACAGGCTATCTAGGCACCGCTCAATCGATGAATGCGCTGGTCGATAGGATTCGGCTGCTGCTCAACCGCCAAGAGGTGGCCGTGTCTGAGGCGCCCGATTGGAGATCTGAGCGGGCTGCCTCTGGATGTCGGATCGACGTAGCAGACCACCGGGCGTCGCGAACGGCACTAGGTATAGGTAGGCCTGCACAGTTGGAAGATGTGTGCCAGTTCTCGGCCACAAATATGGTCTGGCGGTCGGCAACCTTTGGCCGATTTCTGCCAGTCGCGAGAGGCAGAAAACGACCCAAAGCAGGCGCTTGGGGCCTGGCTACGGTGTAGGGAACGATTGATCCTTGGTTTTTGAACTGGCGCATTTGACACCCCAGTGCGGCTAGGTCTCCTTGGGAGACTCGGACATGGGCTCTGAAAATTTAAAGAGCTTCTTTTCACATTAGCAATCGCAAGGTTTCAAACAGCGCGCGGTCCTCTTTTCTGGCTGAACGGGCGTGACGACGTATCACTTGCAATAGGCATTCAGTGAAGCAGGTCGCCGAATTGCTGAGTGCTCCATTGCGTCGCGTGACGATATTCAACTGTCTTGGTTCGAACTGTTCGGTCAGCTCAACGGAGACCACACGACCTAGGAAGGGGGGAGCAATACTGACGATGGACGGGCCCCAAGTGCACATGTCGGCCCGCTCGACCATCATCTGCAAGATCGC
This sequence comes from Pseudomonas sp., assembly GCF_028293835.1. Classification (GTDB taxonomy): domain Bacteria; phylum Pseudomonadota; class Gammaproteobacteria; order Pseudomonadales; family Pseudomonadaceae; genus Aquipseudomonas. Next base: position 12,239 of record NZ_JAQGNX010000094.1, read on the forward strand.
CAATGAATGTGCTCGAACGATACGGTTTTCATCGATCCGGGCACCGTGCTGCCAGAACAACTCGTGCATCAGTCCGTCGTGCCCATCCGGCGCGTAGTTCAAGGTCCAGTTTTGCTCCAGAAGCTCGTGGATAGATCGCGCGTTTTGCCGGGCATGGCCCTCTCGAACCAGTACCGATGTCTGGTAATCGAGCAAGGTTTCGCAGGCAAATTCCTGGGCTGATTGCGAAGGGTGCAGCTGTCCGATTGCAAAATCCATACTGCCATCGCGCAACAATGGCTGGGCTACCGCCATCAAGCTTTCGAACAGCTCCAGCCTGATTTTCGGCATTCGCTCGCGAAAAGCCAGCACCACGTCAGGCAAGAAGGTCAGGGCGATCCATGGCGTGATCCCGACACAGAGCCGGCCCTGTGCCTTGCCGCGCATGTGATCGAGTTCTGCCTGTGCATGCTCGATTTGCTTGATCACCAGCCGGGCGTGGGTCAGTAATACTTTTCCGTATTCGGTGAAAGTCAGGCCGCTGGGCGTTCGGGTGAACAGCGGAAGTTGCTGGGTAGTTTCCAGTTCGCGCAGCGCCTTGGTCACAGCGGCCTGGGATAGGTTCAGCGAGCGTGCGGCAGCGCGGATGCTGCCGGTCTCGGCGCTGGCAATCAGCGCCTGCAATTGGTGCAACTTCATCTGTTCACCCTCCTGACAACCAATGGTTGTCATCATAACCAAAATGCATCTCCCCAGCCCAGAGCAGCTTGCCTAAGATTGACCTTAATAGCGGTTTCGCAATCGCTCAGACCCTATCGAAGGAATAAAACAATGAACGCCGGCACTGTCCTGCCTGGAATTGCAGCGATGCAAGACGAAATGATCGCGTTGCGCCAGAGCATTCATGCGAACCCCGAATTGGGGTTTGAAGAGTTCGCCACGAGTGAGCGGGTGGCAGCGTGTTTGACGCAGTGGGGCTATGAGGTCAGTACGGGCGTGGGCAAGACCGGAGTCGTCGCCACGCTGAAAAACGGCGAGGGACGATCCATTGGTTTACGCGCCGATATGGATGCGCTGCCGATTCAAGAAATCACCGGATTGTCTTATGCCAGCCGGGTCGACGGTGTCATGCATGCCTGCGGCCACGATGGTCATACGGCAACCCTATTGGCGGCCGCGAAACATCTGGCACAGACGCGGGCGTTCAACGGCACGGTGCAACTGATTTTCCAGCCGGCCGAAGAAGGGCTGGGCGGGGCCAGGAAGATGCTGGAGGACGGCCTGCTTGAACGCTTCCCATGCGATGCGATCTTTGCCATGCACAACGTGCCAGGTTACCCGGTTGGACACTTGGGATTTTACAGTGGGCCGTTCATGGCATCTGCCGATACGGTGACGATCACTATTATCGGCAACGGTGGTCATGGGGCCGTGCCGCACAAAGCAATCGATCCGGTGGTGGTCTGCTCGTCGATTGTAATCGCGCTGCAAAGCATCATCTCGCGCAACGTTAATCCGCAGGAAACGGCGATTATTACAGTGGGCTCCATTCACGCCGGCAGCGCATCGAATGTTATCCCTTCCAGTGCGCAAATGAGCCTAAGCGTGCGTGCACTGACCTCCGAGATCCGCCAACTGCTCGAAGTCAGAATTACTGAACTGGTCAACGGCCAGGCAGCCAGTTTCGGTGCCCGGGCGGAAATTGAATATCTACATTGCCATCCAGTGTTAATCAACCATCCCGAGCCTACCAGGTTTGCCCGCGCAGTCGCTCGGGACTGGCTGGGCGAGGAGCGATTGATCGACGACCTGCGACCCTTCACCGCTAGTGAGGACTTCGCCTTCATCCTGGAAAAATGCCCTGGCAGTTACTTGGTGATCGGCAATGGCGACGGCGAGAGCGGCTGTCTGCTACACAACCCCGGCTATGACTTCAATGATGCGTGCCTGCCGATTGGGGCGAGCTACTGGGTCAAATTGGTCGAGGGTTTTCTGAGTTGAAATGGCGTTTTTTCGAGCATCCATCTGAACAAACATTGCCTGCGGTTTTGAGAGGAAAATAACAATGAACAAGATAATTGCGGCTGTTTCACTGCTTTGCCTGACGGCATCTAGCCTGGCCGGCGCGGCCGACTGGTCTGGAAAAGTTTTGAAGCTGGGTGTCGACCCTACCTATCCACCACTGGAGTATAAAAATCAGGACGGCACTCTGACTGGCTTCGGAGTCGACATTGCTGAGGCGCTCTGCGCTGAGCTGAAGGCCCGCTGCATCTGGGTTGAAAGCAGTTGGGACGGCATGATCCCGGGCCTGCTGGCGCGCAAATTCGATGCGGTGGCTTCGTCGATGACCGTGACGCCCAAGCGCCAGGAGCAGATTGCGTTCACCGACAAGGTGTCCAATGCGCCAGCCCGTTTGGTCGTGAAGCGCGGATCGGGGCTGATGCCGTCGCTGGAATCGCTTAAAGGCAAACGCATTGGCGTGGAGCAGGGGTCAACTCAGGAGGCCTTCGCCAAAGCCGTCTGGGGTTCAAAAGGCGTGGAAGTTTTGTCCTATCAAAATCAGGACCAGGTGTACGCCGATCTGGTAGTGGGACGACTCGATGCCTCACTGCAAGGCTCGATTCAGGCCAGTTACGGGTTCCTCAACACGGCGCAGGGTAAAGGTTACGAGTTTGCCGGCAACACTCTCGATGATCCTGGCTTTTTCGGCGTTGGTGATGGCATCGGCGTGCGCAAGAGCGATGTCGAACTTCGCGAAGACTTGAACAAAGCTCTAGCGACCATTTTGGCCAACGGTACTTACGAGCGGATCAACAAAAAGTACTTTGACTTCGACGTCTACGGCGCGAAATAACGCTTCTTAGTGATCCCGTGCAGGGCGGCTACGCAAGCCGCTTTGCTTCAGCATCCTCTTCACCTCAACCTAATAAGAACAAGGAGAGTGAAATGCTTCTGGAAGGCTTTGGCCCGCAGATCCTGTTGGGCACCCTGGCCACGATCAAATTGGCGTTGTGGTCATTATTGATTGCCGTTCTGGCAGGACTTCTCGGCGCCAGCGCCAAGCTATCCTCCAACCGCGTGTTGCAGACGCTGGCCACCGTTTACACGACTGTGATCCGCAGCATGCCGGATCTAGTGATCATGCTGTTGCTGTTCTTCAGCCTGCAGATGCTTCTCAACCGAACGACCGATTGGCTGCGCGTCAGCCAAATTGACATCGACCCTTTTTTGGCTGGTGTCGTGACCTTGTCCTTCATTTATGGAGCTTACTTTACCGAGACGTTTCGCGGTGCCTTCCAGGCCGTTCCTGCGGGACAGCTCGAAGCGGCTCGGGCGTACGGCATGAGCCGAGCGGGGACTTTTCGCAAGGTGCTGTTTCCGCAAATGCTGCGGCACGCGTTGCCGGGTATTGGCAACAACTGGCAGGTGTTGATCAAATCCACTGCGCTGGTCTCCATTATCGGCTTAACCGATGTCATCAAAGCCACGCAGGATGCGGGTAAGGGGTCGATGCAGTTCTTCTATTTCACGCTAGTTGGCGGCCTAATCTACCTAGCTCTCACCACGCTATCCAACGGGGTATTGCTGTGGCTTGAACACCGCTACTCGGTGGGTGTGAGGAAGGCTGCACTATGACCAACATTCTCAAAGACTACTGGCAGGCTTACCTGTGGAGTGATGGGCCACACTTTTCCGGGTTGGCGATAACCTTGTGGCTCTTGATTCTGGCGGTGGTGATCGGCTTCTTGCTCGCCGTACCGTTGTCGATTGCCCGCGTCAGTCGCAATCCACTGCTTAGCGTGCCGGTCTGGTGTTACACCTATGTGTTTCGCGGCACTCCGTTGTACATCCAGTTGCTGTTCTTTTACACCGGGGTGTACAGCTTGAACGTGGTTCGATCGCAAGATTTTCTCAACGCGTTTTTTCGTGACGGCTTCAACTGCACAGTGCTGGCGTTCGGTCTTAATACCTGTGCCTACATGACCGAAATCTTTGCGGGCTCCATCAGGGCGACGCCCTGCGGGGAAATCGAAGCCGCCAGAGCTTATGGGATGAGTCGGTTCACCCTCTATCGCCGTATCGTCTTGCCGTCGGCATTGCGTCGAGCGTTACCGTTTTTTAGTAATGAAGTGATTTTGATGCTGCACTCCACTTCGGTGGCGTTCACCGCAACGGTTCCCGATCTTCTGAAAATTGCCCGGGACGTTAACTCCGCGACCTACGCCTCGTTCACCGCGTTCGGCATTGCTGGAACCCTTTATGCCGCCAGCGCGTTCTTCCTCATTTGGTTGTTCCGGCGCGGCGAGCTGCGCTGGCTGGCCTACCTCCATCCCCGCACACGCTGACCCCTAATCGGACTTGATCGTATGTATAAATTGATCGTTGAAGATATCCATAAAAGCTACGGCAGCCATGAAGTGCTCAAAGGGGTTTCGCTCAAGGCCAGAGCGGGTGATGTGATCAGCCTTATTGGTTCCTCTGGTTCCGGTAAAAGTACTTTTTTACGCTGCATCAATCATCTGGAACAGCCATCGGCGGGGCGGATCATCGTCAATTCGCAGGAGCTGCTGACCCGCAAAAACTCAAGGGGCGACTTGTGTGCGGTCGACGCGCGGCAGTTACAAGCGTTACGCAGCCAGCTATCGATGGTGTTTCAGCACTTCAATCTGTGGAGCCACATGACGGTGCTGGAAAATCTTATTGAGTGCCCGATGAGTGTACTGGGAGTCGGTCGGTCGCAGGCGGTGGAGCGAGCGCGTCATTACCTTGCAAAGGTCGGTTTGCCAACAAAGGTCGAGGCCCAGTACCCGGTCCAACTGTCCGGTGGCCAGCAGCAACGTGTCGCCATTGCTCGTGCCCTGGTCATGGAACCCCAGGTGATGCTTTTCGATGAACCTACCTCAGCTCTAGACCCGGAACTGGTGGGTGAAGTGCTCAGGATCATGCAGAAATTGGCAGAGGAAGGCCGGACGATGGTGGTGGTCACCCACGAAATGGCGTTCGCCAGGCAGGTGTCCAACCACGTCATGTTTCTGCATCAAGGACAGGTAGAAGAGAAGGGCGATCCAAATACGGTATTCGCGCATCCCAAGAGCGAGCGCTTGCAATTGTTCCTAGCGGGCAACCTTAAGTAATTAACTGGGAGGGGGCACCAGTCGTCCGTAGTTGTTCGAGTAAAACCTGCTCACTGGCTCGCCGGGGGCGGCTCAAAGCAGCAACATATACCTCGAGGACGGAGCCGTACCCATTGACAACATTGGGCGGAGGTGCGACACGAAGTCGCTTACAGAAGTTGTTCCCTTTGAGGGAACCACCCGTGTCACCGGGTGAATCTAGAAGGCTGAATCAAGAGCGCCTTGACAATGTGACGAGGCATCGCAAGGTGCGGGGTACTAATCGTGAGAGGCGTACCCTTCTGGCAGCCATGGCCGGACAAGGGCTAGATAGTCGATATGGTGAACACATGTGAACCTGCGTAAAGATCGTTAAATTGAACGAGCGGAAATGGCTTATACGCTCGAACCAAAAGGTAGCGGAGGTGGGAACAGCGTTTTTCTGCACGCGCGTTCGTGACCCACATGCCTCCCGGTCGATATCAGGCACCTAACCCGACGTACTTCAGTAAGCGGAACGTGGAAATCCCGTATCGCTCCTCTCGGGGACAGTCGTTTGCAAAAACGGCCCATGGCGGTGCGGGCGAAGGACCGAGGAAAAAGCGAACGCCATCCTGTAACGGGCTGGATAGAAGTTGGAACATCACTTCACGCGAAAGCGGGCAGACGTCCTCATGGTCTCTCTTCTCGAAAGAGTGGCTGGAGAATGAGGTCAGGCCAGCTGTGGTTGAGTTTCTGGCAGAGCGTGGACTTGTCCTCTCTCCGGAAAAAACCAAAATAACGCACATAGGGGACGGGTTCGACTTCCTCGGATGGAACTTGCGCAAGTACAACGGGAAACTCCTGATCAAGCCATCGAAAGCAAACATCAGGGCTCACCTAGCCAAGCTCCGGCAAGTGATCAAGACCAACAAGGCGATCAAACAGGTCAATTTGATCGGGCTGCTCAACCCGATTTTACGGGGATGGGCGAACTATCACAGCCACGTGGTCGTCAAGAAAGTCTTCAATCAGGTGGATAGCGAAGTTTGGATAATGCTCTGGCGCTGGGCGATGAGACGACATCCGCGCAAAGGAACACGGTGGGTCAAGGACAGGTATTTAAAGTCCGAGGATCGCGCCGGTGGGTGTTCACCACCGTTGAAAAATCCGCAGACGGTAAGGTAAGGGAGTACACCTTACTGAAGGAGTCGGATACGCCGATAGTGCGGCACATCAAGATCAAGTCTGCTGCCAACCCGCATGACCCCAATTGGGACGAGTATTTCGAGTTCCGCTGGGGCAAGAAAATGCTCAAATCAACGAAGGGACGAGCGAAGCTGTATCGCGTCTGGCGACAGCAAGGCGGTCTGTGTTCTGTTTGTCATAAGTCCGTTACCAAAGATACGCCGTGGCATAGTCGCCACATCGTAAAGTTGGTCGACGGCGGAACGGACGCCGCAGTCAATCTTGAGATCTATCATCTGCGTTGCCCTAGAGATCAACAGTACGCCGATGTCAAAGAGGTATAGCCGGACACTTAACAGTGTTTTTGTAGAGGCTTGAGCCGTGTGCTGGGAAACTCGCATGCACGGTTCTTAGGGGGTTGGACGCGGGTAACCGCGTCTGACTACCCGACAACCAGATCCGACCATGAGCTCTTGGACGCAAGAACTGGCTCTTCGCCGGGTCGCTACGCAGTGGAAAACGGGCTGCGGCGATCATGAGCTTGATCCAGTCTGCGCGGCTGAATGGTCATGACCCGTACGCCTATCTAAAGGATGTCCTCACGCGCCTGCCGACGCAGCGGGCGAGTGAAATCGAGCAGTTGCTTCCGCATAAATGGCAACAGGTTTAATCACGCAAGATGTGATGCGCGGACGCATACCTCAGTACGAGCTTTTGGAGGTCTGATGCTTGGCTTTCTGGTGTTGGGAGGGGAAGGGGAAAATCGGCTTACGCCGCGCTCCTTATTCGGGTGCTCGGAGGTGTTTGATGTGCTGTTTTGGCCGACTTCCACCACTCAGCAAAGGGCAGCTATCACCCCTAGGAAAGTCTTATAGTTTGGTCGACAGCCCGGTGGCTCGACGCTCCGGTGGTTCCAGATTCCAAAATAGAACCTTTTTCCGGGTATTTACCCATTCAGCCTATCCTGTTCGACATATCGTTTTTCAGCGAACAAGTATCTATTCTTCCCCCTTTTTTTTGCGAGATACATAGCTTGGTCTGCTGCCCGCAGCAGTTGATCTACCTCCACACCGTGCGTAGGGTAAAGTGCAGCCCCGAGGCTTGCGGAAACGTCTGCTTTCATACCAGAGATCATTAAGGGTTGAGCTACGATAACTACCAATCTGTCAAGAATTGAGGTGATCTCGTCGCTTGAATCAATATCAGCCAAAACAACAACAAACTCATCACCGCCAATTCTTGCGAGGACGTCATTTTTCCGTAAGCAAGACTGCAGGCGTCCCGCAATTGTTTGCAGCAATTGGTCTCCAGCTGCATGTCCCAAGCTATCATTCACTGCCTTGAAGCCGTCCAGATCCAAGTAACACACAACCACTTTGGAATTGCGCCCTAGTGCCCTTGCGAGGGCTTCATCAAGTTCTATACCCAGCAATCTTCTATTCGGGAGATGGGTTAAGGGGTCGTACATTGCAATTTCGTGTAGTTTTTTTCGCTGTTGAGTTAAGGTGGCCACCGAGTAAGCGACCCAGGCCATTAGCACGGCCCCCAAAAAAACAAGCAAAGTCTCAAATAGAAGCAGGCCATTTTTCCGCCCGCCGTAAAGCTTTGATACCCGGAGTTCCCACTGCGATCCGTAGAGGCTGATAGGAATTCGAGTAACAGCCGTAGTCAAGGGAGCAGCAGATGATTGAATAAGCTCTTCGTGGTGCGTTTCAGGGTTTACACCTAAAAACTCATAAGCATAGCCTTGCGTCTCCAGAGCCGGTAAATTGGAGTCATCAAATGCGTCAGGGAATTTTAAAGTGACAACGGTATAACCCCAGAAATATTGTTCACCTTTTGAGTTATTTAGAAATACCGGTAGTGTTCCAATGGCACCTTGAGGCCCCTGAATCAACGTGAACGGCCCCCTGAACGTCAACTCGCCTTCACGAAGGTTTTTAATGATTTCGGCACGATTTTCTCCCTCAAAAAGATCGTGATCCTTAACTAGAATATTCGGTGCCGCCGGCTCTATTTGCCGAATCACTCCCTCTGGAGCCAACGATAATGCAAAAGCCCCTTTGTACATAGGAAGCATGTAGCGCACAAGTTGAGTAAAGTCTGGAACGTGTCCTTCTCCCTGATGAACCATGACAGCCAGTGCATTCGTCGAAGATAGCGCGTGATGTATAACCTTCTCTATCGAGCTGGCATAACCGCTGGCTATTTGAACGGTATGAGCTGACTCTGCCTCGCTCGTGGCGGCATCTAACTGGGTAACAATGAGCGCGCCGATCACCAAAGACACGAAAAAAACCAGCACAGATATCTTGATCTTGTTTGAACTGGAGAAAATCGCCATCATGCTTTTTCCTTCGTGCAAACCGTGCTTTATTGTCAAAGGTTTTAAGGTTTTCATAGTCTCAGTATGTCGATTTATACAAAAAATTCGCTATCGAAGGATAGTATCAATAGTCATCGATGTACCCCAACCTTGAGTGCGGAGCCCATCGTTCGGCTGCTTGGCTTTAAAAACGTCGGCGGATTCGTTTATCTGGCTCGGTCGCCTTGGTCGTACGCAGTAGGCGAACGAGCATTTTACAGGTTCCCGGACGAATCGCGCGCAACCCTCAGGATCGTTAACAGGCCAGCTCACGACAAACTGTCTATGACAGCACGGCACGTCAA
>NZ_JAQGNX010000107.1 GCF_028293835.1 Pseudomonas sp.
AGTGTCGGCACAGCGGCGCCGTTGCCGCCGAGCGCTAACGGTCAGATGACCGACGCACAACAACGCCCTAAAGTGAGCGACCAACAGCGCGATGAAATGAGTCGCTTGCGTCAAGAGAACCAACGCCTCAAGTTGCAACTCAAAGAATCGCAAGCCGCCTCGCTGCAGGGCCTGTTCACTGAACAGCAACAGTGGTTCGTTGCGGGTGGCGGTGTAGCAACAATTGCCCTTCTCTGCGGTATCTTTGCCACAGGCTGGCGTCGACAACGTCGCCAGTGGCTAAATTGAGTGAGTCATGAGCGAACTGTTACTGATTGATGATGACGAAGAGCTGTGTGAGCTTCTGAGCAGTTGGCTGAGCCAGGAAGGCTTCCAGGTGCAGTCTTGCCACGATGGCAGCAGCGCCCGCCTGGCACTGGCGCAAACACCGCCGCCGGCCGCCGTGGTGCTGGACGTGATGCTGCCCGATGGCAGCGGCCTGGAGTTGCTAAAGCAACTGCGCACTGACCATCCGGACCTGCCGGTGCTGATGTTGTCAGCTCGGGGAGAACCGCTGGACCGTATCCTCGGCCTTGAGCTGGGAGCCGATGATTACCTGGCCAAACCGTGCGACCCTCGGGAACTCACTGCCCGGCTGCGCGCTGTGTTGCGGCGCAGCCACCCTTCAGCGGCCGCCAGTGTGCTGGAATTGGGCGATTTGTGTTTCAGCCCGGTGCGCGGCGTGGTCACCATCGACGAGCATGAATTCACCCTGACCGTGTCGGAAAGCCGCTTGCTTGAAGCACTGCTGCGTCAACCTGGCGAACCACTGGACAAGCAAGAACTGGCGCAACTGGCACTGGGTCGCAAATTGACCCTGTACGACCGCAGCCTGGACATGCACGTCAGCAACCTGCGCAAAAAAATCGGTCCTCACGCCGACGGCCGCCCAAGAATCGTCGCCTTGCGCAGCCGCGGTTATTACTACTGCGTGTGAGTGCCGGCCGGCCAACTATCTGTAGAAGCCAACGTGTTGGCGAGGCGTCCTGGCAGACCAGACGCGTCAAGCCTCTCGCCAACAGGTTGACGCCTACAGACTGTGTGTATCAATCATTTCACAGATATGTCAGGCCTCGACCGTTTTGTCTTTACCCAAGCTTTACCGTCAACTGACCGCCGTTGACCTTGTTCTCCCTACACTGGCCTCAACCGGTATCGAGCCGGATTCGAGACAAGGAGATTCACCATGCGTAAAACGTTAATCGCCCTGCTGTTTGCTGCTGCCCTCCCTACTGTCGCAATGGCAATGCCACCTGAAGACGGTGGTGGCCACGGTGGCGGCATGCATGGTCACAGCCCATACAGCCAACTGAACCTGACCCCGGATCAACGCCAACAAATCGGCCGGATCATGTTCGAGCAAAAACGTAGCCGTGACGAAACCACCCAACGCTACCTGCAAATGCTGCCCCCAGCTCAGCAGAAAAGCCTGCAGGATGAGCTAGAGGCGAAACACCTCAAGGCTCAAAGCGATGTCCGCGCGCTGCTCAAGCCTGATCAGCAGAAACAGTTCGACGTGATCCAACAGCGAGAAGCCCAACGTCGTGCCGACCATGCCGAGTTCCAGGCCTGGAAAGCACAAAAGGATCAACAAGCTAAATAATGATTGGTTTGTCCCCCCGCCCGGCGCATTAAAGTGCGCCGGGTTTTTACGTTTGAGGAATCCACGTGCGTTCATTGTTCTGGCGAATTCTAGCGAGCTTCTGGTTAGCCATAGCCCTGGTGGCTGGGCTCTCGATTTTGCTCGGGCATATGCTCAACCAGGACGCCTGGATTCTCAGCCGCCATCCGGGCATCGCCAAATTGGCGCAGAACTGGACCGAACTCTATGAAGACAAGGGTGAGGACGCCGCACAGGAATACTTGCAGCAACGTAAACGGCGTTATCACGTTGACGTTCAAGTGCTCAATGACAGCGGCGAAGCGGTAGTTCGTGGCACCTTCCCGCCCCGAGCCGCAGCGTTTGAAGCCCGTCAGCACAATGACCCCGAGCAGTTACCATGGCGTCGTTTAACCACCGAATACACCAGTCCGAAAACCAGCGAAACCTATCTGTTTATCTACCGAATTCCCCACCCGGAACTGAATGCCTGGCATCGGCAAAGTTTGCTATGGCCGCTCAGCGCGCTAGGCATTGCATTGGTGGTGCTGACGCTGTTCAGCTTATTGGTGACACTCTCCATCACTCGGCCTCTTAGCCGTTTGCGCGGCGCGGTGCATGATTTGGGACAGACCACCTACCAACAAAACAGCTTGGCGCAGCTGGCTAACCGTCGTGATGAATTTGGCGTATTAGCCACTGACTTCAACCGCATGGGCGCCCGCTTGCAAGCGCTGATCGGTAGTCAGCGTCAGTTACTGCGTGACGTCTCCCACGAACTGCGCTCACCCTTGGCGCGGCTGCGGATTGCACTGGCCCTGGCCGAACGTGCCGAACCGGCTGAGCGCGAGAAGCTTTGGCCGCGGCTGGCGCGGGAATGTGATCGACTGGAAGCGTTGATCAGCGAAATTCTGGTACTGGCGCGTCTGGATGCAGATTTCGGTGATGCCGAGCCGGTGGACCTGGACGAGATGCTACAGCACTTGAAAAACGACGCGTTGCTCAGCGCTGCGGACCAGCAGGTGCGTATCGATATTCACGATGACGTTGAGCTGCAAGGCTGGCCCGACATGCTTGAGCGAGCGCTGGATAACCTGCTGCGCAACGCGTTGCGCTTCAATCCGGAAGGGAAAACCATCGATTTTCTCGCACAGCGCGAGGGTGATCGATTGCTCATCAGCGTGCGTGACCATGGCCCCGGCGTCGCGCCCGAGTTTTTGCCGCAGCTAGGGGAGCCCTTTTACCGCGCGCCGGGCCAGACAACGCCGGGTTACGGCCTGGGACTGGCCATCGCCAAACGCGCCGCAGAACGTCATGGCGGTCACCTGACGCTGGCCAACCATCCCCAAGGCGGGTTTGTGGCCAGTATGGATTTACCCCTCGAACCGATTATTTCAGGGATATCCTGAGGCGCAGCTCGGTAAACCACACTCCATCTGTAGGAGCCAACTTGTTGGCGAGGCGATTAACCGGGTATCCCGCAAGGACCTCTCGCCAACAAGTTGGCTCCTACGGGATTTGTGGTTAAGCCCCCCATCCACGCACAAACTCTGCCGTATCCAGCTTCGGCGCTGGGCGTGGTTCGTTTTGTGGCGTGCCAAGGTAAAGGAAGGCAACGACTTCCTCGCCAGCTGTCAGCCCCAGGCCCTTGGCGACATGGGCTGAATACGCCAGTTCGCCGGTGCGCCACACGCCGCCTACCCCCAGTGCAAAGGCTGCATTCAGAATCGCGTGCGCTGCGCAGGCCGCTGTGATTCGTTGTTCTTGCTTGGGCACTTTGAAGTGATCCTGCAGTTTGGCGATCACCACCACCACCAACGGTGCGCGCAAGGGTCCCAGGCGGGCTTTTTCCAGCGCCTGGGCATTTGGCTCGGTGCCGCTGAGTTTCAATGCCTGTGCCAGCAACTCACCCATTTGCTCACGGGCCGCGCCTTCAACTGTCAGGAACCGAAACGGCCGCAACTGACCGTGATCAGGTGCGCGCAGTGCAGCCGCAAACATCACCTCCCGTTGCGCTGCGTCCGGTGCCGGATCAACCAGCCGAGGAACCGAAACACGGTTGAGCAAAGCGTCGAGCGCTTCCATGGGTTTCTCCTGAAAAAATGATCGGCCATTCTAGGGTGGGTACATCGTTAATAACGAGTGATCTGCAAATTTAATTAATACCATTTACATCCGAGCGCGGTATTCCCCGGGGGTTGCATCGAACCAGCGACGGAACGCGCGGAAGAAGTTGCTAGGGTCAGCGAAGCCTAACAGGTACGCGGTTTCCAACAGTGTCATCTGCGGTTGCGCCAAATATTGCTCAGCCAACTCACGGCGGGTGTCATCGAGCAACGCCTGAAAACTGGTGCCCTCGTCTTGCAGGCGGCGCTGCAAGGTGCGCTGTGACAAATGCAGGGACTGCGCCACCATTTCCCGCTTGGGCTCGCCTTGGGGCAATAACCGACACAACACCTGTCGAGCCTGATGTGTCACGCGGCTTCCGGAAAAGCGCGCCAAATACTCCCCGGCAAAACGATCATGCAACTGCGCCATGGCTTCATTGGCAGTGGGCAACGGCGCTTCCACGTCAGCGCGCTCGAATACCAGCGCGTCATACGGTGCATTGAAGGTCAACGGTGCATGAAAGGCCCTTTTGTAGGGTTCAAGATTCTTCGGTTGAACACCCTGAATCAGTACCTGGCGCGGTTGCAAGGTCCGTCCGCTCAGCCAACTGCAGAACGCCAGCGCCGAGGCCATTGATGCTTCAGCGCTTTGCCGGGTGGGCGGTAAATGATCGCCATGCACAGTCAGAATCAACGCATAGCCTTCCGGCAACAATCGAAAACTCAGGTCAGCGCTTTCCGAGATAATTCGCTGGTAGCGCACCAGCCGTGCAAACCCCTCTTTGAGCGTCTGGCTGGACATCAGCGCATAGCCAGCAACGCTGAACGAGCCAGGCCGCACGACCTTGGCCATGTTCAAACCAATCGCCGGATTACCGGACATTTCCACCGCCCGCTGCCACAGTCGGGTCATGCCGTCCTGCGGAAAGCGCGCGTCGGGGTTATCCAGGTCGGCATAGTCGAGCCCCAGTTCTTTGAACAGTACACGGCAGTCCAGGCCGTCCAGTTCCAGTGACTTGACGATACCCATTGCCCAGCCGGCAGAAGTCGTTCTTTCGCTCATGATTTCTTATTCTTGATTAGCGCGTCCCGCAGCTATTGCGGCCAAGGATACTATCGTGGCGCGCAATGTCACTGCCGGAAAATGTGTAGCGCCTAAACTAAGTCGGTCCGCTACTAATAACGACAGGACTGACGATGAACACTCATGCCCGTTTCACCCATATGCAGGACGGCACTCAAGAAGACTGGATGATAATTGCCAAGGATTTCGCCGCCTACGCCAAGCAATTACCGGGGCGAATCCTGACTCACTTGCGATTACTGGACGGTGACTTTGGCGGATTCCCGGTTGATCGCTTGACCCACTCGCTGCAAACGGCGACCCGGGCTCATGAAGATGGCCGCGACGAGGAATACGTGGTCTGCGCGCTGCTGCATGACATCGGCGATACCCTGGGATCCTATAATCATCCAGACATCGCGGCGGCTATTTTGAAACCCTTTGTCAGTGCAGAAAACCTGTGGATTGTGGAAAAGCATGGGGTGTTTCAGGGCTACTACTTCTTCCACCATTTAGGCATGGATCGACTGTTGCGTGAGCAGTTTGCCGAACATCCTCAGTATCTGCGGACCATCGAGTTTTGCGCGAAATATGACGCGGCAGCCTTTGACCCGGCCTACAAAAACCTACCCTTAAGCTTCTTCGAACCGATGCTGGAGCGGGTGTTTGCGTATCCGAAGAATTCGATTTATACCGCTGCGCAAACCGCCTCGTAACAGCTCCTACAAAGGTTTGCGGTCGTTGTGGCCTAGATCCCGTTGCGGGTCGATCTGATCCCGCACGCGTTGCTTGAGCACTTTGGCTTCGGGAAAACCACCGTCAGCCTTTCGTTCCCAGATTTGCACGCCATCGCAGGTAATGCGGAACGCGCCGCCGGTGGCAGGCTCCAGGGAAACCTTGCCCAAATCATCGGCAAAGGTGCTGAGCAACTCTTGGGCAAGCCAGGCGGCACGCAGTAGCCACTGGCACTGCGTGCAGTAAGTGATGACGATTTCAGGCTTGGTGGCAGGCATGCTCAGTCTCAGCTGATGGTGGCTAACAAATCCTGCGCAGTACGATGGTGTTCGTGGTCGCCATCCAGGAGCACTTCCTGTAACAACGCCCGGGCACGTTCCAGTTCACCGTCATCAATCAACAGCTGCGCCTGGTTGATTTTGCTCAGGGGCTCGTCCTCAACCAAGTCCAGCAAATCAAATTCAGACGAATCGCTCATGAAACCATCCAGAAAGTCGTCATCCAGGGAATCGCTGTTGGACTGAATAATCGGCCCGGGCTCAAGTTCCACCTCAGGCTCTGCAAAGTCGCTGAGGTATTGCTCATCGGGCATTTCGAAAACTTCAGGAAACTCCGTGAGGTTGGTAGCAAAGTCCGGCTCGATTTCGGGCGCCTGTTCAGGCTGTTTTTTGCTGCGCGCAGCCGGCTTGGTTTCGAACGGATCGACCAGATCCCAGTCGGCGTCCATCGACAGGTCATCCAGGTTCAAATGGAACTCGTCCACCGGTTGTGCGGTGGCTACCGGGGCTTCGGGTTCAATGAACCGTGAGTCAACGGGATCGGGCGTCAACCCAGGCGCGAGGACGACAGCGCTTGGCGCTTGTGTCGGCAGCC
Organism: Pseudomonas sp.; assembly: GCF_028293835.1. Classification (GTDB taxonomy): domain Bacteria; phylum Pseudomonadota; class Gammaproteobacteria; order Pseudomonadales; family Pseudomonadaceae; genus Aquipseudomonas. The sequence continues at coordinate 6,419 of NZ_JAQGNX010000107.1, forward strand.
CGGCTGTCTGCCCAGGCGCGGACACAGGCTTGACCTCTAGTTTCGGGTAACGCTCGCGAATTTCTTGCACGGTTTCGGCGCTGATACCGTGACTTAGCAAGGCTTGCTCTTCGCGGGCAAAACCGTCGACGTCGCCTTGCTCGCCCAACAGTTCGAGAATTCTCAGCCGCAGGTCGGTGCGTTGCGGCTGTTTCACCGACGCATCGCGCAAAATGCCCAATGCCTCGGTAAAGCGACCGTAAGCGATGTAGATACTCGCACCGTCCAGCGCATCGGTCGCGGTACCGGCAAGGCGCTGGCCAGTGGATGTCGGGGCAACCGCGACCGGCGCTGCCGGGGCGACCACAACCCTCGGCGGCTCGACCACCGGAGCAACCTGAACAGGTGCAATCGTAGGCTCCACCGACCGAGAAACCGGCTGCGCAGAGGTCACGTTTTTCATTCGCTTGCGACGGACCGAATAGGCCAGTGCCAGCAGCAATAACAGTATCAAAACCGCCCCTAGCAGCAGAGGCATGCTGACCAACGAGTCATCCTCGGGTGCCGCCGCAGCCACCGGTGCAACCGCTACAGCCGGCGCTGGAGCAACCGCTGCAAGCGGCTTGTTGGCAACAGCTTTCATCTCAGCCAGGGCGGTTTGTAATTCGACGACTTGCTTGTCTTTACCAGCGACTTGTTCTTGCAGGCCCTGCAATTGCCCTTTCAGGTCGCCGACGGATTTGCTCAACTGTTGGTTTTCGATGGCATTGGCCGCCAGTTGCTCAGCGGTTTTTTGATCTTCGGCGGACAGCGGCAGCGCTGCCGGGGCTTCGGTAACAGGCAGCGGCGCAGGTGCAACCGCAGCGGCCGGCGCCGAAACCGCAGTCGGCAACACTGCCGTATCGGGCAATAACAGGCTTTGGCCGGCTTTCAGCCTGGTGGTGTTACCGTTGGGAAATGCCTGGGTATTAAGCGCTTGTATCCCTCGAGCAAGCTCTGCCGCTGAGGTTTTACCCCCTGGCCCCTGCAAGTGCCGGGCGATGGAGGCCAGATTATCGCCTTTGACGACGGTGTAATGATTACCTTGTACCGCCTGTGGTGGCGCAACTGGCATATGCGAGTCGGCAATAGTATGTGCCGCAGGCTCAATCCATCGGCCACGGGACGCAGCGATGCCTTGGGCCGAATCAGGCGGATCTATGAGCAGCGTGTAGGCATGCACCGAATCGCCGTTCGGACGGGCCAATCGCACCAGAAAACTCAGGTAAGGCTCGGTAACCGGCTTTCTTGACACAACATGTACAACCCCACGATTGCCATTGATGACAGTCGTGAAGCGCAGGTCATTGAAAAAGAACAGACGGTCGACGCCCGCGCGGCTGAACGCTTCCGGCGAGGCCAGGCCAACGTGGATTTCATCGGCGCTCAAGCCGGCTGTATCAATCAGCTCAATGTCGGCGTTGAATGGTTGTTCCAACGCGGAGTGCAGCGTGATCTCACCAAGGCCCAAGGCCGAAGCCAGTGCTGAGTACATGAGTGATGTCGCAGCCGCAGCCACGCACCAACGACGAACGAAGTGCCGCGACGGGCGCTTGGCCCGCGCGAGCGCTACCTGAGAACTCTTCAGCATGTAAATCCTTATAAAACCCAAAGCTGGCTTCTCGGCACACTCAACATCTACTCGTAGATGGCGCGAGTATGGGGGCAATTCGAGCGTGATGCTCGCACGCGTTCAAGAATATTGAAGCTTATAAGCCTCTGACTGTCGCTGAATACTCAATGCTCAGGATTTCTCGAGGTTTGCCAATATTTTTGAGTGAACCTGCATGCAGGTACGCAGTTCCGCTTCATCAATGCCCGCGAACAACTCGATGCGTAGCGCGGTAGCAATGGTTTCGATCTTGTCGATCAATGGGCGGGCCGTGGCACTTAGCAGAATCTTTTTTGCGCGACGGTCTTCAACTACGGCCTGGCGCCGAACCAACCCTTGGGTTTCCAGGCTATCGAGCAGGCGGGCCAGGGTGGGGCCTTCTACGCCGACGCTTTGCGCCAGTTCACGCTGGGTCGGCGGCTCGCCGAAACGCGCCAGGTGCAGCAGCACCAGCCAGCGCGCTTGCGATAACCCAAGGTCGGCCAGACGTCGGTCCAGTTCGGCGCGCCAGCCGCGGGACATGTGCGCCAGTTGCATACCGAAGCGATGTTGATCAGTTAAGGGCATAGGAAACTCATGGTTGAAGGCTTGTACTAATTATTAGTCAGCTAACCATGACCCTTGAATGTAGGCAAGTGCCTCGCTGTCGCAGGAAGGGAATTTCAAGATAGAGGATTTACCGGAATTTCGCGCCATGCCGAAATTCGGTGGGAACTAACGTGTTCGCGAGGGCAACAACGCGGTGTACCTGATACACCGCAAGGCACGCCTCGCCAACAAGAAATCGACAGGGATTCAGACTTCAAATTCGGATTGCAGCGCAGCCCGTACGCAATACAGCACGCCTTCGGGCACGCGACCGGTGAACTGCTCAGCCACGGCAGACACCGGCGGCAGTTCACCCTCACCATCGAGAAACGCATCTTGCACTTCGCTGAGCAAATCTTCAGGAAGGTCCAACGCCTGCTCCAGCGACAGTTGCTGCTTGCCGATAGCCTCGGCCAGCAGGGTGTAGACGTTTTTCTCCGAGCACTGCAACTGTCCGGCAATTTGCAGCGGGGTCATTCCGGCACGGGCCAGACTGATCAGCTCGTGACGCAGGTCAGCGACCACCCTCGGCGCCTCTGCCGTACCGCCGAGGACTTCAAGGAATGCTTCGCCGTAGCGCTCCAACTTGCGCGCACCAACGCCGCTGACCTGGGCCATTTCCGACAAAGAACCGGGCTTGCTGCGAAGCATTTCAAGCAGTGTCGAGTCGGGGAAGATGACGTAAGGCGGCACACCGTGTTCTTCGGCCAGTTTGCGCCGCAGGGCACGCAATGCTTCCCACTGCTCGCGCTCTTCGCCACGGACCAATTGACTGGCCGGACTCGAACCACTTTTCGCAGTGGTCTGTGGTTTCAGGTCCCGGCGTAACTCAAGGGTCACTTCACCGCGCAGCAACGGCCGGCAGGTATCGCTCAAACGCAAGCCACCGTAGCCTTCCAGATCGATATCAGCCAACCCTCGCGCCACCAATTGGCGGAACAGCGACCGCCATTCGTTTTCGGCGCGGGCCTTTCCAACCCCGAATACAGCCAGGTGCTGATGGCCAAAGCTTTTCACTTTGTCGTTGTCACGGCCCAACAGTACGTCGACCAAATGACCGACGCCGTAGCGCTGGCCGGTGCGGTAAATGGCCGACAACGCCTGACGCGCGGGCTCGGTGGCGTCCCAGGTCTGCACGCCGTCAACGCAGTTGTCGCAATGGCCGCAGGGCTTGGGCATGTCTTCATCGAAATACGCCAGCAGGGTCTGACGACGGCAACGGGTTTCTTCACACAGCGACAACATGGCGTCGAGCTTGTGCTGCTCAAGACGCTTGTGGCGCTCGTCGCCTTCGGAGTTCTGCAGCATCTGCTTGAGCATCAACACGTCTTGCAGACCGTAAGCCATCCACGCATCGGCTGGCAGACCATCACGACCCGAACGGCCGGTTTCCTGATAGTAGGCTTCCAGTGATTTAGGCAAATCCATGTGCGCGACGAAACGCACATTGGGTTTATCAATGCCCATGCCGAAGGCAATGGTCGCGACCATGATCAGGCCTTCCTCATTGAGGAAACGCTTTTGGTTGGCCGCACGGGTTTCGTTGGGCAAACCGGCGTGATACGGCAGCGCTGGGTAGTTGTTCTCACAGAGGAAGGCCGCGACTTCATCGACCTTTTTGCGCGACAGGCAATAGACGATGCCTGCGTCACTGCGCCGCTCGGACAGGAACGCCAGCAGCTGTTTGCGTGGCTGTTCCTTGGGCACGATGCGGTAAAAAATGTTCGGGCGATCGAAACTGGACAGAAAACGCTCGGCTTTCTGCAAATGCAGGCGCTCGACGATTTCTTCCCGGGTGCGTTTATCGGCCGTGGCGGTCAGGGCGATGCGCGGTACGTCCGGAAACAACTCGGCAAGCTGACCCAGCTTCAGGTATTCAGGACGGAAATCGTGACCCCATTGCGACACGCAGTGGGCTTCGTCGATGGCAAACAGGGCGATCTGCAGGTTTTGCAGGAACGCCAGCATGCGCGGCTGGACCAGGCGCTCGGGGGCCAGATAGAGCATTTTGATCTCGCCCAGACGAATCCGGTTGGCCAGGTCACGCTGTTGCTCGGCGCTCAGGGTGGAGTTCAGTGCAGCCGCCGATACCCCGAGTTCTTCAAGAGTCGCCACCTGATCGTCCATCAGGGCGATGAGCGGTGAAACCACCACCGCCAGGCCGTCCCGCAACAGCCCAGGCACTTGGAAACACAAGGACTTTCCGCCACCCGTGGGCATCAGCACCAAGGCATCGCCGCCGCGAGCAACGCGTTCAATAATGGCACCCTGGCGACCACGAAAACTGTCGTAGCCGAAGATGTCTTTAAGTACGCGTTGAGCCTGTTCGAGCATAGAAACCCCACAAATTGCAGAAACCATTGCAGAAACAACCCTGCTACAGCCTGTCGCGACCCCGAGCAGCATCGCAAAGCGCGGCATTATACCCGAGGGTTTCCTGGCAAAGGACAGCAGTGACATCAGTGGTCGAAATTAAACGAGTAGCAGCTTCTAACAGCTGACTCGCTGGCGCGCGGGCCTTACACAGCCTAGAATTCAGCATCGTTTATTCCCAAGGTAATTTTTCAATGTCCTTCGCCGAGCAACTAACCCGCCTGCAAGTCTTCCTCGATGCTGACGAACTGCACGACGAAGCGTTGGATTATGTGGCCGCCCACGGCTTCCTGACCGCGCTGTCGATTTGTGCCGAAACAGTGCCAAGCCGTGAGTGGATCGACGCGCTGTTTTCCGAGCCGCCGCCATATGAAAACGACGCGCAGCGCGAAGAAACCGAAGCCACGCTGATTCAGTTGCAGGCGCATATCGCTCGCCAACTGGCATCAGACGAAGAATTCGAACTGCCGTGTGATCTGGACCTGGGCGATGACCCGGACGATTCGGAACTGCGCGGCTGGTGCATTGGCTTCATGGAAGGCGTGTTCCTGCGTGAAAACGCCTGGTTCGAAAGCGCTGAAGACGAAGTCAGCGAAATGCTTCTGCCGTTGATGGTTGGTTCAGGTTTATTCGATGAGCAGCCAGAATTCGAAGACATCGCCAAAGACGCGAACCTGATGGACGACATGATCGTTCAGATCCCGGAAGCACTGACAGCGCTTTACCTGCTGTGCCAAGCCCCCGACGAAAAACCAGCCCCGGCAATTCTTAAGCCTCGTCATCACTGATAAAGGCTGCCCTGGGGCATTTTGCACTGATCCACATTCTGTGCCCCGCCGAGATCCCGGTGGGCCGGAACCCACCGGATCGCTGCTATATTCGGCAACTCGCACCGTCAAACCGTATCCACCTTCAACGAATGGTCGCTGATCATGCCGTTGATGATGGATGCGGTGTCGTGTCCGCTGGCGATCATTCCGCCTGACCCCGGCGCGACGCCGTAATGGTTGGCCAGATCCACTCCGGCCAGGGCGATGGTTTGCGTCGGGGCTTGGCCCACTATGGGGTTCACTTCAATGGTGGTGACCACGCTTGCGCCGCTGCCGCTGACGCTGAAGTGCAGGTAGCTGTCCAGCGACGCAGTGCTGGAATTTTCGCCTTGCAGCAGTTGCGACAAATCCAGCTTGTCGACGCCGATACTGAAATCGGTCACCAGATCATGCCCGACATTGCCCTGTTCCCATTTGAAAGTGTCGTTGCCGGTGCCACCGGTCAGGGTGTTGTTACCCAGGCCGCCAATCAGTATGTCGTTACCGCCTGCGCCGTTGAGGATGTCGTTGCCCAGACCGCCATTGATGATGTTGTTATCAAAACCACCGGTGAGGGTGTCGTTGAAATGCGAACCGATCAGGTTATCGATGTTGGCCAAAGTGTCGACCCCGGCGCCCACGGTGTTCTGCGCAGTGATGATACTCAGATCAACGTGCACACCCGCCGTGGCGTTGGCATAACTGGCGGTGTTGTTCCCCGCTCCGCCATCGAGCAAATCGTTGCCCGGACCACTGATCAGGATGTCGTTGCCGTTGTCACCGAACAATTCGTTATTACCCTTACCGGCCTGCAACACATCATCGCCATCGCCGCCATGCAAATGGGCATCACCCGGGCCGCCGATCAGCACGTCGTTGTGATTAGTGCCTTGTAACGTATTGCCCGCCTGATACTGAATATTTACCTCAGCCACGCTGCTGCCGCCGTGGCCGTCATTGGCGGTGTACGTGCCGTGATAGTCCGGTGTTACGTCTTGGGCGGCGGAATAATCAACCAGCACTTTAAGTTGATAATTTTCTGCCACCGTCACGTTATGGCCGCTGCTGTTATCAATATTTCTTACCTGAAGGTGATATACCCCATCGTCAGCAGCCGTAAACGTACCGCCGTCAGCGATGGTGTGAAATGCACCGTTGACGTCTTGCCATTGCATGGCGACGTGGGCGTCATCCCTGGAATTATCCAGGGTGACCGTTTCGCCCTTGTGCAGGGTAACGCTGTACAAGTCTTGGGCATTGGCCGCCGAAGCGTGGGTCGCGCCCAGATAACCGTTGAGCACCACCAGCGCCGTCAACGCCCCCGCGCTGTTGAAGAAGTCACTGCGTTCAATGGTTTTCAACTGATTAACGCTGTTGTCGCTGGTGCCGGTGAATTTGATGGCTGACGAATTGGCAGCGGTAAAGTCAGCGCCTTTTGCCGCCCAACCGGTGTTGAACGTGGTCGGCGAGGCCGTCAGCTTGTCGCCATTGGGATCAGTGTCATTGGCCAACAGCACCTCGGCCGACACACTGATGTTCGGCGCCAGAATGTTGGTGATCACGTTGTCAGCCACCGCCACTGGAGGTCCGTTGCCGTTGACGTGGACCACCAGGTTTGCGCCGGCTACATCGCCGTCGTTGTCACTCGCCACATAACCGAAGGTTTCGGTAACGCCCGTGCTGCCGACCTTGGGTGGCGTGTAGGTGTATTCGCCGGTATCCATGTCCACCACCAGCGTGCCGCCATTGTGGCTGGTAACCGTAACGCTGTTGGACGCGGTGTCGAAGCTGCCGTGGCTGGCACCCACCACGTTCATACCGCCCTGCCCGTGATTGGCTTTCGGGTCATACAGGTAGGATGTGCCATCGACGACGATGGCCTTGATGAAACCACCATCGGCGCCAAAGGTGCCGCCAGTCATCAGGCTGCCAGTGATGGGAACGCCTTGCACGGTGCCGGTCAGCACAGCATTAAGACCGTTCAAATCGGTGACTAGTACCGCATGGGTGTTGGTCCCCGTTTCACCGTCATAGGCCAGCGGGTCGAGGTAGTTACTGCTGATCCCGGAGCCAAGACCGATGGCGTAGGCCTTGATGTGATTGGCGTCAAGAAAGGCTTTCCATGCGTTTTCGTCGGTAATGCCGATATTTTCGTTGTGGGTCGGGTTGCCGTCCGACAGGAAGTACGCGACGTTTTGCGCGCCCGCTATCGCACCGTCGGTGGGGAACGCCAGCTTGGCCGCAGCAACCGCTGCGTCGTAGTTGGTATTACCGCCCGCCGACAGCGTGCTGATGATCGACTTCGCCGTGTCGATATCGACCCAGACCGGCGTGTTGTCGGCCGCGCCCGTGCTGAAGGTAACGATTTGCACCTTCACATCGCCCATTTCCTGGTACTTGTCGAGCAAGGCATCGATGGCTTGCTTGGCCAGATCGAGACGGGAAAGACAAGGCACTCCAGAGGCGTCCGCCATGCTCCCGGAGACGTCGATCACCAACAGCAGGTTCGAATTGACCCCGACTACCGCCGACGTGCGTTCGCTGCATACCGCAGTCGGGACGTCGTCGACGATGTTGACCACAAGTGTATTCGTCACGGTGTTGCCCAAGGCGTCCGTGGCTTTGTACGTAAAACTGTCGTGCTCGACGTTGGCACCATCGTTGGCCGTCGGCGAGGTTTTCGGCGCCGAGGTCAGGGTATAGGTATAGCTGCCGTCGCTGTTGAGGTGGATTTCTCCGTAGTGGCCGACCGACGTGCCGTTATTGCTGCCCACCAGACTGAAGCTGACCGCCCCAGCGCCCCCGGACACCGAACCTGCCAATGTGCCAGACCCGGTTTCCCCTGGGGAATGGGGATTACTGCCGACCACCGTTCCCGGGGCAAGGTCGTGGCCGCTTTGGTTCAGGTCCAATGCGTTCTCGAACACCGTGACGCCCTGCGCGGAGACCGCTTTGAGGCAAGAATTTTCCACAGTAATGGTGATCGTGGTGGTGCTGACGTCGCCGTCCGCATCGCGAATTGAATAGGTAAACACGTCATGGGCGCCTGGCCCACTCACTGAATCCGGGTTGCTGTGGTAAGTCGCGTTGCCGTAGGCGTCCAGAACCAAGGTGCCATAGATCCCGGCAATCGAAGTGCCCAAGCCACCGTAAGCCGCCTGGGAAGTATCACCACCCGCACGCACGCCTACCACCGGCTCGCCACCACCGGGACCATCCGCGCCCATCGTGTCATTGCCCAAGACGTTGCCACGGACAGTGCCGCCTTCGACGATCTGGGCGTGGTCGGCGTGTGCAGTGGGTACGTCATCAACCACTTTAACGTCGATAACACCTGTGGCTGAGTCGCCATCGCCATCGGTCGCGACCACGGTAAAGTGTTCGCTTATGCTGTTGGCGCCGTTGCCGTTTGCCTCCAAAGCATTGAGTTGCAAGGTGTAGCTGTAACTGACCACGCCGGTTTCGGCGTTGTAACCGGTCACCGTCAGCACACTGCCGATGACGGTGTCGACAGACACCGGAAAGCCTTGAATGACCCCGTTGAGGACCACGTCAATTCCGCCAACGTTGAGGTTTTGCAAGCCATCAGGGGCATGCACCACGAACTCGCCGCGCTGGGTCAGCGCGTCGGCATTGGGGTGGCTACCGTCGCACAGGTTTTTCTCATAGACCGTCAGTTCGCCGCCTTTGACGTGGAGACCATCCAGGGTGACCCGGTCGTCGTTGTTATGAACGTTCAGCACCAGATTGGCCTGACTGGTATCGCCGTCGGCATCCTTCAACGTGTAGGTGAACACCTCGGTGCCATTGCCACCGCCGTGCAGAGCGACGAAATCAGGGTCATGGGCGTTCAGGGTGTAGGTGTAGGAACCGTCCGCAGCGAGTACCAAAGTGCCGTAGGTTCCGACAAACGTACCGCCAACAATCGGGCCGGTCGGAATGCGGTCAGCGTCCTGGGTGTCATTGAGCAACACATTGCCGCTGAGGGTCACTGCACATTCTGAGGCGGTGTGAGCGTTGCTGTCATCGCGGGCGGTGGGCACGTCGTCAACCACATTGACGCTCAGCGTGCTGTTCGCGGTGTCACCATCGTTGTCGGTTGCGACGACGTTGAAATGCTCGGCGAGTCCATTGGCATCGTTGCCGGTGGGGTGCAGGTCGGCACTGTTCAACGTGTAGCTGTAGGTTATTTCGCCGGTTTCAGCGTTGAAGCCAGTGATGGTGAATGTGTTGCCCAAACCGGTAGTGAACGACTTGCCTACGCCGCTGATCAGGCCGCCCGCCACCAGGTCGATGCCGCCGATGGACAGGCTCTTCAGGCCGTCCAGGGCGGTCACATTGAAATGGCCGGTTTGAGTCAATGCTCCCGCGTCAGGGCTGCTGCCGGTGCCGAGATTTTTTTCATACACCGTGACCCCGGCGCCGTCACCACTCAGGCCGGTAATCAGTACCGGGTCGTTGTTGTTATGTACCTGTAACACCAGATTGGCCTGGCTGGTATCGCCGTCGGCATCCTGCAGGGTGTAGGTAAACGTCTCCGTGCCACTACCGCCGCCATGCAAGGCAATAAAGTCCGGATCGTGGGGATTCAACGTGTAAGTGTAGGAACCGTCCGCAGCGAGGACCAATGTGCCGTAGGTTCCTGCAAAGGTGCCGCCGATAATCGGACCCGTGGGGATTCGGTCAGCGCCCTGAGTGTCGTTGGGCAAGACACTACCAGTCAGGGTGACCAGACTTTCAGATGCGGTGTTGGGGTTGCTGTCGTCAACCGCTTTCGGCACGTCATCGATGATGTTGACGTCCAGAATGCCACTGGCAACAGTGCCGTCGTTGTTGGTCGCCACCACGTTGAAGTGGTCGCCGATGGCGTTGGCGCCCTGTCCTTCCGGATGGGTATCAGCACCGTTCAGCGTGTACGTGTAAGTGACCACGCCGGTTTGCGGATTGTAGCCAGTGACGGTCAGGGTATTGCCCAACCCGCTTTCGATGGATTGCGGGACACCACTCGCCGTGCCGTTGGTGATCAGGTTGACGCCATTGATGCTGAGGTTTTTCAGGCCGTCCGCAGCATTGATCGTGAAACTTCCGCCTTGGGTCAAGGCGGCCGGGTTGGCCGATGAGCCCAGGGGCAGGTTGGCTTCGTTGACCGTCAGCTCACCACCAGCGACGTCCAGCCCAACGATGTGAATGCTGGTGTCTGGCGGCGGCGGAGCTACAGGAGGCGGGACAACAACCGGTGCGTCCGAACCGTCGCCGGTACGTGGCGCAACGTCACCTTCAGGAAATATCGGCGCGCTGCTCAAGCCGGCAGTGGAGAAACCAATCACCGGGTCGACATGCCCGCCGACGGCTTCCAACAGCACAAACGAGTGGCCGCCGCCTAACGCGCCCGCGACCTTGGGAGCGGCAGGACCTGCGGCTGTCGGGTCGGCCGTTTTGCTTGGGTCATCGCCAGCGGCAATGGCTCGTTGCAACTGCTGCACATCGGTCAACTGCGCCTGAGTTGGCGTCAAGGTGTCCGGGGTATCGATGTGGGTCGCGTGATTGGCCAAAATCTCGGGGGACAGCGGCATGCTGCTGTCGCGCCCGAGCGTCAATTCGCCCCCGCCGGCCAAGTGCACGGCAACAGCCCCCACGGCTCCGGTTTGCAGCTGCTCACCGGCAAATACCCGATCTCCTTGCACCAGCGCGCGACGACTGCCATCACCCGCAACCGCGAACACTTCACCGACAACCTGCGTGACGGTACCGATCAACTTGGCCATACCCACTCCTCCATACCGACAATGGTCGGCGCTTGGTTTCGTAGAAAAAGCGCAACTGCCCTAAAGGTGGCTTCTCTTACAAAAACAGAAATTAAAACGTTACAGATTTCGGGGGAAACAGTGCTTAAACCCAGCAAAATGGCACTCCGCCAGCACTACGTGACAAAAAACCGCCACCTTGCAAATCTGCTTATTTGCCTGTTTACCGCCGTTTTTCAAAAACTTTTTCGTGTCACGTTGAACTTTTTAAAAACCGTCTAAAACCCGCAGTATCTAGCCATAAAGCGTTTTGAGATTTGAACAATGTCTGGAAATCGGAACGGCGCATAAGTTTTTTTTCGCATAAGGGTTATGAAAAAATCGTCTTAGCAGACCGTGAATAATTTCTTATTCTTGCTGTTACAAATCTGATACGGTTTTACCTGAGATTTTCGCCAATTTATTGGCGATCCAGCCCGCCACCAGGCATTAGGGAGAAGTACATGCGCGTTTTAAACCCCATCTGTAGCGCAATCCTGCTAGCAATGAGCTGCGCAAACGCGCATGCCATGTCAATAACCCAGGCGGTCCAGCACACGATCGAATACCACCCTGAGGTTCTGGCGAATTCCAACAGTCGCCTGGCTGCAGGTGAGGACGTAAAAATTGCCAAAGGTGGATACTTGCCCACCGTGGACCTGATTGCCGGCTATGGCCGCGAAGGCACCAACAGCCCAACCACCCGGGCAATCACTGGCCACGACAAACAAACGCTCAATTACACCCAATCTGAATTGCGCTTGCGGCAAATGCTGTTCGATGGCTTCAACACCCCGAACGAGGTTCGCCGCACTCAGGCGGTGGTCAACTCCCGTGCGTATTACGTTCAGGGGGTCTCGGAAGACGTCGCGCTACGGGCGATCGAGGTGTACCTGGACGTGCTGAAACGCCGGGAGCTTTTGACCCTGGCCAAGAACAATCTTCAAGCGCATCTACGCATCAACGACCAGATCGGTTTGCGCAGCACCCGAGGCGTGGGCACCAATGCCGACCTTGACCAATCCAAAGCCCGCCGCGCCTTGGCCGAAGACAACTTCTACACCGCACAGGTGGACCTGGCCGACGCCGAGGCAAATTTCTTCAGCGCCGTAGGCCGTATGCCGGACGAGCTGGAAACACCGGCCACGATCAAGGGTCAAGTCCCGGTCAATCTGGTAGACGCCCGGCAATCGATGCTGGTGAACAACCCTTACCTGAAATCCGCCCAATCGGACGTGGCCTCCGCCGAGAGCCAGTACGAAGGTGCGAAGTCGCCGTTCTACCCACGCTTCGATGCCGAACTGGCCACCGGCGCCAATGAAAATCTGCAAGGCGAGCCCGGCTACGACAACGAATGGCGCGCTGCTGTGGTGATGAATTACAACCTGTTCAACGGCAACCGCGACAAGGCCCGTTTGCAAGGCGATGCGTACCGCGTCAATCAGTCCATGGACGTTCGCAACAACGCGCTGCGCACGCTTAACGAAAATCTGGCGCTGGCCTGGAATGCCATGACCAACGCCCACATCCAGGCGCCCATCGCCCGGGAATATGCCGAAACCACGACCAAGGTTCGCGCCGCCTATCAAGACCAGTTCGGCCTCGGCCAACGCACCTTGCTCGACTTGCTGGACAGCGAAAACGAACTGTTCAACGCCGCCCGCCGCTACACCGAAGTGCGCTACACCGAGGAGTACTCGATGTATCGCGTACTGGCCACCACTGGCGATTTGTTACGTCAGTTACGCGTAGTTTTACCCAATGAAGCAGTTGCGCTCTCGGACGTCAAAAGCGAAGCCCATTTGCCAGAAATGAAGTAACAGCTGTCCTGGCGGAGGGGAATTCCGCGCGGTCTCAAAACAAACACATGGCCACCGACCACCGTAAGAGCCAACGGGTTGGCGAGGCGACCTAAGGCATAGCCCATCAGGCCTATCGCCAACAGGTTGGCCCCCACAGGTTCGGTCTCCTGTCGATGGGCGATGTGTTGCTGGAAAGGGGATTATTTTGACTACCATGGAAACCTTGTCCGTCGACCCTCGGCTGAGCTTCGACGACCCACTGCTCGATGGTCTGCTGATACTCTGCAAGCTGCACGACTGCACCGTCAGTCGAGCCAGCCTGAGCGCGGGTCTGCCGTTGAAACAGCAGCGTTTGACCCTTGACCTGCTGCCTCGGGCCGCTGCCCGCGCCGGGTTGCAAGCGCGCACCCTGCGGCGCGAACTGAACGATATTTCTACCCTGAGCCTGCCCGTGCTGTTGCTGCTGAAAAACAGCCGCTGCGCCATCCTCAGGCGCTGGTCGGACGACGGCCGTGCGCTGATCCTGCCCAGCGAGGCGCAAGGCGGCGAGCAATGGGTCAGCCGCGAAGAACTGACTGAGAACTACAGCGGCCAAGCGCTCTTTGCCCGGCCGCGGCATGAGCTGGAAGACCTGCGCTCACCTTTGGTGCCACGGGTTGACGCCTGGTTTCGCGACACCTTGAAGCTGTCGCGCTGGCTGTACAGCGATGCCCTTCTCGCCAGCCTGTGCATAAACCTGCTGGGGTTGATGGTGCCGCTGTTTGTCATGCAAACCTATGACCGCGTGGTGCCCAATCAAGCGACATCGACGTTGTGGGTGCTGTCCATCGGGCTGCTGGTGGGCACGGTTTTCGAACTGGTACTCCGGGTGGTTCGCGCGCACTTGCTGGACCAGGCCGGCAAGAAAACCGACATCATCCTCTCGGCCACGTTGTTCGAACGAATCACCGGGATGTCGATGAAAGCCAGACCCGCCAGCATCGGTGGCTTCGCCCAAAGCATTCACGATTTCCAGGGGCTGCGGGAATTCCTCACGGCGGTCACGCTCACCAGTTTGATCGACTTGCCGTTCGCCGTGCTGATGCTGGCCGTAATAGGCCTGCTCGGTGGTTGGCTGGTGGTGATTCCCATGGTGGCGTTTCCCATCACCGTCATCTTCGCCCTGCTGATTCAAGCGCGCCTGCGCGACACCGTGCAACGCAGCTTATCTTTGGGCGCCGCACGTCAGGCACTGCTGATCGAAACCCTCGGCGGTCTCGAAACCCTTAAAGCCTGCAGCGCTGAAAGTGAACGCCAGCATACCTGGGAAAGCACCCACGGCGCCCTTACCCGCCTCGACAGCCACGCGCGAAATCTGGCGGCGCTGGCCAGCAATGGCACGCTGTTCATCCAGCAGTTTTGCGGCATGGCCACCATTGTCGCCGGGGTGTACAGCATCATCGCCGGTAATCTGAGCGTCGGCGCGCTGGTCGCCACTTATATGCTTGGCAGCCGGGTACTGGCGCCGCTGGGGCAAATCGCCGGGCTGATCACTCGCTATCAACAAGCGCAACTGACAATGAAAAGCACCGATGCGCTGATGGCCCTGCCCCAGGAGCGCGATGCCAAACAACGCCCGCTGGAGCGGACGCAACTCAAGGGTGCGCTGGAGCTGCATCAAGTCACGTTTCGCTACAGCGGGCAAAACGCACCGGCGCTGCACAACGTCAGTTTTTCAGTACGACCCGGTGAACGGATCGGCATCATCGGCCGCAGCGGTTCGGGCAAAAGCACCCTGGCGCGGCTGGTGATGGGTTTTTACGCACCGGAAGACGGCCAACTGCTACTGGATGGACTGGACTTGCGGCAGCTGGACGTGGCGGATTTGCGCCAACAAATCGGTTATGTGGCCCACGACCTGCCGCTGCTCGCCGGCAGTTTGCGCGACAACCTGACCTTGGGCGCGCGCTATATCAGCGACGCACGAATGCTCGAAGTGGCGGAAATGACCGGCGTCAGCGAACTCGCCCGCCAGCACCCCCAAGGCTTTGATCGACCCGTGGGCGAGCGCGGCCAGTTGCTGTCTGGCGGGCAACGCCAAGCGGTGTTGATGGCCCGGGCATTGTTGCTGGACCCGCCGTTTTTGCTGCTGGATGAACCCACCAGCGCCATGGACAACAGCAGCGAAGAAGCCCTGCGTCAGCGCCTGCAGGACTCGATACACGGCAAGACCTTGCTACTGGTGACCCATCGCACCTCGATGCTCAGCCTGGTGGATCGGTTAGTGGTGTTGGACAACGGCAGAATCGTTGCCGATGGCCCGAAAGATATTGTCATCGAAGCATTACGCAAGGGCCGTGTCGGCTCGGCAGCGGTTTAGGAGCTCTTCCCCATGTCAGCGACCACCGGCCCCCGCGGCTACTTTCATTTCGGTAAACCTGCCGACACCGAATTCATGCCTGAAGTGGCCGGCGTGGCCGCCCAGGACTCGCCTCGGGGCTCACGATTGACGGTCTGGATCGCTGCCGCGCTGATGGTCGCGGCGTTGGTCTGGGCCAAATTTGCCGTGCTCGAAGAAGTCACCATGGGCGAAGGCAAGGCGATTCCATCAAGCAAAGTACAGGTTATTCAAAACCTTGAAGGCGGGATCGTCACTGAGATTTTTGTCCGCGAAGGGCAGATGGTGAACAAGGGCGATACCTTGCTGCGTCTGGATGACACGCGCTTTCTGTCGAACAAGGGCGAAAGCGAAGCCGACCGTTACGCGCTGATGGCGCAGGTAGAACGTTTGTCCGCCGAAGCCGAGGGCCGCCCGTTCAAGCTCTCGGACGAGGTGATCAAAAAGGCGCCACAAGTGGCCGCCGATGAACTCTCGTTGTATGAGTCCCGGCAACGGCGCCTGAGCAGCGAACAACGCACGCTGAACCAGCAATTGCTGCAAAAGAATCAGGAACTGGCCGAGTTTCGCTCGAAGCAGGAGCAATACCGCAACAGCCTCGGCCTGCTGCAACAAGAGATGAATATGTCAGCGCCGCTAGTAGGCTCGGGGGCGGTATCGCCGGTGGAGATTCTTCGTTTGAAACGCAGCGCGGTGGAAGCACGGGGGTCGATGGATGCGACAACGCTGGCAATCCCTCGGGCTGAGGCGGCGATCAATGAGATCAAAAGCAAGGTGCAGGAGTCGGAATTTGTGTTCCGCTCCGATGCGTCGAAAGACCTCAATGAGAAGCGCACCGACCTGTCGAAACTCACCGCTACCAGCATCGCCATCGACGACCGAGTCAGCCGAACCACCGTGGTGTCTCCGGTGCACGGCATTATCAAAGTGATGAAGGTCAACACCATAGGCGGTGTGGTCCAGCCCGGCAGTGACATGGTGGAAGTGGTGCCGCTGGAAGACAATCTGTTGATCGAAGCCAAGGTCCGGCCGCAGGACGTGGCTTTTCTACATCCGGGACAGGCGGCGATGGTCAAGTTCAGCGCGTACGATTACACCATCTATGGCGGCCTGAAAGCCAAGCTGGAACTGATCGGCGCCGACACCATCACCGACGACAAGGGCAACAGCTTCTATCTGATTCAAGTCCGCACCGACAAAAATCACCTGGGCAGCGACGCCAAACCGCTGCTGATCATCCCTGGCATGGTCGCCACCGTAGACATCATCACCGGCGAAAAAAGCGTTATGGATTATCTGCTCAAGCCCGTGTTGAAAGCCCATACCGAAGCGATGCGCGAGCGGTAGCCTACCGCGAACCTTGACACGCCACGCGCCCTGCAGGAGCCCGTTGGCCAGACGCAGCGCTGCGCAGCAAACACAATCTGTGGGAGCAGTTTATTTTTGTGTAGTTCAGTGATCATGTGCCCATCCGTTACTCAAAAGCCTCAAACAGCCCGGTAGCGCCCATTCCGCCCCCCACGCACATGGTGACGATGCCGTAACGCAGATTGCGCCGTTGCAGTTCGCGAACCAGATGGCCGACTTGACGTGAACCGGTCATGCCAAACGGATGGCCGATGGAGATTGAGCCGCCGTTAACGTTGTATTTTTCGTTGTCGATACCCAACTGGTCCCGGGCGTACAAGCACTGCGAAGCGAAGGCTTCGTTGAGTTCCCAAAGGTCGATATCGGCAACCTCAAGGCCCTTGGCTTTCAGCAGTTTGGGCACTGAATACACCGGACCAATGCCCATCTCATCCGGCTCGCAACCGGCCACGGTAAATCCGCGGAAGAACGCCTTGGGCTTGAGCCCCAACTCCAGGGCTTTCTCCAGGCTCATCACCAGGGTCATCGAAGCGCCGTCGGACAGCTGCGAGGAATTACCAGCGGTCACCGAACCGTCTTCAGCGAACACCGGTTTCAATCCTGCCAGACTTTCCAACGTGGTGTCCGGGCGGTTGCAGTCATCGCGATCAACAATGCCTTCCACCAGGCTGATGGCACCACTGGCCTTGTCCTCGACCCGGTAGGTCGCCTTCATCGGCACAATTTCATCAGCGAACAGCCCCGCAGCCTGAGCTTGCGCCGTGCGCTGTTGGCTCTGCAATGCATAAAGGTCCTGCTGTTCGCGGCTGACGTTATAACGCCGGGCAACGATTTCAGCCGTCTGGCCCATAGGGAAATAAATTCCCGGCACCTGGGTTTTCAACAGCGGGTTGATCAGGTTGTCCATGTTGACGCTTTTCATCGTCAGGCTGATAGATTCAACCCCACCGGCGACGATGACGTCGCTGCACCCGGAGGCGATTTGGTTGGCCGCAATGGCGATAGCTTGCAGGCCCGATGAGCAATATCGATTGAGGGTCATGCCGGGAACATTGATCCCCAACTGCGACAGTACCGCCACGTTACGCCCGATGTTGTAACCCTGGGCGCCTTCGTTAGAACCCGCACCGACGATGCAATCTTCCACCAGCGCGGGGTCCAGGCCGTTGCGCGTGAGCAATGCATTGACGCAATAGGCCGCCATGTCATCCGGGCGAGTCTGGTTGAACTTACCGCGAAACGACTTGGCCAGGCCGGTCCTTACGCTGTCGACAATCACCACTTCACGCATGGCATTTCTCCGTTCTTATTAGTAGGCAGGGATGGTTGATGAAAGCTCCCCTGAGCATAAGACCAGGTCCCTGCGGTCGGCGATGATCATTCATTGGCTGTATGGAAAATCATCGATTCACTTGGATTTTCTGTCCTTGGCGAACGCCGCTTCCAGCGCCTCGTTAATGGTGCGCAGTACTTTGACCCGTGACCAATGTTTATCGTTGGCTTCCACCAGCGTCCACGGGGCGATTTCGGTGCTGGTGCGGTCAACCATGTCATTCACGGCGGTACGGTATTGCGGCCACTTTTTGCGGTTGCGCCAGTCGTCATCAGTGATTTTGAAGCGTTTGAACGGGACCTCCTCCCGCGCTTCGAAGCGCTCCAGCTGAGTCTTTTCATCGATGGCCAGCCAAAACTTCACCACCACGATGCCAGCGTCGATCAGTTGCTCCTCGAAATCATTGATCTCGCTGTAAGCACGCATCCAATCCGTCGGGCTGCAAAACCCTTCGACCCGCTCCACCAGTACCCGGCCATACCATGAACGGTCGAACACGGTGAATTTGCCCCGCGCCGGAATCTGCCGCCAAAAGCGCCACAGATAAGGCTTCGCACGCTCGTCTTCGGTCGGCGCAGCGATCGGCACAATCGCGTATTGACGGGGGTCCAGCGCCGCGGCGACCCGGCGAATGGCGCCGCCCTTGCCTGCCGCGTCGTTGCCTTCGAACACTGCCACCAATGAATGCCGCTGCATGCGTTTGTCGCGCATGTTCCCGGAGAACCGCGCCTGCTCGGTGATCAACTGTTCTTCGTAATCATCCTTGTCCAGGTGCAGGGTCATGTCGAGGCTGGTCAGCAGGCTCAACTCGTCGGTAATCGGCGCCTGTGACTCGAAGGGTGCTGGCTCCTCTTTGGCTTTGCCATTGGCCAACGCCACCTGCATGCCCTGAAGTAACAAACGCCCGGCGGTCAGGCTGCGGTAATGAGGATCAACCCCTTCGATCACGTACCAGGGCGCGTAATCATGGCTGGTACGGCGCAGCACGCGCTCACCGTAACGGACGAATTTGTCGTAGGTTTTCGACTGCTGCCAGTCCAGCGGGCTGATGCGCCAGCTGTGCAGCGGGTCATCCTCAAGCGCCTTGAGCCGAGCTTTCATTTGCTTTTTCGACAAGTGAAACCAGAACTTGAAAATCAGCGCGCCTTCGTCGACGAGCATTTTTTCCAGACGTTCGGCGCTATTGATCGCCTGATCAAGCCTGGCATCCTTGAATTCACCATGAACCCGGCCTTGAATCATCTGGCTGTACCAGTTGCCAAAGAAAATCCCCATACGGCCTTTGGCGGGCAATTGCCGCCAGTAACGCCAGGCCGGTGGATGGGCCAGCTCCTCGTCGGTCTGTTGATCGAACGAGCGTACCTCGATCAGCCTTGGGTCCATCCACTCGCTGAGCAGTTTGATCGTCTCGCCTTTACCGGCGCCTTCGATGCCGTTGATCAACACGATCACCGGAAAGCGCGCCTGCTTCTGCAGTTCGTATTGAGCCTCAAGCAACGCTTCACGCAGCGCAGGCACCTCGGCGTCGTAGGTTTCTTTGTCGATGGCGTGACCGATTTCAGCGGATTCGAACATGCACACTTCCCCTCTCAAGATCGCTCTAGACTAGCGGATCGAATGAATCAGTGTCGGTTAAGACAGCCAATACCTGCGATGGGTCAACTCAAGCTTGATTTCATCCGTATCGTCCAGTACGCCCGCCCTCGCCGCCGGGACGATTACGTTAATATGTCGCGTTTCTGACCCCTGCCGAGCCCACCATGACCCTCATCCGCCACGCCAACATTGAATGGGACGAACAGGGCAATCCTCATTCCCATGCGTTTTCGGATGTCTATTTCGCCACGCAATCGGGCCTCGATGAAACCCGTCATGTGTTCCTGAAACAAAACGACCTGGAACAGCGCTTCACTGCACTGACGGCGGGTTCGCGTCTGGTGATCGGTGAAACAGGCTTCGGCACCGGTCTGAATTTTCTCTGCGCCTGGCAACTGTTTGCCCACTGCGCGAAGGCCGATGCGCGGCTGCATTTCGTCAGCGTCGAAAAGTTTCCGCTGACGTTTAGCGACTTGCAGCGCGCCTTGAACCTGTGGCCGGAACTGGCAGCCTTTGCCGAGCCGTTATTGGCGCAATACGTTGCGGTGCACGAAGGGTTTCAGCGTTTTGTGTTCGACGGCGGTCGGGTAACCCTGACCTTATTGATCGGTGATGTGCTGGACATGTTGCCGCAACTGGACGGGCAGATTGACGCGTGGTTTCTCGACGGGTTCGCGCCAGCAAAAAACCCGGAGATGTGGACCCCTGAGCTGTTCGCCGAACTGGCACGACTGGCGGCACCCGACTCGACCATCAGTACGTTCACCAGCACCGGCTGGGTACGCCGCGCGCTCAACGCTGCCGGGTTCAAGATGAAACGCACGCCAGGGATAGGCCATAAGTGGGAGGTGTTGCGCGGGGTGTTCGTTGGTTGGCCTGAGGGCGCTGTAAAACCTTTGCCGGCAAAACCGTGGTTCGCTCGACCTGCCCCGCTCACTGGACAACGTAAAGCGCTGGTGATCGGTGCCGGACTCGCCGGTTGCGCCACCGCCGCCAGCCTAGCCGCGCGGGGTTGGCAGGTGAGTCTGCTGGAGCGCCGCAGTGGTCTGGCCCAGGAGGCCTCGGGCAATCCCCAGGGCGTGTTGTACTTGAAACTGTCGGCCCACGGCACCGCACTGTCCCAACTGATCCTGAGTGGTTTCGGCCATACCCGGCGCCTGCTGGAAAATTTGCAACGCGGTCTTGAGTGGGACGCGTGTGGGGTGTTGCAGTTGGGCTTCAACGACAAGGAAGCCGAGCGTCAAGTGCAGTTGGCCCAGGCATTTTCTGCTGACTTGCTGCAGTTGGTGGACCTGCCACACGCCCAAACCCTGGCCGGAATTAACCTGGCCAGTGGCGGTTTGTTCTTTCCCGAAGGCGGCTGGGTACATCCGCCAGCACTGTGTCGGTTTCAGGCTTCCCACCTCAACATTCAGTTGCTAACCCATTGCGACGTGGTCGAATTGCGCCGCGACGGCAACCAGTGGCAGGCCTGGGACGGTGAACGCATGCTCGATCAGGCACCGGTAGTGGTGCTGGCTGGCGCGGCTGAGGTCAAACGCTTCCCGGCCAGTGCCGAGCTGCCGTTGAAGCGCATTCGTGGGCAAATCACTCGCCTGGCCGAGACCCCGGAAAGCGCGGCACTGAGCACCGTGGTTTGCGCCGAAGGCTACGTCGCGCCAGCCCGTTCTGGCGAACACACATTAGGCGCCAGTTTCAACTTCAAGAGCGATGACCTGACGCCGACCGTTGCTGACCATTTGGATAACCTGCAGCTGCTGCAGGAAATTTCTACCGACCTGGTTAAACGTCTCGGCGCAGACCGCATGCCGCCTGAAGAGTTATTGGGCTTCGCCGGATTCCGCTGCACCAGCCCGGACTACCTGCCCATCGTCGGCCCGCTGGCGGACAGGAGCGCATTTGTTGAGGCATACGCCGTCCTTGGAAAAGACGCACGCCAGGTGCCGGACATCCAATGCCCTTGGCTTGAAGGCCTGTATATCAATAGCGGCCACGGCTCACGCGGCCTGATCACCGCGCCGCTGTCCGGCGAACTGCTCGCCGCCTGGCTCGACAACGAACCACTGCCGCTACCAAGAAGCGTCGCCGAAGCCTGCCATCCGAATCGCTTTGCGCTGCGCGGATTGATACGCGGCAAAGCCTGAGGCCAAACACAGGGCTCCTGTAGAAGCCAACGTGTTGGCGAGAGATTGACCCGGTCTGCAGCCGAGTCAACTACGACTTAGCCGCCACCAGCGGTGGCAGCTTCCACTGTCCATTGGTGACCTCAGGCTTGGGCATGTAGATCCGCAGAACACCGTAGAACGGCCCACTGGGCGCTGGCAGCCAGTTGGATTCTTTATCTTTCCCGGGACTGTCATGCTGCACATAGAGCGTAATGCCGCCATCGGCGTCGGTCTTGAGGGAGCCGAGCATTTGCGAGTTGATCAGATAACGATTCAGAGGGTTATCCACCAGAAGCTTGGTTTTTCCGTCGTACATCGTCAGTGACCAGAACGCTTTAGCAGGAGGCAATCCGCCTTTATTGAAATGCAATGTGTACTTGTCGGTGCCGGCATTAACCGGCTTACCTTGGCTATCGACGAAATAACCCAAGTAGTTTGCTTCAGCCGCGGAGTTGCCAAAGATCCCTACATTGGCGCCGACGTAGCGGTATAGGTAATTGTTCTTCAAATGTTCGCGGCTGCCGAAGAATTCCCCACTAGTGACTAGATGGGTATCGATTTTGGCTTTTTTGAACGCTGCGAACTCAGCCTTCCCGTCAGTAATACCTTTTTGAATAATTTCCGTCTGGGACGGCGTCAGCTTGGCCTCGTCGAAAGGCAAGCCAGGGCCAGCTCCAATTTCAGCGAAGCGCTTCATCAGCTTCTTTTCGCTAGGATGGGTCGGGGCGAATGTCAGCATGAAATTCAGATAGCGAATCAACGCGGGGCTGTCTGTCATCCCGTCGATCGGCTTCGGCCAGTCGACTGGACGTGCAGCAGCCGAAGCGGGCTTGCCGACAAACTCGCTCAACGTTTGCACCGCGTACCCCGCCTGAATCGCCTTGACGCGGTTCAGGTCTTTTTCATCGAACAATTGGGTACGGTACAGCGCGTACGCAATATTGGTTTCGGTACGGATGACCTTATCGATACCCGCTGGTGTTTCGCCTTTCCAGGCGGGGCCCGCGATTAGAAATTTGCCGCCTTTGTTGCCCGTAGTACGGCTGCCGAGGTAGCCCAGATTATGGGTATAGATATCTATCAACTGAACCGAGTAATAACGGCTCTTTTCAATGGCCGGCAGGGTCAAGACAATAGGTTCGGCACGCAGGTCAAGCCAGACAAACGAATACGGGGTGTCCGAGTTTGGGGTAATGATGGCCGTGTCTTTGGGGCTGAAAACGTTCGCTGTGTTGCCGATGGTGTTGAAGGGTGCTTTGAAATTTGGCCCGCCTTGGTCAACTGCCTGCGCGTACAGTGTTTTGTACATCTCAACGACCGGGTAACCATAGAGATAGACCTCTTTCGCAATAGCCTGGGCTTGTTCGGGAGACGCTGTAGGGGCCGCGACAGCAACATTGACCACCCATGACAACAACCCCGCGGCCAGAAAACTACTATTCAACTTCATGTTCATTTACCCCGAAATTTTTCGACTTACATCGATAGCGGCCATGTCGCCGAATGAGGCACGGTTGATATTTCGATTCATCCTTGCTGGCCTTTTAATTTGGTGACTCACCGTCAATCAGCGAACGACTTGAGGCTCGGGGAAATTCCATGCGCCACTGATGATTTCTGCTCGTGGACGGTATAAGCGAGTGGTGTAATTCCAACCTTTTACAATCGGCAAGCAATTCGCAATCTTAGCCTCGCAGCCACCGAATTGAATGACGATTGAACCGTCACTGGATTTTTTGGCAGTGAGGTTATTAAGGGAATAGGCATTGGCCGCGTTTTTCTCGTAATAACCATCGGCGTTATAGAGACTGACGGACCAGAAGCCATCAACGGGCACGTCTTTAACCGTAAGCGTGTAAATCGTTTTGCCGTCATTCTCAGCCGGCGTTACGTTCAGATAGATCGCATCCTTGTCCGGATTCCCGCCCCACGCAGCGGCAGAACCCACCAGGTGGCGAACGGGGTCAACTTGCTCTTTGGTACCAAACGCTTTCTTGAAATCAGGAAGGGTTGAAGACAAAACCAACAACGCGTCCCGGACTTTTTTCTGACTGGCAGCGTCCCACGCCGGGAACTTGAGGGTGCCAGCACTGTTTTGGTTGACGGTGACGGCATCCTGCAGGACATGCACGTGTTTAATGTCGTCGGGGTTGGTTGGGTCAACCAAGGTGCGGATGGCCGCCACCGCATAGCGGGTTCCAACATTCTCACGGGTGAGGGTGTAAGTGCCTGCGCCGTAAAATACGTTCGGCACATAATGGTCTTCGTTGATGACTTGCAAGGCCATATAACGTTTGCCCGGGTCAGGCAACGTTAGTGTTACCGGGCCGGCGTCCAAGTCGAACACTGCCGAAGAGTAAAGCGTGTCGCGATTAAGCCGAATCACGGTCTGATGCTCGATGGAGGCAGGTTCACGGCGATGGAGAATTTTGCCCAGGCCACCTTGTTTGGCCAAAGCCCCGATATATAAATCGCTTTCAGCACGCACGAAGTTGTCGACGGTTACTGGCACCGTATCTGCCGCGTAAACAGAGCTGATGGCGGCGACGGTAGCGCCTATACAGACGGGGACAAAAGTCTTCTTCATATGATTCCTACTCAGAACGTGAATGACGAACACTGCGAAACGCCCCTGAACCATAGCTCATGATGTTCGAGGTGGAAGTTCGAAACTCTTCGCGAGCACTAATGCAATTGCCCAAGGGCCGTTGCCAACACGTTGCACCGTTGTCAGCGCCAACATCAAATAAACCAAAGCACAAAACCCAACTCTCCAGCTATCCTCTGCCCACCCTTCTCCCCCAGGCACCCCCCATGCTGCAAGTGCAAGCCGTGTACAAAAGCTATGCCACACCGCAAGGTCCATTAGCGGTATTGCAAGGGGTTGATTTGAACCTCGAACACGGCAGCAGTCTGGCGTTGATGGGCGAATCGGGCAGTGGAAAAAGTACCTTATTGCACCTGGTCGCCGGCCTCGATAACGTTGATCGCGGCATCATCCGCATCGGCGGTCATCGCCTGGACCAGATGAGTGAAACCCAACTGGCCAATTGGCGGCGTACCGAAATCGGCCTGGTGTTTCAACAATTCAACCTCATCAGCAACTTGAAGATTGAAGACAACCTGGCATTCCAGGCCCGACTGGCCGGTCGCTACGATCCGGTCTGGCAAGCGCAACTGGTGGAAAGATTGGGACTCGGCGAATTGCTCAAGCGCTACCCCGAACAACTCTCCGGGGGGCAACAGCAGCGCGTCGCCCTGGGCCGTGCCCTCGCCTCGCGGCCGGGTCTATTATTGGCCGACGAGCCCACTGGTAACCTGGACGAAGCCACCAGCGACGAAGTCTTGCAACTGCTATTGGATCTACTGAACGACAGCCCCACCAGTCTGTTGATGGTCACCCACAGCCCTCGGATCGCGGCGCGTCTGGCGAACAAGGTGGTGTTGCATGGCGGGCGTTTAGCCAACCCAGGTGCGCGCTGAGGTGCGGGTTTTCTATTGGACACTGCGCGCGCTGCTGAGCCACTGGCGTCGCCACCCTGTGCAGTTTTTCAGCGTGCTTACCGGGCTGTGGCTGGCGACCAGTCTGCTCACCGGGGTTCAGGCGCTGAACAGTCAGGCACGAGAAAGCTATGCCCGTGCTAGCCAACTGATCGGCGGAGAACCTCAGGCCAGCCTCAGCGCACCTAACGGCGCAACCTTTCCCCAAGCGTTATTCGTCAGCCTGCGCCGCGCCGGCTGGCCGGTGTCCCCGGTGTTGCAAGCGCGGCTGACCCTCAAAGGCCATGCCGACCAACGTTTGCAATTGATGGGCATCGAGCCGGTCTCACTGCCCGGAGGTTCAGCGGTAGCGGGTAAAGCTCTGGACATCGCACAAATGGTCGGTTTTTTCAGCGCGCCGGGCAGCACCTGGGTCGCGCCACAGACCTTGCAGACCTTGGGTCTTCACGAGGGTGACACTCCCCTCAGTGAAAGCGGACAAGCCTTGCCACCGCTGCACAGTCAGCCGGATATGGCGCCCGGTTTGTTGCTGGTGGACATTGGTTTCGCGCAGCAATTGCTAGGCCTGCCGCAACAGGTTTCACGCCTGTTGCTGCCCAAGGAGTTCGCCGCCAGCAAGCCGGTGCTGCCTGCTGACATAGACGGGCAACTGGTGTTGAAAACCAGCGGCGAAGAAAATAACCTCGCGCGCTTGACCGAAAGTTTCCACCTGAACCTCGATGCGCTGGGGTTTCTGTCATTTGTGGTCGGTTTGTTCATCGTCCATGCGGCCATCGGCCTGGCTCTGGAGCAACGTCGTGGCCTGCTAAGAACCTTGCGCGCGTGCGGCGTCGGTGCGCGGCTGTTGATTATCAGCTTGAGTGTCGAACTGGGTTGTCTGGCCCTGCTCGGCGGTATTGCCGGGGTCATCAGTGGTTACTTCCTCGCCAGCGTTTTGCTGCCCGATGTCGCCGCCAGTTTGCGCGGCTTGTACGGTGCCGAAGTGGCCGGGCAACTGAGCCTGAGTCCATGGTGGTGGGCCAGCGGCGTCGGTTTAAGCCTGCTCGGCGCGCTGCTGGCCGGGGCCAATAGCTTGTTGCGCGCGGCACGCCTGCCGTTGTTGGCCCTGGCCATTGCTCAAGCTTGGCACCAGGCGCACAGCCGCTGGTTGCGTCGTCAGGCCTGGGTCGCGGCCCTGGCGATTGTCGTGGCATTAATGGCGTTGTTTTTCGGCGACAGCCTGACCAGCGGTTTTGTACTGATGGGCACTTTGCTGCTGGGCGCCGCATTGGGATTACCGGTGCTGCTCAATGGCCTGCTGGACACACTATTAGGTCGCAGCCGCTCAGTGCTCGGGCAATGGTTTCTCGCCGATTGCCGCCAGCAACTGCCGGCCTTGAGCCTGGCGTTGATGGCGCTATTACTTGCGCTGGCAGCCAATATCGGGGCGGGCAGCATGACTTCCGGTTTTCGTCAGACCTTTACTAACTGGCTGGAGCAGCGACTGACCGCCGAGCTGTACCTCAATCCGGCCAACCCCGCGCAGGCGCGGGACATGCAAATCTGGCTCGGCCAACAACCCACGGTTACAGCGGTGTTGCCGAATTGGCAGGTGCCGGTGCAATTACAAGGCTGGCCCGCGGATGTGTTCGGCATCATCGATCACCCGACCTATCGCCAACACTGGCCGCTACTGCAATCGGCGTCCGGCGACCCTTGGGACCAACTGGCTCAGGACGACACGCTGATGCTCAGCGAACAACTGGCGCGCCGCTTGAACGTCAGCGTCGGCGATCAACTGCCTATCCCGACCCCCCAAGGGCAATGGACGCCGAGGATCGTCGCGATCTATGCCGATTACGGCAATCCCAAAGGCCACATTCTGGTCAACGCACGCCACTTGCTGCGGTACTGGCCGCAGCTTTCGCCCAACCGATTCAACCTGCGCATCGCCCCGACGGCCGTGCCGGTGCTGGTGCGTGAGCTGCAAGCGCGCTTCTCTCTGGAAGACAGCCACATCGTCGATCAAACCCAACTCAAAGGCTGGTCAACCCAAGTCTTTGAGCGAACGTTCGCCGCCACCGCCGCGCTCAACAGCCTGACATTGGGGGTGGCCGGTGTTGCGCTGTTTATCAGCTTGCTGACCCAGAGCCAGAGCCGTCTCGGGCAATTGGCGCCGCTGTGGGCGCTGGGCGTGACCCGTCGACAACTGATGCTGCTCAACCTCGGGCAGACCTGGCTGCTGGCGGTACTGACACTGGTGCTGGCGTTACCGCTGGGCCTGCTGCTGGCTTGGTGCCTGGACGCGGTGATCAACGTGCAGGCATTCGGTTGGCGCCTGCCGTTACAGATATTCCCGGCACAATTGGCGCAGTTGATGGCGCTGGCATTGTTGGCGACGTTACTGGCCTCGGCCTGGCCTCTGATCAAACTGTATCGCAGCCGTCCGGCCGATCTGCTGAGGACGTTTGCAAATGAAGATTAATCGGCTGCTAGTGGTTAGCATGCTTTTGTTATCGGGCTTTTTAACCGGGTGCGATGAAGACAAAACCCCAGCCGAAGGGTTTGCCGGACTGGGCAATGCAGCGTCGGCATTCGCTCAAGTGGTCCCGGGAAAAGTCTTCAGTTTTCCCCAGGATCACGGCCCGCACGAGGGCTTTCGCATCGAATGGTGGTACGTCACCGCCAACCTGAAAGACGACCAAGGCCATGACTTCGGCGTGCAATGGACGCTGTTTCGCAATGCGCTGAAAGCGGGACCCGACCCAGCGGGCTGGGGCAGTCAAACCCTCTGGATGGGTCACGCCGCAGTCACCTCTGCCAGCCAGCACTACGCCGCCGAACGCTATGCTCGCGGCGGCGTTGAGCAAGCGGGGGTCAACACCGCGCCCTTCAAGGCATGGATAGACGATTGGACCTTCGACAGTCATTCCACCCGCGACGACCCCCTGGCCGACATGCAATTGCACGCCCGAGGGCCGACCTTTAGCTATCAATTGCACCTCACCTCTACTCAGCCGTTAGTGCTGCAAGGCGTCCAGGGTTTCAGTCAAAAATCGGAGCAGGGCCAAGCGTCGTATTACTACAGCCAGCCCTATTTTCAGGCGTCGGGCAGCCTGATGATTGATGGCAAAACCTTTCATGTCAGCGGCCCCGCATGGCTCGACCGCGAGTGGAGCAGCCAACCCCTGACTGCCGAGCAAACCGGCTGGGACTGGTTTTCCGTGCACCTGGAAAGCGGCGCCCAATTAATGCTGTACCGCATGCGTCAAAAGTCCGGTGAGCCGTATGTCACCGGCACCTGGATAGACGCCGATGGCCAGACACAATTGCTCAAGGGCTCGCAGATGCAGCTCACACCGTTGGCCAGCAGCGACGTCGCCGGGCATGAAATGCCGACCCGTTGGTCAGTCAAGATCCCCAGTAAACAATTGGACATCGTAACGACAGCATTGAACCCAAAGGCATGGATGGACTTGCGCATCCCTTATTGGGAAGGCCCGGTAACCGTGACGGGGAATCAGAAAGGCATCGGGTACCTGGAGATGACCGGGTATTGAAGGGAAGCCGACTGTACAGGCTGTGTAGGAGCGCGCTTGCCCGCGATGGAGCGCCAAGCGCTCCCAACTGCCCAGCCAAGTACAACAGTACAACTGGCAGAACCGAGCTGCCCGCTGGCTTATAACCCAACGATCTAAAACATTCATAACCCTCACTGGTCAGTTTCTGGTGTAGGCGACTCATCGTCTGCCCTCCCCAACGGAAACCCGGTAAGGACTTATGTGCGGATTAGCAGGTGAAATCAGATTTGACCATCAACCAGCGGACCTCACTGCTGTTGAACGAATTACTCATAATCTGGCCCCTCGCGGGCCGGATGCCTGGGGCTTCCACTCCCAAGGCCCGGTCGCGCTCGGTCATCGGCGGCTGAAGATCATGGACCTGTCGCAGGCCTCAGCGCAGCCGATGGTTGACCACTCTCTGGGCTTGTCGCTGGCGTTCAACGGCGCTATTTATAATTACCCCGAGTTACGCACTGAACTGGAGATCCTCGGTTATACGTTTTATTCCGGCGGCGACACCGAAGTGTTGCTCAAGGGCTATCACGCCTGGGGCGCCGACCTGTTGCCCAAGCTCAACGGCATGTTCGCCTTCGCCATTTGGGAACGTGACACCCAAGAGCTGTTCATCGCTCGGGACCGTCTGGGCGTCAAACCGCTGTATTTGTCGCGGACCGATAAACGGTTACGCTTTGCCTCAACCCTGCCGGCGCTGCTCAAAGGCGGTGACATCAACCCGCTGCTGGATCCCATCGCCCTGAACCACTACCTGAATTTCCACTCAGTAGTGCCCTCGCCGCGCACGTTGTTGGCTGGCATTGAAAAACTGCCACCAGCCACTTGGCTGCGTATCGACGCCAGCGGCAAATCGGAGCAGAAAGTCTGGTGGCGCTTGCCTTACGGGCAAAATGCCGATGAAGCCAACCTGACCCTGGAAGACTGGCGCGACCGTGTATTGGACAGCACCCGTGAAGCGGTAGCGATTCGACAACGAGCCGCAGTGGACGTGGGGGTTCTGCTGTCGGGCGGTGTCGATTCAAGTTTGTTGGTGGGCCTGCTGCGTGACGTCGGCGTAGAAGACTTGTCGACGTTCTCCATCGGTTTTCAGGACGCAGGCGGCGAGCGCGGCGATGAGTTTCAATATTCGGACCTGATCGCCAAACATTACGGCACCCGGCATCATCAACTACGGATCAATGAAAGCGAGATCATCGAGCAATTGCCCGCGGCGTTCCGTGCCATGAGCGAGCCGATGATCAGCCACGATTGCATCGCGTTTTACCTGTTGTCTCGGGAAGTTGCCAAGCATTGCAAAGTGGTGCAGAGCGGCCAGGGCGCGGACGAACTGTTTGCCGGCTACCACTGGTATCCGCAAGTGGACGGCGCCAGCGATCCTTATGCAGCGTATCGCGGGGCCTTTTTCGACCGGACCTACGATGAGTACGCCGCCACCGTACAGCCGCAATGGCTGACCAGCAACGACGCTGCGGGCGATTTCGTGCGAGAACATTTCGCCCAGCCGGGTGCCGATGCCGCTGTGGATAAAGCGCTGCGGCTGGACAGCACAGTGATGCTGGTGGATGACCCCGTGAAGCGCGTCGACAACATGACCATGGCGTGGGGCTTGGAAGCACGTACACCGTTTCTCGATTACCGCCTGGTGGAGCTGTCTGCTCGGGTGCCAGGCAAATTCAAACTGCCCGATGGCGGCAAACAGGTGCTGAAGGAAGCCGCTCGGTTGGTGATTCCTGCTGAAGTGATCGACCGCAAAAAAGGTTATTTTCCGGTGCCGGGATTAAAGCACCTGCAAGGCGACACGCTGCAGTGGGTGCGTGAGCTGTTACTTGACCCAAGCCAGGATCGCGGCCTGTTCCGTCCAGAAATGCTCGACAGCCTGCTGACCGATCCCGACGGCCAGCTGACACCACTTCGCGGTTCCAAGCTGTGGCAGCTCGCAGCGCTGAACCTGTGGCTCAGCGAACAAGGACTTTGACTGATGAAACACAATGCCTCCGTGTTTAGCCAGCGGCTGTTACGCGGTCAGTCGCCCTCCTACGAACGGTTGCAGGCGCGCCTGGCCGAAGATGGCAGCGAACTCGATACCGAGCCACTGGCGTTGCATTGCGGCTGGGGCCGGTTGCTGATCGGTCACACCTACCGCGACCCGGCCGCCTTGGCCCATGAGCTGCTTAACGAAAAGCCCGGTGAACGT
The DNA here is from genome assembly GCF_028293835.1 of Pseudomonas sp. GTDB lineage: Bacteria > Pseudomonadota > Gammaproteobacteria > Pseudomonadales > Pseudomonadaceae > Aquipseudomonas. Next base: position 37,495 of record NZ_JAQGNX010000107.1, read on the forward strand.
GACATCGCGTTATATGTTGCGGCGCCGCAGCAAGTACTGGCGCAATCGCCGCAGCAGCTGTTTCTGGATCCGTCCGACACCTTGCGCCTGTGGTTCAGCGATTACCGCCCTGCCCAGAAGATCTTTCGCGGATACCGCATTCGTCGTGCGCAAAACGCGGCCGACTGGCAGTCCATTAACACTCTGTACCTGACCCGAGGAATGTTGCCCGTCGACCCTGCCCTGCTGACGCCGCGCCATCAAGGTGGACCGGTGTATTGGTTGGCCGAGGATGAGAGCAGCAACGCGGTTATCGGCAGCATCATGGGGCTCAATCATCAAAAAGCATTTAACGACCCCGAGAACGGCAGCAGTTTGTGGTGCCTGGCGGTTGATCCGCAGTGCACTCGTCCTGGCGTCGGTGAAGTGCTGGTGCGGCATTTGATCGAGCATTTCATGAGCCGCGGGCTGAGCTACCTCGACCTCTCGGTGCTGCACGACAATCAGCAGGCGAAAAACCTGTACACCAAGCTCGGTTTTCGCAACCTGCCAACCTTTGCCATCAAGCGCAAGAATGGCATTAACGAACACTTGTTTTTGGGTCCTGGCCCACAAGCGAACTTCAACCCGTACGCACGAATCATTGTTGAGGAGGCGCATAAACGCGGCATTGATGTGCAAGTCGATGATGCCGACGCCGGTCTGTTTACGTTGAGTTACGGCGGTAGACGGGTGCGCTGCCGCGAGTCGTTGAGCGACCTGACCACGGCGGTGAGCATGACCTTGTGCCAGGACAAAAGCCTGACCCATCGCACGCTCAAAGCCGCAGGTTTGTGCCTGCCGGTGCAGCAGTTGGCCGGTGAAACGGATGCGAACAGGGCGTTCCTCGAAGCGCACCGACACATCGTGGTCAAGCCGCTGGACGGCGAACAAGGCCACGGTGTTGCGGTAGATTTGCGCACGATGGAAGAGGTCGACGCGGCCATCGAGCGCGCTCAAGGGTTCGACAGCCGAGTATTGCTTGAAAGCTATCACCAGGGCCTGGACCTGCGCGTGGTGGTGATTGGTTTCGAAGTGGTGGCGGCGGCCATTCGCCGCCCGGCTGAAGTGGTTGGCGACGGCAGCCACACCATTGGCGAACTGATCGAAGCACAAAGTCGTCGCCGATCAGCCGCCACGGGGGGCGAAAGCAAGATTCCCCGGGATGAAGAGACCGAGCGTACGTTGCATGATGCCGGGTATGACTACACCAGCGTGTTGCCCGCTAACGAACGCCTGGCCGTGCGGCGCACCGCCAACCTGCACACTGGCGGCTGCCTGGAGGATGTCACCGCAATTCTGCACCCAGTGTTGGCTGACGCGTCGATTCGTGCCGCGAGGGCCTTGGACATTCCGGTGGTAGGCCTCGATTTGATGGTGCCGGCGGCCGATCAACCGGAGTACGTTTTTATTGAGGCCAACGAACGTGTCGGCCTCGCCAACCATGAACCACAACCCACTGCCGAACGCTTTGTCGATCTGCTGTTTCCACACAGTTTGCCAGCGCACAGCTGACGTCCTGACTACCCCTATGCTGTAGGAGCCAACGTGTTGGCGAGAGATTTGCGCAGCGTACCCAATCAGACGCCTCGCCAACAAGTTGGCTCCTGCAGAGCATTGGATCTGCCTTTCATCCCGTATTAGGAGCTACCCATGACAGCTGCAACTGTCCCAGAACCGGACCTGAAGTACCTGCAGAAAGTCCTCCTGGAAATGCTCGCGATTCCCAGCCCGACCGGATTTACCGACACCATCGTGCGCTATGTCGCCGAGCGACTGGAAGAACTCGGCATTCCTTTTGAATTGACCCGGCGCGGGACCATTATCGCCACCTTGAAGGGCAAGCAAAAAAGCCCAGACCGCGCTGTTTCCGCACATTTGGACACCATCGGTGCCAGCGTACGTGCGGTGCAGGAAAATGGACGACTGTCGTTGGCGGCCATTGGATGCTGGTCCAGCCGTTTCGCTGAAGGCAGCCGCGTCAGCGTGTTCACCGACACCGGGGTTATTCGCGGCAGCGTGCTGCCATTAATGGCCTCCGGGCACGCGTTCAATACCGCTGTGGACCAAATGCCCATCAGTTGGGACCACGTGGAATTGCGTCTGGATGCCTACAGTGCAACCCGCGCCGACTGTGAATCGCTGGGCGTTAACATTGGCGATTTCGTGGCCTTTGATCCGCTGCCGGAATTTACCGACAGCGGGCACATCAGTGCGCGCCATCTGGACGACAAAGCCGGTGTCGCGGCGTTGCTCACGGCGTTGAAATCCATTGTCGACAGCGGCGCCGAACCGCTGATCGATTGTCACCCGCTGTTCACCATCACCGAGGAAACCGGCACAGGTGCGGCGGCCGTATTGCCGTGGGACGTCAGTGAGTTTGTCGGCATCGACATTGCGCCTGTGGCACCGGGTCAAGCGTCCAACGAACACGCGGTTAGCGTGGCGATGCAGGACTCTGGCGGTCCTTACGACTATCATTTGTCTCGGCATTTACTGCAACTGGGACTTGAAAACCAATTGCCGATCCGTCGGGACGTGTTTCGCTATTACTTCAGCGACGCCCATTCGGCGGTGACTGCCGGGCATGACATTCGTACCGCCCTGCTCGCGTTTGGTTGCGATGCGACCCACGGCTATGAACGCACCCACATCGACAGCCTCAGTGCATTGAGCCGCCTGCTAGGCGCCTACATCCTCAGCCCGCCGGTATTTGCCAGCGATGCGCAGCCGGCCAAAGGCTCCCTTGAGCGCTTCAGCCATCAGATTGAACATGATGCGCAGATGGAGTCCGATACCCGCGTGCCCCCCGTAGAGAGCCTGATCGGCCAGCGCAACGACGAGCCCTAAGCCCTGGGATAAGCCCCTCGGGCGACGTGAAACCGCGCGTCGCCCTGACGCAAAGCTCGACATGGGTTGTAGCCTGCCGCCAGCAAGCGCGCTAGCATCGCGATAATTCATGCGAGAAGACCATGCTCATTCCCTACGACCAACTTGAAGCCGACACCCTCACTCGATTGATCGAGGACTTCGTCACCCGTGACGGCACCGACAACGGCGACGAAACACCGCTGGAAACCCGGGTACTCAGGGTCCGACACGCCCTCGGCAAAGGCCAGGCAGTGATCGTGTTCGAACCGGAAAGCGAGCAATGCCAGCTCATGCTCAAACGCGACGTGCCCAAGGAATGGCTTGATTGAGGGCAAAGATCCTGTGCAGGCCTGTGTAGGACCGAATCTATTCGGGAAGGCCGCCACTCGGTGTGTCTGATAAACCGAGGCGTGGCAGTCGCGAGCACGTTCGCTCCCACCGAGATACGAATGGCCCTTGGCTCCGCGTCCTACAGAGATTCAGTGTTACACGCAAAAAAACGCCCAGCTATCGTCACAAGACCGGGGTTTTTATGGGCGTTGCCATAAGCTTGAGTATCCGCTGGTAGACCTCGGCACGGTTGATTTTGACGTCTTTTGGCGCGTTGATGCCAAGCCGAACCTGTTTGCCGTTCACGCCGAGAACCTGCACGGTGATGTTGTCGCCGATGGAAAAGGTCTCTCCGACCTCCCGAGTCAATACAAGCATTTGTCTGCCCTCTTTGTTACAAAAGAACGCAGATTGCCCTGCTAAATCGTCCCCTTCAATGCACTGATGGCAAATCAGTTATGCCCTTCAACCTCACCGGAGAGTTCCTACGGAATCGCCCTATATTGGCTAAAAACATCGGTCAGGATTGGGAGAATCGCGGACCGAACAAGATGATGCTGGCGCCGATGACGCACAATGCGGCGCCCAGCCAGTCAGAATTCAGCGGCCGGACCCGTTCGATCAAACCCAACCAGCCGATGGACGCAACAATATAGATTCCGCCATACGCGGCGTAGGCACGGCCGGCGTATGTGGCTTCAACCCGAGTCAGCAGCAAGGCAAACAGGGTCAGGCTGAGCAACGCGGGAATGACCCATAGCATGCTTTTTCCCAGGCGCAGCCACATCCAGAACGCGTAACAGCCGGCGATCTCAAATAACGCGGCGAGGAAGAACCAAAGGTAATTGAGCACGGCAGAATCTCGCTGGGTTAAGTGGCGGTAACCCTAGCGAGATGGGCGGGTTAGAGCAAGAAATCCGCGGTAACTGACATGATCGTGGCTTTACAACTTTGCCCGCATTTTGTCGGACATCGACGCCATTTCGTCATACAGCATTTGCGGATTTTTCTGCTTCAGCTGCCAAGCCATGCGCCCTTGCTCATGGGGCAAAATCATGAATTCGCCTTGGGCCACGTGTTCAAAAATGTAGTTGGCAATGTCGCCGGCACTGATGGGTGAACTCTCCAACAATTTGCCGACCTGAGCTTTCATCGCCGGGGTTGGGCCACGGAAGGAGTCGAGCAAATTGGTCTGGAAAAACGACGGGCACACCACGTGCACACTGACCTCTTGATGGCGCAGCTCGATCAGCAGGCTTTCTGACAACGCCACCACGCCGGCTTTGGCCACGTTGTAATTGCTCATGGCAGGACCTTGCATCAGAGCTGCCATGGAGGCGATGTTGATGATTTTGCCTTTGCTCGATTCAAGCATCGGCAAAAACGCCTTGCAGCCCTTGACCACGCCCATCAGGTTAATCGCGATCTGCCAGTCCCAATCTTCCAGCGACAACTCTGCAAAAAAACCCCCGGAAGCAACCCCGGCGTTATTGACGATCACATCAATACCGCCAAACTTTTCCTCGCATGCCTGGGCGAAAGCCGTCAGTTGGCTGTAATCACGCACATCGCAGCGTTGAACGAAACCGTCGCCGCCCGCCTCGCGCACCAGCTTCAGGGTTTCTTGCAGGCCGGATTCGTTGACATCCGATAATGCCAATTGCCAGCCTTCGCGGGCCCAACGCAGGGCGATTTCACGACCCAGGCCCGATCCGGCACCGGTGACCATCATGCGATTTTGCATAGGGGAATGCCTTGTTGTTCTGGAGAAGATGAGCCGCAGTGTAGCGAAGGATATCGCTGCCGAGCCCTACCATCAAAATGCTGAATGCCAAGGACAAACCCGCAGACTATAAGGCCTTGCGCTTAATCAGATAACCTCTCAACAACCCGCCATAGACCCCGACGTTGACCAGAACCACCACAGCACCCAGCCACCATTGAGTCTGTGGCGTCAGCCCCGCCGGGTAAATCAATGGGATCAAGTAATGCTCGATGAAATCACCACTGTAACCCCGTTCACCCGCTCGCCATCGCAGGCTGTTTTCCAGCGGCGTGAGCGGGCAATACAGGTGAAAGAACTCAACCACTGCGCCCCAGAGGACCGCAGGCAGATGCAATACCATCAACCAGCGCCAGCGAATGATCAGCAGCCCGCCAAGCACAACGAAGACAATGAATAAAAGATGCATGAACACCACAGCATCGGCGGCGACCCGATAAAGCATATTTCACGCTCGTTTAAATTTTACGTTGAGACTACGGACTTTTTTAAAACGGCTGGAGTCGGACTATTTAAGCAGTACACACTGCACGCATTGAGCGTCAGGCGTGGAATCTGTTGAAGCCATCCAAAGAAAAGAAGGAACTCATCATGGGCATCGGCACTATTCTTATCATCATCCTGATCATCTTGCTAGTTGGCGGCCTGCCAGTATTCCCGCACTCCAGAAGCTGGGGCTACGGACCATCGGGCATCATCGGTACTATTCTGGTGATCCTGTTGATATTGGTATTGCTTGGCCGAATCTAGCGTTTCAAGAGTCAAACCCGCCGTTGAAATTAGACAGAAAAAAAGCAGCCCTAGGGCTGCTTTTTCATGTGCATCACGGCGTATTAGTGAGACACCGCACCGGACGCGCCGAGGCCAGTCTGCGAGCGTACAAACTGCGGGAGGAACAAGGCACGTTCGCCCTCTGCCGCTTTCGACTTATCAGTAATCGAGAAGAACCAGATACCGACGAAGGCCACGGCGATGGAGAACAGCGCCGGGTATTCGTACGGGAAGATTGGCGTAGCGTGGTGCAGGATTTGCACCCAGATGGTTGGGCCAAGGATCATCAGGCCAACCGCCGTTATCAAGCCCATCCAGCCGCCAATCATGGCGCCACGGGTGGTCAGGTTTTTCCAGTACATGGAAAGCAGCAGTACCGGGAAGTTACAACTTGCCGCGATGGAGAATGCCAGGCCGACCATGAACGCGATGTTCTGGTTTTCGAACAGAATGCCCAGGGCAATCGCCACAATAGCAAGGACGATAGTGGTGATCTTCGATACCCGAATCTCATCTTTCTCGTTAGCTTTGCCTTCTTTGATCACGCTGGCGTACAGGTCGTGGGACACCGCCGAAGCACCGGCCAGGGTCAGGCCCGCAACCACCGCCAGGATGGTGGCGAACGCCACTGCCGAGATGAAACCCAGGAACAGACTGCCACCGACCGCGTCGGCCAGGTGCACCGCTGCCATGTTATTACCGCCCAACAGCGCGCCTGCAGCGTCTTTAAAGGCCGGGTTGGTGCTGACCAGCACGATCGCGCCAAAGCCGATGATGAAGGTCAGGATGTAGAAGTAACCAATAAACCCTGTTGCGTAGAGCACCGACTTACGCGCTTCTTTAGCGTCGCTCACGGTGAAGAAGCGCATCAGAATGTGTGGCAGGCCAGCCGTACCGAACATCAACGCCAAGCCCAGCGAGAAGGCCGAGATCGGGTCTTTCACCAGTCCGCCAGGGCTCATGATCGCTTCACCTTTAGGGTGAACTTTGGTCGCCTCGGAGAACAGCGTGTTGAAATCGAAGTTGACGTGTTTCATGACCATGATCGCCATGAACGTTGCGCCGGACAGCAGCAGCACTGCTTTGATGATCTGTACCCATGTGGTGGCCAACATGCCGCCAAACAGTACGTACATGCACATCAGGATGCCGACCAGGATCACCGCAACGTAGTAGTCGAGACCGAACAGCAACTGGATCAGTTTGCCGGCACCAACCATTTGCGCGATCAGATAGAACGCTACAACCACCAGCGAACCGCAGGCAGACAGGGTCCGAATTTCTTTTTGCTTGAGGCGATACGACGCCACGTCAGCAAACGTGTACTTACCCAGGTTGCGCAGGCGTTCGGCGATCAGAAACAAAATGATCGGCCAGCCCACCAGGAAGCCGATGGAGTAAATCAAACCATCGTAACCGGAGGTGTATACCAGTGCGGAAATACCCAGGAAGGAGGCTGCCGACATATAGTCGCCAGCGATTGCCAGGCCGTTTTGCAAACCGGTGATTTTGCCGCCGGCCGCGTAGTAGTCTGCCGCCGACTTGGTGCGTTTGGACGCCCAGTAAGTGATGCACAGGGTGATACCGACGAACAGGACGAACATGATGATCGCCGACACGTTCAACGGTTGTTTATGCACTGCTCCGGTGAGGGCCTCGGCCGCCCACAGGCTCGGTGCGAATACTGCCAGGCCAAGGGCCGTTAGTAGACGCCGGATCATTGCTGAGCCTCCTTGAGAATTGCCTTGTTCAGGTCGTCGAACTCACCGTTGGCACGGTATACGTAGATCGCAGTCAAGACGAACGCTGAAAGAATCAGCCCCACACCGATGGGAATTCCCCAGGTGATCGATGATTCAGGGCTAAGTTTTGCCCCGAGTACATGCGGCCCATAAGCAATCAGAAAGATGAAGGCGGCGTAAAGCCCGAGCATGATCGCCGAGAGTATCCAGGCGAAACGTTCTCTCTTCGCAACCAGCTCTTTAAAAAGCGGGCTGTTTTGAATCGAGAGGTAAATGCTGTCGTTCATTATTTTTATCCTCAGCACAGATGAGATGTAACGCATTGCACTTTAGTCTGCTCTAGCCTGCACTCCAGACGACCTTAGTATTAGAAAGACAGCGGTCGTTGAAGTACCGGGTGCATGTACCAAGCTTAGTGTGCGGAGGGAATCCCGGAAGGGATTAGTGCCAGCAAAAGCACGATGAAAGCAAAAGGCCACCGGGCAATGATGCCCGATGGCCTTGAGAGGTGCGGTCTAGACGCGTTTCAGCGGATTACTTGGTCCACTCAGCAACGCGGTCCGGGTGCTTGGCAACCCAGTCCTTGGCAGCCGCTTCAGGCTTGGCGCCGTCCTGGATCGCGAGCATGACTTCGCCGATTTCATCCTTGGAGGCCCATTGGAATTTTTTCAGGAAAGCGGCCACTTCAGGCGCTTTCTTCTCAAGGCCCAGGCTACCGACGCTGTCAACAGTCTCGGCTGCGCCATAAACGCCTTTTGGATCTTCCAGGAACTTCAGTTTCCACTTGGCGAACATCCAGTGCGGAACCCAACCGGTGACGGCGATGGATTCTTGCTTGTTTTCCGCACGGGTCAGTTCGGAAATCATGGCTGCGCCAGAGCTGGCCTGCAGTTTGTAACCCGTCAGGTCGTAGTCTTTGATCGCCTGATCGGTCTTGAGCATCACGCCTGAACCGGCGTCGATACCGACGATTTTGTTCTTGAAGCTAGTGTCGGTCTTCAGGTCGGCAATGCTGTTGGCTTTGACGTACTCAGGAACGATAAGCCCGATTTTTGCGTCCTTGAAGTTAGGACCGTAGTCGACAACCAGGTCCTTGTTCTTCGTCCAGTATTCGCCGTGGGTCACTGGCAGCCAGGCCGAGAGCATGGCGTCGAGTTTACCGGTAGCAACACCTTGCCACATGATGCCGGTAGCAACCGCTTGGAGTTTGACTGGATAACCGAGCTTTTGCTCGATCACCTGGGCGGCTACGTTAGTGGTCGCAACGCTGTCGGACCAGCCGTCAACATAGCCGATGGACAGCTCGGGTTTAGCATCTGCAAAAGCCAGGGTGGAACTGATCGCCAGTGCCAGAGCGGCACCTGCGCCAAGGATTCTATGCATCTTCATCGTTACTTCCCCAAATGCTGCACCCGACGAGTGTCGGGCATCTTTAACGTTTTTTAAGGGACCGCTGTTCATGCCCGGTTTTGGAGCGCTGCCGCCCTTCACGCCTCACCTGTTCGCAGCTACCTAGGGCAGCAGCGTGCTGGCGCATTGATGATCAACCTGCGTCGGGAACGCTCCTGCTCTGCTAGCGACCTCAAGACAGCGAGAAACGACATCACCATGCTACTAACGACAAACCGACGCAAATAAATGGTCGGGTCCGCCCGAACCTTGCATGGCAATTGGCGTAAAGCTTCTATAGCGGATACAAGCGCTGCTCCAGCGCCAGAGTAAATGCAGGTAACATGCCGGCCTTCGCCCCATTTCGGCCCGATCATGCCTGCAATTTTCCGCTTCCCCGTTGTACCTTATTTACTCGCTTGCTTGCTCGCCGTACTCGCCATGTGTGGTTTTTGGTACGGTTTGGGTAAACCGGTGATCCTGCCGGACGCCGCCACTCCTACGCATAAACTGCAGTGCGCGTCGTATACGCCGTTCGACAAGGACCAATCCCCATTCGATCAACCGTTCAAACTGCGGCCGGAACGAATGGACGCCGATCTGGCACTGCTCGCCACGCGCTTTCAGTGCATTCGCACGTATTCCATGACCGGGCTGGAAGGCATCCCTGCACTGGCGCGCAAACATGGCCTGAAGCTGATGATCGGCGCCTGGGTCAATGCCAGTCCGGTGGACACCGCCCAGGAAATCAAAGCGTTGATTGCGTCGGCGAATGCCAACCCGGACGTGGTGACGGCGGTGATCGTCGGCAACGAAACCCTGCTGCGCAAAGAAATAACCGGCGCGCAATTGGCCAAGCTGATCCTGGAAGTCAAAAGCCAGGTCAAGCAACCTGTGACCTACGCCGACGTCTGGGATTTCTGGCTGCAATACCCTGAAGTCGCGCCGGTGGTGGATTTCCTGACGATCCACTTGCTGCCTTATTGGGAAGACGACCCGCGCGGTATCGACGATGCGTTGCAGCATGTAGAGCAAGTGCGCGAGATCTTTGGTAAACGCTTTGCCCCTAAAGACATCATGATTGGCGAAACGGGCTGGCCAAGCGAAGGCCGTCAGCGGGAAACCGCTGTTCCCAGCAGGGCTAACGAGGCACGTTTTATTCGTGGTTTCGTAGCGATGGCTGAGCAAAACGGCTGGCATTACAACTTGATCGAAGCCTTCGATCAGCCGTGGAAACGAGCGGCTGAAGGCGCTGTCGGCGGTTATTGGGGTTTGTTTGATGCCGATCGCCACGAGAAGGGCGTGCTCGAAGGGCCTGTGTCTAACTTGGCGTATTGGCCGTTCTGGCTGTCGTTCAGCGGCGTGTTGTTCGTACTGACCCTGGCGCTGGCCGGCCGAGTACCGACTGTCCGCGCAGCGTTGGTCTTGCCGTTGCTGGCGGCATTGGGCGCGTGTTGCATCGGCACATGGGGCGAGTTGGCACGGGTCACTACGCGATTTGCAGGGGAATGGGTCTGGGCGGCGTTATTAGTCGGTCTGAACGTGTTGGTGCTGGCCCATGGGGCGCTGGCCTTGTCGGCCAGACAAGGTTGGCGCGGCCGTGCATTCGGTTGGTTCGAAGCCCGGGCAGGTTGGTGGGTAGCGGCCACCGGCTTCGTCGCTGCCGTGATGATGCTGGCCCTGGTGTTTGACGCCCGTTACCGCAGCTTCCCGACACCGACGCTGTTACTGCCAGCGGTGTTCTACCTGTTGCGCCCCGTGCGGGTTCCTCGCCGGGAAATCGCCCTGCTGACCTTCATCATCGGCGCTGGCATCGCGCCGCAGATGTTTCAGGAAGGCCTGCACAGCCAGCAAGCCTGGGGCTGGGCGCTGGTCAGCCTGCTCACTGCCGCGGCACTCTGGCGCTGCTTGCGCGTGCGTAACGTGCGTATGTGAAAATTGTGTTACCGGCCCCACAAAGGCCGGTGCCAACCGTGTAACACGGAAACAAATACTGGTTGAATTGAGTGACAGATTTCATCCGTTAGTTTTTAAGATGTTGATTTGTAAGAAATTTATAAAGTTGGCACGGCTTCTGCTATCTCTCTTGCATAACAAAAACAAAAAACAAAGCAACACACAATAAAAACAATACGTATCGGCTCTGACATAACAAGAACAACACGGACAGAGGCGTAGCTAACAGATTTTTTTGGAGTGGAAGTGCTTTATCGGGATTTCGATCCCACAACCGGGCAGAGAACAATAAAACTACCCTCAGGTAGCTCCCGAACTGGTTGGATCACCCTAGTGATGAAAGCAGGTCAGCGCTCAAAAAAATACGTTTGCTCTTGATCCTGAATGGGGATCACACGAACTGCAGTAAGGGAATGGTCGCCAAAAACAAAAACAGGCCGCCCTATAATAATAAAAATAGAGCACGCAACACTATTAGAGGGGAGCCCAGGCTCCCCTCAGTGCTGTCTGGGGTTTAAGAACCTGCATTTTTCTTGTAGGGGCCAACGTGTTGGCGAAGCTATGTACCTGACATACCGTCTCGCCAACACGTTGGCTCCTACAGTGGTTCAGAGGTTGGATTGCTGTGGATTTGCCCGCACCAACCTCAACCCTGCAATCACCACCGCAAACACCGCCAGACTCGCGCTGTACAAAGCCAATGCCGGAATCCCCAACAACATCGCCAAAACCGCCACTGCCCACCCCGCCCGCCCCGGTACGCAAAACGCCACAACAGATGTTATCAATGCCGCCCAGCCCATGGTGCCGTAGTGAATCATCAGCCCAAGGCTTGAACGAGCCTCGCATTGCCAATCAAGCGCTTCGTTGGCGCAAATCCCTACCCAGCGGGCGTCTTCCATCAACCAATAACGTACGCCATAACTGGCAGCGAGCCACAGCGGCAGAACGACGAGCAATACAATCAAGGGCAAACGGCGGGACATGCAACACTCCAGAAAATCAGCGAACGAACGCAGAACGGCGCTCAGCATAATCGCCCGACGGCGGTATGCAAGACGCCGACTTAGTTTTAGACCACGCGCACTGTCTATCCCGTGGGCAGACCGTGTATCTTCTTGACTATTATTGGGCGCTTCCTTGCAAGTGCGGCACTTTGGCACTACACCCGTGGTCATAGCCTGCGTATCTCATCCTGCACTTTCCTAAGGGATCTAGTCATGCCCCGTTTTCTGCGCTTCGCTGCCTTTATGGGTGGCCTCGTTTTAAGTGCGTCTGCCTTGGCGGTCGATGTTGACCCCGCCACCTATGGCTACCCTTTGACGAACCCGTTTGAAGCGACCATCGCCTCAACCCCGCTGGCCCTGCAACCGAAGGTTCCAGCAGATGCGGACATCAGCCAGGCGGACTACACGCTCAACCTTCGCCCTGAACGTCAATTCACCCTGCCAGATAACTTCTGGGCCGTAAAAAAACTGCGCTACCGTCTGGCCAAACAGGACCACCCTGCCCCATTGATCTTCCTGATAGCGGGTACCGGTGCTCCGTACAACAGCACGATCAACGAATTTCTGAAAAGGCTGTATTACGGCGCCGGCTATAACGTCGTGCAACTGTCGTCGCCCACCAGTTTCGACTTCATGAGCGCCGCTTCTCGGTTCGCCACACCGGGTGTGACCAAGGAAGACGCCGAGGACCTGTACCGCGTGATGCAAGCCGTTCGGGCGCAACAATCGGATTTACAAATTACCGACTATTACCTGAGCGGTTACAGCCTGGGTGCGCTGGACGCAGCATTCGTCAGCCAACTGGACGAAACCCGCAAAAGTTTCAACTTCAAGCGCGTGCTGCTGCTTAACCCACCGGTCAACCTCTACACTTCCATCAGTAACCTCGACAAGCTGGTGCAGACCGAAGTTAAAGGCATCAACAACAGCACCACGTTCTATGAACTGGTGTTGGCCAAGTTGACCCGTTACTTCAAGCAGAAAGGCTACATCGACCTTAACGATGCGTTGCTGTTCGACTTCCAGCAATCCAAGGAGCATTTGACCAACGAGCAGATGGCGATGCTGATTGGCACCTCGTTCCGCTTCTCGGCGGCAGACATCGCTTTCACATCGGATCTGATCAACCGCCGCGGGTTGATCACCCCGCCAAAGTACCCGATCACCGAAGGCACCAGCCTGACGCCGTTCCTGAAGCGTGCGTTGCAATGTGATTTCGATTGTTACCTGACCAATCAGGTTATCCCTATGTGGCGTGCCCGGACTGACGGGGGCAGCCTGCTGCAACTGGTGGATCAGGTCAGTTTGTATGCCCTGAAGGACTACCTGCATAACAGCCCGAAAATCTCGGTCATGCACAATGCCGATGATGTGATCCTGGGTGCTGGCGACCTCGGCTTCCTGCGCAAGACCTTCGGCGACCGTTTGACCGTTTACCCGTACGGCGGCCATTGCGGCAACCTTAATTACCGCGTCAACAGCGACGCCATGCTGGAGTTCTTCCGTGGCTAAACGTCTTTTGTTCATCGCTGCCCTGCTGTGTGCAGGCATTGCTAACGCGGCTGATGTCACCCCGGCTACTCATCCTGCCACGGTTGCCAGAGCCTCTGACCCGGACGGCTTCACCGAGCCGTTGAAGTCACTCAAGTTCAACCCGGGCATGGACCAGACTGAATTTGAACGGGCCTCCCTGAACGCCCTCAACGTTTATGATCCGATTGAGTCGTGGAACCGCAGGGTTTATCACTTCAACTATCGCTTTGATGAGTGGGTGTTCTTGCCGGTGGTGAATGGCTACAAATACATCACCCCGAGTTTCCTGCGCACCGGTGTCAGTAACTTTTTCGGCAACTTGGGCGACATTTCCAACTTGCTGAACAGCCTGTTCCAGTTCAAAGGCCAGCGCTCGTTGCAAACCACGGGTCGCCTGCTGCTCAACACCACCATTGGTATCGCCGGATTGTGGGACCCTGCCACAGCGATGGGCTTGCCGCGCCAAAGCGAGGACTTCGGTCAGACCCTGGGCTTCTACGGCGTGCCTAACGGACCGTATCTGGTGCTCCCATTACTGGGCCCTTCAAACCTGCGTGACACCGGAGGCCTGGTATTCGACTTCACTGCCGAATCGCAGATCAACTTCCTCAACGTGTCTCAGGTCAGCGAAGACCACCCGGAAATCTACCTGCTGCGGGCCATCGACAGACGTTACGTCACCACCTTCCGTTACGGCTCGCTGAACTCGCCGTTCGAATACGAGAAAGTGCGTTACGTATACACAGAAGCGCGCAAGTTGCAGATTGCCGAGTAAGCAACTCGTAAGCCCAGCGCGGTGTGCCAGCCACACCGCGGTGTTTCCTTGGCGAACACGTTCGCCACTGAGTACGGGGCCAATACCCCTGTAGGTTCAGAATCTGGCAGGGCGGCTATCGTCCAACCCATCAACAAACCCGATCAATCCTTCGCAAAAAACCCATCCATCGATCGGCCCATTCGGCATAGCATGTCGGCCATTCCCACTTGATCAGGAGTTGCCGTGATGACTCAATTTCGCAAGGTGCTGGCGATTCATACCGGCCAACCGACGTCCGATGGCGCTGGCGTCAAGTTGACCCGTGTATTTGGCGGGCAGAGCGCAGAGCTGTTCGACCCGTTCCTGATGCTGGACGAGTTCGGCTCAGACACGGCTGACGACTATATCGCCGGCTTTCCATCGCACCCGCACCGTGGTTTTGAAACCGTGACTTATATGATCGAAGGCCGCATGCGCCATGAAGATCACATGGGCAATGTCGGGTTGCTGCAAGGCGGCGGTGTGCAGTGGATGACCGCTGCGCGGGGCATTATCCACAGCGAGATGCCAGAGCAGGAAGAAGGCGCGATGCGTGGTTTTCAGCTGTGGGTCAATCTGCCCGGCAAGACCAAACTCGGCCCGGCCAGCTATCAGGATATTCAGCCGGAAAACGTTCCGAAGCTGACCACTGAAGCAGGCGTGAACGTCACGGTGATGGCCGGCACGTTCGACGACGGCCAGGTACAACACCCAGGAGCCGTGCAACGTCCAGACACTGAACCGTTTTATTTCGATATGCACATGCCGGCAGGTTCCAGCATCAGCCCACGCATTCCCCAAGGACACCGGGTGTTTGTGTATGTGTATGAAGGCACCGTTGAGCTGGCTGGCCAGGCTCAAGCCATTGGCACCAGCCGTATGGCGCGATTGTCCGAGGAAGGCGACCTGCAGCTGCACAGCGCGTCAGGGGCGAAGGTGTTGTTAATCGCCGGCAAACCGCTGCGGGAACCGATCGTGCAATACGGACCTTTTGTCATGAATACCCGGGAAGAAATTGAACAGGCATTGCGGGACTTCAGGGATGACAAATTGACTGCGTAAGCGGTTTCGACCGAACTCCACATAACTGTAAGAGCTGCCGAAGGCTGCGATTCGACCGGGAACCGGTCGCTTTCCAGAAACCGCTGAAGGTCGTTCCGACCTTTTCGCAGCCTTCGGCAGCTCCTACAGAGGCAGTCCCCTCCAGTTCTTGGGAACCATCCAGCCATTACCCCAACCGCAAAAACTTCTTCAGTTGATCACGCTGGGCCAAGGCGTCACGGCGGCCCAGTTCGATCAATTCGCTACAATACCCCGCCTCGAACAGCAAATAGCTCAGCACACCGGCACCGCTGGTTTTAGTCGCACCGGGGCCGCGCAGAAACATCCGCAGCGCAGGCGGCAATTCGTGCCGATGACGAGCAGCGATTTCATCAATGGGTTGGCTGGGGGAAATCACCAGAACTTCGACCGGCGCCAAGCCCAACGTCCGTGCCGGCTGTTCCCCTGGCAGTAGATGGCTCAGCAAATTAAGCCGCTCGAGCAATTCAATGTCGCTTTCAAGGCTGTCGATGAAGGTGCTATTGAGCATGTGGCCGCCAATTTGCGCCAAAGTGGGTTGCGCGCCCACCATCACTCGTTGCACAGGGTTATTGGCTTCAACGCCACGCGGGTTGCCGCTGACCCCTACCACTAGCACCCGATTCGCTCCCAGGTGCAGTGCCGGACTGATCGGCGCGGATTGCCGCACGGCACCGTCACCAAAAAATTCCTGGTCGATTTTAACGGGAGCAAACAGCAGAGGAATCGCCGAACTGGCCAGCAGATGCTCTACCGTCAATTGGGTCGGCAATCCAATCCGGCGATGGCGCAGCCAGGAATCAATCGTGCCTTTGCCCTGATAAAACGTGACCGCCTGCCCCGACTCATAGCCGAAGGCCGTCACCGCCACTGCGCGCAGGTGCTTCTTTGCAATCGCCTGATCAATGCCGTCCAGATCAAGACGCTCGTTGAGCAAATCACGCAGCGGAGAACTGTTGAGCAACGCGACGGGCACTTGCGAACCGATACCTAACAAGCTGTGACCAACAAAGCGACTGGCCTGACCAATCACCCCGCGCCAGTCGCTGCGCAGCACCTGATGGCTACGAAAGCCCTGCCAGAATTCGACCAACTGATGAATGGCCGTGCGAAAATGCGCGGCTCCACTGGCCAGTTTGACCGCATTGATCGCGCCGGCCGACGTACCGACAATCACCGGAAACGGGTTCGGTGCGCCGGCTGGCAGCAACTCGGCAATTCCGGCGAGTACGCCGACCTGATACGCCGCCCTGGCTCCACCGCCAGACAGAATGAGCCCGGTAATCGGCTCGGCAGCGCTGCTGACAGCACTGGCACCGACGAACTCGGTGGCAGGAATAGCGGTTTGTTCTGCAACGCGTGTCGGCATTTTTTATTCTTAGCCTTTCTTTTGAAGATCACGCTTCTTATACAGCTTCGGCTCTCCCGGCGGTCGACTTTTAAAGCGCCGATGTGCCCATAAATACTGGGCCGGACACTCCAATACAGCCCTTTCGACAAACTGGTTGATGCGCAGGCAATCAACCTCGTCGCTTTCCCCTGGGAAATTACTAAATGGCGGATGAATCACCAGCCGATAGCCGCTGCCATCATCCAGCCGTTGCTGAGTAAACGGAATCACCAGCGCCCGGCCCAGCTTGGCGAATTTGCTGGTGGCGGTGACGGTGGCAGCCGGAATTCCAAAGAACGGCACAAACACGCTCTGTTTGGCACCGTAGTCCTGATCTGGCGCATACCAGATGGCGCGCCCGGCTCGCAGAACCTTGAACATGCCGCGCACATCTTCACGCTCTACGGCCAGGGAATCGAGATTATGCCGCTCACGGCCACGGCGCTGAATGTAATCAAACAGCGGGTTGTCGTGTTCGCGGTACATGCCATCGATGGTGTGCTGTTGGCCCAGCAACGCCGCACCAATTTCCAATGTAGTGAAATGCAGCGCCATCAGAATCACGCCCTTGCCGTCCAACTGCGCTTGCTTCAAGTGCTGCAGCCCTTCGATGTGCGACAGCCGCGCCAGACGATCGCGGGACCACCACCAACTCATGGCCATTTCGAAGAAAGCGACGCCGGTCGACGCGAAGTTTTCCTTCAATAACCGTTTACGTTCGTCGGATGACAGGTGCGGAAAACACAGTTCCAGATTGCGCCCGGCGATGCGTCGACGGTCATCAGCGAATCGATACATCACCAGCCCAAGCACACGGCCAATGGCCACAAGCACCCGAAACGGTAACTGAACAACCAGCCAGAGCAAGCCCAGGCCCAGCCACAGGGGCCAGAAACGTGGATGAAGAAAACGAGCTCGAAAACGCGGACGATCCATTAAAGCTTCCGTCAAGACAATGGCCACGCATTCTACATCGTTCGGCTTGGCTTGCGGCTCGCGAGCGTTCTCGTTATAAGTCTCGGCACTTTTAGCGACAAGCTGTTTTATGCCGACCATGAGCCAAATCGAATTGCAAGACCAGGATCCAGTATTCCAGTTGAAGGGCAGCATGCTCGCCATCACGGTGCTTGAGCTGGCCCGAAACAACCTCGAAGCCCTTGATCGCCAACTGGCGGCAAAGGTCGCCCTGGCCCCGAATTTTTTCAGCAATACCCCCTTGGTGCTGGCCCTGGACAAGTTGCCAGCGGGCGAAGGTGCGGTAGATTTGCCTGGCCTGATGCGCGTGTGCCGTCAGCATGGCCTGCGTACGTTGGCGATCCGTGCCAATCGTATCGAAGACATTGCTGCGGCTATCGCCATTGACCTTCCGGTGCTGCCGCCGTCGGGTGCGCGAGAACGTCCGTTAGAGCCTGCCGAAGGTGAAGCGGCCAAGAAAAAGCCGCCGGAGCCAACCATCAAGCCAACCAGGATCGTGACCTCGCCAGTGCGCGGCGGAATGCAGATTTATGCACAGGGTTGCGACCTGGTGGTGATTGCCCCCGTCAGCCCCGGTGCGGAACTTCTGGCCGATGGCAACATCCATGTGTATGGCCCAATGCGCGGTAGAGCGCTGGCCGGCATTAAAGGTGACACCACGGCGCGAATTTTCTGCCAGCAACTCGGCGCCGAACTTGTCTCCATCGCTGGGCAATACAAGGTTTCCGAGGATTTGCGCAGAGATCCACTGTGGGGTAGCGGGGTACAGGTCAGCTTGTCCGGTGACGTGTTGAACATCACCCGTCTTTAACGGATACTGCCGCTTTTTTAAAGCATCTCTGATTTGTCGCAAAATCGTAGCAAAGCACGTTGAAAATCGAGAAAACCAGTGTTATCTGGCGGGTTATGCCTGATCTGGAACTTGAGGTTTTTCAGCAATGTTCGCTATAGCGGCTTCAGGGGATGCCATTCAGGGACTAACTGTCCTTTTCCTCTAGGGGTGAAACACCTTGGCCAAGATTCTCGTGGTTACATCCGGCAAGGGTGGTGTGGGCAAGACCACCACCAGCGCCGCTATCGGTACCGGTCTCGCTTTGCGCGGCCACAGAACAGTAATTGTCGACTTCGATGTCGGCTTGCGTAACCTCGATTTGATCATGGGCTGTGAACGCCGCGTGGTGTACGACTTCGTCAACGTGGTAAACGGCGAAGCGACACTCACCCAGGCCCTGATCAAAGACAAACGCCTGGAAAATCTTTACGTGCTGGCAGCCAGCCAGACCCGCGACAAGGACGCTCTGACCGTAGAGGGCGTTGAAAAAATCCTGATGGAATTGAAGGACACGTTTGAATACGTGGTCTGCGATTCTCCGGCGGGTATCGAAAAAGGCGCACACCTGGCGATGTATTTCGCCGACGAAGCCATTGTCGTGACCAACCCGGAAGTGTCGTCGGTCCGTGACTCGGACCGTATGCTTGGCCTGCTGGCAAGCAAGTCCCGTCGTGCCGAGAAAGGCGAAGAGCCTATCAAGGAACACTTGCTACTGACCCGTTACAACCCTGAGCGCGTCACCAAAGGTGAAATGCTCGGCGTTGAAGACGTTGAAGAAATCCTCGCCATCCGCTTGTTGGGCGTGATTCCTGAGTCGCAAGCGGTATTGAAGGCTTCTAACCAGGGCATCCCGGTCATTCTTGATGACCAAAGCGATGCCGGTCAGGCGTACAGCGATGCAGTAGACCGTTTGCTGGGCAAAGAAGTGGCCCATCGGTTTATTGATATCCAGAAAAAGAGCTGGTTTCAGCGAGTCTTTGGAGGCCGTGAATGAATATTTTTGACTTCTTTCGTGACCGTAAAAAGGAAAGCACAGCTTCGGTAGCGAAAGAGCGTCTACAGATTATCGTGGCGCATGAACGCGGCCAACGCAGCACCCCGGATTATCTGCCAGCGCTGCAGAAAGAGCTGGTGGAAGTGATCCGCAAATACGTCAATATCGAGTCCGATCAAGTGCAAGTCGCCCTGGAAAGTCAGGGCAGTTGTTCAATTCTGGAACTCAACATCACCCTGCCAGATCGCTGATCAGGCGGGTGCCCGCGGCGGTATTTCGCACCTTCTGAGTCATGAGGTGTGACATACCGCCGTTGGCGTTTCTAGCGTTTCGAGGTTCGTTGCACATGCCGTTGTCGAACATCCGCATCATTCACCAGGACGCTGGCGTTCTGGTGGTCGATAAGCCGACCCTGCTGCTATCCGTCCCCGGCCGTGCCGATGACAATAAGGATTGCCTGATTACCCGCCTGCAGGAAAACGGCTACCCCGAGGCCCGGATTGTCCATCGTCTGGATTGGGAAACCTCAGGCATCATTCTGCTGGCCCGGGATGCCGACACCCATCGTGAGCTGTCGCGGCAGTTTCATGACCGGGAAACAGAAAAGGCCTACACGGCGCTGTGCTGGGGCCAACCGGAACCGGACAGCGGCAGCATTGATTTACCCTTGCGTTACGACCCCCCGACCAAACCTCGCCACGTGGTTGATCACGCGTTCGGCAAAAACGCACTGACCTATTGGAAGGTTTTGCAGCGCAGCGGCGATTATTGCCGGGTTGAGCTGACGCCGATAACCGGGCGCTCCCATCAATTACGCGTGCACATGTTGTCTATCGGTCATCCGTTGCTGGGCGACGGCTTGTACGCACACGAACAAGCGCTGGCGGCATTTCCACGCCTGTGCCTGCATGCCAGCATGCTCAGCTTCACCCATCCGCAAACTGGCGAACGCCTGCGTTTTGAGTGCCCTGCGCCGTTTTAAAAGCCTGGGTATTTCTCTTGTGTAGGAGCTGCCGAAGGCTGCGATTGGCTGCGAGGCAGCCGTTAATGGTGATGGCATGAAGGTCCTTCGGACCTTATCGCAGCCTTCGGCAACTCCTACGGCTTTGTTTTCGGGCGGAAAAAGCGCCAGCACATCCCACACAAAATCCAGCATGTGACCACACGACGCAGGCCAATACGGTAAACTCGCGCCATTGCTGTCTGGAGTCATTTATGCGCGAAGAGTTAAACCAAGGCCTGATCGACTTTCTCAAGGCCTCGCCCACCCCCTTTCATGCCACCGCCAGCCTCGTCCAACGGCTGGAAGCGGCCGGCTATCTGCGTCTTGATGAACGTGATACCTGGCACACCGAAGCAGGCGGGCGTTACTTCGTCACCCGCAACGACTCGTCGATTGTCGCGTTCAGGCTAGGTCGTCTTTCGCCGCTGATGGGCGGCATTCGTCTGGTGGGCGCCCATACCGACAGCCCGTGCTTGCGGGTCAAGCCGCAGCCCGAATTGCAACGTCAGGGTTTTTGGCAATTAGGCGTCGAAGTCTATGGCGGCGCACTGCTTGCCCCGTGGTTCGACCGCGACCTGTCCCTGGCCGGTCGCGTAACCTTCCGTCGCGACGGCAAGGTCGAAAGCCAGTTGATCGATTTCAAGCTGCCCATTGCTGTCATCCCGAACCTGGCGATCCACCTTAATCGAACCGCCAATGAAGGCTGGGCAATCAATGCCCAGAACGAACTGCCGCCGATTCTGGCGCAGGTTGCCGGTGATGAACGCGTGGATTTTCGTGCGTTGCTGACGGATCAACTGGCCCGGGAACACGGCCTGAACGCCGATGTGGTGCTGGACTACGAGCTGAGCTTCTACGACACTCAGAGCGCCGCGATTGTCGGGCTGCACGGGGATTTTATCGCTGGGGCACGCCTGGATAACCTGCTGTCGTGCTTCGCTGGTTTACAAGCGTTGCTGACCGCCGAAACCGACGAGACGTGCCTGTTGGTCTGTACCGATCACGAAGAAGTAGGCTCGTCATCGACTTGCGGCGCAGACGGTCCAATGCTTGAGCAGATTCTCCAACGGCTACTTCCTGATGGCGAAGACTATGTGCGCACCATCCAGAGGTCGTTGCTGGTCTCGGCCGACAACGCCCATGGCGTGCACCCAAACTATGCCGACAAGCACGACGCCAACCATGGCCCGAAACTCAACGCTGGCCCCGTGATCAAGGTCAACAGCAACCAGCGCTACGCCACCAGCAGCGAGACCGCGGGGTTTTTCCGTCATCTGTGCATGGCCGAAGAAGTCCCGGTGCAAAGCTTTGTAGTGCGCAGCGACATGGCCTGCGGTTCGACCATCGGCCCAATCACCGCCAGCCATTTAGGCGTGCGCACCGTGGACATTGGTCTGCCGACTTTCGCCATGCATTCGATTCGTGAACTGGCGGGTAGCCATGACTTGGCGCACTTGGTGAAAGTACTCAATGCTTTCTATGCGAGCCATGATTTGCCGTAACCGTAGCCCCCTGTAGTAGCCAACGTGTTGGCGAGGCGATTGTTCAAGCAGACCTCGTCACGGTCTTCGCCAACACGTTGGCTACTACAGGAAATTCGATTTTGCCTTGAGGTTCACTGCCCAGTGCCTGCTTTTTTCCGTGTATTCCTGATTTTTATCCTGGCGCAGCTGCCCATCGCCGCAGCCCAAGCGGTGAGCCTGCCGGGCATTCTTGCGGGTTCGTCAAAAACTCAGCCGCAAGCGCAAGAGCCGCTGGGACAGTCCTTGGACGACGTGATCAAGACCCTGGAAAATGACCAGCAACGGAGCAAGCTGCTCGACGACCTGAAAAAACTTCGCGACACCACCCGAAAAGCCCAACCGCCCGCCGAAGAGGGCGTGCTAGGTTTGATCGGCAGTACGTTGAGCAGTTTCGAAAAGCAATTTTCTGGCGACGACAGCCCGGCCAGCCGGTGGTCTGAAGAATTGACCCTGGCGGGAATAGAGCTGGTGGCGTTGACGCCTCCAGCCGATCAATGGCTACCGGTCATTTTTGGCTTCGCATTGGTCATTCTGATCTGGGGGCTGCTGGCGGCCGGCTTGATTTGGTTCAGCCACCGGGTCCGAGTTCGTTATGGTTTGTCGGAAGAACTGCCACAACACCCGCGTCTCTGGGACATGTTGCGATTCGCCCTGCGTAAGCTCGGACCCTGGCTAATAGCGCTGATCATCACCGTGTACCTGAGCTATTCCCTGCCGTCTTCACTGGGTAAGGACCTGGCCATGGTGTTGGCTTACGCGTTGGTGGTCGGCACGCTGTTTTCGGCGGTGTGCGTGATTGCTTTTTCGCTGCTGGACGGCCCTCATCGCCACCGCGCGCTGTATATCCTGCGTCATCAAGCGTTTCGCCCGCTGTGGACGATTGGCAGCTTTGCCGCCTTTGGCGAAGCACTCAGCGATCCGCGCTTGATTGCCAGCCTGGGCGAACACCTTGCCCACACCGCAGCCACGTTCGCCAACGTCATGGCAGCGTTCTCCACTGGATTGTTTATCCTGCGCTTCCGTCGGCCCATTGCGCATTTGATCCGCAACCAGCCACTGTCACGCCGCCTGACCCGTCGCGCCTTGAGCGACACCATCGAAATTCTCGGCACCTACTGGTACGTGCCGGCGCTGGTTCTGGTCGGGGTGTCATTGTTTGCAACGTTTTTTTCGGCTGGCGATACCAGCACTGCCTTGCGTCAAGCGTTGATCTGCACCGTGTTGCTGGTGCTGTGCATGGTTATCAATGGCCTGGTTCGTCGCCATGCATTGAAGCCGCATCACGGACACAAACGCCATGCGCTGTATTCAGAGCGGCTGAAGAATTTTTTCTACACCTTGGCGCATTTGGCCGTATGGGTACTGTTCATCGAGCTGGGGCTGCGCGTCTGGGGAATGTCGCTGATCCGCTTCGCCGAGGGCGAGGGCCACGAAATCGTGGTCAAAATCTTCAGTCTGGCCGCCACGCTGCTGTTTGCCTGGCTGATATGGATTCTCAGCGACACCGCCGTGCACCACGCGTTGACTCGCTCGCGCAAAGGCTTGGCCAATGCCCGCGCACAAACCATGATGCCGCTGATTCGTAACGTACTGTTCGTGGCGATTTTCATCATCGCGCTGATCGTCGCGCTGGCGAATATGGGCATGAACGTGACGCCATTACTGGCCGGTGCCGGCGTGATCGGTCTGGCCATCGGCTTCGGCGCACAATCATTGGTGGCCGACTTGATTACCGGCCTGTTTATCATTATCGAAGACTCCCTGGCCATCGACGACTACGTGGACGTCGGCGGTCACTTGGGCACTGTCGAAGGGCTGACCATCCGCACCGTACGCCTGCGAGATATCGACGGCATCGTACATACGATTCCGTTCAGCGAAATCAAAAGCATCAAGAACTATTCGCGGGAATTCGGTTACGCAATATTTCGCATCGCGATCCCGTTCAACGTGCACATTGATGACGCAATCAAAATGGTTCGTGAAGTCGGGCAGAAGATGCGCGCCGATCCATTGGAACGACGCAATATCTGGTCGCCGCTGGAGATTCAAGGGGTCGAGAGTTTCGAGTCAGGCAGCGCGGTGTTGCGGGCTCGCTTCAAGACGGCGCCGATCAAGCAATGGGAAGTATCCCGTGCTTTCAACTTGTCGCTGAAGCGGCATCTGGACGAAGCCGGAATGGACTTGGCAACGCCGCGATTGAGCGTGCAGATGAATGCGGTGGCAGGCAGTGTGACCAAAACGGAAAAATAAACCTGTGGGACCGGATTCATTCGGGAAGCTTTCAACCCTCCACTACCGCACTCACGTGTATCGCGTCATGCCGCCAATACTCGATATCGCAATCGATCAAGCGCCCTTGCTGATCGTAGTTCACCCGTTCGATACGCAAGCCCGGGCTGCCTAGGGAGACTTTCAGGGCAGCCGCGGCGTCCACCTGCAACGCCGTCGGGACCATTTCAAAGCGAACCTTCCCATAACGAATCGCGTAATGACTGGCATACAACTCAGTCAGCGACTGATTCAGATCGAAATCGACTATCCCGGGAAAATACTCCGGATTGAGGTAATGCTCGACGTACAGCACCAGGCGCTGGTCGATGCGCCGGGCGCGGCAGATCTGGACTACGCTGGACAATGCTGGCAGTTGCAGCAAACCGCAGATCAGCGCCGAGGCGGGCTGCAAACGCGCTGAGATGACCAGGGTTTCAGCGACTCGCCCCTGGGCGCTGACCATGGCGTGAAAATGGCTGCGGCGCATCAGGTCATAGGCCAGCCGCGGCGGTGAGATAAACCAGCCACGTCGCTCCTCGCGGTACACCAACCCCTGAGCTTCCAATTGCAACAATGCTTCGCGCACAGTAATGCGCGTGGTGTTGAAAAGCTCGCTGAGTTTGCGCTCGGCGGGCAGTTTGCTGCTGGGCGGCAACAGGCCGTGTTCGATCTGTTCCTGAAGGGCCAGACTGATGGCTGTCACCGCTTTTGGTGCATCGTCACGCATCAACGTTACCTATCTGGACTAGTCCAGCGCAGTTATTGGGCGGAGCCGAGCTTGAATAATGCCCCAGTGACCTTACACCAGCGTAGTCAAGGTACATGACTGATAGATGACAAGGCCGCTTATTGGAGCTACATAGGCTGCACATAAAAAACATTAACCAAATAAATATCAACAGGTTAGCAATGGTCTACGCTTACTGGGCATGACCGGCCGTACCCTGAGCAAATCCCTTGCAGGACTGATGCCGACATTAAAGTGTCATGCACATGGCCTAAATTGGCTCAGGTATTGCTGACCTAGACCAACCCACCCGCATTACCGTCGATAAAAACGTAGCGTTAAAACGCCCATAGGAGCTTCGGATGAAACATCTTTTCCTGGCATCACTGTTAGGTTCGACCATTGCACTGTGCACCGCAGCCATGGCCGCTGATACCGATTTGCAAACCCTGGAGGCCGCAGCCAAAGCGGAGGGTGCGGTGAATAGCGTCGGCATGCCCGACGATTGGGCCAACTGGAAAGGCACGTGGGAAGACCTGGCCAAGACCTATGGCCTGAAGCACATCGACACCGACATGAGCTCGGCTCAGGAAGTCGCCAAATTCGCCGCTGAAAAAGACAATGCCAGTGCGGATATCGGCGATGTTGGTGCAGCCTTCGGCCCTATCGCTGTAAAACAGGGCGTTACCCAGCCGTACAAGCCAAGCACCTGGGCTCAGGTCCCGGATTGGGCTAAAGACAAAGATGGCAACTGGGCATTGGCCTACACCGGCACCATCGCTTTCATCATCAACAAAAAGCTGCTGCACGGCTCCGACGCCCCGACAAGCTGGGCTGACCTGGCGAAAGGCAAATACAAAGTCTCTATCGGTGACGTCAGCACCGCCGCTCAGGCTGCCAACGGCGTACTGGCTGCAGCCATTGCCAACGGTGGCGATGAGAAAAACATCGAGCCAGCCCTGTTGATGTTCAACAAACTGGCTAAAGAAGGTCGTTTGTCACTGGCTAACCCGACCATTGCCACCATGGAAAAAGGCGAAATCGAAGTCGGCGTCGTCTGGGACTTCAACGGCCTGAGCTATCGCGACAAGATGGTCAACAAAGACGATTACATCGTGCTGATCCCGTCTGACGGTTCGGTGATTTCGGGCTACACCACCATCATCAACAAATACGCCAAGCACCCGAACGCGGCCAAACTGGCGCGGGAATACATCTTCAGCGATGCGGGTCAAACCAACCTGGCCCGTGGCAACGCACGTCCGATCCGTGCCGATCACCTGACCTTGCCAGCTGACGTGCAGGCCAAACTGCTGCCGAACGAGCAATACAAGAAAGTGACGCCAATCAAAGACGCGGACGCTTGGGAAAAAACCTCCAAGTCCCTGCCGAAGAAGTGGAACGAGCAAGTCATTATCGACATGAAGTGATAACACCCTCGCTGTAGGAACTCGCCCTCAATGAACGGGGCACACGTCCTCTGTAGGCGCTGCCGAAGGCTGCGAACGATATTTAAAATGATCCCAGCCATCCGC
>NZ_JAQGNX010000153.1 GCF_028293835.1 Pseudomonas sp.
TCGTCACTGATCACGTTCAGCTGAAAATTGCAGCCTTCGCCTTCAACTTCTACCTGGGTTTCTGGCAGCTTTCCTTCAAGGAAGCTTTTAACTTCTACGGCCTGCATGCTTAACCTCAATCGGCGCCCTACGCGCGCGGGTCGGCCATCATACAAAAAAGCCTGCCCGCTGCGAACCCCGGATTAATAGACTCGGACGGAAAGCGCTTCGGGAACGCGGGTGAAAGCTGCTTCACCCGGCTCGCTGATGGCTATTGATGTTGATCGAATAACTCGGTCAAACCGGAAACCTGCGCAATTTCACGCATGTCATCGGGCAATCCCTGAACGCTGACCACCTTGCCGGCGGCCTTGGCGTCACGCATGAACGCTAGCAGCAACGCTAAACCGACGCTGCTGGACTTCTCCACTTCGGAGCAGTCCAGAACCAATGCCGACGCATCGCTGGCCTTGATCAGCGCCTGACCTTGCTTGCGCAAGGTCGGGCCGGTGCGGTAGTCAAGTACGCCGCTCAGGTGTAATTCACCCGCAGCGCCAAGACGAACGGCTGTTTCAATCATTGTGCAGGCTTCTCGGCGGCTTGATCGACCGTGCTTTTGGCCTTGGCCACTTCACCAGCCCAGTTGTTGATGGTCGTGTCGAGGTTGTTGCCGTTCTGGC
Organism: Pseudomonas sp.; assembly: GCF_028293835.1. Lineage (GTDB taxonomy): Bacteria > Pseudomonadota > Gammaproteobacteria > Pseudomonadales > Pseudomonadaceae > Aquipseudomonas. Next base: position 660 of record NZ_JAQGNX010000153.1, read on the forward strand.
GCATGGCGTCAGCGAACTGATCACGGAACAGCTTGCCGATGTTGATGCCGTTAACGATGACGTTGCGGACTTTCCACTCGCCATTGACCTTCTCAAGCGTGTAGCTCACTGGGTAAACCGCACCGCCGTTGCCTTTGACGGACATGTCGACGCTGGTACGGTCGCCACTTTCGTCTTTGGCAGGAGAAACGGTAATCCCCTGGTTGTTGTATTCAAGCAGTGCGTTGCCATAGAACTGGAACAGGCTGCGCTTGAAGTTTTCAGTGAAGGTTGCTATCTGCGCAGGCGTTGCCCGGCCTGAATACTTCACGGTCATGACGCTTTTCGAGATGCCCTCGGCATCCACCACGGGCCCTACAATTGTGTTCAAAGCGTCATAAAAAGCGCTCGGATTGGTTTTGTATTGGTCTTTATGGGCGGCCAGGTCTGCCAACAACTGCTTGGTCGTACCATCGACCAAATCATGCGCTGACTGACCCGGCGCCGCATTGGCGAACAACGGAAGAGCAGTCAGCAAAATCAGCAGACTACGGCGCAAGGTTGAGAACATTGAGAAATTCCTCATTTGGCGTCTTTACTCACAGTGTTGAGCATGAATTTGCCGATCAAGTCTTCGAGCACCAATGCCGATTGAGTGTCATGGATAACACTGCCGTCTTTGAGCAGTGCTGTTTCGCCTCCGACGCTGATGCCGACGTATTTCTCGCCCAGCAAACCAGCGGTCAGAATCGAAGCGGTGGAGTCTGTAGGCAGATTATTCACCCGCTTTTCGACTTCCATGGTCACCCGACCCATAAAGGTGTCACGGTCCAGATCGATTGCCGTGACCTTGCCGATGGTCACACCGGCCATGGTCACCTTGGCTCTGACAGTCAAACCGGCAATATTGTCGAAGTTTGCATAAAGTTTATAACTGTCGTGGTTCGCGCTTGCGCTCAGACCACTGACACGCAAGGCCAATAAGATCAAAGCAAGGATCCCGGCCAGCAGGAAAAGGCCAACGCCGGTTTCCAAGGTGCGGTTTTGCATCAGAAATCTCCAAACATCAAGGCGGTCAAAATAAAGTCGAGGCCTAATATGGCCAATGAGGCGTACACCACGGTTTTAGTGGTGGCACGGCTGATCCCTTCCGACGTGGGCTCACAGTCATACCCCTGGAACACGGCGATCCAGGTCACTACAAAAGCAAAAATCATGCTTTTGATTACACCGTTGAGCACGTCGCTTTGAAAATTCACGCTGCTTTGCATGTTCGCCCAGAATGATCCCTGGTACACGCCGAGCCAATCGATGGCGACCCAGGATCCGCACCAGATACCCACGACGCTGAAGATCATCGCCAGCAGTGGCAGGGAAATAAACCCAGCCCACAAACGCGGCGCGACGATATATTTCAGCGGATCGACGCCGATCATTTCCAGACTGGACAGTTGCTCGGTGGATTTCATGTTGCCGATTTCAGCAGTCAATGCCGAGCCTGCACGACCTGCGAAGAGCAAACCGGCTACCACCGGCCCCAACTCTCGCAGCAAGGTCAAGGCGACCATCTGCCCGACCGCCTGCTCGGATCCGTATTTCTGAAGGATACTGAAACCTTGCAGCGCCAGGACCATACCGATGAAACCGCCGGAAACGACAATTATCAGCAGCGACATGACGCCTATAGAATGCAGTTGCCGAACCAATAATTGAAAACTGCCGCCGATACCGCCACGACCGAACAACGCATGAGCCAAAAACAGCCCAGAGCGGCCCAGCACCGTCACCATATCGATGGACGCACGGCCGAACAGACTGACTCGGTCCATTAATGAATGTCTGCGCATCAGCGCTTCCCCAAAAGATCTTCGCGATAATCCGGTGCCGGATAATGAAATGGAACAGGACCGTCCGGGTCGCCCGTCATGAATTGACGAATGCGCGGATTATCCGAGCTCGCCAGTTCCTGCGGAGTTCCCTGCCCCAGCACTTGACCATCGCCTACGACATATAAGTAGTCAGCGATGCTCGCGGTTTCAGCCAGATCGTGGGAAACCACGATGCTGGTAATGCCCAACGCGTCATTCAGCAGACGAATCAGCCGAACCAATACACCCATTGCAATCGGGTCCTGGCCAACGAAAGGTTCGTCATACATGAGAATTTGCGGGTCCAGAGCAATCGCCCGGGCCAAGGCTACACGCCGCTTCATGCCACCGGACAATTCGTCAGGCATCAATTCGACGGCACCGCGCAGACCTACCGCCTGCAATTTCAGCAGGACAATGTCGCGGATCATTTCTTCAGGCAGTTCGGTATGAACACGCAGCGGGAACGCTACGTTTTCAAACACATCAAGGTCGGTGAACAAGGCACCGCTCTGGAACAACACGCCCATGTGCTTGCGAGCATCGAACAGATCGCTGCGCGACAATTTAGGCAAGTTTTGTCCATTGACCCACACTTCCCCGCTGCTGGGACGCAATTGTGCCCCCATCAAACGCAGCAATGTGGTCTTGCCACTGCCAGAAGGCCCCATGATGCCGGTGACTTTGCCCCGGGGAACACGGATATCAATATTATTGAAGATGCTGCGCGAACCGCGCTTGAAGGACACTCCCTTCAGCTCGACCGCGTAGGCGTTATCGACGCTCATCTAAACTCCTCAAGATGCAGCCCCACTCTCAGCGACCAAAATACATGACGCTTGGCATGTACTGACTGGATGGGCCGAACAGGCGGCGAACTATACCACTGCGAGCGCGCGCGTCCCACGCAAGAAGCCTCTTTCGTTCAAGAGCCGGACAGATAATTCGAACAATTGCGAACCATTGTCGAAGAGCGTATGCATCGGGCAACACAGGAACTGCACACGGACACAAGATCAAGGGTGAGGGAATTGACCATTACGGCTATAATCGCCGCCTTTTCATCAGCCTGACCGTTTCCGACATGAGCCAATCCAGCGACCTGATTCAAACAGCACAACGCACCATCCGCCTCGAAATAGAAGCCGTAGAGGGTTTACTGGCACATATTGACGCTGATTTCGTGCGCGCTTGCGAACTGATTCTGGCCGGCAAAGGCCGCGTTGTCGTGGTCGGCATGGGTAAATCCGGGCACATTGGCAAGAAGATCGCCGCCACCCTGGCCAGCACCGGCACTACCGCATTTTTTGTCCACCCGGCAGAAGCAAGCCATGGCGACATGGGCATGATCACCGGCGACGACATCATCCTGGCCATTTCGAACTCGGGAACGACCAGTGAAATTGTTACACTTTTGCCGCTGATCAAACGCCTGGGCATCAAAATGATCAGCCTGACCGGCAATCCGGACTCAACGATGGCCAAGGCGGCAGAAGTCAATTTGAATGTTCATGTCGAACATGAAGCCTGCCCGCTGAACCTCGCACCGACGTCTTCGACCACGGCGGCCCTGGTCATGGGCGACGCGCTGGCCGTTGCGCTGCTCGAAGCGCGCGACTTCACCGCAGAAGACTTCGCGTTCTCGCACCCAGGCGGCGCATTGGGACGACGCTTGCTGCTCAAAGTCGAACACGTCATGCACGTCGGCGAAAGCCTGCCTCACGTCCAGCGCGGCACGCTGTTGCGTGACTCGTTGATGGAAATGACCCGCAAGGGCCTGGGGATGACCGCCGTACTGGAGGCCGACGGCCGCTTGGCCGGGATCTTCACCGACGGCGATTTACGTCGAACGCTTGATCGGGACATCGACATCCGCCAGGCGACCATCGATGACGTGATGACTGTCCACGGCAAAACCGCTCGCCCCGACATGCTGGCGGCTGAAGCACTGAAAATAATGGAAGATCACAAGATCGGCGCCCTGATCGTTGTCGATGAGAACGACCACCCTATCGGCGCTTTCAATCTGCAAGATCTGCTGCGTGCGGGGGTTATGTAGTGACTGATGCAATTGCAAAAAACTTGCTGCAGCGCGGCAAAAATATCAAATTGGCGATTTTCGACGTCGACGGCGTGCTGACCGATGGCCGCCTGTACTTCCTCGAAGACGGCAGCGAATTCAAGACATTCAATACCCTCGACGGCCAGGGCATCAAGATGCTGATCGCGTCGGGCGTAGTCACCGCTATCATCAGTGGTCGCAAAACCCCTGTAGTAGAGCGGCGGGCGAAGAACCTGGGCATTCAGCATCTGTATCAGGGCCGTGAAGATAAATTGGTCGTGCTCGACGAATTATTGGCTCAACTCAGCCTAAGCTACGAACAAGTCGCCTATTTAGGCGATGATCTGCCAGACTTGCCGGTCATTCGGCGCGTCGGCCTGGGCATGGCAGTTGCCAATGCCGCCAGCTTTGTCCGACAACATGCTCACGGTATTACCCAGGCTCGCGGTGGCGAGGGTGCAGCGCGCGAGTTTTGCGAACTGATCCTCAGTGCCCAGGGCAGCCTCGAAGCGGCCCATGCCGCCTACTTATAGAAGTTATTTATGTTGAGTAAAAAAATTCGCCGGTTTTTGATTCTGGGTGTAATTGCCCTGCTGGTTGCAGCGGCAGGCTATTGGAACATCAGCCCGGAAACCTTCCTCGAGCAGAAAACGGCTGTTGTAGATCCAGGCACAATCGATTTCTATGCCACCAAGGCACACAGCCTGCAGTTTTTGCCAGACGGCAAACTTCAGTACGACATGACGTCCGATAAGGTCGAACATCTTCAGGTCTCAGACGTAACGCTGCTGACCAATCCCGATTTGCAACTGTTTCGCGGCGCCCAATATCCTTGGCACGTCCAGAGCCTGAAGGGCGAAGTCTCGCCTGGAGGCACTCAAGTCGAGCTGATTGACTCGGTCCGCGTTGCAAGAACTGATGAAAAGAACCGGACAACGATTATTACCAGCAGTCGAATGACGGTATTCCCACAGAAGCAATATGCGCAGACCGAGCAAGCCGTTAGAATCGACGGCTTCGGCGGTGTCACTACCGGCACGGGTATGAAAGCGTATTTGAACGACGGCAGGATGAACCTGCTGTCCAACGTAAGAGGACAGTATGAGGCTCGTTAAAACCCTCCCTTTTTTGCTCGGCCTGGGCACAGTACTGGGAAGCGTGAGCGCTTGGGCTCTGCCGACGGACCGCGATCAGCCTATTCATATCCAGTCTGACGACGCGCAACTCGATGACAAGCAAGGCATCGCCACGTACAAAGGCAATGTGATCATCACCCAAGGCACGATGAAGATCACGGGCAACACCGTGACCATCACCCGCACCTCCACCGGTGAAATCAACGTCTTCACCTCCGTGGGCAACCTTGCGTACTACGAACAGAAACCCGAGTTGAACAAGCCTATTGTTCAAGCGTACGGCGTGACTATTCAATACTTTGCACTGGATAACAAAATCGTCCTGATCGACAAGGCCAAGGTGATCAACGACGGCAACACCTCCGAAGGTGAGAAAATCATCTACGACACGGTGAGGCAGGTTGTTAACGCTGGTCGCGCCAATGGCACAAAATTGACCGCTCCGCGGCCACGGATCGACATGGTCATCCAGCCAAAAAGCAAACCAGACGCGCAGAAGGCTCCTTAATGGCAACGCTGAAAGCCCAACACTTGGCGAAAGCCTATAAGGGCCGGCAGGTCGTTCGCGATGTCAGCTTGTCTATCGACAGCGGGCAAATCGTCGGGCTGCTCGGTCCTAACGGTGCAGGCAAGACTACGTGTTTCTACATGATCGTTGGCTTGGTGCAAGCCGACCAGGGTCGTGTATTGATAGATGACCTGGACGTCAGTCATCAACCCATGCATGGCCGCGCACGCGCCGGCATTGGCTATCTGCCGCAAGAAGCGTCGATCTTTCGCAAGCTGTCGGTTGCCGATAACATTATGGCGATTCTTGAGACCCGCAAAGAACTTGACCGCGCGGCACGTCGCAAAGAGCTGGAAAGCCTGTTGCAGGAATTTCACATTAGCCACATTCGCGACAACCTGGGCATGAGCCTGTCCGGTGGCGAGCGTCGCCGGGTAGAAATCGCCCGAGCCCTGGCCACTTCACCCAAGTTCATCTTGCTGGATGAGCCGTTTGCAGGTGTCGACCCGATTTCCGTGGGCGATATCAAGCAGATCATCTATCACTTGAAAGCCAAGGGAATTGGCGTTCTGATCACCGATCACAACGTTCGTGAAACCCTGGATATTTGTGAAACGGCCTACATCGTCAACGATGGGCAACTGATCGCGGAAGGTAATTCAGAAACTATTCTGGCTAACCAATTGGTTAAAGAGGTTTACCTCGGCCACGAATTCCGCCTGTAAGGTCTGCGGTGTTTCGCTGTTCAAAAAGCGACGGGCACTAGAATCTCGCGCTGGCAAGCTTTTTAATTGTCAGCGCGCTCTAGGCAAACACTTAGGTTTCAGGCATATAATTTGCTTAAGTTGGCGCTTCGGCGCCCTGTAGATGGCGCATGCGCGCCGGCGAATAAGGTGTTAAGCCCAAGCCATGAAACCATCGCTAGTCCTGAGAATGGGCCAGCAGCTGACGATGACACCTCAGCTGCAACAGGCCATCCGCCTCCTCCAACTGTCGACCCTGGACCTTCAACAAGAGATCCAGGAAGCGTTGGAGTCCAATCCTATGCTGGAACGCCAGGAAGAAGGCGACGACTTCGACAACGCCGATCCGTTGGCCGACAACGTAGAGAAACCCAACCCTGACGTCCAGGAACCGACTTACCAGGAAGCCGCCCCAACGGTGGACAACCTGGAAGAAGGCGACTGGAGCGAGCGCACCTCCAACGAATTGCCCGTCGACACCGCCTGGGAAGATGTTTATCAGACCAGCGCCAGCAGCTTGCCCAGCAACGACGATGACGAGTGGGACTTTACCACTCGCACCTCAGTGGGCGAGAGCCTGCAGAGCCACTTGCTTTGGCAACTGAACCTGGCGCCAATGTCCGACATTGATCGCCTGATCGCCGTCACCCTGATCGACTGCATTAACAATCAGGGTTACCTCGACGAGTCGCTCGAGGAAATCCTGGACGCTTTCGATCCGGAAATGGATGTCGAGCTGGACGAGATCGAAGCGGTACTGCATCGCATCCAGCAGTTCGAACCTGCGGGAATCGGCGCTCGCAACCTCAGCGAATGCCTGTCACTGCAACTTCGTCAGTTGCCGGCAAAAACCCGCTGGCTGGCGGAAGCGCAACGGCTGGTATGTGACTATATCGACCTGCTCGGCAGCCGTGATTACGGGCAACTGATGCGCCGCATGAAGCTCAAGGAAGACGAACTGCGCCAGGTCATCGAATTGGTACAGAGCCTTAATCCGCGCCCAGGCTCCCAAATCGAATCCGCTGAAGCCGAATACGTCGTGCCCGACGTCATCGTGCGTAAGGACAATGAACGCTGGCTGGTGGAGCTCAATCAGGAATCCGTACCGCGCCTGCGGGTCAATCCCCAGTACGCGGGCTTCGTTCGTCGAGCCGATACCAGTGCTGACAACACCTTCATGCGCAATCAGTTGCAGGAGGCCCGCTGGTTCATCAAGAGCCTGCAAAGCCGCAATGAAACGCTGATGAAAGTCGCCACGCAGATTGTCGAGCACCAGCGCGGCTTCCTTGAATATGGCGACGAGGCCATGAAGCCGTTGGTTCTGCATGACATCGCCGAAGCGGTCGGCATGCACGAATCGACAATTTCCCGCGTTACTACGCAAAAATTCATGCATACCCCCCGTGGCATTTACGAACTGAAATATTTCTTTTCCAGTCACGTAAGCACCTCAGAGGGCGGTGAATGTTCGTCCACAGCCATCCGCGCGATCATCAAAAAACTGGTTGCCGCTGAAAATCAGAAAAAGCCGTTGAGTGACAGCAAGATCGCTGGTTTACTGGAGGCACAAGGCATTCAGGTAGCCCGTCGCACAGTTGCCAAATACCGCGAATCACTGGGTATAGCGCCTTCGAGCGAGCGCAAGCGACTAATGTGATGAGGGCGTGAAGCCAAAGCGTTCCAGTGGCAGGTATCTAGCCTGCCTCTTTATGCACTGGCAACGAAGGAGAAGCTGTATGCAAGTCAACATCAGTGGACACCAGCTAGAAGTGACAAAGCCCCTGCGTGAGTACATTGAGCTCAAACTCAGAAAGCTTGAAGGGCACTTTGACAAGATTACAAATGTGCAGGTAACGATGGCGGTCGAGAAACTGAAACAGAAGATCGAAGCCACCTTGCACATCCACGGTGGGGAGGTAGTCGCTAACGCCGAACATGACGATATGTACGCGGCGATCGATCTACTTACTGACAAGCTCGACAGACAATTGCTCAAGCATAAGGAAAAGCAGCAGAACATCCTTAAAGGTGCGACGGCTCGCTAAACACTGCCAACTCATGATCCGACTTGAAAATATCCTGACCCCCGGCCGTTCCATTGTGAACGTGCCGGGCGGCAGCAAAACAAAAGCACTCGAGCAAGTTGCCCATCTGATCGGCCGTGAAGTGCCCGATCTGAATTCGGGTGAAATCTACGAGAAACTGATTGCCCGTGAAAAACTTGGCTCGACAGGTTTCGGCAATGGCATTGCCATTCCTCATTGTCGCCTTACCGGCTGCAACGACCCCATCAGCGCCCTGATACACCTGGACGCTCCGATCGACTACGACGCCATTGATGGCGCGCCTGTCGATCTGTTGTTCGTGCTGCTGGTGCCGGAAGCCGCTACAGACGCACACCTGGCATTGTTGCGACAGATTGCCAGCATGCTTGATCGTAAAGAGGTGCGAGACAGGCTGCGTGGCGCGAAAAGCAATGAAGCGCTCTATCAAGTAGTTCTGGACGTGCAGAGCGGGCATTAGTCATGCGAATGATCATCGTCAGCGGTCGATCCGGCTCGGGTAAGAGCACGGCACTTAACGTGCTGGAAGACAGTGGCTTCTACTGCATCGACAATTTGCCGGCCGGCCTGCTTCCCGAGCTGGCTGATCGCGCGCTGATTCATACCGAACTGGCGGAACCGCTGATCGCCGTGTCCATTGACGCACGCAACCTGCCAAGCCATCTGTTTCGCTTCCCGCAATTACTTGAAGAGCTTCGCAACCTTCACATCCAATGCGATGTGTTGTACCTGGACGCAGACGAAGAAACCTTATTAAAACGCTTCTCTGAAACCCGTCGACGCCACCCGCTGAGCAGTGCCAACCGCTCGCTGGCTGAAGCGATACGTGACGAAACCACCCTGCTCGGCCCGATCATCGACCTGGCCGACCTGAAGATTAATACGACGCATCTGAACCTGTACCAGCTGCGAGACACGATCAAGCTGCGCCTGCTGAACAAGCCGGAACCCGGTACGGCGTTTCTGGTGGAATCGTTTGGTTTCAAGCGCGGAATGCCGGTGGATGCCGATCTGGTATTCGACGTGCGCTGCTTGCCGAATCCATACTGGAAACCAGACCTTCGCGAGCAGTCAGGCCTCGATCAGCCGGTGATCGACTATTTGGCCGCCCAGCCGGATGTCGAAGAAATGTTTCAGGACATCTACACCTATTTGAACAAATGGTTGCCGCGCTTTGCCGCCAGCAACCGTGCTTACGTCACTATTGCCATTGGCTGCACCGGCGGACACCACCGCTCTGTCTACCTGACCGAGCGCTTGGGCCAGATGCTGCAGCAATCCCTCAAGAACGTTCAGGTTCGCCACCGCGACCTCAACTGAAAGGACTTCCATCGCGATGCCCGTTCATCAAATCACCATCATCAACAAGCTTGGCCTGCACGCTCGTGCCGCCGCGAAATTCGTCGGCGTCGCGGGCAGATTTCCCTGCAAGATACGAGTCGGTCGCGACGCTGAAAGCATGGTCGACGGCAAAAGCATCATGGCAGTCATGATGCTGGCCGCTGGCAAAGGCACTGATATCCATCTGCACACCGAAGGCGATGATGAACAAGCTGCTTTGGATGGTTTGATCGAGCTGATCAATAACCGGTTTGACGAAGGCGAGTGAACTCCGCAGGCAATACCAAGGGATACCGGTGGGACCGGGGAACTGTGGATTACCCCACGACCCCTGTAGGAGCCAACTGGTTGGCGAGGCTTCATAACTGATACACCGCTCGGGCATTTCGCCAACCAGTTGGCTCCTACAGGGAAGCGGTGATTAGCTACCCGCCACCATCATCCGTTCAATCAATATCGAGCCAGTGCGAATGTTGCTGCGCAGTTCAAGATCGCTGCCGATGGCGACGATTTGCTTGAACATGTCGCGCAAATTGCCAGCGATGGTCACTTCCTGAACCGGGAACTGTATCTCCCCGTTCTCGACCCAGAACCCGGCCGCTCCACGGGAGTAATCGCCGGTTACCATGTTCAACCCGCTGCCCATCAACTCTGTCACCAACAAACCGCGCCCCATGCGACGCAACAACGCCGCCTGATCTTCAATGCCGTGGGTCACAAACAGGTTGTGCACGCCGCCCGAGTTGGCGGTGCTCGGCAAGCCCAACTTGCGCCCGGAATACGTACCCAACACGTAGGACACCAGATCGCCATTTTCGACGAACGGTTTTGCATAAGTCGCCAGGCCGTCGCCATCGAACGCTGAACTGCCCATGCCGCGCATCAAATGCGGCCGTTCGTCCAGAGTCAGCCATTCAGGGAACAACCGTTGACCCATGGCACCTTCAAGGAATGAAGACTTGCGATACAAGTTGCCGCCGGAAATCGCCGACAAGAAATGTCCCAACAGTCCACCCGCCAGTTCCGCCGAAAACAATACCGGGACTTCGCACGTAGGCACCGGACGCGCGCCCAACCGGCTGGCCGCGCGCTCGGCAGCGCGACGGCCGATGCTTTGAGCGTCCGCCAACAGCTCACCCTGGCGGCTCACGTCATACCAGTAATCGCGCTGCATCTGGCCATCGCCTTCAGCGATCATTACGCAACTCAGGCTGTGGCGAGTCGACGCTGATCCGCCGATAAAACCATGACTGTTGCCATACACGCGGCAGCCTTGGTGGGTATTCAGCGTGGTGCCGTCGGCGTTCTTGATCCGGCTGTCGGCGTCAAACGCTGCGGCTTCACAGATCAAAGCGCGTTCGATGGCCTGTTCTGGCGTGATGTCCCACGCATGAAACAGATCGAAATCCTGCAGATCCCTGGCCATCAGTGCCGCGTCGGCCAAGCCCGAGCTTTCATCTTCAGACGTGTGCTTAGCGATGGCCAACGCAGCAGCGACGGTCTCACGAATGGCATCGGCACCGCTGGCCGAGGTGCTGGCCGAGCCTTTGCGCTGCCCTACATATAAGGTGATACCGAACCCTTGGTCGCGATTGAACTCGACGGTTTCCACTTCGCGCTGCCGAACCGACGTCGACAATCCTTGTTCCAGCGACACCGCCACTTCGCAGGCACTGGCGCCTTGACGCTTGGCTTCGGCGAGGATTTGCTCGACCTGGTCCTGCAGTGCCGGCAAGGCCTGTGGGCCGACGCTTTGAGATTCACTCATGACTTTCTCCATCAAATTCTGCTTTCGGCACATGCCGAGTACCGACCGGGCCGGACAAGTGGCCCCTGACTGGTTATCATGGCGGCGATTATTAGCGGACTGCCCCCATGGTTGATTCTTACGACGACTCCCTCGACGAGGGTAAAAGCAAAACTCAGGTCAAACGCGAGCTACATGCTCTGGTTGACATGGGCGAGCGCCTGACCACACTCAAGCCTGACCTGCTGGCGAAGCTGCCCCTGACCGACGCCTTGCGCCGGGCCTTGGCTGAAGCGCCCAAGCACACGGCAAACATTGCGCGTAAGCGGCATATTCTGTTCATCGGCAAACTGATGCGCGATCAAGACCTTGACGCCATTCTGGTATTGCTCGACCAACTGGATGCCTCCACTCGCCAATATAACGAACGCTTTCACGGCCTTGAACGCTGGCGTGATCGCTTGCTTGTCGGCACCGACGACGTGATTGAAAAGTTTGTCGGTGACTATCCGGATGCGGATCGTCAGCAACTGCGCTCGTTTATTCGCCAGGCTCAGCATGAGCTGGCGCAGAACAAGCCACCGGCTGCCAGCCGCAAACTGTTCAAGTACATCCGCGAGCTGGACGAGACACAACGCGGCCTGCGTTAGTCGTCGACCCGGGGCGGGCGTTTTCATGCCCCAACCCCGGCTCACGTTCAACCGCCGGTACCGCCTACGGTGATTGCATCGATCTTCAAAGTCGGCTGGCCTACGCCTACCGGTAATGACTGACCGTCTTTGCCACAGGTGCCCACACCGCTGTCCAGTGACAGGTCGTTACCCACCATCGACACGCGACTCATGGCTTCCGGCCCGTTGCCAATCAAAGTAGCGCCTTTGACCGGTGCGGTGATTTTGCCGTCTTCGATCAAATACGCTTCGCTGGTGGAAAACACGAACTTGCCGCTGGTGATGTCCACTTGTCCACCGCCCAGGTTGGCGCAGTAGATGCCGCGCTTCACCGAGGCGATGATTTCCGCAGGATCGCTCTGCCCAGCCAGCATGTAAGTGTTGGTCATGCGCGGCATCGGCAGGTGTGCATAGGACTCACGGCGACCATTGCCGGTGCGGGCGACACCCATCAGCCGCGCATTCAACTTGTCTTGCATGTAGCCCTTGAGCACGCCATTTTCGATCAGCGTCGTGCATTGGGTCGGAGTGCCCTCATCGTCCACGGACAACGAACCACGACGACCGGCCAATGTGCCGTCATCGACGATGGTGCACAGACTGGACGCAACCATTTCACCCATGCGTCCGCTGTAAGCGGAGCTGCCTTTACGATTGAAATCGCCTTCCAGACCATGGCCGACCGCTTCGTGCAACAGCACGCCAGACCATCCAGGCCCGAGAACCACAGGCAATGTGCCAGCCGGCGCCGGAATCGCTTCGAGGTTAACCAATGCCTGACGCAGCGCTTCACGGGCGTAGCCCATGGCCCGGTCGTCGCTGAGGAAATAACGGTAATCGGTACGCCCGCCGCCGCCATGGCCGCCGCGCTCACGTCGTCCATTCTGTTCGACGATGACGCTAACGTTAAAGCGCACCAGCGGACGCACGTCGGCCGCCAGGCTGCCGTCGGTGGAAGCCACCAGAATTCGTTCCCAGACGCCGGCCATGCTGACCGTCACTTGCTGGATGCGTGAGTCCAGCGCTCGGGTTGCGACGTCGATCCGCTTGAGCAGTTCGACCTTCTCGGCGCGGGTCATGACTTCCAGCGGGTTATCCGGCGCGTATAGCTGCGCCACGTCTTGGGTGGTGAACGCCTTGACCGTGCCTTCTTGCCCGGCACGGGAAATCGAGCGAGCAGCACGCGCGGCCAGGCTCAGCGCTTCATGGGTAATGGTGTTGCTGTAGGCAAAACCGGTTTTCTCGCCCGACTGCGCTCGCACGCCGACGCCTTGATCGAGGTTAAAACTGCCTTCCTTGACGATGCCGTCTTCCAATGCCCAGGATTCGGAGATCTGCCCTTGAAAATACAGGTCAGCCGCATCGATCCCGGGTCCGGCCAGCTCGCCGAGCACCGACTGCAAGCTGTCGAGGCTAAGGCCGCCGGGCGCTAAAAGGTGTTCGCTGACAGAGGACAAATCGCTCATATTCACTCCGAAGTGTGCACAGGCCGCACGGCGTCCTGCGAAAAAAATCGCCGGTGACTGGACACCGGCATCCGCGCCCTGATGGACGTCTGTTCATCGCTATTGCGCTCGGCCAGCAGCACCGCTTCACCCTGGGCTCGTTCGGCCAACACCCGGCCCCAAGGGTCGATGATTGCCGCATGCCCGTAAGTTTCCCGAGGTCCAGGGTGTACGCCGCCCTGTGCCGCTGCCAGCACATAACACTGGGTTTCTATGGCTCGTGCCCGGATCAAAATGTCCCAATGCGCAGCACCGGTCACGGCGGTGAACGCCGACGGCGCAGTAATCAATTCGGCACCCGCTTCACGCAGTGCGGTGTACAGCTCTGGAAAACGCAGGTCGTAACACACGCTCAGACCCAGGCGCCCTACCGGTGTGTCCGCCACCACCACGCTATGACCGTGAGCGTAGTCATCGGATTCACGGTATCGGCCACGGCTATCGGCAACGTCCACATCGAACAGGTGCAGCTTGTCATACCGTGCCACCTGCTCGCCGTGTTCATCCACCAGCAATGAGCACGCCGTTACTTTGCCCTGCGGCCGATCATTCGGTGGCAGCGGCAATGTACCGGCAACTATCCATAACTTGAGGTCGCGAGCGGCCAGTTTCAACCATGGGAGAATAGGGCCTTCGCCTTGAGCCTCGGCGCGACCGATATCGGCGACGTCTCGACGGCCCATTGCCGCGAAGTTTTCTGGCAGCACCGCAAGGCGCGCGCCAGAGGCGGCGGCCTGTTCAAGCAGACGACGGGCTTGGGCAAGATTGGCCAGCACATCGCTCTGACTGACCATTTGAATCACCGCAAAAGACATGGCTCGCTCCAGACTAGACATGCGGCCACTGTACTCCAACCCGTGCTATTGGTGTTTTTCAAGGTTTAAGGAATGTGATTTTCGGCTCTTTGACCGGCCCCTGAACGCTGTATTGAACGCTGGCAAACCGGGCGACCCGGTCACCTAACAGCTTGTCGACGATAAACAGAGCGCCCCCAATGGCTGGCGCACCGATGAGCAATGCGGCAATGGGCAGGTTATTGGTAACCGGCAACGCCACGAGCAACGTCGCATCGACTCGGTCCTTGACCATGTCCAGGGTGCCATCGAGTTCAATGTTGCTTGACGGCCCTTTCATGGTGATCGGATCACGCGTCACGTACACGCCGTCACTGGCTACCAGCAGGCCTTTAACCTGATCGTAGCTCAGGCCTTTGCCAAGCAAATCGGAGAAATCCAGGCGCAGCCGCCGACCGATGGAATTGAAGTTCAGCAGACCAAAGATTCTGAGCGCCTGGGCACTGCCTTCCACTTCGACGAGCTGCCCACGGCGCAACGTAGCGTCCAGGCTTCCCGAATAGGTCTTGACCCCAATCCAGGCGGGCGAACCCGGCCAGCGGCCATCCACATTGAGCTCAAACGATTCGCTGGTCACCGAGGGCGCAAAACCCCAGCCCTTCAAGACATCTGCCAGGTTTTTACCGTCGACCACGCCTTTGTACCAACTGCTGGTCGATCCCGGTGTCCCTTCCCAAGCGCCCTCACCCTGCAACAACATGCCTTTGAGGCCCAGGCTTAAATCAGACAGTCGCGTCCCGGTCGGGGTTGGGCGCGCTTTCAACGACCAACCGCCAATCAATTGATCGCCCTGATACAACTGAGTGATCTTGATGTCCATCGCCGGGATCAATTTCGGGTCCACGCTTGCCAGCGGGTCAGGAGCGTTTTCCACGACCGCGGCAGCAGGATCGGCCGCAGGCAATTTAACGTACAGCAGGTCAATATTCATCGGCGTGGTCTTGGCGTCGGGCAGGTTAGCCGTGCCTTTGAGCAACGAACTGTCAATCGCCAGCGCCCATGCGGACTCTTTACGATCCAGTTGCACACTGACGTTGTCCAGAGTCGAGCCCATGACGCTCAGCTTTGCGATCTGCAAGTCTGCATTACTTAGCAACTGCTTGGCACTGCCGCCAGGATCATCGCCGGCATAGCGATCAACCATGTTTTTCCAAGGCGTAACGTCGAGTTCCGACAACACCCCTCGCACTCTCAACCCCTTGGCCTCCGGAACAACCGCGCCACCTTTGCCGAGAAACAGTTCTCCCCGTCCGTCCGCGATCTTTCCGGCAGGCGAAGCGAATGCAAGGTTGGCTAGGTCGCCATACGTCAGCCAAAGGCGCCGCTCCGGCCCCTGCAAGGTCATGCGGAATTGGCTGTCGCGCAGCACCTCCGGGCCCTTGCCAAACGGCGCAGGCAAGTCGATGGTCAATCCTTTGAGGTTTGAGTCAACCTTTAGCTGGCTGTCGGCTCCGCCGAGGGTGAGCTGTAATTGGTAAGGCATCTCACCCGAGACCGGCATGGGTTGAGTATCGCCCAGCCACTCCGCAAGACGCTTTTGGCCGACGTTGCCACTGGCGGCGATTCGACTAACGATCGCCCCTGGCTTGCCTTCGGCGAAAATCTGCGCAGTTATCGGACGCTCAAATGCCTGGGCCCGAATGTCGTTACCGCTGAGGCCCTTGGCGTTGTCAAAGCGAAACGAGCCCTTGAGCTGAGTCAAATCCAGTGACGGATTGGCCAATCGCAAACGTGCAGCATCGGTGGCGAAATCCACGAGAATTTTAGGTTCTTCGCCCTTTCCCAAAGGTATGTCCAATGCGAGCTTGCCTTGCAACGGACCGTCGCCCTGCCACCCTGCAAAGGTATCTGCGGTGCCAATCGGCGCCTCTTGGAGAATTTTAACGCCGTCACCGAGAGCGCCGGCAAAATCACCGTTGACCAGCAAGTGGCTGTTCTTTCCCGGTTGCGCATGGGGGATATTGACCAGGACGTTGCTGACCTGGGTGTTGAGCAAACTGCCTTTACTGGCCTTGACGCGAACACCCGCGTTATCGACAAATACCTTGCCCGTCACGCCGGTCAGCGTTGGCCAACCTGGTTGAAACGCCAATGACGCGTCGTGGACGTTGAAAAACAGGCTGATGCTACGCGCCGCGTCAACGGCATCGTGCTCCAGGGAGCCTTGATACTGGAAGTAGCCTTGATCGACCGCACCGCCGAGAATGGCTGTGCGCAACCATTCGTCCAGTGCAGGGCTGAGCACTGCCGGTAAATATTTCCCGGTGTAACGACCATCGCCATCGACCAGCCCGACCCGCAGGTCCATGTAGTCTTCCAGGGGCGAGTTGAAGTGCAGGCGGATCAGGAAATCGCTTGCGATCTTCCCTTCGTCACCCAGCACCTTGATGTACGGGGCAATCAGGGTGAAGCCTTGCTGGTCGAGCTTCCAGGTCAGGCGGGCGTTGGCCTTCTGGTATTTCCACGGGTGGGCGAAAATCGGGTACAGGTGAAGCATGAAGTCATCGGTATCCAGGCGCAGTTCGCCCTGGCCCAGATCACCGCTGATGCTGCCGCTGACATTTCCGGCGGCGGGTGCGCCGTGATAGGCGTTGAAGCCGATTTTGTCGAGGTTTGCCGCAAAACTGAAACGTTTATCGCCCTCGGCCTGTGGCCGGTAATCGAGCAGAACATTGCGCAGTCCGCCGGTCACTTTCAGGTTATCCAGCACCACCATCAGTTGATCCGGCAGCGGTGCCAAGGCATCAAGAATAGGCGTGACAGGCGTCAAGTCGAGACGATCAGCCTGAATATGCCAAAGCTCGTCATCTTTACCCGTACCTGACTGCCGCAGCTGGATCCGGCTCTCCCAACGTTGCTCACCCAGGTTCATGGCCAGGGATTCAAGCGACACGGTAAAGCCATCGTCACCACGCTGGAGCCACGCGTTGAGCGCCAGATTGCTGATTTTGGCTGGCTTGCGGTCGGCGTAAGCACCGGTGATCTGCGGCGCGTTGAGCCGGGCGACGGCACTTTGCAGTGTGCCTTTGCCCCAACTCAGCCAAAACTCTCCGCCCGCCTTGAGCGTGGACAGTTTCCAGTTGTGCATCAGGCTGGCTGGCAACCAGTGTGCCCAATCGCTTTGCGGCAGGCTCAAGTAAGCATCGGCTTCGCCTTCACGCCAATTTTGCGGCTGCACCCGCGAACGCAGGTTCAGCGCCATTGGCTGACCATCCGGCAAGGTCAAGCGGGCGTCCAATCGTTGGTTATCGCCGGCCGTTTCGAGGGTGAAGCTGACGTAAGTAAGCGTGAGCGGCGCCTGACCATAAGGCTGCAACGTGACTTGGCTGTCGAGCAGCGACAAACGCGTCACAGCCTTGATTTGCGTCAGCAACTGCTCTGGATCGAACGGTTTATCGTCTTTGACCGGCAAGCCCTGCATCGCCCAATGACCGCTCGGGTCTTCTTTCAGGCTGAGTTGCAGGCCATCCAATTCAAGGTGGGCAATACGCACTTCATGGGCCACAAGGCTGGCCCACAGATCGGGAACTGCCGTTACATGGTCCAGGCGCAGCGCGTTGGCGCCTTCTCCCACGATCACATCGTGGGCCAACAGTATCGGTGCGAAACCGCTCCATCGGCCTTCAAGGCTGCCGATGCTCAAGGGCATATCCAGCGCAGTGCGGGCTTTGGTTTGTATTTCAGAGCGATATTCAGCGACCAGCGGCACCAATTGACGCCCAACACTCACGTAAAGGGCCGTCAGCACCAAAAACAAGGCGCAGGAACCCAGACCCAAACGAATCAAAATACTCAGAGTCCGTGTCAGCCGGCCCATTTCAGCGGACCTTCCAGGCTAAAAATTGCACGTTTGCCGGGCGCATCCGCGCTGTCATCGGGGGAGTCGGGGATTGCTCATTCGCCACGCATAAATCTCATTAGAAGGCTTCCTGCCATTTGTTCTGAACATGACGCGTCGCTTATTAAAGCAACACCACATCATATTGTTCCTGGGAGTACATGGTCTCGACCTGAAAACGAATAGTCCGGCCGATAAAACCTTCCAACTCAGCGACATTGCCCGACTCTTCATCAAGCAAACGGTCCACGACTTTCTGATTGGCCAGTACACGATAGCCTTCCGCTTGATAAGCGCGGGCTTCGCGAAGGATTTCCCGGAAAATTTCGTAGCACACCGTTTCCGGGGTCTTCAATTTGCCACGGCCCTGGCAACTGCTGCACGGCTCGCACAGTACTTGTTCAAGGCTTTCGCGGGTGCGCTTGCGCGTCATCTGCACCAGGCCCAACTCGGTAATGCCGATAATGTTGGTCTTGGCGTGATCACGCTCCAGCTGTTTTTCCAACGTACGCAGAACCTG
Organism: Pseudomonas sp.; assembly: GCF_028293835.1. Classification (GTDB taxonomy): domain Bacteria; phylum Pseudomonadota; class Gammaproteobacteria; order Pseudomonadales; family Pseudomonadaceae; genus Aquipseudomonas. The sequence continues at coordinate 19,495 of NZ_JAQGNX010000153.1, forward strand.
ACGCTGGTGTTCGCCGTCCTCCATGTCAATGAAGTCGATAATGATGATCCCGCCGAGATTGCGCAGGCGTAGCTGACGGGCAATCGCGGTCGCGGCTTCAAGATTGGTCTTGAAGATGGTTTCTTCCAGGTTGCGGTGGCCGACGAACGCCCCCGTATTGACGTCGATAGTGCTCATCGCTTCAGCCGGGTCGATCACCAGATACCCGCCCGATTTCAGCGGCACCTTGCGTTCAAGGGCTTTCTGGATTTCGTCTTCGACGCCGTACAGGTCGAAAATCGGCCGTTCACCTGGGTAATGCTCAAGGCGATCAGCAATTTCCGGCATCAGTTCGGCGACAAACTGGGTGGTTTTCTGAAAGGTTTCCCTGGAATCAATACGGATTTTTTCGATTCGCGGGCTGACCAGATCGCGCAGAGTGCGCAGGGCCAGGCCCAAGTCTTCGTAAATCACGCTGGGCGCGCTGACGGTCTGGATCTGCACACCGATTTGATCCCACAACCGACGCAAATAACGAATATCCATGAGGATTTCATCGGCGCCTGCGCCTTCAGCCGCGGTGCGCAGAATAAAGCCGCCCGCCTCCTTGATGCCCTCTTGCGCAACGCAGTCGGTAACGACTTTCTTCAGGCGATCACGCTCGGCTTCGTCTTCGATTCTCAGGGAGATGCCAACGTGAGCCGTCCGGGGCATGTACACCAGATAGCGCGACGGGATCGACAACTGAGTGGTAAGGCGCGCGCCCTTGCTGCCGATTGGGTCCTTGGTGACTTGCACCACCAGGCCCTGACCTTCGTGAACCAACGCGCTGATACTTTCGACCGTAGGGCCTTCCCGCATGGAAATTTCCGAGGCGTGAATAAACGCCGCACGGTCCAGACCAATGTCAATGAACGCCGCTTGCATGCCGGGCAATACCCGCACAACCTTGCCTTTGTAAATATTGCCAACGATACCGCGACGCTGGGTCCTTTCAACATGGACTTCTTGCAGCACGCCGTTCTCAACCACTGCCACACGCGATTCCATGGGCGTGATGTTGATCAGAATTTCTTCACTCATGGCTCATTAACCTTCTAGGCGTTGCCAACAGGGTATGCCGAAACGGCCAAGCAGTTCTGCGGTTTCGCACAATGGCAAACCGACGACTGCCGAATAACTTCCTTGCAGGCCATCAACGAAGATCGCTGCCAGTCCTTGAATCGCGTAGCCACCGGCTTTGTCCTGAGGTTCGCCGCTGTCCCAATACGTTTGAGCCTGAGCAGCCTGGATCGACCTGAAGTGCACGATACTGCGCACTACTCGGGATTCACAGCGGTGCTGATCACGTATCGCGACGGCCGTCAGCACCTCATGCTCCCGACCGGATAACGCACTTAGCATGGCCCATGCATCCGCTTGATCGATGGGCTTGCCGAGAATACTGCCATCCAGCACCACCGCGGTGTCAGCCCCCAGCACGCATGCATTTAGCGCGTTACCGTTGGCTATCAGCGTTGCCATGCCCGCCCCGGCCTTGTGACGGGCCAGCCGCTCAACGTAGGCCAAGGGGGATTCATCGGGCAAAGGGGTTTCGTCAATGTCTGCGCCGATGGCAGTGAATGGCACGCCGATCTGGGTTAGCAACTCACGACGACGTGGTGAGCCAGAGGCCAGGTAAAGCGAGGGCATAAGGACGTCTCCTTGTCGTTGATGGGGCATCTCCGCGTTGCACGCAGCTGCCTATGCAATGCGTGCGCGGGGAAATGCCATCGTGAAAAATCGCAACCACCTTGGCTGGCGGCTCAATAAATATTCAAGCGCTTGCTCAAGCCTCTCATGGCATAACTCACCCACGGCCACAGCAGTGCGCTGACCAGCGCTGGCAGTACCAACGCGAGGGTTGGTTGACGATTACCTGTCAACGCGCTGAGCCACAGTTGTGCCAACTGAGCCAGGCCGAGAATCACCAGGATGACCATGCTTTGCTGCCACATGGGAAAGGTGCGCATGCGTTGCTGCAAGGACATCACCAAAAACGTGATCAGTGTCAGGATCATTGCGTTCTGTCCCAACAACGTGCCGTAAAGCACATCCTCTGCCAACCCTAGCATCCAGGCCGTGGTCATACCGATCCTGTGAGGCAGCGCCAATGCCCAAAACGCCAATAGCAAGGCGAGCCAGAGCGGACGAAAAATTTCCATGAACTGCGGCAGCGGCGAAACGCTCAACAGCAGGCCAACGGCAAAGCTGAACCACACCACCCAGCCGTTTCTGGCCCGCGCAAGACTTACCATTATTCTTCCCTCGCTTTAGGAGCAGCGGGTGCTGTAACCGGTGGTTTGGTCGCGGCAGGTTTAGCGGGTGGCTTGGCGGGCGGTTTGGTCGCTGGGCTCGCTGGGGTAGCTGCTGGCGCATGAGTCCCGGGGGCTGCGGCAGCGGACGCGGCAGGGGCAGCAGGATGCGCGGGGCCCGGCGACGTACGAGCCGGCGCGGCAGTCGAGGCTGGCGTCGCGGCGTGGGAAGCGCCGGCCGGTGTTGCTGGCGCATGCCCCGCGCCCGTGGCGGGCACAGCGTGGGTTCCCGGAGGAATCACGGCGCTGGGCACGGAAGGATTGGTGGTGGTCGCCGCATCGGCTGGCGGGTGATCGATGGCTTCCTGGGCTTGAGCAGCATCGGCAGCGCGTTGCTCAGGCGAACGCCCGTCGCTGAACACCAGCAACAAGTAGCGGCTGCGATTCAATGCGGCGGTCGGCACCGCGCGAACAATCGCGAACGGCTGGCCAGGATCATGAATCACTTCCTTGACCGTCGCGACCGGGTAACCCGCTGGAAAGCGCTGACCAAGGCCGGAACTCACCAGCAAATCCCCTTCCTTGATATCGGCGGTGTCTGCGACATGGCGCAGTTCGAGGCGCTCGGGATTACCGGTGCCACTGGCGATAGCCCGCAAGCCATTACGGTTGACCTGCACCGGAATGCTGTGAGTCGTGTCCGTCAGCAACAATACCCGGGAGGTGTAAGGCATCAGTTCCACCACCTGCCCCATCAATCCCCGCGCATCGAGGACCGGCTGACCGAGCACTACACCGTCGCGCTCACCTTTGTTGATGATGATGCGGTGGGTAAACGGATTGGGGTCCATACCAATCAACTCAGCCACTTCGACCTTCTCGTTGACCAGTGCGGAAGAGTTGAGCAATTCGCGAAGTCGGACGTTTTGCTCCGTCAAGGCCGCCAGTTTTTGCAGGCGTCCTTGCAGCAACAAGCCTTCGGTTCTGAGCTTTTCGTTTTCTGCGATCAGTTCGGTACGGCTACCGAACTGGCTCGCGACCCCTTGATAAAGGCGTTGCGGCAGGTCGGCAATCCAGTATGACTGCATCAATACCAGTGACATCTGGCTGCGAACGGGCTTTAACACCGTGAAACGGGCATCCACCACCATCAGCGCAACCGATAAGACGACCAGCACCAGCAGGCGCACGCCTAGCGAGGGGCCTTTTGTGAAAAGCGGTTTAATAGGCCGCTCCTCCCGGGCATGATCGATCGAGCCTGGACGGGTTGAGCTTAATTGGGATGTGCTTATTCATGCGGCATTGAACCGGCCTGGACAGATTGACAGAAGATAACGCCTTATTCGGCGTCAGCCTAACGCATACAGGCAGCAATAGCTGCGACCTGTACACGGGGGCTGGCTGGACAAGTGCGCTCCGCGAACTTATTCGCTGGAGAGCAGATCCATGGTGTGCTTATCCATCATTTCCAGCGCACGGCCACCGCCGCGTGCAACGCAGGTCAGCGGGTCTTCGGCAACGATTACCGGCAGACCGGTTTCCTGAGCCAGCAACTTGTCGAGGTCACGCAGCAAAGCGCCACCGCCTGTAAGCACCAGACCGCGCTCGGCGATGTCCGATGCCAATTCCGGAGGCGACTGCTCAAGCGCGCTTTTAACCGCCTGGACGATAGTCGCCAGGGATTCTTGCAGCGCTTCGAGCACTTCGTTGGAGTTCAGGGTGAAAGCGCGTGGAACGCCTTCAGCCAGGTTACGGCCGCGTACGTCGACCTCACGTACTTCGCCGCCTGGGTAAGCGGTGCCGATTTCCTGCTTGATGCGCTCTGCGGTGGATTCACCGATCAGGCTGCCGTAGTTACGGCGCACATAAGTAATGATCGCTTCGTCGAAACGGTCGCCGCCTACACGCACGGATTCGGCATACACCACACCGTTGAGGGAGATCAGTGCGATTTCGGTAGTACCACCACCGATGTCGACAACCATGGAACCGCGCGCTTCTTCAACCGGCAAACCTGCACCGATTGCCGCAGCCATGGGTTCTTCGATCAGGAACACTTCACGAGCGCCGGCACCAAGGGCCGACTCCCGAATTGCCCGACGCTCCACCTGAGTGGATTTGCACGGCACGCAGATCAATACCCGAGGGCTTGGCTGCAGAAAACTGTTTTCGTGAACTTTGTTGATGAAATACTGCAGCATCTTCTCGCATACGCTGAAATCGGCAATAACGCCGTCTTTCATCGGGCGAATGGCTGCGATGTTGCCGGGCGTACGGCCGAGCATACGCTTGGCTTCCATTCCGACAGCAACGACGCTTTTCTGATTACCGTGGGTGCGAATGGCCACAACCGATGGTTCATTCAGTACGATACCGCGCTCGCGCACGTAAATAAGTGTGTTGGCAGTACCCAAGTCGATCGAGAGATCGCTGGAGAACATGCCACGCAGTTTCTTGAACATGGGAAAGGGACCCTGGGCAACGCGTGGGTAAAAAAGTGCGGCAAACTCTAACAACGACAGGGATTTTGGGCAAGGAGCCAATATGTTAAATTGGCTGTTTTTCCAAGCACGACCCAAGACGTTCGCGGCCATACGACCGCGGAAATGCGGTAGTGTTCGCACAATCTAACACACGGATCCCGTCCGTCTGCTTTCCACTGGAGATTCCCATGGCGCTTAATCGCTCCGACGTGGAAAAAATCGCTCATCTGGCCCGACTTGGGCTGAATGACGCCGATATTCTACGTACTACCGATGCACTTAATAATATTCTTGGGCTGGTTGATCAGATGCAAGCCGTCGACACCAGCGGTATCGAGCCACTGGCACACCCGCTCGAAGCCTCGCAACGGCTGCGTGCGGACATCGTGACCGAGCGAAATCAGCGCGACACTTACCAAGCCATCGCACCAGCGGTCCAAAACGGGCTTTATCTGGTTCCGAAAGTCATCGAGTAAGGAAAGAGCCTGCAATGCACCATATGACTCTGGCCGAGATCGCCCGCGGACTCGCCGAAAAAACGTTTTCTTCCGAAGAACTGACTCAGGTTTTGCTGGCGCGTATTGCCCGGCTTGATCCGCAGATCAACAGCTTCATTACGCTCACTGAAGACCTGGCGACCGCTCAGGCTCGCGCTGCCGACACCCGCCGCGCCGCTGGCGAAAACGGCGCGCTGCTGGGGGTTCCGCTGGCGCACAAGGACTTGTTCTGCACCCAGGGTATCCGCACCAGCTGCGGCTCGAAGATGCTCGACAACTTTAAAGCGCCGTATGACGCAACGGTCGTCGCCAAGCTGGCCGCAGCGGGCACGGTGACGTTGGGCAAGACCAACATGGATGAATTCGCCATGGGGTCCGCCAATGAGTCGAGCTACTACGGCGCGGTGAAAAACCCGTGGAACCTTGAGCACGTGCCAGGCGGCTCGTCCGGTGGTTCGGCGGCTGCGGTGGCCGCCCGCCTGTTGCCTGCCGCCACGGGCACCGACACGGGCGGCTCTATTCGCCAGCCCGCTGCCTTGACCAACCTCACCGGACTAAAACCGACGTATGGTCGTGTTTCCCGCTGGGGCATGATCGCTTACGCCTCCAGCCTCGATCAGGCCGGTCCGATGGCACGCACCGCCGAAGACTGCGCCCTGCTGTTACAAGGCATGGCCGGCTTCGACCCGCAGGATTCCACCAGCATCGACGAGCCAGTGCCAGACTACTCCGCCAGCCTCAACAGCTCGCTGCAGGGGCTGCGCATCGGTATTCCAAAAGAATACTTCGGCGCTGGTCTCGATCCGCGCATTGCTGAGTTGGTGCTTAAAAGCGTCAAAGAACTGGAAAAGCTCGGTGCGGTGGTCAAGGAAGTCAGCCTGCCGAACCTGCAACACGCGATTCCGGCTTACTACGTCATCGCCCCCGCTGAAGCCTCGTCCAACCTGTCGCGCTTCGACGGCGTACGCTTTGGTCATCGTTGCGAAGACCCGAAAAACCTTGAAGACCTGTACAAGCGTTCCCGTGCGGAAGGTTTCGGTCCTGAAGTACAGCGACGAATCCTGGTGGGTGCCTACGCGCTATCAGCCGGTTATTACGACGCGTATTACCTGCAAGCGCAGAAAATTCGTCGCCTGATCAAGAATGACTTCATGAGCGCATTTGCCGAAGTCGACGTGATCCTGGGACCAACCACGCCCAACCCGGCATGGAAGATCGGCGCCAAGAATGACGACCCGATTTCTGCGTATCTGGAAGATTTCTACACCATCACCGCCAACCTCGCGGGCTTGCCAGGCTTGTCCATGCCTGCCGGTTTCGTCGAAGGCCTGCCGGTGGGCGTGCAATTGCTTGCTCCCTACTTTCAGGAAGGCCGCCTGCTTAACGTCGCGCATCAGTACCAACGAGTAACTGATTGGCACACGCGCACCCCCCAGGGATTTTGAAAGCAGCTGCGCTAGGTAATACTGCGTTGGAAACTGACTCGCAATGCTCATTGACTAAAGTCAACTCCGCTTGCTCGCCAGTTTCCGCCTTGCCTTACCGTCGCTCGCTACACTTTCAAATCTCCCTGGCATTTTTTTGAGGAAAGCACATGCAATGGGAAGTTGTGATCGGGCTTGAGATTCATACTCAGCTCTCGACCCAATCGAAGATTTTCTCCGGCAGCAGCACCACGTTCGGCTCTGAGCCGAACACCCAGGCCAGCCTCGTCGACCTCGGCATGCCTGGCGTATTGCCGGTGCTGAACCAGGAAGCAGTGCGGATGGCGGTCAAGCTGGGTCTGGCGATTGACGCCGAGATCGGCCAACACAACGTGTTCGCGCGCAAAAACTATTTCTATCCGGACCTGCCGAAGGGCTACCAGATCAGCCAAATGGAATTGCCGATTGTTGGCAAAGGCCACTTGGACATCACGCTGGAAGACGGCACGGTCAAACGCATCGGCGTAACCCGCGCGCATCTGGAAGAAGACGCAGGCAAAAGCCTGCACGAAGACTTCAGCGGCATGACCGGGATTGACCTGAACCGTGCCGGCACACCGCTGCTGGAAATCGTTTCCGAGCCAGACATGCGCTCCGCCAAAGAGGCCGTGGCCTACGTCAAAGCAATGCACGCCCTGGTGCGTTACCTGGACATTTGCGACGGCAACATGGCCGAAGGGTCGTTGCGCTGCGACTGCAACGTGTCGATCCGTCCGTTCGGCCAGGCTGAATTTGGTACCCGCTGCGAGATCAAGAACGTCAACTCGTTCCGCTTCATCGAGAAGGCGATCAACTCCGAAGTTCGCCGTCAGATCGAGCTGATCGAAGACGGTGGCCGGGTTATCCAGCAAACACGTCTGTATGATCCAGGCAAAGACGAAACCCGCGCCATGCGCAGCAAAGAGGAAGCCAACGACTACCGTTACTTCCCCGATCCAGACTTGCTGCCGGTGGTTATCGAGAGTTCTTTCCTCGATGAAATCCGCGCCACGCTGCCTGAATTGCCGCCACAAAAACGCGAACGTTTCCAGGCGCAGTTCGGTTTGTCTGCCTACGACGCCAGCGTATTGGCATCGAGCCGCGAGCAAGCCGACTACTTCGAAAAAGTCGTAAGTATCGCTGGCGATGCTAAATTGGCCGCCAACTGGGTGATGGTTGAACTCGGCAGCTTGTTGAACAAATTGGGCGTGGAAATCGATCAATCGCCGGTCAGCGCTGAGCAATTGGGCGGCATGCTGCTGCGGATCACCGACAATACTATCTCCGGCAAGATCGCCAAGATGGTGTTTGAAGGCATGGCCAACGGCGAAGGCAATGCTGACCAAGTGATTGAGCAGCGCGGCCTGAAACAAGTCACTGACAGCGGCGCCATCGAGTCGATGCTTGACGAAATGCTTGCCGCCAACGCGCAACAGGTCGCTGACTACCGCGGGGCAGACGAAGCCAAACGCGGCAAGATGTTCGGCTTCTTCGTCGGCCAAGCCATGAAAGCGTCCAAAGGCAAAGCCAACCCGCAACAAGTGAATGAACTGCTGAAAAGCAAGCTCGAAGGGTAAAGACGAAGTCTTGGAGACACCTCTTCTGTAGGAGCCAACTGATTGGCGAGCAGCCTGAAAGGCCGGATCAAAACCTCGCCAACACGTTGGCTCCTACGGATTCAAACCAGATTCGAGCCAACTTGAAGGACCAAACCATGTGGCGGCTGTTCAGCGCTTGCGCATTGCTTACGCTACTGGCCGGTTGTGCTGGCCATGACATTGATCCACGGGGCTACAACGAAACCGGTAGCGCGTCCTATTACGGGGCCAGACATCAGGGCAAACGTACCGCCAGCGGTGAACGTTTCGACCAAAACTCAATGACCGCTGCGCACCGCCATCTACCCTTTGGTACGCGGCTGCTGATCACCAACCTGGGCAACGCCAAAAGCGTCGAAGTTCGGGTCAATGATCGCGGCCCACACACTCGAGGGCGCCTGATCGATGTGTCACGCAAAGCAGCGGAACAACTCGGTATGCTGGGCTCCGGCGTGGCGCAGGTACGCGTGCAGGCCTTGGATAATTAGCAGGTGATTTGAATTCTCGGGCTTTCCACGCTTTCACTGCCGAACCTGCTGCAACTGGTCGGTGGCTTATTTCTACTGGTGATCGGCGCTGAGTTTTCAGTGCGCGCGGCCGTGCGCCTGGCCGCCAGTTTAAAAGTGCGCCCGCTGATCATTGGTTTAACCGTGGTCGCCATGGGCAGCAGCGCGCCGCAAATGGCGGTGAGCGTGCAGGCAGCCTTTTCCTCCAGCCCTGACATCTCCGTGGGCAGCGTCGTGGGCAGTAACATCTTCAATGTGCTGGTCACCCTCGGGCTGTGCGCACTGATCATTCCTTTACGCGTTGCACGGCAACTGGTCCGCGTGGACATCCCGCTGATGATTGGCGCCAGCCTGCTGGTTTTTGCCCTCTCGTACAACGGTGAACTCAGCGCGTTCGACGGTGCCATCCTGCTGCTGGCGCTATTGGCATATCTGCTGATCCTGGCGCGACGGTCACGCAAACAACTGCCGACAAACCCGCCGATCAACTTACTCACTTCCAGGTCGCAGCAATTCATCAGCCTGGCTACCATGGTTTTCGGTCTGGTTTTATTGGTGATGGGCGGACGGTTAATGGTCGATGCAGCGGTGATCATCGCTCAGGACCTTGGGTTGTCGGAACGAGTGATCGGCCTTACGGTGATCGCGGGCAGCACCTCGTTACCCGCGCTGAGTACCTCATTGATTGCCGCGTCGCGTGGCGAACGGGACATCGCTGTCGGTAACGTCATCGGCAGCAACCTGTTCAATTTGCTCGGTGTACTCGGCCTGACCGCGTTGATTGCGCCGACCCCGCTGTCGATATCACCTAACGCGCTGGATTTCGACTTGCCGGTGATGCTGGCTGTCGCTGCGCTGTGCTTGCCGGTATTTTATTCAGGCTATCGCGTGACACGCAGCGAGGGTCTGCTGCTGTTGGCGCTGTATCTCGCCTATGGCCTGCACATTGTTTCGTTCACTACCGGCATGCCCCTGGCTGACAAGCTGGAAAGGGTGATGAACTACGCCGTGTTGCCGGTGCTGACTGGGCTGATCGTCTTCAGCACGGTGCGCGCCTGGCGCCGGCAACATTAGTTTTAGATCCAGCCGCCCCACTGCAAAAGGAAAATACCGATGTTGGTGGTGATCGCCGCAGCCAAGGTGGTGATGACGATAATCGCTGCCGCGAGTTCATGATTGCCGTTGGCCGCCCGCGCCATCACGAAGCTGACCGAGGCCGTTGGGCTGCCGAAGTACAGAAACAAAATCCCCAGTTCCGCTCCGCGAAAGCCGCACAACCAGGCGCCCAAAGTGCTCAGCACCGGCAGCCAGACCATTTTCACCATGCTTGCGCTGATGGCCATGTCGCCGCTTTTTCGCAGCGCCACCAGGGACAATGTGCCGCCAATGCAGATCAGGGCCAACGGTAACGACATCTGCGCCAAGTATTCGCCGGACGTTTGCAGCCAGCCGGGCAAGCCGATCTTGAAGTAGGCAAACGGTGCCGCCGCCAAAATACTGATGATCAACGGGTTGCACAAAATGCTTTTGAACACGCTCCACGGGTCAGATTTGATCACCGGGCTGTAGACCGCCAACACGATGGTCGACAAAGTGTTGTAGAACAGAATCACCAGCGCCGCGAGAATCGCCCCGAGGGAAATTCCGTAGCTGCCGTACATGCTGCCAGCCAGCGCGAGGCCGATGACGCCGTTGTTTCCACGAAACGCACCTTGGGTAAAAATCCCCCGGTCTTCATACGGGCAACGCCAGATCGCCCAACCCCAGGCGAAGGCAAAACTGACCACGGTCGCGACGAAAAAATACCCCAGCAGCGCCGGTTGCAGCGCCGCACTCAGGTCCGCATGGATGATGCCGAGAAACAGCAGCGCCGGCATGGTGACGTTGAACACCAGCGCCGACGCCGTGTGGATGAAGCTGTCGTTGATCCAACCTACTCGCTTTAACACCACACCGAGAAACAGCATGGCGAAGACCGGCGCGGTGATGTTTAGGGTTTCTAGAAATATACCCAGCATGCGTTCAAAACCTGGCCTGTCGTTAGGGGACTAATGATATGTCACGAGAATGTGTCCGGTATATGCAGTTCACTCTGTGGGAACGAATTCACTCATCGGAAGCGGGCGGCGCGGTTTGTCTGATACACCGCCTCGCCAATGAGTTGGCTCCTACAGAAATTTCGGCGAGATTATCTACTTCTACTTCTACTTCTACAGCTACATCACCGGCACGCCTTCCAGCTCCACCGCCTCCGGACGCTTCAACAGCGCGTACGCCACGCCAGTCACCAGGCTGCCGGCGACAATTGCCAGCAGGTAGAGCATTGCGTGGTTGATGGCGTTGGGGATTAGCAAGACGAACAGTCCACCATGGGGCGCCATGAGTTTGCAGCCAAAGAACATTGATAACGCACCCGTCAGCGCGCCGCCGGCGATGCTGGCCGGGATGACCCGCAACGGGTCTTTCGCGGCGAACGGAATCGCGCCTTCAGAGATAAAGCACAAGCCCAGCACCAGCGCAGCCTTGCCCGCCTCGCGCTCGCTTTGTGCAAACTTGTGCCGAGCAATCAAACTGGCGATACCCATGCCAATCGGCGGTACCATGCCGGCCGCCATCGCTGCCGCCATGGGCGCGTAACTTTGCGAGGCCAACAGCCCCACCGAAAACGCATAGGACGCTTTGTTGATCGGACCGCCCAGGTCGACGCACATCATTGCGCCGAGCACCACGCCCAGCAGCACGGCATTGGTGGTCCCCATGCTGTCGAGGAAGTGTGTCAGGCCCAGCAGCATGGCCGACACCGGCGTCCCCACCACATAAATCATCACCAAACCGGTGAACAGACTCGCCAACAACGGAATGATCAAAATGGGTTTAAGGGCTTCCAGACTGGCCGGCAAACGCGCGTACCGATTGATCGCCCACGCGCTGTAGCCAGCCAGAAAACCAGCGATGATTCCGCCGATAAAACCGGCGCCCAAGGTGCTGGCCAACAGACCACCAATCATCCCCGGCGCAAGGCCAGGCCGGTCGGCAATGGAATAGGCGATGTAGCCCGCAAGCAGCGGCACCATCAACTTGAACGCGCTATCGCCACCGATCTGCATCAGTGCAGCGGCCAGGGTGCCTGGCTCTTTAAACGCGGTGATGCCGAACACGAACGACAACGCGATCAACAACCCGCCCGCCACCACCATGGGCAACATGAACGACACGCCGGTCAGCAGGTGTTTGTAGACCCCGGTTTTTTCTTTTTTGCGCGGCGCGACGGGTGCGCCCGGTGCCGACTCCACGGCACCCTCGGCCAGGGCGCTTTTCAGCGTGGCTTCGGCTTGCTTAAGCGCGATGCCAGTGCCGCACCGGTATATTCGTTTCCCGGCGAAACGTTCGGTGTTGACCTCGATGTCTGCGGCCAGCAACACCACATCGGCCTGAGCGATGGCGTCAGGGGTAAGCGGATTGCGCGCGCCTACCGAGCCTTGGGTCTCGACTTGCAGCTCATAACCAAGACGTTTGGCTGCCTGGGTAATAGCTTCCGCAGCCATGAAAGTGTGGGCAACGCCAGTCGGGCAGGCAGTCACCGCCACCAGGCGCGGCGGCGCAGCGCTGGGTGCTGACGGTGTTTGTTCAGCAGCCGGAACATGCACCGCCGCCTGCTCAGCAGCGTTAAGCAAAAAGCTTTTAACATCATCCAGCGCTTGGGCTGGGGTCGACTGGAACAGACGTTTGCCGACAAAACGGTTTAAATCCAACGGCCCGGTATTGACCACTAACACCCAGTCAGCGGCAGCGATGGTTTCCGGCGACAGCTGGTTATCCGGCTGACGCGGATCATAGACCTCGACACTGGTGTGCCAGCCTTGGCGCTGCGCTGCGGCTTCCAGCAAGCGCGCGCTGAGCACGCTGCTGACCTTGCCGTTCGGGCAGGCCGTGATAATGGCTAACTTCATGAATAACAAAACCTCTTATCGAACAGCGCATAACTTATTGAATATCAAATGTAGGAGCGGGCTTGCTCCAACAGGCGTCAGGCGTCGAGAACATGCGCAACCTTATTGCTCGGCGCATGTGCGCACGCTCACACCTTTTTCAAGCAGTTTCAGCTGCGCCGCATCGCTGATGCCGAAACCAATCTGGGTCACCGCCATCGCAGCAATCGCCGTGGCGGTTCGCAAGGTTTGTTGCGCCGAATGACCACAAAGCAAGCCATGGACCATGCCCGCCAATAGCGAATCCCCCGCCCCCACCGTGCTGGCAACCGTTACTTTGGGCGGCAATGCTTGCAGCGCAACACCGACACTAAACCAATGCACGCCTTCCGAGCCTTGGGAAATCACTACATGCTCGATGCCTTGAGCACGTAAACGAGCGGCGACCTCTGCCTGGGCTTCAATAGAAATTATCGGCGCATCCAGCGCTTCGGCCAGCTCCTCAGTATTGGGCTTGATCAGCCAGGGGCTTGCCGATAATGCCGCGCGCAGCGCCATCCCGCTGGTGTCCAGGGCGACCTTCAAGCCCAAAGCCTTCAACCGCAGCAACAAAGCCTGTAACCATTCAGGACTGACACCGCGGGGCAAACTGCCTGCCACCACCACGGCGTCGAAGCCGGGGGCGATTATTTCCAGCCGCGCCAGCAGCGCCTGCTGTGCACCTTCACTGACATACGGGCCGGGCCCATTCAGGTCGGTAATCCGCCCGCTGCTCTCTGCCAGTTTGATATTGCTGCGGGTTTCACCGGGCACCCGCACAAACTCGTCGACGAACTGCCGATGGGCGAACAGTGTTTCAAACGGCTGTTGATTGTCGATGCCAAGAAAGCCGCCCACGGTCAACTCATGCCCCAGATCAGCCAGCACTTGTGCGACGTTAAGGCCCTTGCCAGCGGCATGACTGAGCATGGCGTTGCTGCGATTGACCTGCCCCACTTGCAATGGGCCCATTTGTACCGTCAGGTCCAATGCAGGGTTCAGCGTCAGGGTTAAAATCTTCGCCATTACAACGCCTCCAATAATCGAGCATCCACGGACTGGGCCTCAACAAGTGCACGCACTTCGGCAGACGTCCCCAGTGTCAACGCGCGCTGCGCCAGGCGTTGCGCGTCCATCAGGTTTAACTCGCGGACGCAGGCCTTGACCTCGCCAATGCTGCGCGCGGCCACACTTAACTCGTCGACACCCAGACCGACCAGCACCGGCACCGCCAGCGGATCAGCCGCCAATTCGCCACACACGCCAACCCATTTACCTTGGGCATGGGCCGCACGCACGGTGATGTCGATCAGTTGCAAGACAGCCGGATGTAGACCATCAGCCTGACCGGACAAGGTTGGATGCCCACGATCAATGGCCAAGGTGTATTGGGTCAGGTCGTTAGTACCCACGCTGAAAAAGTCTACTTCCCGCGCCAATACCGGCGCCAACAACGCTGCCGACGGCACTTCGATCATGATCCCCAGTTGCAGTTCCGCGACGGGAATTTCCCCACGCAGCCGCAAGGTCATGTCCCGCGCCTGACGCCATTCTTCAAGCGTGCCGACCATGGGAAACATGATCCGCAGCGGACGGTTATCGGCAGCGCGCAACAGCGCACGAAGCTGGCTCTCCATGATCTGCGGCTGCTGCAACGCCAGACGAATTCCACGCACGCCCAAGAATGGGTTTTCTTCCTTATCCATTGGCCAGTACGGCAACGGCTTGTCGCCGCCCACGTCCAGCGTACGCACTACCAATGGCCGTCCACTGAGCGCATCCAGTACGCGGCGGTATTCGGCTTCTTGGGTGGCTTCATCGGGCGCCTGAGTGTGGGCCATGAAAATCAGTTCGGTGCGCAACAGGCCGATACCTTCTGCGCCTTGCTCCACCGCCAGGGCAGTGCTCGCGCTGTCACCAATATTGGCAAACACCTCGACTGCGTGGCCATCGCGGGTTAGCGCAGGCTCGAAGCGTAAAGCGGCAGCGGCACTCAAGCGCTCGGTGCGGGTGTCATGTTCGTGGGTGGCGCGCTGCAAAGTGGTCGCGTCCGGCGTAACGGTCAATCGCCCACGCTGACCATCCAGCAGTAGCAGGGTCCCCGGTTTGATCAGCAACACGGCGTTGCCAGCGCCGACTAATGCTGGAATCCCCAACGCTCGAGCGACGATTGCACTGTGGGCCGTTGCGCCGCCACGGGCAGTCAAAATACCCGCCACACGCTTAGGGTCAAGCCGGGCAACGTCGGACGGACCGACCTCTTCCATGACCAGAATGTACGGCTGCTCGGGCTCGATAACGGTGTCGACGCCGCACAATTGCGCCAACACCCGACGGCCAATGTCGCGCAGATCGGCGGCGCGTTCGGCCAGCAAGGCGTCATGCACTTGCTCCTGCTGACGGACAGCGGCGTCGATGACACCGAGCCAGGCGGCCGGAGCGCTTGCGCCGCGATCCAACCGTGCGCTGACCTCATCGGTCAGGCCGGGATCGTCAAGCAGCTCCAGGTGAGCAACGAAAATCTCGCGGATCGCCGGGGCGTCGGTACGCTGGATCAGCCGCTCAAGATCCTCGCGGACCGCAAACAATGCCAACTGCAAGCGTTGATGCTCGGCAGCACTGGATTCGCCCATTGGCGAAAAATCAAAGGTCTGTGGCACCTGAATGTGCGCCGGCCCCACGGCAATACCAGGTGCCGCCGCGATGGCTTGAAGCTCGCTGCCATCGGCTGGCGCCACCAGGCTCGGCGCGATGGTCTCGACCTGCGCCAACGGGACAGCCATGGCGCTGGTTTGACGGGGCAGGGTTTCGACTACTTCGCCCAAGCCTTCTTCTACCGCTGCAATCAGCGCAGGCAGGGCTTGAGCGGCAATTCCCGGTTCAACGGTGAATTCAAGCACCTGCCCGCGCCGGGCGCCGAGGCTGAGCAGCTTGGTCAGGCTTTTGGCCGACACCGCCTCTTCGCCACTCTCGACGATCCGTACGCGAATCTCCCCTTCAAAGCCTTTGGCTAATTGCGCAAGTATTTTCGCTGGCCGCGCGTGCAGCCCGTGCGCGTTGGCCAGCGTCACTTGCTGGCTCGGCCAATCATTGGGCAACGCACCGCCCAGCACCGCCAACACCGCACGCCGGCTGGTGGCATGGCCCAATTCACTGCCTCGGCCTTCAATCAACAACGCGCATAAACGCTCAAGCAATGCCTGATGCGCTTCACCCATGCTGGCGAGGCAAAACAAACCAGTGAGCGGTTTACCCAGGAAACGAATCGGTTTGTCAGGCGTGACGAACGCCAGGCCGGGACGCTTGACCGTTTGTTCGCTGTGCAACCACCACAGGCCATCGCCCAACGGTAGGGCTTCCACCTGTTGCAGCACGGCGGCAAAGCCGTTACTCACGCAGTCAGCCTTGCGCAGCAAACGTGCGCCGCGCCAGACCAGTTCTTCAAAGTCATCCGCCGACACGCCAAGGCTGATTAACTGTGCGTCCAATGCCAATTCCTGGGGGGCGCCTTGCAACAAGTCCAGCAGCGCTTCAGGGGATTTCGCCCGCCGCACCGCTTCGCCCAGGTCGGTTTCGCCAAGGGCGCGGGTCAGTAATTGCAGTAACCGCAAGTGCTCGTCGGTTTTGGCAGCTATACCAATGGCCAGGTACACGATCTGCCCATCCCCCCAATCTACCCCGTCAGGAAACTGCAACAGGCGCACGCCGGTGGCGAATACCTGATGGCGGGTTTCCGGGGTTCCGTGGGGAATGGCGATGCCTTGACCGAGAAAAGTGGACCCTTGCGCTTCCCGGCCTAAAAGACCTTGGAGATAACCGTCTGCGACCAAACCATCGGCAACCAGTTTATCGGCCAACAGTCGCAACGCGGCGGACTTATCCACAGCCGTTTGGCCCATGGATATCTGCTCAATGGTGAGTTCGAGCATGCCTTTCTCCTTTTTTGTTTTAGGGACCGCAATTCGTACAAGACCTACTCGACACGCCATAGCTTAGGCGAGCGAGAGATATCTATCTGACAGCCTTAATCGTGTAAGCGGCAGAAAATATTTATACTGCTGAATCGTTTAATCCGGTAAGTGCGGCACGTTACTCGATAATCTGCTGCCGTTGAAGCCCAACCGTCAGATGATGTGGGACGTTTGCGTAGGAAAATGCGAAATAGCTGAGAGCTTCGAGATCCACGAAGGTCTTCTGTAAACGAAGCGCCTGAGATTAGAAGTCAGCGGGTTCATCCGTGATAGCGGTATTTCAGACACCCGCATCCAAACAACAAGAAGGAATACTCGGGTTGAAACTCAGTGATATTGCTCGTCTGGCCGGGGTCTCTGTCACCACGGCCAGCTATGTCATCAATGGCAAGGCCGAACAGCAACGCATCAGCAGCGCGACCGTCGAACGCGTGCGCCTGGTGGTTGATCAACACGGCTTTCGCCCAAATCCTCAAGCCGCCGGGTTGCGCAGCCGGCACACCCGCACCCTCGGCTTTATCCTGCCTGACCTGGAAAACCCGAGTTATGCACGCATTGCCAAGCTACTGGAGCAAGGCGCACGGGCCCATGGCTATCAACTGCTGATCGCCAGCTCGGACGACTCGCCGGCTAGCGAACTGCAGCTGTTGCAGCTGTTTCGCGCCCGGCGTTGCGACGCGTTGTTCGTCGCCAGTTGCTTGCCTGAAGCCGACGACAGTTACCGCGAGCTGCAAAAGGTCGGCGTGCCGATCATCGCCATGGACCGGCAGATGGACCCTGCGCGTTTCTGCTCAGTGGTGAGCGATGACCATCAAGCCAGCCTGCAATTGACCCAGAGTTTGCTCAAACCAATGCCTAGGCATATCGCGCTGATCGGTGCCCATCCGGAGTTGATCGTCAGTCAGATCCGCACTGCCGGGTTTAAAGAGGCGCTTTCGGGCTTCAGCGGCGAAGTGATTATTCAGCAAGGCGAGGCGTTCAGCCGCGAATGTGGCCGCCGTCTGGCGGGTGAACTCCTGGAGCGACTGGGCCAACTGCCCGACGCGTTGATCACTACGTCTTACGTACTGTTGCAGGGTGTTTTTGACCTATTGCAGAGTCAGTCGTTGAACCCGGCGCAACTGCGCCTGGGGACGTTCGGTGATACCCAGTTGCTGGATTTCCTGCCTCTGCCGGTCAACGCCATGGCTCAACAGCACCAGTTGCTGGCGGATAAGGCGCTGGCACTGGCACTGACGGCGGTGGAAAAGGACGACTATCAACCGGGTGTGCATGCCGTTGCACGGACCTTCAAGCAACGCATTCACGAGGCCTGAGCGTGACGCTGATCGACACCCACACCCACCTGGACTTTCCGGACTTTGATGCTGACCGCACCACGGTATTGGAGAACTGCCGAGCGGCAGGTGTGGAGCGGGTGGTGGTGCTGGGGGTGTTTCAGGCCAACTGGCAGCGCGTGTGGGATTTAGTGCAAAGCGATAAAGGACTGTTCGCCACCTTCGGCATGCATCCGCTGTATCTCGAGGAGCATCTACCGGCACACTTGCGGGAGCTGGGTGACTGGTTGACGCGGCTCAAAGGCCACCCACAGCTGTGCGCGGTGGGTGAGATCGGCCTGGACTACTTCGTCGAAACCCTGGACCGAAACCGCCAACAACAGTTGTTCGAGGCACAACTGCAGTTGGCTGCGGACTTTAATCTGCCGGCACTGATTCATGTTCGACGCAGCCACGCCGCAGTCATTGCAACCCTCAAGCGCCAAAAACTGTCCCGCGGCGGCATTATTCACGCCTTCGCCGGCAGCCGCGAAGAAGCGCGTGAGTACATCAAGTTGGGGTTCAAACTTGGCCTTGGCGGCGCCGCGACCTGGCCGCAAGCACTGCGGATGCACCGAGTCCTTCCGGGGCTACCGTTGGCAAGCGTAGTACTGGAAACCGACGCGCCGGACATGGCGCCAGCCATGCACCCGAACCGACGAAACAGCCCTGAATACTTGCCCGACATCTGCATGGCCCTGGCGCAGTTGATGGGTGTTCCCGCAGAAGAACTGGCGGCTGCCAGCACCCACAATGCTTATGAGGTGTTTGACTGGCGGTGAATGGCACTTCTGCGAAACCGAATTTGGCAAGCCGGCGCTGCGGTCCAGATTTCAGCGATGCTAGACCCGAAAGGCGCTGATCAGTTGTTTCAATTCCACCACCTGCGCTGATAACTGTCGGCTGGCGTGCTCCGTCTGATTGGCGCCTTCCGCTGTGCGCTCGCCGGCGCGGTTGATCTCAACGATGTTTCGGTCAATGTCATGGGCAACCGCGGTTTGTTGCTCAACTGCCGCCGCGATTTGTTGGTTCTGATCAACGATCATGCTCACCGCGCCCAATATATTCTCCAGTGCTTGCTGGACCTTTTCCGATTGGCCCACGGTGCCATTGGCCACTTCATGACTGACGCCCATGGCTTTCACGGCGGCGCCAACACCGCCCTGAAGCTTGGCGATCATTTGTTCAATTTCTTCGGTGGACTGCTGCGTGCGCTTGGCAAGTGTCCGGACTTCGTCGGCAACCACCGCGAAACCACGGCCCTGCTCGCCTGCCCGCGCGGCTTCGATGGCAGCGTTGAGCGCCAGCAAATTGGTTTGCTCGGCAATACTTTTGATCACATCCAGCACCCGGCTGATGGCCGAACTGTCGGTGGCCAATTGATTGATGACCAACACCGAGCGGTCAATCTCGCTGGCAAGCCGGGAAATACTGCTTTGTTGCGACGCCACCAGCCCCCGGCCACTGACAGTTTCCTGATTCACACTGTGGGCACTGCCCACTGCAGCAGCCGCACTGCGCGTCACTTCCAGCGCAGTCGCTGACATCTGGTTCATCGCAGTGGCGACCAGTTCAATCTGGCTACGCTGCCCCGCCACTGCCTGGTTACTTTCCGCCGACACTGATTCAACCTGACCGGCCTGACGCTCGACCTCACCCACGGTCTTGCCCACCAACGCGATCAGGTCATGAATTTTCTTCACGGTGCCGTTGAACACGCGGCCCAGTTCGCCTAATTCGTCACGGCTATGGGCAATGAAACTGGCGGTCATATCTCCCGCTGCAACCTTGTCCATCACCTCACCCAAGCGCCGCAGGGTAGTGCGAGTCGATGCGTAAAAACCGCTGTAGAGATAGACGATCAGCAGAAATGCACCGGCCAGCGCTACGACCAACAAGATCGTGTGCAGACGGTTTTGCACCAAGCGTTGTTGCAATTCCTGATTGAGAAACGTCAGGGTCGCGTCATTTAACTGATAAGTCTTGGCCATCAGCCCCGTGGCTTGCTCATAAAATTTTTCCCAGGGCGCATTCAAGCTGTCGGCCGACACGACCTGTTGCTCGAATAGCTCGCTGCTCTGCTTAAGCGTCGCCAGGCTGGCTTGGGCGGGACTGTCCAATGCCTGGCGCGCGGCGGAACCGTTGGCGAGGGCATCTTGCAGTTTCAAGGCGTAATCGCCCTGGATTCTTTCAAGCTGTTGCAGCAACTCATCAAAGCGGGTACTGGCCGATGAGTTGATCATGCCCTGTCCCAGCGAATAAGAACCCATGGTGCGGCCGTCGCCGATGGCTTGGGTGATCAGGGGCGTGACGCTGGTGATCAAGTCGGTGAGCTGGCGGATGTCGCTGTTGCTGTCCTGACTAAGGCCCGCCTGGCTGACTACGACCTTGCTGAACGTCTGCGCTTTACTGAGCAAGCGCGACACCATGGCGCTTTTGTTTTGCAGCGAAGACTCCGCCTGCTGCGCTTTAAGATCAGTGATCAGTTCATCGCGCTTGGTGTTAAACGCCGCGACCTGGCTCGGTTCTTCCGCTGGTGCCCGCAGGTGTTTAAGGGTCGCCAGCAGCGTGGTTTCCAGCGCTGCGATGCGTGGATTCAAGGCTTCGAATTGGCTGGACTGACCCAATACAACATTCATCTCGACCAAGCCGTCGAGCGTCTCCAGGTCACGCCGCACGTTCAAACTGGCGCCTACCAACTCAAGGCTTTGCAACTCGATCCGGGTGCCGACGAACTCGCGATAGGAGTCTCGGACCAGATAAAAGTTAGTGACCAACATGGGCAGAAAAAACAGAATGCTGATAAGTGTGAACTTCATTGCAAAGCTCAGACGGTTCATCAGCGCAATGGCCGGGTACAAAAGGCTCTTCACAAGAACGCTCCCTTTTTCTTATTTTTAGGGGGTACAGCAGGGCTTGTATACCTGATATCGGCGGGAGGATTTGTAAGGAAAGGTAAACGGGGATTTATAAGGCCAAAAAGCCGAAGAGCTTAGCTGTAGGAGCCAACGTGTTGGCGAAGGTTTTCCAGGCGCCGTGGTGTTTCAGGTCCACCGAGTCAGCTTCTTCGTGAACACGTTCCCTCCACCGAGTTCTGGGCATGGCGCCGGAGTTGGGGCAATCCGTAACCCCCGAAAAAACGTTAAACCAACAACGTCCACAGGGCGAATCCGGCGTACCAGACCAGCGCCGAACGCAGCAGCAATTCCCACAGCGAGTCGAGGTTTGCAATGCCATCTGCACCCACCACTGGCGCTGGAATCTCGCTGGCCGCCTTGCCTGTGTTGGTCACCAGCTCAGCCGCGCTGACGTTCCAGTTGAGCAGCTCAAGCAGCATCATCCGACCAACCGCAACGAAATTTCCGACCAAAGCAAAACTGGCTGCCAGCAAACGCACCGGCACCCAGTCGAACGCATGGCGCATCTGCGCGGCGCGCTCGATCAAGGCGGGCGTCTTGCCGTGTGCAACGGCCAAGGCCAGCAATCGATAACTCAACGCCGCCACTGGACCCAGCAGGAAATACCAAAAAATCACCGCAAAGAAACTCTGGTAGGCCTGCCACAATAAATAGCGCTGAACACCTTCTAGTAACTGCGTGCCGTCCTCTGCAAGTACGCCCATGTCGCGCTCGGCAACCAGACTGGCGGCCTCCTCGTCGCCTCGGCGCCACGCATCGCGAAACGGCCCCAGGGTGGCCAACAGATCGCCGCGACCCAAACTGTAGATCAGGACCAAAATGTGCACTGGCAAGCCTAGCCATCCGTAAGCCACCGATTGCAGCACCACCAACGACAGTGCCAATAAGATCGCCGGCAGCAACACTAACAGCGCCAACACCAGCCACGGTCGAGCGCTCATGCGTGGGCTGGCTTCAAGCTTCGCCAACTCACTTAGCCACGGCCCGTCTCGTTGGACACGTTGGCGCAAGGCTGAAAACTTCTCGATCCAGACAGCCAACAGCAACACCAGAAAGCTCATTCCTTGTTCCTCACTTCAATCCTGCAATGCAGCTCGAAAACGCGCCCAATCAAAACATGGACCCGGATCTGTCTTACGCCCCGGAGCGACATCGCTATGGCCGCAAATTCGTTGCGTGATAATGGCGGAATAGCTCGACTGCAGCTGGCGGGTCAACTCAATCAAAGCATCGTACTGGTCATCGGTGAAGGGCAAGTCGTCGGTACCTTCCAGCTCGATGCCAATGGAGTAGTCGTTACAGCTATCGCGCCCTTCGAAACTGGAGACGCCCGCGTGCCAGGCACGGTCAAGGCATGATACGAATTGAGTCAGCACACCGTCGCGCTCGATCAGAAAATGCGCCGACACGCGCAACTCAGCGATGCTTTCAAAATAAGGGTGTTGGGAGACATCCAACTGATTTTGAAAGAATGCCTGGACGCAGCCGGTTTTGAACTCAGCGGGGGGCAAGCTGATGTTGTGAATCACCAGCAGCGAAATCTCGGCCTCAGGCCGCGAATTGAAGTTGGGCGACGGGCAGTGGTGCGCGCCATGGCACCAACCGCTATCGGGGTCCAGCTGCATGAAGGGTTCCTTGAACGGCAAGTCGATAGCGCAAGTATGCCCGCGACGGGGAATCACCGGGCAGCAATATTTACCTCACCGGCAAAACAGGATGTGTCGTTGCCCTGTCTCTGAGGTTAACTAGCTGCGCGATTAAATCGCAGCAGGTCGACTGCAACGATCAGGCCCCGCCCTTGAGCCGCCGCAAATTGCCGATGACTGCCTCTAGCGCTCGGTCAAACAACAACGCATCGTCGAGCAAGCGAACTGCGCCGCGACGAAACTCAACCGCGAGGCCCATGCGGGTCTTCTCCAGCACTTTCATGCCGGTGCGGTTAACAAATACAAAGCGGCCAGTGGGCTCGATGATCGCTGCCAGCTTGCAGCGCAGCTTATGCTCCTCGTCTTCCTGTATTTCTACCCAGCAACCGACCCGCAGCTTATCGACTTCAAGGACGGCTTCATCATCGTCGGCCAAGCGTACGCCTTGATCACCCTGGGGTTGTTCTCCAGGAGCAATCAGCACGATCTCTTCGACGACAGCGACCATTTCCGCAGCAGGCACGGGCACCGTAGGGTGTTCGCTGTTGTCATCCTGCTGGCGCGCAAAATATTGAAACGCCTGGAGGTGCAGGCCTTCCAATTGACTAAAGAAGTCGCCGGTAGCGAACGGGTCGAAAGCCGCGCTGGTCAGGCCATCGCGCAAGGATTTAAGTAAACCGGGTACAAGGTCCAACAGACGCTGCCGAGCTTCGGGTTCTTCATGCAGCTCGACGCTCCAGATCAAATCATCCATGGCGCCCAGACCCGCGCGCCATTCGGCTGATTGGTCGCCATGCTTCAAACAGGTCAGCAGCAGCACTTTGCTCCAGGCTTCCTGAAGCAAACGAACCACTACCTCGGGCAAGGTTTTGCCCAGCAGGCGTTGATTCAGCTCCTGCTGTACCCGCTGCCGGGCCAATTCGGCTCTGGAGCGGCCTTCTTCGGCGTCTCGAGTACGTTGTTCAAGCAACTCGCTGCGACGACGCTCATCGCCGGTGAAGGCGAGGAAGTCCACCAGCAGTTCAGAGAAAATTGCCGGATCGTCGACGAAGTCATTCAGCAGACGCTGCACAATCTGCTCGATGCGCAGGTAAAGCGTATCGCGCTGGTAGTCATCGCGACCGCCCCAGCCCAACGCCGCCGAAGCAATTTCGTTGAGCAAGCGTCGCGCCGGGTGGCTGCCACGGCTGAAGAAACTTTTGTCCAGCACCGCGACTTTCAACATCGGAATTTGCAGCCGCCCGATCAGCGCTTTGAGCGAATCAGGCAAGTTGCGGTCGTCAAGGATGAACTCAAAGAGCATCGCGATCAGGTTGATCACGTCTTCGTCGACACCCCCGACCACGCGAAACTTGCCGCTCTTCATGCTGACCCGGGCCAGCAACTGCTCCAGTTGATCGCGCAGGTTGAACTCGTCATGAGCCTCAGGGGCTGAAACGTGCTGCTGCAAGTGCGAGAGCAGACGCAGCAAATCATGGCTGCTAATCGGCTTGGCTTCAGCGTTAGGCTCGGGCGGCGGTACGACACTGCGTACCAACACAAGTAATTCCTGCAATGCCGCGAACACTTCGTGAACGTCTTTGTCGAGTTGCCGACTGGCGTTCGCCGCGGCCACTGCATCGGCGACATCTGCCCCCTGCGGCGAACGCGCGCTGGCTGTCGTCCCACGGTCAGAAACCCGACGCGTAGGCCCGGCCTTCAAATCGGGCAGCACACCGCTGGCGATCAACAATTGATTGGCTTCGTCATACAGCTGATCGGCGTCCGTTAGCACGTACTTTTCGAACAGCTTGAGAATGATCAGCTTGACCTTGATTTCCACCCCGAGGCTGCGCCCGGCTTGCAGGAAGAAATCACACAGCGCAGTCGGCCCCATTGGATTAGAGGTATCGGTCAGGCGCTGAGGAATAAGGGTGTTCAAGCGAGTGGTCAGTTGCGCCAAGGCGAAACCATCGCGGCTCAAGACCTTGGAAACCATCGCATCCACGGCCACGGTTCGCTCCAGGTCATCGTTATGCACCAGCGCCAACTTGTCGAACGTCATCGGCGGGGCAATTTCCGGAACACTCACCTCGTATTGGCCGAGGCGCAAAAAGGCTTCGTAGAATTTGTCGAGAAAACCGCGCTCGATGCTTTTACGTTTAAGGCGCAGGTCACGCATGGCCTCAAAGAAAATATTCTGTTCGACGTTGTTGTGCGCCCGATCCGCCATCTCGAACAGCGTGTCATCGGCGTTATCAAACAGGGCCTGCAACGCTTCTTTGAGCTGTTGCGCAGCCTTGTCACGGACTTGCAGCAAAACGACCGGCAACCGGACAAGCGGCGAGGAAGGTGCCTGGTCTGGCGTGCCCTTGTTCAGCGGAACAACTTTGCCGTCGTTTTGCATCCAGATCTCCATTTGAGAACATCCAGCGAACCTTCTACAGACAAGGCATAAAACACGCATCTGTAAAGCGCAATGCTGTAATTGATAAGCGCCAAAGTCATGACGTCAATTGTCCGACAGAGTATCTGGCAAAAGACGACCAATGCGCCAGCGGTGATTTACGACTTTTCCCCCGTAGAACGCTGGATAGACCGCCAATCGTGCAATCCGTCACGATCCCGGACGCAAAACCGACGAACTGCACGCGCAGGCTCTGCCATGAGGCGTTGCGCGGGGTGGGTTGCCGGGGTGCCGTACCTTATACTCGAGCGAATTGTCAGTGGAGCCCGCTATGCCAAACCTACGCCTCGCCCCCCTAACGGCGGAAATTGAAGCTAACGTACGCCGCGCGTTGATTGAGGACGTGGGCAGTGGCGACATCACGGCGCAACTGATTCCCGCAGAACGCCTGGCCAAAGCAACGATCATCACCCGCGACGACGCGGTGATCAGCGGCACGGCGTGGGTGGACACGGTCTTTCGCCAACTGGACCCACGTGTGGCCGTGCATTGGCAGGTCGTCGACGGTGAGCGGGTCAAACCCAACCAACCGCTGTTCCACCTCGAAGGCCCTGCCCGCTCATTACTGACCGGCGAACGCAGCGCGCTGAATTTTTTGCAGATGCTCTCGGCCGTCGCTACCCGCGCCCAGTACTACGCAGACAAAGTCGCCGACACCCAGGTCAGACTGCTCGACACCCGCAAAACCCTGCCCGGCTTGCGCATGGCACAAAAATACGCCGTCACCTGCGGCGGCTGCCATAACCACCGCATCGGCCTGTTCGACGCGTTTTTAATTAAGGAAAACCACATCGCAGCCTGCGGCGGCATCGCCGAAGCAATCACCGCCGCCCGCAAAATCGCCCCCGGCAAACCGGTTGAAATCGAAGTCGAAAGTCTCAATGAGTTGAACCAGGCCCTGGCGGCCGGTGCCGACATCATCATGCTCGATGAACTGAGCCTGGATGAGATGCGCGAGGCCGTGCGAATTACCGGTGGCAGAGCAAAGCTGGAGGCCAGCGGCGGGATTAATGACACAACCCTGGTGCCAATTGCCGAGACGGGAGTGGATTACATTTCGATAGGGGCATTAACCAAAGATATAAAGGCCGTGGACTTGTCGATGCGGTTGAGTTTGTGAGGGCTGTATACAGTAACCACTTGTATGAGCGGGCTTACTCGCGATGGGCAGCGAAGCGGTTCTAAAGGGCTGGCGCGGTTCTGACTGGAGGAGTTGAGTTGCGGGCGGCCAGTGAAGGAGCTGTATGGTATACAACCACAGAATGTAAAAAAGCCCCGAATCGTTAGAAACGGGGCTTTGGTCTTGGTGCCGAAAATAGGAATAGAATCTGAAGCCAGAAGCCCAAGTGGATAGAGGGAAAGAAAAGGTTAACTTCTCAAAAAGGTACTCATTTAGGTACTCACCCATTATCCAGCAAGATCAGGGGTTGGCAGCTAGGCGGCTGCTTGAGTTCAGTGAAGCAGCACCTCGCGACCATCCGGCACCTGTTCGATTGGCTGGTGGTAGGCCAAGTCGTGCCGCATAACCCGGTGGTTTCGGTGCGAGCGTTGAGCCAGACGTCCAGAACGGTGAAAATCCGGTGTTGGTGCCCAGCGCAGCGCGACTGCTAGTGGACAGCATCTATATAAATATGCCGGCTGGGCTGCGCACCTGCGCCTTGATCGCGCTCATTGTGCTTTCATCTGTGCTGACGCGCTTACCGACGCACCGGCGAGGCTCTTGGGCATTCGCCGAACAGAGGGCTGTGGCTGTCAGGATGTCACGGGGTACCGGCCATCTCACGAGCGTACTGACGGTCACCGAGATCCTTCTTATGATCAGCCTTGGCCCAGCGCTCCGCTTTCTCACAGTCCATGCAGGTCAGTACATTTTTGTCAGCGCTGATGGTGTATAGGTGGGAGTTAGAGCCATCGCCGATCCTCAAGCCGGCGTCTGCTACTTCAAACCTTGGAATTTCCTGCCCTAGGCGATCCATGTTCTCAAACTCGAACGACCAGCTTTTGATCTGGCTTTGGCGCCAGATGGTCATTATGGTCAAACGGTCTTGTTTCGTAGTGCGTTGATAGACCCAATCGCCCTCATAAGGCGTAAGCTTCTGAGCTTCTAAATCACGTCGACCTTGCTCCAAGGCTTTCTGCTGCGTTTTTTCCAGCTCCGTATTTAGCGCTTCCTCGTTCTTGCGGGCTTGCTCTTTAAGCATCTGATCTACGTCATACGGCCCTTTTGGATCATATTCCCAAACCTGATCGTCCTGCCTCAGGCCAATTACCTTGCAGTTAAGGCAATCAAGGCTGCGCTCATCGACGTTACGCTTCATGGCCAGGCGCAAAGAACCCTTTACTGCATCAAGAAGAATTTTTTCATCTTTTACCGACACCTTCATTTTACCGAGAGGTTTGATACCGTCTTTTCCAAAATCCCCAAAAATCTCTGCTTCATCACCGTGGATATTGAGAACCATTGCCCCCTTCATACCTGAGTCTTTAAATCGGTAAGCTCCAGTAAAGTCTTTACCACCACAAGCAGCAAGAAGTGAACCGGCAACAGCAATTGAAACCAAGTTGAAAAGAATACGCATAACATCCTTCCTTGATATCTATGACGCTTGTTTCCTAGCGTCCTGTGAGGGGGCTGAGTAGCGATAGCCCAAAGCGACACGCCAAAATAAAGACATCATTGTGCCATCATCACCTTTGAGCGGCCATTAAGCTGCGCAACGAACAATTCAGCGAGAAATGGATCCACCCGCAGCAGCACTGTCATCCAATACAGCCGCAGCACCGTTCCATCACTCGCCACGATCACAGGCCGCGTGGAGGATGCCGACCAGACCAATTCCGGGCAGAGACAACGACGAGCATGAGCTCATCTAGATCAGCGCTCATCATGGTCTGCCTCCTCCCGACGCTCCAGCCACGCCGCCCAGGCCCACAAAACGGCGCCCAACACCGCC
>NZ_JAQGNX010000101.1 GCF_028293835.1 Pseudomonas sp.
GTCAGGCGAGACTGAACAAAGTGGCACGTTTATTTCATAAGCAACTGTACGCACAAGCCTGGCCCCGCCTTTAAGTCTTGTCTAAATTACGCGCCCGAGCGCCAGGTAACGAAGCCTGATCGACCAGCCCACTGGTCGATCAGGTTTTTTTTTGGAGAAAATAAATGCGCCGCACGATTGAGGTTGGGCTGTTGCTCTCGACCGACGGGACTTACAAACGCATGGGCCAAAACGCGTTGGCCGGGGCCGAGCATGCGCTTGCCGAAATCAATCGTAATGCAGGCTACGATTTTCAGCTGCGGGCCACGCACATCAATCCACAGGGTTTTCTACACAAATACGGTGAGGGTTCGGTGCAGTTAATGGACGCTGGAATTCGCCATATCTTTGGGACAACCACATCGGCGAGTCGCAAAGAGATCATTCCTGACCTGGAACAGAACGCCAGTTTGCTGTGGTACGCCTGCCCATACGAAGGGTTTGAAAGTAGCGAGAACGTGCTGTATCTCGGCGGCTGTCCGAACCAGACGCTGATTCCATTGCTACGCTATGCCCTGAATACCTTTGGCAAGCGCGCGCTGCTAGTGGGTTCCAACTACATTTGGGGCTGGGAAAGCAATCGCATCGCCCGGGAGATTCTTGAGGCAGCGCACGGGGAGGTACTGGGTGAAAAGTATGTCCACCTGGGTTCGACTCATTTCAGCGAGTTGATCAAGAGCCTGATCAGCGACCGACCCTCTTTTATTCTGAACAATCTGGTGGGTGAGTCGTCCTACGCTTTTCTGCATCAGCTGGATGCCGCGTGCCAAGCCGTTGACTTGAATTTGCCAGTGCTCAGTTGCAACTTGACTGAAGCTGAACTGGCGGAAGTGGGTGATATCCACAGCCTGCGATTGTTGTCATGCGGGCCGTTTTTTGAAGACGTTGATCGCGGTTTCAGTCAACAGCAGCGGCGTCAGCATGGGCTGCATCGCTGCTCCCATTACTACACCGGGATGTACGTCGCCGTGCATTTGTTTGCTCGGGCACTGAGCCAGTGTGGCAGCGATGATCCGGACGCCATTTGCGATTATCTTCACACGCACCCCCAGGACAGCGTGCTCGGTACGTTAAGTATTTCTGCACGCAACAATCACAGCAGTTTGCCGTGTCATATCGCCGAACTGCATGACGGTCGCTTCGTGGTGCTACACAGCGAAGCGCAACCGTTGCAGGCTGATCCATACCTGACCGCCACCGACCTGAGTGAATTCCACAGCCTGCGCGCTTCTGCGCCAGTGCCCCGCCTGAGGATCGTCAAATGAGCCTGCTTAAACGCCCGGATTTTGAAAAGGGTCGCCTGCTGCTGATCGACTGCGAGCCACGGACCTTGGCCAGCCTGCAAAAAAGCCTGCAACGACTGGGCATTACCCCGTTGGCGTTGTTTGAGGACGCCAACGATCCCCTTGATGACTGTTTTGCCGCCATCGTCGAGCTGGAACATTTCGCCAGCCCAGCGGTGCTGCAACGGCTGAACACCAGCAACGTGCCCATTGTGGCTCTGACACCCCATGAAACGTTGTCGCAAATTCAGCGCGCCATTGAGTTGGGCGCTACTGCATTGCTCAACAAGCCCATTACCCAGGGCTCGGTTTACACCACGCTAATGATGGCGATTGGTCTGCGCGAACGGCTGGACGCCGACGCTCGCACTATCGATTCGCTGCAACAGCGGATCGGCGCCAGACCTCTATTGGCCCAGGCATTGGCGCGGTTGATGGTCGAGCACAACCTGGATGAGCGGCAAGCGTATGAACGGCTGCGAACGCTGTCGATGCAGCTCAATCGCAGCCTGGACGAACTGTGCGCGCAAATGGCTGCCAATCAGTTGCAGCAAGGCGGAAGCCGGACATGAGTGTGCTGCGGGCTTTGATTCGTCGTCCTGCGGTGGCGCTGTCGTTGCTGTACATCGCAATTGTCGTGCTATTGGCATTGTTTGCGCCTCTGATGAGTCCTTACGACCCGTCCGAGCAATTCGTCGAAGGCCTGACGATGGAAGGCGCACCCATGGCGCCTGCCACACCTTACTGGCTGGGCACCGATTTGCTGGGCCGCGACCTGCTGTCTCGGTTGATTTATGGGGCGCGGACGTCGCTGTTTATTGGCTTGGTCGCCAACGGCCTCGCGGTATTGATCGGCACCCTGGTGGGCCTTACCGCAGGTTTTCTGCGCGGCTGGACCGGCAGCGTGTTGATGCGCTTTACCGACTTGATGATGGCGTTCCCGGCATTGCTGCTGGCGATTGCCTTGTCAGCGATTTTCCAGCCAAGCGTCTGGATCGTTGCGCTGGTGATCGCCATGGTCAACTGGGTGCAGATCGCCCGAGTGATCTACTCCGAGACCATTGCCCTCAGTGCCCGAGACTTTGTCGCGGTGGAGCGGACCCTGGGCGCCAGTTCCCTGCGCATCCTGTTCTCGCACCTGCTGCCGCATTTGCTGCCGACCATTCTGGTGTGGGCCACGTTGGGGATATCCACCACGGTGCTGCTCGAAGCGACTTTGTCTTATCTCGGCGTGGGCGTGCAGCCGCCGACCCCGAGTTGGGGCAACATTATTTTTGAAAGCCAGACGTATTTCACCTCCGCGCCTTGGCTGGTGTTTTTCCCCGGTATCGCCATCGTCCTGCTGTCACTGGCCTTCAACCTGGTCGGCGATGCCCTGCGCGATGAACTCGACCCTACCTTGATCGGGAGAAGCTGAATGTTGACGTTCATCAGTCGCCGCATTGGTTATTCGTTACTGATTCTGCTCGGCGTTACGTTCATCACCTATTTGCTGCTGTTTATGTTGCCGGCAGACCCTGCGCGGCAAATCGCCGGGCGCAGTGCTACGCCGGAAGTGGTGGCTGGAATCCGTGCGCAGTTGGGCCTGGACCTGCCTTTTTATCAGCAGTACGCCAGCTACCTCGGCAAGCTGGTGCAGGGTGATTTGGGCCGCTCGTATATACAGCGTAGCGAGGTTACCGAATTGATCGGATCGCGCTTGCGGCCTTCATTGGAATTGATGGGCGCAGGCATTGGCTTCGAGCTATTGATCGGCATTACGCTCGGCGTAATAGCTGCTCTGCGACGTGACAGTTGGGCCGATAAATTGCTCATGGCGCTGTCGTTCGTGGGCGTTTCTGCGCCGCAATTTATTGCCGCGATGTTATTCCTGTACTTCTTTGCGGTGCAGCTCGGCTGGTTCCCGATGGGGGGCTACGGCGGGGTTGAACACCTGATATTGCCAGCCTTGACCCTGGGCATTCTCGGCAGCGGTTGGTACTCGCGCATGGTTCGCTCTTCGATGATCGAAGTGCTGCACCAAGACTTCATTCGCACTGCACGCGCCAAAGGTTTGAGCCGGGTTCGCGTGGTGCTGCGTCATGTGCTGCCCAACGCCATCGTGCCGGTGATCCCAATGATTGGCATCGACATCGGCATCTTCATGGGCGGGCTGGTGGTGGTCGAGTCGGTGTTTGGCTGGCCGGGCATTGGCCAGTTGACCTGGCAAGCGATTCAGCAAGTAGACATCCCGGTCATCGTCGGCGTGACCACGGTTTCTGCGGTGGCGATCGTCTTCGGCAATTTGATCGCCGACCTGGTGATCCCCTGGATTGATCCGCGAATCGACATCAAAAAACACTAAAAACGTTCACCACAGATAAGGGGCAGGAGCATGAAAAAAACAGCACTATCCTTGGCCGTAGCGGCCACGTTATTTGCCGGGACACTTCTGGCCGATGACTATGATCCGGCCGCGAAAGACGGCGGCAAAATAGTTGTCACTTATCAGAACGACGTCGCCACTCTCGACCCGGCCATCGGGTACGACTGGCAGAACTGGTCGATGATCAAAAGCCTGTTCGATGGGTTGATGGACTACAAGCCAGGCACCACCGAGTTGGTTAAAAAACTGGCGCAGGACTACAAAATATCCGACGACGGCACCGTTTATACCTTCACCCTGAAAAAGGGCGTGAAGTTCCAGAACGGTCGCGAGCTTAAGGCCAGCGACGTCAAATACTCCCTGGAGCGTACGGTCAATCCAAAAACCCAAAGCCCAGGCGCAGGCTTTTTCAGCCCTATCGTGGGCTACGAGGACATGACCACCAACAAGTCCGAGCATTTATCGGGCATCGAAGTGGTCGACGACTACACGGTGAAAATCACCCTGAAACAGGCGAATGCGACCTTCCTGCATGTAATGGCGATCAACTTCGCTTCGATCGTGCCAAAGGAAGAAGTCGAGAAGTGGGGTGCTGATTTCGGCAAGCATCCGATGGGCACCGGTGCATTCAGCCTGGCTGAATGGAAGCTCGGTCAGCAGATTGTGTTCAAGAAAAATCCCGACTACTTCAAAACCGGTTTGCCGCACCTCGACAGCATCACCTTCGAGATCGGCCAGGACCCAACGGTCGCCCTGCTGCGCCTGGAGAAAGGCGAAGTGGATATTGCCGGTGATGGCGTACCACCGGCCAAATTTCTCGAATTCAAGAACGATCCGAAGTTCAAGGGCTACGTCGTCACCGGCAATCAGTTGCAGACCGGCTACGTAACCATGAAAACCACTCTGCCGCCATTCGACAACCTTAAGGTGCGTCAGGCGATCAACATGGCGATCAGCAAAGACCGCATCGTGCGCATCATTAATGGGCGAGCAATCCCGGCCAACCAGCCGTTACCGCCAGCGATGCCTGGTTACGACAGCGCTTACAAAGGTTATAGCTACGACGTCGAAGGCGCGAAGAAACTGATGGCAGAGGCGGGTTTGGCCAAAGGTTTCGACACCGAGCTGTACGTGATGAATACCGATCCGCAGCCGCGAATCGCTCAAGCTATCCAGGCGGATCTTGCGAAGATCGGCGTGCGTGCGCAGATCAAATCCTTGGCGCAAGCCAACGTGATTGCAGCCGGCAGCTCCAAGGATCAGGCACCGATGGTCTGGTCGGGCGGCATGGCCTGGATCGCCGACTTCCCGGACCCGTCGAACTTCTATGGACCCATCCTGGGCTGTGATGGCGCGGTGGATGGTGGCTGGAACTGGGCGCTGTATTGCAACAAAGCACTGGATGCCCAGGCGGCAAAAGCCGACAGCATGGCCAAACCGGAGCAGCAGGCCGAGCGTACCGCGATGTGGAAGAAGATATTTACCGACGTCATGGCTGATGCGCCGTGGGTGCCGATCTTCAACGAGCAGCGGTTCACCGTGCGCTCGGCGCGCATGGGCGGCAACGATGCGTTGTATGTCGATCCGGTTCACGTACCGGTCAATTACGACTACATCTGGATCAAATAAAACCCTGTCGGCTCGCTCTATGCGCAGCCAATCGCCACGCCTGCGGGCGTGGCGTTTTCAACGCTGGAGATTTCCCATGTGCCAGACCTGCCTGGTCAAGACCATTCATAGCATCAACAGCCATTTCGGTTGGGACAACAGCCTGCAACCCACCGCCACAGTAGCGCCGGGTTCTATGTTGGAGTTCATCTGTAAAGATTCTTCCAATGGCTTCTTTACCCCGAATTCGGTGGTAAGCGATGTGTCGAGTATTCCGTTCGACAAGATCAATCCGGTCACCGGGCCGATTTTTGTCGAAGGCGCCGAGCCAGGTGATGTACTGAAAATCACCATCGACAGCTTCAAGCCCAGCGGCTTCGGTTGGACGGCGGCCATTCCGGGTTTCGGCTTGTTGGCGGATCAGTTCCCGGACCCGGCGCTGGCCCTGTGGCACTACGATAAAGGCTCGTTGGCGCCTGCTGCCTTCAGTGACTTTGCGAAAATTCCGCTTAAACCTTTTGCCGGGACGATTGGCCTGGCCCCCGCTGCGGCCGGCTTGCATTCGGTGGTGCCGCCACGTCGGGTTGGCGGCAACCTGGACATTCGCGACCTGTCGGCGGGCACCACGTTGTACTTGCCGGTTGAAGTCAGCGGCGCGTTGTTATCCATTGGCGATACCCATGCCGCCCAAGGTGACGGCGAGGTCTGCGGTACGGCCATCGAAAGCGCAATGGACGTGGTAGTAAAACTGGATCTGATCAAAAACACACCGCTGGCCACCCCGCGCTTTAGCACCCCGGGCCCGGTCACCCGGCATCTCGACAGCGCAGGTTACGAGGCATTTACCGGGATCGGCCCGGACCTGATGCAAGCTGCGCGGCAGGCGGTGGGCAATACCATCGACTGGCTGTGTCGTGAGCACGGTATGCCTGCAGAACAGGCTTACATGCTGTGTTCGGTGTGCGGTGATTTGCGCATCAGCGAAATCGTCGATCTGCCCAATTGGGTGGTGTCGTTCTACTTCCCGAAAATTGTGTTTACCTGAGGCGTGTGAGGACTTTTGATGAGTAACCAGACCTTACAGCCGGTGTTGTCGGTGCAGCAGTTGTCGGTCGACGTCGGCCATGGCCCGGACGCTCGCCGGGTGGTCGATGACCTCACGTTTGATTTGTATCCGGGGCAAACGCTGTGTATTGCTGGGGAATCCGGCAGCGGCAAATCGCTGTCGTCGCTGGCGATCATGGGATTGCTGCCCAAGTCGGTACAAGTGACACAAGGCGCGATTCTGTTTGGCGGGCGCGACTTGATCGGTCTCGCAGAACCTGAATTGCAACTGCTGCGCGGCAAGCAGATAGGCATGATTTTCCAGGAGCCCATGACCTCGCTGAATCCACTGATGACAGTTGGTCAGCAGATGGAGGAAACCTTGCGTCGTCACGAACCTTTGGGCCGCCAGGCGTTGCGTCAGCGGACTCGAGAAATGCTTGATTCGGTGCGTATGCCGCAGGTGGAAAAGCGCTTGTTGCAGTATCCACACGAGTTGTCTGGCGGGATGCGCCAACGAGTGATGATCGCCATGGCCATGCTCTGTCGACCGCAAGTTCTGATCGCAGACGAGCCTACCACCGCATTGGACGTCACGATTCAGGCGCAAATCCTGCAATTGATGCGCGAGTTGCAGCAGGTCTACGGCACCAGTCTGCTGATGATCACCCATGACATGGGCGTGGTGGCTGAGATGGCCGATTATGTGGTGGTGATGAATCACGGCCGTACTGAAGAGCAGGCACCGGTGCGCGCGTTATTTACTCAGCCAGGCGCTGCTTACACGCAGAAGCTGCTTGCCGCCGTACCGGTGCTCGGCACTGCGGGCGAGCCGCAAGACCTCAGTGAGCGGCCGGTGGTATTGAAAGTGCAGGACCTGTGTGTGCGATTCCGGATGAGCATGGGTTGGTTCAAAGAAGACAAGCAGGTGCATGCCGTCGAGCGGCTCAACTTCGAACTGCGTCAGGGCGAGACCTTGGGGTTGGTAGGGGAGAGCGGGTGCGGCAAGTCTTCCACCGGCAAGGCGCTGATGAATATGCTGGCCTATCAAGGCAGCGTGAAACTGTGCGGCAAGGAACTCAATGGACTGCAAGGCGCCGAGTTGCAAGCGGTGCGCCGCGACATCCAGATGGTGTTTCAAGACCCCTACGCGGCGCTCAATCCGCGCAAGAACATCTTCGAGCTGATCGGCGAACCGTTGCTGATTCACGACCGCGTGCCGCTGGCCCAGCGTCGGGAACGTGTGGCTGAACTACTGCGTCAGGTCGACATGCCAGCGGATGCCATGCGCCGCTACCCGCACCAATTTTCCGGTGGCCAGCGTCAGAGAATCTGCATCGCCCGGGCCCTGGCGCTCAATCCGAAAATTATTATCGCCGACGAATCCGTTTCAGCCCTGGACGTCTCGGTGCAGGCGCAAGTCCTGGAGTTGCTGGAACACCTGCGCGATCAGCACCAGCTCAGCTATCTGTTCATTTCCCACGACTTGGCCGTGGTTGAGCGCATCTGTCATCGGGTAGCGGTGATGTATGGCGGGCAAATTGTCGAAATCGGCCGCCGTGACCTCGTCCTGCATAATCCGCAGCATCCCTATACCAAGCGGCTGCTCAGCGCTGTGCCGATGCCGGATGTCGATCGCACCCATGACTTTAAAGCGTTGCTTAAGGAATTCGAGCAGCCGAGTCCGATCAAGGCCAAAGGCTATGAAGCGCCGGCGCAAACTTTTTTGAAGCGTGGGGAGGAGCATTGGGTGGCGGCGGGGTGAGCGCTGGGGCGATAGTATCCGGCCCGCTAACGTTTATCCTGATGCGCTATCACGTGTTTCTGGCAATTTTCCAGTTGTATTGAGGTTGTTTTTCGACAATTGGCACTCAGTTGGATAGTTTTCCGTCCGCTAAAGAAAACCCCGACCACAGCTCTTCCACGTTAGTAATTCCCCATTCTTCCGCTGACTCGATCTGAATGATCTTGTCAGATTCGTCAGGACTGGCTAAGTCAATAATCTGATGTGAGAGAGGTTTTTTTGTTCGCATAGACAGAAATACTTTCACTTTCGGTGCAATAAGCGAAAGCCCATTCTGCTCAATCACTACACCTAAACGACCGCTTTTAAGGCTGACCAACGCGCCAATCGGATAGATACCCACTGTTTTGACGAAGTGCCGGAAAATGGTCTCATCGAAGTGCCCCTTCCAGGACGCCATCTCGCGGATAGTGTGCGCAGGGCCCCAGCCTTTCTTGTACGGACGTTCAGACGTTACGGCGTCATAGACATCACACACCGCACCCATTCTGGCGAACAGGCTGATTTGGTCCCCGGCCAAAGCGTGGGGATAACCGGAGCCGTCGATCTTTTCGTGGTGATGCAGGCAGACGTCCATGACCTGAGCGCTAAAGCCTTCGGCACTTTCAAGAATTTTCAGGCCTTCCTCGGGGTGGTTCTTCATGCGCTCGAACTCTTCAAAGGTCAGCTTTCCGGCCTTGTCGAGAATACTGCTGCAAATCATCATTTTGCCTACATCGTGCATCAGCCCGGCGATCCCGGCTTCCTTGACGTGCTCCTCGGACAACTTCAGCTGTCGGGCCAGGGCAATCATCAATATGCACACGGCGACAGAGTGCATATAGGTGTAGTCGTCAGACGTCTTCAAGCGGGCCAGGCTGAGCAATGCGTGGGGATGTCGGAGAATCGAATGGGTGATTTCATCCACCAGTAACGAACCGTCTCCGGGGTCTATTGCTCTTCCCAGTCGCGCATCGTTAAACATGCGTATAACGGCAGTCTTGGCCCGGTCGCAGATTAACCGAGCCTGAGCCAGCTCCTCATTCAGGCTGGCAGGGGAGGTGCTGGCTGAAGGCGTCATGGCAGGCTGGGCGCCTATTGGCGGAAAAGTCTCTTTGCCAAAATCGACCCACACCTCATCGACGAACAGCGCTTTGATTCGCAGAATGTCTTGCGCGTTTTTTATTTCAAAGCTGCCTTTCCACGAGGGGTGATTAGCCCATACGCCGCAGAATTGGTGGATGTGCATGCCAACGGAAACGTCAGAAGTAAGGATTTTTTTCAGCACGCGAATTCTCTCTACTGCACTGCGTCCATGCGGGAAGGCAATTCGTAACGTTTTTTTATTTTAGTGACGCTCATGGCCAGTTTTATATCCCGTCCATCATGGACGGCGATGTGCTGGATTGGCTTCCAGTGATTGCATAGTGCCACTATCGGCGCACTGGTGTCGAAAAGATGTGCGGTCTTGCCGCAGCCCTACGATTTGCCTTGTCAACAACGCCACTCTCTACCCATCGGGAAGCATCGCGCAAGCGCTCAAATCACCGATGTATTTCCCATTGACCTTTACGTTGCGACTGCACGAGAGGGGCGGACACGTTATAGATTGATGAAACGCATGCAATTCGTTCCCTCTAGCCCAGAAGTGTTCAGCGGGCGTTTGGGAATTTTTCTCTGCACTCATGTTCTAATCGCGGCATGGCCCTGGCCTGATGTTCGCAGCGGCCTAGTGAAGCTGCCTTGATGATAAACAGGAGTTACCCAATGTTTACCTCGTATCGCTTGATAATTGCCGCTACCGCGTTGGCCGTGTTGGCCGGGTGCGCATCGCCAAATCCCTATAGCAACCAGCAGGCTTCGAGTAATGATTCTGGCGGCGTCAGTAACACGGCTAAGTATGGCGGTCTGGGTGCTTTGGCAGGCGCCGTCGCAGGGGCTGCGATTGACCATGGCAACCGTGGCAAGGGCGCGTTGATTGGCGCTGCAGTAGTGGGCGCCGGTGCTGCCGGATACGGCTATTACGCAGATAAGCAAGAAGCTGCGTTGCGCAAAAGCATGGCCAATACTGGGGTTGAGGTGCAGCGTCAAGGTGACCAGATCAAGCTGATCATGCCGGGCAATATCACCTTTGCGACCAACTCGTCAGCTATCGCGCCGAGCTTCTATGCACCACTGAATAATCTTGCTGGTTCACTGAAACAGTACAACCAGAACATGATCGAGATCATCGGTTTTACTGACAGCACCGGCAGCCGTCAGCACAACATGGACTTGTCATTGCAGCGCGCGCAGAGCGTCAGTACTTACCTGACGTCCCAGGGCATCGATCCTTCGCACCTGGCGGTAGGCGGCCTGGGTCCTGACCAGCCGATTGCGAGCAACGCCGATGTTAACGGTCGTGCGCAGAACCGTCGGGTTGAGGTCAACCTGAAGCCGATTCCTGGGCAGCAGTATCAGCAGCAGTAAGATGCGCGCCACCACCCCTCTGTAGGAGCCAACTTGTTGGCGAGGCGGCCACCGCTGTGTGTCAGGCGAACCGTAGCGCTGCGGATATCGCCAACACGTTGGCTCCTACAGAACGCCTTCAACCTTTCGCCGGATACTGCCGGTGCATCTCATCCAGTAACAAATCTTTCTCATCCCACAGCTTGTTGATCCACTGCTGGAATTCCAGGCGGTATTCGCCGTCCTGGTCGTAGTTTTTGCCGATGAACTGCGGCGGAATTTTGATTTCTTCGAAATGCACCACGATCTCGTTGACGTTACCGCACAACAAGTCCCAATAGCCTGGCCGTCCGCCGGGGTAATGAATGGTCACGTTGACGATGGATTGCAATTGCTCACCCATGGCGTCCAGCACAAACGCAATGCCGCCCGCTTTTGGCTTGAGCAGGTAGCGAAACGGTGACCGCTGTTCGGCGTGCTTGCTCTCGCTGAAGCGAGTGCCTTCGACGAAGTTGAAGATACCCACCGGATTGTTGCGAAACTTGTCGCAGGTGCGGCGGGTGGTTTCCAGGTCTTTGCCTTTCTTCTCGGGGTGCCTGGCCAGGTAAGCCTTGGAGTAGCGCTTCATGAACGGGAAGCCCAGCGCCCACCATGCCAGGCCGATCACCGGCACCCAGATCAACTCTTGCTTGAGGAAAAACTTCAGCGGACGTATGCGCCGGTTCAGCACGTATTGCAGCACCATGATGTCGACCCAGCTTTGATGGTTGCTGGTGATCAGATACGAGTGCTGATAGTCCAATCCCTCAAGCCCACTGAGGTGCCAGCGAGTATCGCGTAGCAACTTCATCCAGGCTTTGTTGTTGCTGATCCAGGCCTCATGAATGTGGCCCATCAACCAGTCGGTGAAGCGTTGCGCTGCGGGGAA
This sequence comes from Pseudomonas sp., assembly GCF_028293835.1. Classification (GTDB taxonomy): domain Bacteria; phylum Pseudomonadota; class Gammaproteobacteria; order Pseudomonadales; family Pseudomonadaceae; genus Aquipseudomonas. Next base: position 11,499 of record NZ_JAQGNX010000101.1, read on the forward strand.
GGGCAGGCACAGCTTAAAGAGGGCGACGATGAATAGAGGCGTGCAGCAAACAATGGTGTTCAGCGCCAACAGCAGCGAGGCAATGACGCCGCGCAAGGGAGCAGGTAAAGAATCCAGCATGTGGGCCAAGGCCTCCGCAAAAGATATCGGATGCCGCCGGGACGATCCGGCGGCACTGGTTGATGTAAGTAAGGGTTAGGGCGTCACGACAACTTGGCCGCCTGAATGGCTGTCAGCGCGATGGTATAGACGATGTCGTCGACCTGAGCGCCGCGAGGCAGGTCGTTGACCGGCTTTCGCAGGCCTTGCAGCATTGGGCCCAGGCTGACGCAATCGGCGCTGCGCTGTACCGCCTTGTAGGTGGTGTTGCCGGTATTCAGGTCCGGGAACACAAACACCGTTGCGCGGCCGGCAACCGGACTGTTCGGCGCCAGTTGCCGGGCAACGTCTTCATTGGCGGCGGCATCGTATTGCAACGGACCGTCGATTTGCAGATCACTTTGCGCCCGGTGGGCCAGTTGGGTGGCTTCACGGACTTTTTCAACCTCTTCGCCACTGGCCGACTCACCACTGGAATAACTGATCATCGCCACCCTTGGGGCAATGCCGAACGCCACCGCCGAGTCAGCACTTTGCAGGGCAATTTCGGCCAACTCGGCCGCCGTTGGGTGCGGGTTCATGATGCAGTCGCCGTACATCAGCACCTGTTCCGGAAACAGCATGAAAAACACCGACGACACCAGCGTGCAGCCTGGCGCAGTCTTGATTAGTTGCAGGGCTGGGCGAATGGTATTCGCCGTCGAGTGAATAACCCCTGAGACCAAGCCGTCAACTTCGTCCAACGCCAGCATCATGGTGCCAATCACCACGGTATCTTCCAACTGCTGCTCAGCCATCGGCGCATTCAGGTTTTTGTTTTTACGCAGTTCGACCATGGGCGCGATGTAGCGCTCGCGGATCAGGTCGGGGTCGAGAATTTCCAAACCCTGCGGCAGCTCGATGCCTTGAGCCTGGGCCACGGCATACACTTCCTCAGGTTTGGCCAACAGCACGCAACGGGCGATGCCCCGCGCCTGACAGATCGCCGCCGCTTGAATGGTCAGCGGTTCACTGCCCTCAGGCAGCACGATGCGCTTGTTGGCGTTTTGTGCACGCTGGATCAGTTGATAGCGGAACACTGCTGGCGACAGGCGCATCTCCCGTGGCGTGCCGCATTGCTGATGCAACCATTTCGCGTCCAGATGCCCGGCGACGAAATCGGTAATGGTCTCGGCGCGCTCGCGGTCGTCAATGGGAATTTCTTTATTCAGCTGGTTCAACTGGTTGGCGGTGTCGTAAGAGCCGGTACTGACGGATAACACCGGTAAACCGGCCTGCAATGCGCCGCGACACAATTCCATGATCCGCGGATCCGGCACTGTGTCGCTGGTCAGCAACAGGCCGGCCAATGGCACGCCGTTCATGGCGGCAAGGCTCACGGCGAGGATGATGTCATCGCGGTCGCCAGGCGTTACCACCAATACGCCGGGCTTGAGCAGCGCCACCGTATTGAGCACGGTGCGTGCGCAGATGATGACCTTCGACATCCGCCGTTGTTCGTAGTCGCCCGCATTAAGGATTTGCGCACCCAGCAGCTCGGCGACGTCCCGGGTACGCGGGTCGTTGAGGTCGGATTGAAACGGGATGCAGCCCAGCAGGCGGAATTCACCGCTGCGCAGAAGTGGCGAATGCTCTTTCAGGCGCGAGGCGAAGGCCTCCATGCTTTCATCGGTGCGCACTTTGTTCAGAATCACACCGAGGACTTTCGGATCTCTTGGACCGCCAAACAGCTGCGCTTGTAGTTCGACCCGGCCAGACAGCTCGGTCAGTACGTCGTTTTCCGGCGCCGAGACGAGGATCACGTCGGCGTCCAGGCTTTTAGCCAAATGCAGATTGACCCGCGCGGCGTAGCTGGCGTGGCGAGTCGGGACCATACCCTCGACAATCAGCACGTCTTTGCCGATGGCGGCTTCTTGATAGAGCTGGATGATTTCTTCCAGCAGCTCATCAAGCTGACCGTCGCCAAGCATCCGCTCGACGTGTGCCAGCCCCAGCGGCTTAGGTGGCTTCAAGCCGTGGGTGCGGGCGATAAGCTCAGTCGAGCGCTCTGGTCCGAGGTCGCCGGGGTGCGGTTGGGCGATGGGTTTGAAAAAGCCAACCTTGAGTCCTGCGCGTTCAAGGGTACGCACCAGCCCGAGGCTGATAGAGGTCAAACCCACACCAAAGTCGGTAGGGGCGATAAAAAAAGTTTGCATGCGGACATCTCGATTGAGCAGTGCAGGGGCGGCTGCGGGCCGCCAGCAAAAATATCGGTTTACGTCACGTATTCTTTCAGGACACCGGCGGTTTATGCGCGGCGACTCAATGGGGCGTAAGGTTATCGCTATCTGTGCCTTGCGCACACCAGCCACAGGCAAAGCTTTTACCTATTTGTTGTTGCCGCTTCAACGGATCGAGTACCCACGCCCGTGATTGCCAAGGCGGTTGATGGCGAAGATGTTGCGTGTGGCCACAAGAAAGCACCGCGATCCAGTGGCCGTCTTCATCCTGTCGAAAATCAATGATGGTGCTGCTGTGCAAAGGGCCGTCCGTCAGAGTTGCGTTCGCTTTCGGGCGAGTGCTTGGTTAAACTTGCTCGTTCTTCAATTCTCAAGCAAAGGTCTCGCCCCATGCCGATCGCCGCGAACAAGGCTGTCTCCATCGACTATACCCTGACCAACGACGCTGGTGAGGTCATCGACAGTTCTGCTGGCGGCGCGCCGCTGGTCTACTTGCAAGGTGCAGGTAACATCATCCCTGGGCTGGAAAAAGCACTGGATGGCAAGAACGTTGGCGACCAACTGAAAGTCTCCATCGAACCCGAAGACGCTTACGGCGAGTACCAGGCCGAACTGGTCAGCACCTTGAGCCGCAGCATGTTCGAAGGCGTCGATGAACTCGAAGTGGGTATGCAATTCCATGCGTCTGGCCCTGACGGCAGCATGCAAATCGTTACCGTCCGTGATCTTGACGGCGACGACGTTACCGTTGATGGCAACCACCCATTGGCCGGCCAGCGCCTGAACTTCGACGTCAAAATCGTCGAGATTCGCGATGCCAGCCAGGAAGAAGTTGCCCACGGTCACGTGCATGGCGAAGGCGGCCATCACCACTGATTTGTGCTGCTAAGCTGAGTTAGCTGGCAAGGCGCCCTGACAGGTTGTGTGGAAACGACGGTCTCGTTTTCGCGGCCTGATGCGGGCGCCTTTTTAGTCCGCTCGTTATTTGGAGTTCGTCATGAGTGCTTTTCACGACACGGTTTTAAAAGCTCTGGATGGCCAGGACCTGCCTCTCGCGCCCCTTAAAGGCAAAGTAGTGTTGGTGGTCAACGTCGCGTCCAAGTGTGGCCTGACGCCGCAATACGCAGCGCTGGAAAAGCTTTATCAGGACTACCGAGATAAAGGCTTCAGCGTGCTGGGCTTGCCCTGCAATCAGTTCGCCGGCCAGGAACCTGGCACTCAGGAAGACATTCAAACCTTCTGCAGTGTGAACTACGGCGTGACCTTTTCGCTGGGCAGCAAACTCGAAGTAAACGGCGATCATCGTCATTCGCTATACCGTCTGCTGGCGGGCGAAGGTGCCGAGTTTCCGGGCGACATCACGTGGAATTTCGAAAAGTTTCTGGTAGGAAAAGACGGTCGGGTGTTAGCGCGGTTTTCGCCTCGCACGCCGCCAGATGATATCTCTGTGATCCACGCCATAGAGAAAGCGCTTAAGTGATTGGCCCAGTTTGCCCGCCGGGCTGTCCCGCAGTCCCGGCACGTCGTCCTTTGTAGCTCCTCGTCGCTCGATGGGTCCCGCTAGTTGCCCTTAATCACCTGAATCAATAGTGCTGGCAGGCGCGGGTGACCGGTCATATGCTGAGCGCCATGGCATCGCCAATGACTTTTCGAGGAGCGCTACATGCCGGTCAAAGCTTTATTCAAACCTTTCAGCCTGGGTAGTTTGCAGCTGCCTTCTCGCGTCGTAATGGCACCGATGACCCGTTCGTTTTCTCCGGGCGGTGTGCCGAACTCCAAGGTTATTGAGTACTACCGTCGTCGGGCTGCTGCGGGTGTTGGTTTGATCATTACCGAGGGCACGACAGTCGGTCACAAGGCCTCCAACGGTTACCCGAGCGTCCCGCAATTTTTTGGTGAAGCCCCGTTGGCAGGCTGGAAAAAAGTCGTTGATGCCGTGCATGCCGAAGGTGCCAGGATCGTTCCGCAACTGTGGCATGTGGGGGCTGTGCGTCGCCTCGGTACCGAGCCTGATGGCGAGGTGCCCGCTTATGGTCCGATGGAGAAGCTCAAGGACGATAAGGTCGTGGTTCACGGAATGTCGAAACAAGACATCCAAGACGTCATCGGTGCTTTTGCTCAAGCCGCCAGCGACGCCAAGGCCATGGGCATGGACGGCGTTGAAATCCACGGCGCCCATGGTTACCTCGTCGATCAGTTTTTCTGGGACGGCACCAACCAGCGCACCGATGAATACGGCGGCGATATGGCTGGGCGCTCGCGTTTCGCCATCGAGTTGATTGAGGCCGTGCGTGCTGCGGTCGGTCCCGACTTCCCGATCATCTTGCGTTTCTCACAGTGGAAACAGCAGGATTACAGCGCGCGTCTGGTCCTGACACCGGAAGCGCTGGGTGAATTCCTCAAACCGTTGTCTGACGCAGGCGTGGATATTTTCCACTGCTCGACACGTCGGTTTTGGGAGCCAGAATTCGAAGGCTCTGAGCTCAACCTGGCGGGCTGGACGCGCAAGCTGACGGGCAAACCGACTATTACCGTGGGCAGCGTTGGCCTGGATGGCGAGTTCTTGCAGTTCATGGTCGACACCGACAAGGTCGCGCAACCGGCGAGCCTGGACAACCTGCTGAAACGTTTGAATGACAACGAGTTTGATCTGGTAGCGGTCGGACGTGCATTGTTGGTTGACCCGGATTGGGCGCAGAAAGTACGTGATGGCCGCGAACGAGACATCCTTCCCTTCAGCCGCGAAGCGTTGACCACGTTACTTTGATTGATAGCCAGTCATCTGTAGGGGCCAACTGTTGGCGAGGCGTCTCCGATCCGGGCCTCTCGCCAACGCGTTGGCTCCTACAGGTCCGTGGATTGCCAAGGATTGGGGGCAGATCGAGCTTCGGTGGAAGCGAACGTGTTCGCGAAGGCCACGCCACAGGGGTTCAAGCTAAACCTGAATATGCCCCATGGGCATCACCTTGCTCTGTTCGGACGCGTGGCGCAGTTGCCGTTCGAACACGTCGATAATCGCCTCCCAGCCCTGACGACTCGCGTGTTGCCGCGCATTCAGTCGAACCCTGCGCAAGGTTTCGCTGTCTTCGAGTACCCAGCGTGCGGCGTCGATAAAGCCTTCCTCGTCCCCAGGCATCGCCAGTGCGCCGTTGTGGCCGTGGCGAATGTGCTGCGCCGCGGCCGCTTCGTCATAAGCGATAACACCCAGGCCCGAGGCCAAGGCTTCCAGCACCACGTTGCCAAACGTTTCGGTCAGGCTCGGGAACACAAATACATCTGCCGATGCATAGTGTGTGGCCAATGCCTCTGCGCGTTGCATTCCGCAAAAGATCGCGTCCGGCAGCTGTTTTTCCATCAGTGCCCGTTGCGGGCCATCTCCCACGATCACCAGCTTCATGGTTTGTGTTGGATACGTGGTCTTCAACGCTTCAAAACTGGTTTTCAGCAGGCCCAGATTTTTTTCGGGTGCAAGCCTGCCCACATGCAGAACGGCAATGTCACCGTCGTTCAATCCCCAACGTCCTCTTAGTGTCGATGAGCGCTTCGCAGGATGAAACAACTGGCTGTCAACACCCCGCGCGAGTAACTCCACCCGCTCGAAACCGCGACGCTCAAGTTCAAGTTTCTGGCTGACGCTCGGCACTACCGTCGTTTGTGAATGATTGTGGAACCAGCGCAAGTAGTGGGTCAGTACGCGAGAGAAAAAACCGAATCCATACTCGATGCTGTATTGCTGGAAGTTCGTGTGAAAACCACTGATGACGTTTATTCCCAAACGCCTCGCCGCCCGCAACGCGGATAGACCCAACGGCCCCTCGGTTGCGATGTACACCACATCCGGCCGTTGCCGCTTCCAGCGCCGTAGCAGTTTATGCATCGACAACTGCCCCCATTGCAGGCCGGAATACCCCGGTATCGGCCAGCCACGGCATAACAACAGATTTGCGTCTGCCGCTTGGCTTTGCTCATTCACCTGACGCGGCCGAACCAATTCCACACGATGCCCGCGCAGACGCAAACCGTCAAACAGCCGCCCAAGGGTATTGGCCACGCCATTGATTTCAGGGGGGAACGTTTCGGTGATCAGGGTGATATGCAGGGGTGCGTTCATGGGATCAGTGTCGACTGATCTCATGTCGCGGATATGGCGATTGGGTGATGGATTTATGACGTGGGGATTGGCGGTGAATTTATCTACAGATGAAGGTTTTGAGTTAACACCAAGCATCTGTCTGGCTCTGGTTTGTAAGTTGAAGTTACAGTTTTTATTAAAAGTAAGATGTTTCTTACTTTATCTGGTGTGCTTGTGTAAGACGAATCCGTAAGTGTTAGTTAGGGCGAGTATTCGGTTGACTGGCTTTTTTCTGTAGGTAACGTGGGTGCTGTCTTCAGCCTGCGGGACTCAAACTATCTGAGTTACATGAAGACTCCTCCGAATATGCAGCAGCAAGCTTCAGGACTACTGCTGCCTGAAATTAATATAATAAGGAATTGTAATGCGCAATAAATTTATGTCTTTAAAGAAACGCTGTGCTGTTTTAGGTGCGGTATCGACATTGGCCCTGGTTTCTCAGCCGTCGGTAGCGGGGTCTTATCATTCGACGGTAGGACTTCCAACGATTCACTCCAAGGGACATGTGTATCGAACCCATGTGCCTGTGACAGGTATTGCCCAACCCGGTTCACGAGTGTCTACTGTCAGTTGGACGTGGAATTATGTGGGCTTTCCGCGCGGTCTTGCAGTTCAGCTATGCCAAGGGACAGTAAATAAATGTCACGATGTGTCGCGTCAACGCTCAGGTTCGACAAGTTGGTTTGGTGGGAATAATCCATCGCAAGCGTTCTTTTTCAGAACAATGGTGGTAAACAATAGAAATAGTTCACCTGTGCCCATTGGGGCTCAGGGCGCGGCGGTGACTGTGTCGTGGTGATCTGATTTTGATTGCCGTCTCGGGGAGCATCCTGAGACGGCAATAGTTTTTACAAGTCTGCCATTCGTTTGAATTCATTTGGTAACGCGTCGTAGTAGGCGAATACCTTGTTAAGAACGTCTATAGCAGCGGTGCCCTTGGCTATTTCTGATTTATAAAGCTGCGAGAGCCCGCCATGTTTTTCCTGCCGAACCTGTTCATAGTATTCCTGCATTTTTTTCGTATAGACTTCACCCGTCGCGCTAAGTTTTATAATTGTTTCTTCAGAAAGATCTATTAAAGGCCCGTCAAGCGAGTCGCATCCGTAAGCTTGCGCCCACATCGCCGCTCTTTCTGGATCTCTGGTAGCATCATCCATTATCCAAGCACGAAGTTCAGTTGCTTTTGCGCTGCGTACATAAGGTATTTCGACGGTCTTATTTGTCGCATTGCTCAGTATTTCGGCGAACGATGTTGCTTGTCGTGATTCCTCGGCTTTTTTATCTCCCGTGGGTCGAAGCATCTCATTGCTGATTATCACAGCGGTTGAGGTTGTCATATTTGACATGGCCATATCACTCCTTCGTATTGGCATTGCCAATATTGCAATGTATATGCCAGTTTCCGATGCCGATATGTCACAAGATATAATATGCAGGGCGATCCGTCTGTAGGAGCCAACTTGTTGGCGAGACGCATTATGCACAGTATCTCGCCAGTCGCCCCGTCAACAAGTTAGTCCCTACAGAAATCAAGACCGTGTCCTCATGCTCGTTACAAACAGTATTAGACCGGCAACCGCTTGCCTCTCTTCGGTAAAACGAAGCCTCAGCGGACCCCACGACATATCCCTTTGATTACCTCCAAGGTAATTGAGCCCATTCGAGCCATGGATAGAATCGGTGATGGGTTCTGCAAACGCCGGTGTGCACGTCAATACCGAGCAGAACACACACACCTATCCTTGTTCGACTCGGGAAATGATTACCATGTCTAGATTCATTGTTCATACCCTTCAAACCGCTCCAGAAAAATCCAGGCAGACCCTGCAGCTGCTCATTGAAAAGTTCGGGTTTTTGCCGAATGTCATGGCTACGATGGCTGAGAGCCCGGTGCTGCTAAACGGGTTCGCTGGCAGCTTCGGCAGTTTTCACGGCGGCAGCTTGAATGAATGCGAGAAGCAGACGCTGCTGCTGACCAATGCGGTTACTTTAAAATGCCCGTGGACAGTGGCCGCGCATTCTACGTTTGCCCTTGAGGACGGCATGACGCAGAGCGACGTTAACGCTATCCGCAGTGGGAAACTGCCCAAGGATGCGAAGTATTCGGCGCTTTCGGCAATCAGCAAAGCCCTGATGGAGAAGCGCGGGCATCTGACCGAGGCTGATATAAACGCCTTCACGTCCGCGGGTTATTCCCAAGGGCAGATTTTTGAAGTCATCACTGGCGTTGGTATTTCGACCATGGCGGCCACCACCACCAACATGGCCAGCACCCCGGTTGAGGAGCGCTTCCAGGCTCAGGTTTGGTCGCACGCTTAATGGCCTGATCGCGCAGGGTTCGGTTCGCGCCGATCCTTGCACGGTCAGCTTCAAGCCTTATAGCAAATGGAGAGTGTGATGAGTTCAACCAGCATCGCTACTAAGGCGCCAGCCACCGAGTTGGGCCGGTTGTTGCGCCATTGGCGCGACATGCGCGGTAAAAGTCAGCTGGACCTGTCGCTGGATACGGGAGTGTCGCAGCGGCATATCAGTTTTATCGAAAGTGGCCGCAGCGTCCCTGGCCGCCAGACATTGATGGACATCGCGCAGTCGCTTGACATTCCTTTGCGCGATCGCAACAGCCTGTTATTAGCGTCGGGTTATGCGCCCCTATATCCCGAGAGCGCTTGGGATGCCTTGGAAATGCACAGTATAAAAAAGGCGCTGGATCGCATTCTGCGACAACATGAGCCGTTTCCGGCGGTGGTGATGGATCGTTATTGGAATGTGCTGATGACTAACGCGTCTGCGCCACGCTTCTTTAACTGCTTTATTAATATGGCCGCGCGTAAAAGCCCCAGGAACATGTTGCACCTGATGTTTGATCCAAATGGGATGCGCCCGTTTGTGGCCGATTGGGAAGGGGTTGCGAACAGTCTGATTCAGCGGGTACATCGAGAGTCCGTCGGGCGGGTGGTCGATGAGAAGACCAAAGCGTTAATGGCTGACTTGCTCGCTTATCCAGACGTAGAGCGCGAATGGAAGTCTGCTAAGAGTTCTAGCGCGGAGTCTGCGATGCCGTTCGTACCCATGGGTTTTATAAAGGACGGCAATATTCTTAACTATTTTTCGATGGTCACCACGGTGGGTACTCCGCAAACCATCGCCGCGCAGGAACTGCGTATTGAATGCATATTCCCTGCGGACGATGCCACCGAACGGCTTCACGGGCAGATGATGAACAACCTGCCGCCCTCTGCGAGCCCACCGGTTTGACTGAATTCAATGACTCGGTTAGTAGTTCACTGAAGGTGTTTCATTAACCTAAGGTACGGACCAGGTGGGTCATGACTTCGGTCAGGTTCTCAGGATCCAGCCCCGACACGCGGTGTTCGTCAGCGAAAGAGTACGCAACGGAAAACACACCGCCAGTGATAAACGTATAAGTAGGTTCGTCTTTTTCGAGAATGCGTTGCACGGCTTCATTGGTCAGTGAAGCCGAATAAATGACCAAACGTTCGGTCAGGTTGTTAACGCCGTTGAAAAACACCTCGTCAGGGTCTATTCCCGCCAGTGCCGCGCTCAGTAATGGGCGCACGGTTTTCGCCAATTCGTTCGAGCCTTCCTGATGTGGGGGTACAGCTGGGTTGTCGTTGCTCATGGTTATTATCCTTAATCTAGCGTCCATGCTATTGAGCATCATGCTCGTTTGAGTGGTGCTAATGGACGGTTTGTGTGGAGCAGCCATTAGAGCGGATCGCGCCAATTGAAAGCACATAGATAACTACCATGCTCAGCCTTTGCGCCCAGTCGCCTGTTGCTCTACGGCCACATGCCCACCTTCACGGACCCAGAATAAGGTCGCCCCAGCCACGGCGGCAGGCATCATCAGCAAGTTGACGAAGGGAATCAGCAGTACCAGATAAACAATCCCGCCAAAACCCAAACTCTGCCAGCGTTTGGCCCGCAGCCAGGCGAGCATTTCGTTCCAGCCGAGTTTGTGGTTGTCGGCGGGGTAGTCGATGTACTGAATCGCCATCATCCAGACGCCGAACAGCAGCCAAAGCGGCGCGGCGATGACGTTGACTACTGGGATAAACGACAGGATCAGCAGCCCGAGTGCGCGGGGCAGAAAGTAACCCAGTTTGCGCATCTCGCGGCCAAGGGTGCGCGGTACCATTTCAGCTAATTCAGCCCAGCTGAACGTTGGGAAATCATCGGTACCGCGTAGGACCACCTCGACCTTTTCCGCCAGAAAGCCGTTGAACGGCGCGGCGATCACATTGGCGATCATGGTGAAGGTAAAGAACACCATCAATATCACCAGAGCGACGAACAACGGCCAGATGATGTAGTTGAGGAAGCTCAGCCACGTTGGCAGTTCAGGCATGAACGTGTCGATCCACATGCCGAATTGATGCATCGCGAGATAGATCAGACCGCCGAATAACACCAGGTTGATGGTGAGCGGCAACAGGACAAACAGGCGCAGTCCAGGGCTAAGGACCAGCTTCAGGCCTTCGCGCAAGTATTGGGGGCCAGAGAGAACAGGGGCGGGCATGGCAGCTTCCGATCAGGGCAATCCGGCAGACCTTACCGGCTTTGGTGACGGTGCGAAAGTGGCGACATTCGCAGTAATAATCGCGGCAGGGTAAAATCCAGGTAATTAGCGGATACCTATGGCGCGGTATAGAAATGGTCTATGAGGTGGATTGTGAAACCATATTTCCTTAATCTGCGCCTCCTCGGATAAGCTTTGCGGCCTATACCCAGGCTTGGCAACACCCAGGCGACGGCGCTGGCCGCAGCCTCAATTTTCAGGATCGCCATGTTTAAGCCTTCCCCAAGTGCTTGTGCGGTCTTTTTTATTCCAGCCGGTACGCCGGCGTTCCGACCCTGCGTCACGGTGGTCGGTCAATAGGAGCGTGTCATGTCTGAAGTACGTCATTCGCGAGTGATCATTCTCGGCTCCGGCCCTGCCGGTTACAGCGCTGCGGTCTACGCGGCACGAGCCAACCTCAAGCCATTGCTGATTACCGGTATGCAAGCGGGCGGTCAATTGACCACCACCACCGAGGTCGATAACTGGCCGGGCGACCCCCATGGCCTCACCGGCCCCGTGTTGATGGAGCGGATGAAAGAGCACGCGGAACGTTTCGAGACTGAAGTGGTGTTCGACCACATCAATGCTGTGGACCTGGCAGGTAAACCCTTCAGCCTTAAAGGCGACAACGCGACATACACTTGCGACGCTTTAATCATCGCTACGGGTGCCAGCGCACGTTATTTGGGCTTGCCATCGGAAGACGCGTTCATGGGCAAAGGCGTCTCTGCCTGCGCAACGTGTGACGGTTTCTTCTACCGCAACCGTGAAGTGGCTGTGGTCGGCGGCGGTAACACTGCGGTCGAGGAAGCGCTGTATCTGGCCAATATCGCCAGCAAAGTCACGTTGGTTCACCGCCGTGAAACCTTCCGTGCCGAGAAAATTCTGATCGACAAGCTGCATGCGCGTGTTGCCGAAGGCAAAATTGTGCTCAAGCTCAATTCCACTCTGGAAGAAGTGCTTGGCGACAACATGGGCGTGACCGGTGCTCGCTTGCGTAACAACGATGGCACCAGCGATGAGCTGAAAGTTGACGGCGTGTTTATCGCCATCGGCCACACGCCGAACACTGCGCTGTTCGAAGGCCAACTGACGCTGAAAGACGGTTACATGGTGGTTCAGGGCGGTCGAGAAGGTAATGCGACAGCGACCAACATTGACGGTGTGTTCGCTGCGGGTGACGTGGCTGACCACGTTTATCGCCAAGCGATAACCTCTGCCGGTGCCGGTTGCATGGCCGCATTGGACGTTGAACGTTACCTCGACGGTCTGAAGGACGCTTCTTTCTAAGCGTCTTCTTACTCTTTATCTGCTTCCCTGATAAAAGACCTGCAAAAAAAACCGGCAGCCGCCGGTTTTTTGTTGCGTGTCACAACGTCACTCTTTACGAGTAAGTGGCGCGCCTTCGAACGTCACTCCGGCCAAACCGTTGGCAATCAAAGAGCGAATATTGGCGTGATCGCTGCCCTCGGGTGTGGCCTGGACCAAGCGATAATGCTCGCCGAACGCCAGTAGGGTTTCTTCGTCGCTGAAACCCTCCAGCAAGGCCAGACCGAGCGTCTTGCATGAACCTTCGTTTTGTCCGGCGGCATTTTCAACGTTACCGTTGGTGAACGCCTGGGGCTGGTAGGCGTAACCCTCGGCAACGAAGGTAAGCGTGTCGGCGAAGGCGTGCTGGCCGCTGCGCAGACTGGCGCGCAGTGTGTTCAAGTCAGTCATGTTTCATATCCTTGGCGAACGCGGCACTCTGCTCAGCGCTGGCTTCTTGCTGGAATTGACTCTTCCATTCGCCGTACGGCATGCCATAAACCACTTCGCGGGCATCATCGAGGGTAATGTCGATATGCTTTTCGTCGGCAGCGGCTTTGTACCATTTGGACAGGCAGTTGCGGCAGAAGCCGGAAAGGTTCATCAAATCGATGTTTTGCACGTCTTTGCGACTGTCCAAATGCGCCACCAGTCGGCGAAAGGAAGCGGCTTCGAGTTCAAGGCGTTCTTGGTCAGTCATGATGGGCTCGGGCAGGCGATTGATGGTTGGGATGATAAGACCGCGAACAGCTGAGTCAAGCCATTCGACCCGCAACATTAACTTTCTGTAGCCAACTTGTTGGCGAGATTTCTCATCGGTTTGCCTCGGAAATCTTTCGCCAACAAGTTGGCTCCCACAGCTACGCAGATTAAGGGATCCGTCGGATCTAGCGCTGCCCAGCCAAGGTAATCGACACCGACTCGGCAAACCGCAGGGCATGGGGTTTGTCGACTTCCACTTCTGCGTACATGACGGCTTCGTGGCTCATCACCAGATCGAGCACTTCCTGGGTCAGCCGTTCGAGCAGCGCGAAGCGATTACCCTCCACATGCTGGATGATCGCCTTGGTAATGGTCCTGTAATTCAGCGCATGGTCTATGTCGTTATCACGCACCGCATCTTGCGCGGCGTACAGAATCGTCAGGTTTATCAGCACGTCCTGTTTGTTGACGATTTCGTCTTCATTAATACCGATAAAGGTGCGCAAACACAGGTCTTTGACCCGAATTCGCGCGGTACCAGGTTCAAGTCTTGGCATGCCTACCTGCTCCGTCCGATCAATTGCAAAAACTCCTGACGGGTTGTGCTTGAGTCACGGAATGCGCCAAGCATCACCGAGGTCATCATGGTCGAATTCTGCTTCTCGACGCCGCGCATCATCATGCACATATGTTGCGCTTCGATCACCACGGCCACACCTGCGGCGTTAGTCACTTCTTTAATGGTGTCGGCAATTTGCCGGGTAAGGTTTTCCTGAATTTGCAGGCGCCTGGCGAACATGTCGACAATGCGTGCAATTTTTGACAGCCCCAGCACTTTGCCCGTCGGGATATAAGCCACGTGGGCCTTGCCGATGAAAGGCAGCAAATGATGCTCACACAGCGAGTACAACTCGATGTCTTTGACGATCACCATTTCATCATTGTCGGAAGCGAACAATGCGCCGTTGACGACCGTTTCGATGCTTTGTTCATAACCTCGGCACAAGTACTGCATTGCTTTGGCGGCACGCTTGGGAGTGTCCGCCAGTCCCTCGCGATCAGGGTCTTCACCCAAGCCGACAAGAATATCGCGGTAGTTCTGTGGCAGGGATAAGGTCATCAGAAGTCCTCACGGGGCGGCTTACTTAACGTGCCGACCGCCGTTTACAGTCAAAGTTGTGCCGGTAACATAGGGGTTGTCCAGCAGATAGCGCAGGCTCTGATAGATCACCTCGGCTCCGGGCTCGATGCCCATGGCGGATTTGGTCAGGGTACTGGCGCGGTACGCCGCGTCGTCGTCAGGTTGAAACATCAACAGCGCTGGCGCGATGCCGTTGACTTTGATTTGGGGGGCCAATTTGGCTGCAAAGGACAGGGTCAAGCTTTCAAGTCCGGCCTTGCTGGCACAGTAGCCAATGTGTTTGCTGCTGCCCTTGCGGGTGACGTCATCACTTATGTGGACAATGTCGGCCACCGGCGAGCATTGTAGCAGTGGGGCGCAGTGCAGGTTTATCAGGTACGGCGCCAGCATATGCACGCCGAACATCTGAGTAAACGCTGCGGCTTCATCCCCGGGCGTTTCTGCCAACCACTGCGACGCATTGTGAATTATCGCCCGCAGGCTGTCGGTGTGGGTGTTGAGTTCTTCGATGAACGCCAGAATGCTCGCTGCAGACAAGAAATCGGCATGGATCGCCACCGCCCCCAAATCCCGCAGTTGCTGCACCCCGGGACGTTCGCTGCGGTAACTGAAGATGACCGGTTGACCGTCCGCCAACAAGCGTTTTGCGCAATGCAGGCCGACTCGCTGGCTAGCGCCAGTAATCAGAACGGGTGGGGTGGGAAAAGCCATCGGACAACTCACGCAACGCAGTAAAGGCCGGGGCGGGCAATGAAAAAGCCAGCGCGCTCAGGCCAACGAAGCCATCAACTGGCTATTATCTGCAGCAAAGTTATACCAATGACTACGACCGATACAACCCGCACGGCGCGATGGGGAGTGTTTGCACGTCGAGAGGTTAGCGGCTGGTTGCCGATTCGCCAGCGCAGACCTGGGAACGAGGTGCGCTGTGCAGCCAGCGGGCAAGCATGCGCGTGGAGAGCGGAATAAATAGAAAAACCATGAGCGGGGTGAGGGCCAGGGTACTGATCAATACCCGGGTGACCAATGAGAGTTCGCCGAGTAACGGGCCCAGGACGAAATTGAACAATAAGGAAACCGGGAAGAATGCCAGCCAGATTGCCACGGCCTGCTTCCAGCGCGGCGGCGGACGCTGACCCGCTGTGCCAAACCAGCCTTCGATACCGCTGACACGGTGTTCAGACGGTTGCGCAAATAGACCGCTGCCACGCACCAGCCAAGTGCTTCTCGAAGCAGAGTGCTCCCAGGCGTGCATCGTATGTTGGTCGGAAAATCGAAAAATTATCTGGAACTCATCGCCATCAGCTGGCGGAGCCAGAACGCCCGAACCCAGGTAGCCGGGGAAATCGGTGGCCAATTGTTCGCCTTCGCGTAGCCACGAAAACAGCTCTTCATAACGGCCGTGAGCGACACGACGGGCAACCATCAGGGTGACGGGGGAGGTAGACATTGTGTATCTCCATAAGACAAAGCGAGGTTCCTGGGTAAGGAATTCTCATAACGCAGCACCGGGGTGGTGGGCTGCGCCTAAAAACAGGCAAGGATTATTCCTGAATTCAAAAAATAAGCCACCGTCTCATGGTTTCGGAACTTTGTTTGCGCGGCAGGGTTATGAGTACAATGCCCAACTGTATTCAATCGATGCCTGCCATGACTGATTCTATGATCGGACCCGCTCTAGGTAGCGGCCTGCAGCTGGACGGCCTGAAGCAAGAAGAATTATTCCCTATCCGCGAAGTGTCCCGCATGACCGGTATCAATCCGGTCACCCTGCGTGCGTGGGAACGGCGTTACGGGCTGATCCAGCCAACTCGAACGGAAAGTGGCCATCGCCTGTATTCTCAAGCTGATATTGAAGAAGTTCGCAGCATTCTGGGCTGGATCGAGCGCGGTGTAGCCGTCAGTAAGGTCGGCAAGATTCTCGCGAAAGCCAGCATTGCCAAAGGACTGTCCGGCGACATCCAGGCTGATGGCTCGCTGAAGGAGTGGAAGGAGTGGCAGGCCCAAGTGCGCCGCGCTACTCGCGGGTTCGACGAGCGCCGTCTGGAGCAGTTATACGGCCAGATATTCTCCAGTTATCCGATGATCGTAGTTTTTCAGGATATTTTCATGCCGGTGTGGCAAGAATTCCTGCTGCATCAAGATCAGTTTGGTCAAGTCAGTGAGTGGCTGTTCCTCGATAACTTTCTGCGCGGGCGAACGCTGCAGCGCTTGCAGATGGCCCGAGGCACGGCACAGACCAGCGTGCTGCTGGCCGCCATTCCCGGCGAATGCCGAGAGCTGGAGTTATGGGTAGCGGGTCTGTTGCTGGGCGCGAATGATCTATCGGTCAGCGTCTTGGCTCTGGGTCAACCATTAGAGGAATTGAGCCTTGTCTGCGAGAAAATTCAGCCGCAGGCTTTGGTGGTGTATTCCAATCATCCTCCAGCCGATGACCTGCCTCGTCGTTTGCAACGGTTGGCATTAATGCTGGATTGTCCGATTTTGCTGGCGGGTGAGGCTTCAGACCTGGCGCAAGACAGTTTGGCTGGCTCGCCGATTGCCTGCATTGGAAGCGATGGCCGTCAGATGCAGCGCTGTTTGCGGCAGTTTTTGGCGGGGCATCTGGATACGTAGGTAGTGAGAGTCGGTTGCGAGATTGCACGTTCCGTAGGGCCAACTTGTTGGCGATATATAAACTGCACCAAAGCTCCCGAATTCACCGCCGGCTGCTTCGCCAACAATTTTGGCTCCTACAGAGTCAGCGGCATCGTGCTACTCAAGCGGGGATGGGGTGTACCAACTGGTGCTGCTGCAAGATGTACTGGCGTAAGCGCTCAGTGTCTTCCGTATTCCTCTGGCTCAAGCGGTAGGCCGCCAGGCCCTGTTCGGTGAGCCGTTCGAATGTACCGCGCAAAGCGATGGGCGCATGGCCCGCCGGTGAAAACCACAGCGAAAAATATTTGGGCGGTTTGGTGGCTTTGCGGTTTTCAAGCAAAATGCCCTTGAACGAGATTTCATGCACCCACAACGCCGACAGCGAGCCCTTTTCAGTTTCCAACGGCAGCGGTGCCGGGAGCGTCAGGCGCCAGGGGCGAGAGGTCGGGCCTTTGTCGTCGTAAATACTGGGCGCGCCCAATTGCAGGTGCATGGCGTGGAATTCGTCTTCCACCAAGTGCAAGGGAAAGGTCATTTGCTGGTGTTCGAAATGCGCTTGAAGGGTGACTTGCTCATGAGCTGCCAAGCGTGTCAGCAGTTCGTGAATCTGCACGCCGCCGTTAACCAGCAGGCTGCGTGACGGATCCCGTACATTCAGCTTAGGGTTGTGCTGCATCTTCTTAATGAAGTCCAGCTCATCCTGAGTAAGCAGGGTATCGCGCTGCATGGCAAAGCTCGATTGTTCGATGAATGGTATGAAGACAACTAATCGGGTGGTTAGTTACGGCCGTCGGTCACTTTTTAACAAATTTATCTCCGCTTGCGCCAGCGCTAGTTCTGCTTCGAGCGCAATAACACGTTGTTCCGCTTCTACCTGTTTGCTGACGTTTTTCTGAATGCCTATAAAATAGGTTAGCTGATCTGCCTCGTTGAACACCGGTGTGATGGACAATTCGTTCCAGAAGGCGCTGCCGTCTTTACGATAATTACGCAGCACTTGACGGCACGGCAGGCCCTGCGCAATGGCTGTGCGAATGACCGCCAGAGCGGGTTCGTCGCGTTCGCCAGCCTGCAAAAAGCGACAGTCGCGGTAAAGAATGTCTACGGCCGAATAGCCGGTCAGGGTCTCGAACGCTTGGTTCACATAGATAAGAATGTTGTCGTCGCCTTCCTGCTCCGCGACCACGATCCCGTCATTAGAGGCGTTGATCACCAATTGCAGCAGTTTTGCATTTATCACGGAAAACTTCCGACATGATTATCAAGGCAACAGTCTAAGACATCGAGCCCGGTTGGGGCATACTGCAGCCGTTTTTTACTGCGCTTACAGGATCCATTTATGAGAATCGTCATTTTTTCAGGTTCGGTCTACGGTTCTGCCGAAGAAGTCGCCCGGCATGCAGAGCATATTCTTCGCGACGCCGGTCATGAAGTCTGGCACAACCCACGCGCTTCGCTGGCTGACGTCCAGGCCCACGCGCCCCAAGCATTGCTGGCAGTGACATCGACCACTGGGATGGGCGAACTTCCTGACAACTTCTTGCCGCTGTACTCGCAGATTCGTGACGTTTTACCTGCCGCTTGGCGCGGGCTGCCTGGTGGTGTGATTGCCTTGGGCGACGCCAGCTATGGCGATACCTTCTGCGGCGGCGGCGAGCAAGTGCGCGAGCTGTTCGCAGAATTGGGTGTTCGGGAAGTCCAGCCCATGTTACGACTCGATGCCAGCGAAACGGTTAATCCTGAAGCCGATGCCGAGCCTTGGCTGGCAGCGTTTATTGAGCAACTCAGTGCCTGATCGGGTCTCTGTAGGAGCCAACTTGGTGACGATATAAGCTGCGCCGCAGCGTTCCAGATCCTGCCTCGCCAATACAGTGGCTCCCCCGCAGACTGTGCTTGGGCATGTGGTCTAAATGGCCGTTTGGTCTGAGATGACTCGCTCGGCCAGTAAGCTGGCTGCTAACGCAACTACACAGATACTCAGCTCTGACTAGACTGATCGGCACACCCTCTATAACCCATAAGAACAATTGCCGAGGTGAACGCCGTGAATGTTGCCCAAGTTTTGCCGTCCCCCAATGTCCAGGGTCAAGTAAGCGCCACTGAATGGCAGACCCGGGTTGATTTAGCAGCGTGTTATCGACTGGTCGCGATGCACGGTTGGGATGATCTGATCTTCACGCACATTTCTGCCAAAGTACCCGGCACTGAAGATTTCCTGATCAATCCGTACGGCTTGATGTTTCATGAAATCACCGCGTCGAGCCTGATTAAAGTCGATCAAGCCGGTAATAAGTTGATGGACACCCCGTATGAGATCAACCCAGCGGGTTACACCATCCACAGCGCCATCCACGAAGTACGCCACGATGTCGCCTGTGTCATTCACACCCATACGGCCTCCGGGGTCGCGGTGTCGGCACAAAAGCAGGGAATACTGCCGATCAGCCAGCAGTCGATTTTTATCCTATCGAGCCTCGCCTATCACGCCTACGAAGGCGTCGCGCTTAATCACGAAGAAAAAGCTCGTCTGCAAGCTGATTTGGGTGATAACGCCTTCCTGATGCTCAACAACCATGGGCTGCTAACGTGCGCCAACAGCATTGCCGATGCCTTCTTGATGATGTTCACGTTCCAGCGTGCCTGTGACATTCAGGTGTTGGCGCAAAACGGCGGTGCTGAGTTGATTCCCATCAACGGCCAAATTCTGGCCGGTGCTAAAGCAATGGTGGCCATGGTGACTAAAAGCCCACAAGGCATGGGCGGTGCCTTGGCCTGGCCGGCGTTATTACGCAAGGTCGATAAGCTCGATCCAAGCTACAAAGAGTAATGCCACTGGCCGGATCGAACAGGCAAATTAACTACAAGCGTGCTCAGAAATTGCCTGTTCTGACGGTGTTTCCCTTGCGCGCATCCTGCTGCCTTATTGCGTACTATTCAGCACGGACTGAGTTGATTGTGGCTGGACGTCGAGTGATCGACACTCAATCCATTGCCTATCTTTGCTGGAGCTGTCCATGAGTGAGCCTGTGCGTTTTGAAGATAAAGTCGTCATTGTCACCGGCGCTGGGGGCGGTCTGGGCCGCGCCCATGCGTTGTTATTTGCTAAACATGGCGCGCGTGTGGTGGTCAATGACCTCGGCGGCTCGGCGCGCGGCGAAGGTGCAAATGCTTCGGCGGCGGACCGCGTGGTGGCCGAGATCCGTGAAGCGGGCGGTACTGCCATCGCTAACCACGACTCGGTGACTGACGGCGACAAGATCGTCCAGAATGCGCTGGATGCTTTTGGTCGCATCGACGTGGTGGTCAACAACGCGGGCATCCTGCGCGACAAAACCTTTGCGAAGATGGACGACGCCGATTGGGATCTGGTCTACCGCGTTCACGTTGAAGGTGCTTACAAAGTAACCCACGCCGCCTGGCCGCACATGCGCGAGCAGAACTACGGACGGGTGATTTTCACCGCTTCAACTTCTGGCATCTACGGTAACTTCGGGCAGTCAAACTACGGCATGGCCAAACTGGGCTTATATGGCCTGACTCGAACCTTGGCCCTGGAAGGTCGCAAGAACAATATTCTGGTCAACGCCATTGCCCCAACCGGCGGTACACGCATGACCGAAGGCCTGATCCCGGCGGCTGTGTTCGAAATGCTTAAACCCGAACTCATCAGCCCATTAGTGGTATTCCTCGGCAGCGAACAATGCACCGAAACCTCCGGCTTGTTTGAAGTCGGCGGCGGCTGGATCGGCAAAACCCGCTGGGAGCGCAGCATCGGCGCGGGCTTTGACCCCCGTGCTGGCTTTAGTCCTGAAGACGTGGCAGCCAGTTGGGACAAGATCGGTGACTTTGAAGGGGCTTCGCATCCGAAAGATACCGCTGAGGCGCTGAATGAAATGATGGCGAACTTGCAGAGATATGCTCAATAGAAACTAATGCGTTTTTAAACTAAGCCGATCAATTGATCGGCTTAGTTGTTTTTGTAGGAAGATTATTAGTTGGCGTGTAGGGCGATTCTGTAATTAAACTTTGTAGATAGAGTTGCCTAAAGTTTTTTCATATGGCTTCCGATAAGACGGGAACATTGACGTCGAATGCGGAGGTGATGATGTTATACAGTTTTGACGCCGTTCAGGCACGGCTAGAAGATTATGTCTATGTGCCGGATAAAAACTTCAAACTAACCAGTAATGGTTTTCCTTCAATGGAGGCTAGCCTCGCTCAGAAGTCGCGGCAATATTGGGCTGATACGAGCATACCCAGTGAGGTGAAGCTGGAAGGCCTAGACTTTGATTTATCTGAATTTGATCCTGAAAACACTACAACCCGCGAGTTGATGAACCTTAGCAACGCCCTTGAGGATCTTGGTATCATAGATCGGGATGTAGGATTTCATATTGGCTCCATGAATTGTGATTTCAATTCAGCGGGTAATCAAACTAATTTTGACAAAAAAATTGATGCATTCGCTTTTTTACGGTTCTGTCTCGACTCTACTAAAAAATACATTGATGAAGGTCATGGTTTTGCCAAGGAAGTGCTAGTTAGCACGAATACAGCCCTGACGGTGATGGTGGCGCTTAAAGAGCAGGGCGAAAAGACTAGGAAAAATTCACTGATTGATGCGCTGGTATAAATATTTTTGAAAGTCGACTTTAACCGCTGCTTAGCAGCAGCGCCAATTGATCGGCTTAGTTTTTTTGTAAGAAGATTATTAGTTTGCCTGTAGGACGATTCTGTAAATAAACTTTCTAGATAGGATTGGTTAAAGTTTTTTCATGTAGCTTCCGATAAGACGAGAACAGTAACGTCGAGTGTGGAGGTGATGATGTTATACAGTTTTGACGCCGTTCAGGCACGGCTAGAAGATTATGTCTATGTGCCGGATAAAAACTTCAAGCTGACTCATACCGGCTTTCCTTCAATGGAAGCCGGTCTTGCTCAGAAGTCGCGGCAGTATTGGGCCGATAAAAGCATACCCAACGAAGTAAAACTGGAAGGGTTAAATTTCGATCTGTCTGCCTTTGATGGCGAAAACACTACAACCCGCGAGATGATGGCACTCAGCGTTGCCTTGGAAGAACTCGGCGTGGTCGATAGAGATGTAGGAAGCATTATAGGTGGGATGAATTGTGATTTTAACTCAGCGGGTAATCAAATTAATTTTGGCAAAAAAATCGACGCGTTCGCTTACTTGGCGATCGCTCTTGATGATATTAAAAAATATATTGATGAAGGTCATGGTTTTGCCAAGCCAGTGCTGGTGAGCATGAATACTGTACTGACGGTGATGTTGGCGCTGAAGGAGAGGGCGGAACAAGCAAAAGCAAGCTCGCTGATTGATACACATGCATGACGGCTTCAATAATTAAATCGGGCCGCTGCATAGCTGCATAGGAAGATTATTAGTTGGCGTGTAGGGCGATTCTGTAAGTAAACTTTGTAGATAGAATTGCCTAAAGTTTTTTCATATGGCTTTCGATAAGACGGGAACAGTGACGTCGTGTGTGGAGGTGATAATGTTATACAGTTTTGACGCCGTTCAGGCACGGCTAGAAGATTATGTCTATGTGCCGGATAAAAACTTCAAGCTAACCAGCAATGGTTTTCCTTCAATGGAGGCTAGCCTCGCTCAGAAATCGCGTCAGTATTGGGCTGATAAGAGCATACCCAATGAGGTGAAGCTGGACGGTCTGGACTTTGATTTATCCGAATTTGATCCTGAAAACACGACGACCCGCGAATTGATGGCGCTTAGAAATGCCCTTGAAGACCTAGGTATCATCGATCCGGATGTTGGCGGTATCATTGGCCCAATGAATTGTGATTTTAATGCAGCGGGTCATCAAACTAATTTTGGCAAAAAAATTGACGCTTTCGCGTACTTGAGGCTCGTTCTGGATGACACAAAAAAATATGTTGAAGACGGTCATGGCTTTGCCAAAGGAGTGCTGGTTAGCATGAATACCGCGCTGGCGGTGATGCTGGCGCTTAAGGAGCGCGCCGCAGAGGCGAAGGCAAATTCACTGATTGATACGCGGGTATAAAGCCCTCTGAAAAAATAGCTTGAACCGCTGCACATCAGCAGCGGTTCAAGATTTACGTTTTCAGTTGTAAGTTAGAGCGGGACGGAAAATGTACCGCCGCCATATACGGTAGACGTTTGTTTATTTCGATTGTCGATAACGAGACGATAGGTTCCCGAGCCATACTGTGAAGCGGGGTTCATCGTAGAGCCGCTGCGGTCCGACCATATGCCATTTATCAATTGTTCGACCTTCACAAGCGTCAACCCCAGCCGAAACTTGTGATAAGTAGTCGCACACTTCGCCGTATAAGGCCCATAAACGACCTTCAACTCTCCCGCTGCCGCAGTTCCCCCATAAATGCTGCCGCTGTTAATGAAGCAAACTTTGTTCAACGGGGTCGTCCAGCCCTGAGGTGAAGCCATTGCGCTCCCGCTCATTTGCAGCAAACCCAGTGCCAAAACCAATGCACCTGTTTTCTTATTCATGATGAAACTCCTGTGTCTATCAAAGGGTCAAGGCACGCGCCCTGTCCAATACCGGCCCAACGTTTGTTGAATCTCGATTTGGTAAACACAGTTCAATCACAGTTGGTTGTGGTCTTGAAGCCGAAAAAGATGTAGGAATTTTCCACGTAGATAGGTTGGCAGGCATGTTTTGTAATGGTTCGTGGGCGCTTTCCGAGTTCGCTGTCGGATCCCAGACAAAAAAAGGCCGCTGTATCAACAGCGGCCAAAAAGACGTGGACCAGGAGCTTCAAAATCAACGTCGGTTTACCTGGGATAAAAAACGCTTACACAGTGCAAT
>NZ_JAQGNX010000106.1 GCF_028293835.1 Pseudomonas sp.
TCAGCACCCCGTGATAGCCGAGGCTGTCCGCCGCTTGGGCTACTTGTTTCAAATAGTTCAGGGTAACCGGGCGGGCGCCCTTGGTGGTGCCCAGGTAATGGCCATCGCCGTGAGTGGGGAGGAACCAAAAAACGTCCATGACAAATCCTTCAAAAGAAAAAAGTCAGCAAAATGGTTGCGGCGCTGTGTTGCGGCTGTTGAATGACTGTTGCTGGGTAAACAAAGAGTCCGCTAGTTATAAAGCCTCGGATTTATTCCGTAAAAGAACCTAAATCCATATTTTTAGATCTTTTCTGTATATGCACGCAGCGCTATCCAGAATCTCCAAGGGATCCGGTGCTATTCTTGGCTCCCGCGCGCTACCTGCCTCGGACCACTCTAAAAAGAAGCTGCATGAACGCCAAAAAAGAAGTCGCACCGCTCCCAGAAGACCTCCGGGTTTTCCTGACTGTGATCCGCAAGGCCGGTTTTGCCGCCGCCGCAGATGAACTGGGTTTGTCGCCGGCGTATGTCAGCAAGCGTATTCAGATTCTCGAAAACGCCCTGGGTACCCGCTTGCTGCATCGCACCAGTCGCCGCGTCGCGCTGACAGAAGACGGCGAACGTGTGCAGCGTTGGGCGGTGCGAATCCTTGAAGATTTCCAGCTGCTGCACGACGAGTTATCCGAAGCCCATTCCGAGCCGCGGGGTCGTTTGCACCTGTGCAGCAGTTTTGGTTTCGGGCGCAATCATGTGGCGCCGGCTATTTCGCAACTGGCCGAACTGTACCCACAGCTGGAAATTCGTCTGGACCTGTTTGACCGGGTGGTGGACATCATCAGTGAAGGATTCGACCTGGAAATTCGGGTCGGGGATGACATTCCCGGACAGCACATCGGTCGCCGTTTGGTGACCAATCGCCGTGTCTTGTGCGCCGCGCCTGCATACCTGGAACGACGTGGCACCCCGCAGGCCTTGGCCGACCTCGAGGACCACGATTGTCTGGTCCTCAAGGAGCGCGACAATGCGTTTGGCCTGTGGCAGATGGAACGCGAAGGCGCCCATGAAAGCGTGCGCGTCAGTGGACCACTGTCGTCCAACAGCGGCGAGATCGTGTTGCAGTGGGCACTGGATGGGCGCGGAGTGTTATTGCGTTCGTTGTGGGACGTGCGACCGTTGCTGGAGCAGGGGCGATTGGTGCAAGTGCTGCATGATTACACCCAGAGCGCCAATGTCTGGGCGGTTTACCCGACACGGCTGGCGAACTCGGGCAAGCTGCGGGCCTGCGTCGAGTTCCTTCAGCAACACTTCCATGCGCTATCGCTTTAAGCTTCAGTTCAGCCAGGGATTGGCGTGCAGGTGGCGTTGTTCGAATTCACGAATCTGCGCGCTACGTTGCAAGGTGCTGCCGATAGCGTCCAGCCCGAGCAACAAAGCGTCCTTACGCAAGGCATCGATCTGGAACGCAATGACGCTGCCATCGTGCATGCGAATTTCCTGAGCTTCCAGGTCGACTTCGATTTGCGCACTTTGCGCTTGGCTGACGGTGCGACCCAACGCTTGAACCTGTGCTTCTTCCAGCGAGATGATCAATACCCCGTTGCGCTGGCAGTTATCGTAAAAAATCCCGGCGAAGCTGCTGCCGATCAGTGCGCGAATGCCCATTTGCTTCAGGCCCCAGACCGCGTGTTCACGACTGGAACCGCACCCGAAATTCGGCCCGGTGACCATGAACCTGGCACCCTGCCACGGCGGCTGGTTGAGGATGAACTCCGGGTTGGGTTCGCCTGACACTAAAAAGCGCAAATCAAAGAACAAGCCACGGTCCAGGCCGTTGCGATCAATGCCTTTGAGGAACTGCTTGGGCATGATGACATCGGTGTCGATGTTGGCCGCAAGCATTGGCGCGGCAGTACCGCTGACAGTAGTAAAAGGTTGCATGACATGTACTCCTTAAGCGCGGCCGTCGAAGCGGCGCACGTCGGTCAGTCGTCCGGTGATCGCGGCGGCCGCGACCATGGCCGGGCTCATCAGGTGGGTGCGAGCGCCCGCGCCCTGGCGACCTTCGAAATTGCGGTTGGTGCTGGAGGCGCAACGGTCGCCGGGGGCGAGCACGTCATCGTTCATCGCCAGGCACATGGAACAACCTGACTGACGCCATTCGAAACCGGCTTCGATAAAGATGGCTGCCAATCCTTCGGCCTCCGCTTGGTCGCGCACGGCGGTTGAGCCGGGGACGATCATCGCTCGCACGTGATCGGCGACGCGTTTGCCGCGTACTACGCTGGCGGCATCACGCAAGTCTTCGATCCGCGCATTGGTGCAGGAGCCGATAAACGCATGGCTGATGACGATGTCGCTCAACGGCATGCCGGCTTCCAGGCCCATGTATTTCAGGGCCCGGACCATGTCCTGGCGCAAAATAAGGTCGCTGATGGTTTGCGGGTCCGGCACCGTCGAGCCAATGGCTGCGGCCTGGTCCGGGCTGGTGCCCCAGGTGACCATGGGCTCCAGGTCGTTGGAGTCGAGGTGGATTTCACTGTCGAAACGGGCACCGGGATCGCTGTGCAGTTGGCGCCACGAGGCGACTGCGCGGTCCCACAATTCGCCTTTGGGCGCGCGGGGTTTGTCTTTCAAGTAATCAAATACTTTGTCATCGGGTGCCATGAATGCGCCCCGTGCTCCGGCCTCGACGGCCATGTTGCAGATGGTCATGCGTGCTTCGACGCTCAGAGCGTCAATGGTCGATCCGGCGAATTCGATGGCGTAACCGGTGGCACCCGAGGCGCCGATTTTGCCGATCAGCGCCATGATCACGTCTTTGGAGGTGATGCCGGAGGCGAGGTCGCCATCAACGGTAACGCGCATGCTTTTCAGGCGCTTGTAGACCAGGGTTTGCGAAGCCAGCAGATGCTCTATTTCGGAGGTGCCGATACCGAAGCCGAACGCACCCAGCGCGCCATAGGTAGTGGTATGGCTATCGCCGGCGGCGATGACCATACCCGGCAGGATGAAGCCCTGTTCCGGCGCGATTACATGTTCGATGCCTTGGCCCTTATCGAGTACGTTGAACAACTCGATGCCGAATTTTTCGCAATTCTGTCCGAGGTAAGAGACCTGCAGCGCGCCGCCTTCGTCAGCCATGGCCGCCACGCGCACCGGTGCGGTAGGGTTTACATGATCAACCACCGCCAACGCCGTAGACGGGCGCCACACTCCGCGACCGGCTTCACGCAAGCCGCTGAAGGCTTGCGGGCTGGTGTATTCATTGATGACCTGACGGTCGATGTAGAGCAGGACATGGCCTTGGTCATCGAGGTTGCACACCGTATGCGAATCAATGTGCTTGTCGTATAAGGTTCTTGTTTGGGTCATGGTGACGCTCGCTGATAGAGGATTTCGCGAGGCTGTCGGCAGGCTCGACAGACTTCTGGATCTATCATAAGCGCGGTGGTAGGGCTATCAATGGCAAGACAGTGATGGCATCGGACATGGATCGTGTTTGATGGATGTGAATCACTGGCAGTCAATGGCCCGGATACAACGGCAATCCTGGCCAAGATTGTGCCGACGTACAGGAAAGCAACGGTGCTGCCTATAAAGTCGATGAGGTTTTGCTGTAGGAGCCAACTTGTTGGCGAAGCGTCAGGTCAGATATGCCGCATCAAGCCCCTCGCCAACAAGTTGGCCTACAGATCCTTACGTCAGGTAAATCAAAGTTCCTCGGTCAGAAATTGCGCCGGTCCGTGGCCGAAGCTCCAGTGCGAATCGCTGTTGATTACGATGGAAATCCAGGCTCTATGAATAAACGTGCGGTACTGTCGATCATTTGGCGACAACCGAAATAAACTCACCCGATGCGAACAACAGGAGACCCGTTTCATGGACATACAGCCGTTCACCATCGCTATCACTGACGAGGCCTTGACCGATCTTAACGCCCGACTTGAGCGGACGCGGTGGGTTGCCGGTATCAATGACGCGGGATGGAGTGAGGGCACGGACAACGGGTTTTTGCAGCGGCTGGTGGACTATTGGTGTACCGATTTTGACTGGCGAGCGCAGGAATCGAGGCTCAATAAACTGCCGCAGTTTACTGCGCAAATGGGCAGTCAAACGATCCACTTTGTTCACCAACCGGGCACCGGGCCTGCACCGTTGCCTTTAATCCTGACCCACGGCTGGCCCGGTTCATTTGTCGAGATGGAAGCCATCATTCCGTTATTGGCAGATCCGGGCAGCCATGGCGGGGATCCGCAGGATGCGTTCCACGTCGTCGTGCCGTCGCTGCCCGGCTATGCCTTTTCCTCAGCCCCCACGGCCAAAGGTACCGGCCCGTTCGAAGTCGCCGGGCTGTGGGCCGAGCTGATGACGGGGTTGGGTTATGAGCAGTTTGCTGCGCAAGGTGGCGATTGGGGATCCAGCGTGTCGACCTGGCTCGCGTACCGTTACCCAGAGCGGGTCAAAGGGCTGCACCTGAATTTCCTGCCGGGATCCTATCGCCCTCCATTGGGCGCTGAACAACCGTCGTTATCGGATGAAGAACAACGCTTTCTCGATACGTCCGCAGCCTGGGCGGAGCAAGAGGGCGCTTACGGAAAGATTCAAGGCACCAAGCCGCAGACCTTGGCGTTCGGCTTGAACGACTCCCCTGCAGGATTGGCCGCCTGGATCGCGGAGAAATTCCAGTCCTGGAGTGACTGCGACGGCGAACTTGAACAGGTGATATCCCTGGACGCGTTGCTGACCAATATCGCGATTTACTGGTTCACCGGGACCATTGGCTCATCATTTCGCCTGTACCTGGAAAGCCGCAAACGCCCCGTGCACTTTACCGCTGGCCAACGAGTGCTGCCGCCGCTGGGTGTTGCGCAATTTCCTGCCGAGCTGCCCATGCCCCCGCGTTCGTGGGTTGAACGCAGCTTTAACGTGCAGCGCTGGACGGACATGCAACACGGCGGACATTTTGCCGCGATGGAGCAACCCCAGGCATTGGCGGAAGAGATCAGGGCGTTTTTCAGGCCGTTGCGTGAATCCAGCCTTTTGGGACCGCTTCGCTCCATCGCGAGCAAGCCCGCCCCTACAATTTAGCTTTCGTAAACTCAATAACTTATGCGCTGTTTCAATAGGAGGGGCCGCCACGTCTTCGACGCCGCGCTTTCGCGGGGCGACCGGTTCCAGGTCGAATCGCAGCCTTCGGCAGCTCCTACAGATTATTTTCAAGTCAATAAGCTATGCGCTGTTTGATAAGGGCCAACGTGTTGTCTCCTACCGAGGAACAAAAGGCCTGCGCGGTTGTGCGACCTGGCGCTATCCTGCTTCACCGCGAACCCTGAGTACCGCATCCCATGCTGCACAAAAACCTCACCCGCCGTCTGGACCTGATCACCCTGCAATTATTGGTTGCAGTGCATGAGGAGGGCACGTTGACCCGGGCGGCGGCGCGGGAGGCGATTGCAGTGTCGGCGGCCAGCAAGCGATTGATGGAGTTGGAGGACGCGCTGGGCATTGGTTTGTTCGTGCGGAACGCCAAAGGCATGGCGCTGACCGCTGCCGGGGAAACCCTGTTGCACCACGCGCGGCGCATGCTGTTCGGCATGGAAAAGATGGGCCTTGAACTGGATGAACATATCCAGGGCGTACGGGGTTACGTGCGGATGTTGGCGAACCTCTCGGCGATTATCCAATTCTTGCCGGAAGACCTGCATGACTTCGTTTCCAGCCATGAACAAGTAAAAATCGACTTGGAAGAACGCCCCAGCACTGGCGTGGTGCAGGGCATCGTCGACGGCGTGGCGGACATCGGTATTTGCTCCGAGGACACCGACACCCAAGACCTGCTTAGCGTGGCGTATCGTCGCGACACCTTGATGGTGGTCATGCGCAGCGATCACCTCCTGGCCGAGCGCGATTGTGTAGCCTTCGCCGATACCCTGGACTTCGACCACATCGGCCTGCACGCCGCCAGTTCCATCAACATGCGTACTCATGCCGCGGCACGTGCCGGTGGACGCCTATTGCGTGTGCGGATTCACGTGCCGGGATTTGATGCCGTGTGCCGGATGGTCCAGGCGAACATGGGCATCGGTATCCTGCCGCGCAAAGCTTATGAATTGTTTGGCCGCTCCCTCGGCCTGACAGCGGTGGCGCTCAGTGATGATTGGTCTGAGCGCACGTTGATACTGGTCGCTCGTGACTTGGCAACACTGTCGCCGGTGAGTCGTTTGTTATTCGAGCACCTACGCCGCCTGGACGCGTCTTGTGCAGCACAGGCTGTGTGAAAACTACTGCAGGCCGGCCACCTTCGGTGCTACGTACGCAGTACTGCGTTAAAACCGGCTGGTGCGCGAGTCCGATCAAAATGCTCATTTACAACCCGTAGCGTCGATCGCAACCCCGGCCGTTTCTCGCCTGTTTTCCTTGTCTTGCCTCCGCTCGCTACGTTTTCCAGCCTGAGCAGGCCCGAACCAGACGCTTCGCTACAAGCGTTCGCGTTTGGCGAACGAACCTTGCCAACTGACGGTTTGATTATTTCCTGCCCAGTCCTCTAGCCTTGGCTCAAATTCCAAGAACCATGAGGTACTGACGATGACTGCTCCCCTGAGCGGAATCCGCGTGATCGAAATCGGAACGCTGATTGCGGCCCCCTTTGCGGCGCGCCTGATGGCTGAATTCGGTGCCGAAGTGATCAAGATCGAATCGATGGGTCAAGGCGATCCTCTTCGTAAATGGCGAAAACTCCATGAGGGCACTTCCCTCTGGTGGTACTTGCAGTCACGCAACAAGAAATCCCTCGCGCTGAACCTCAAATCCCCCGAAGGCATCGCCATCGTCAAGCAACTGGCGGAAAGCACCGACGTGCTGATCGAGAACTTGCGTCCCGGTGCGCTGGAAAAACTCGGGTTGGGTTGGGACGTTCTGCATGCGATAAACCCCAAGCTGACGCTGGTGCGTATTTCTGGCTACGGGCAGACCGGGCCTTACCGTGATCGTCCGGGTTTCGGCGCCATCGGCGAGGCCATGGGCGGGATTCGTTACACCACCGGCACCCCCGGCGCACCCCCTGCACGAGTGGGCGTCAGCCTCGGTGATTCACTGGCGTCGATGCACGCGGTGATGGGCGCATTGATGTCGTTGCTGCGGGTCAAGACCGGGCAGGGCGATGGGCAGATCGTTGACGTGTCACTGGCCGAAAGCGTATTCAACGTCATGGAAAGCCTGGTGCCGGAATACGACATGATGGGCCATGTGCGTGAACGCAGCGGCGGTGCCTTGCCCGGCATCGCGCCCTCCAACACTTACCCCACCGCCGATGGCGCCTATGTGGTTATCGCGGGTAACAGTGACCCGATCTTCAAGCGGTTGATGCAAGTGATCGGTCGCGCTGATCTGGCAGAGAAGCCGGAATTTGCCCACAACGACGGCCGCGCGTCGCAAAGCAATATGCTCGACGACGCCATCAGTGCGTGGACCCAGAGCCAGCCCATCGACGCGGTTCTGCAAGCCCTGGAAACCGCTGAAGTGCCAGCAGGACGTATCTACTCAGTCGCCGACATCGTCGCCGATCCGCACTATCAGGCCCGGGGCATGATTCTCGACGCCGAGTTGCCAGGCGGTGCTGCGGTGAAGATGCCGGGCATCGTGCCGAAACTGTCGGAAACCCCCGGTTCGGTTAACTGGCAGGGGCCGACCCTGGGCCAACACACCGACAGCGTGCTCGACAGCCTGGGCCTCAGTGCTGACGACATCGCCCGCCTGAAAACAGAAGGAGTCGTGCAATGATTACTGACTACTCCCAGCGCTTGATCGTGCAGGAAGTCGCCCCCCGTGACGGTCTGCAAATCGAACCAAAGTGGGTGGAAACCGCTGACAAGATCGCCTTGATCGATGAACTGTCGCTGGCAGGATTTTCCCGTATCGAAGCCGGTTCGTTTGTGTCGCCCAAGGCTATTCCAGCACTGCGCGACGGTGACGAAGTATT
The DNA here is from genome assembly GCF_028293835.1 of Pseudomonas sp. GTDB lineage: Bacteria > Pseudomonadota > Gammaproteobacteria > Pseudomonadales > Pseudomonadaceae > Aquipseudomonas. Next base: position 7,961 of record NZ_JAQGNX010000106.1, read on the forward strand.
CCGTGGTATTCAGCGTCAGCCGGGGGTGATCTACGTCGCCCTGATCCCCAACCTGAAGGGGGCGCAACGTGCCCTGGACGCGGGCGCCGATGAGTTGAACCTGGTGATGTCGGCCAGCCAGACGCACAATTTGGCCAACATGCGCATGCGCCGCGAACAATCACTGAGCGGGTTTGGTGAGATTGTGGCACTGGTCCGAGAAACGTCCCGAGAAACATCCCGAGAAAGCTCACGGGAAACGCCCGTAAGCCTCAACGGCACTGTCGCCACCACCTTCGGTTGCCCGTTCGAAGGTGTGATTGACGAAGACCTCGTGCTGCAAATCGTCGACGCCTACCTGGAGTTGGGCATGCAAGGGATCACCCTGGCCGACACCACCGGCATGGCCAATCCGCGTCAAGTCTATCGGTTGGTTCAGCGCGTTCTGGCCAAGGTATCGCCCGGGCAATTGACCCTGCACTTTCACAACACCCGTGGCTTGGGGCTGAGCAACGTATTGGCCGCGTACGAAGCCGGTGCGCGGCGCTTCGACGCCTCCCTCGGTGGTTTGGGCGGTTGCCCCTTTGCCCCCGGCGCTTCGGGGAATATCTGTACCGAAGACTTGGTGAACCTGTGCGAAGAAATGGGCATTGCGACCGGTATCGATCTGCCGCACTTGCTGCGGATGTCCCGTCGTTTGCCTGCGCTGTTAGGCCACGAGATGCCCGGTCAGGTCGCTAAAGCCGGACGTAACAGCGACCTGCACCCGGCGCCTGAAAACTTGCCGGCCTGATTCGCCTGCTTAGTGTTGCTTCACGCTTAATCATGGGGGCCATGACGCCCTCCTGCCAGACAACAAAAACAATCGGACACCTACGGGAAGTCCGTCTGGAGACAACGAAATGACCATTTCTGTTTTGAACGCAGACAGCACCCCTGCGCAAATAGTCAGCGCGGAAAAAGCCCTGATCAGCAAAGTCGCCTGGCGCCTCATGCCGCTGATCATGGTCTGTTACCTATTTGCGTTCTTTGATCGGATCAATATCAGCTTCGCCAAATTCCAGCTACAGACCGATCTGAGCCTGAGCGACACCGCTTATGGCCTCGGCGCAGGCCTGTTTGTGGTCGGCTATGTGCTGTTCGAAGTGCCCAGCAACATGATGTTGTACAAAGTCGGCGCCCGGCGCTGGATCGCCCGAATCATGATGTCCTGGGGGGTGGCAACGGCCTTAATGGTGTTCGTGAATACCGAATGGCAGTTCTATGCCCTGCGCTTTGTTATCGGCGCGATGGAAGCCGGTTTCGCACCGGGGGTTTTGTATTACCTGACGCTCTGGTTTCCACAGCACTATCGCGGCCGTATCACCTCGATGTTATTCCTCGCCTCGGCCTTTGCCGGCCTGTTCGGTGCGCCGATTTCAGGTCTGGTACTCGGTCACCTTGATGGCGTAATGAACCTGCGCGGCTGGCATTGGCTGTTTTTGCTGGGTGGGGTGCCCTGTGTAGCGCTGGGCCTACTGGTGCTGGTGCTGCTCAAGGATAAGATTGCCGACGCTCATTGGCTGACCCCCCAGGAAAAAACCTACCTGTCGAGTCGTATCGCTCATCACGAACCGCACAAAAGCGGATCATTGCTGGCGGCGTTGAAACTGCCAGGTTTTCTGATGCTCGGGTTGATCTACTTCCTGATTCAAGTGGCGTCGTATGGCCTGAACTTCTGGGCTCCGCAGTTGATCCGCAGCGCGGGCACGGAAAGCCCGGTAATGATTGGATTGCTGACGGCGATCCCTTATATCTGCGGCGCAATCAGCATGGTCATCGTCGGGCGCCTGTCCGATGCCAGCGGCGAGCGTCGCAAGTTCGTCGCGGGCCTGGTGATACTGGGCGCCGTCGGCTTCTTCAGCGCCGGAATATTTGCCACACACACGGTGTTCCTGATCGTTGCCCTGAGCTTGCTCGGCGCAGGCATCGTCGCCTCGATTCCGGCGTTCTGGGCGCTGCCACCGAAGTTACTGGCAGGTGCAGGTGCGGGTGCCGCAGGCGGCATCGCGGTAATCAACACCCTCGGCCAATTCGGCGGCATCGTCAGCCCGGTCATGGTCGGCCGCATCAAAGACCTCACCGGCAGCACCACCCCAGCGCTGTATGTGATCGGCATCGCCTGCGTGATTGCTGCGGCGCTGCTGTTGTGGGCATTGCCAGCCAAGCTGCGGGAGTTGGATAAGACCGGCAGTTGAGGGCGCTATCGCAGCCTGCGGCAGTTCCTACAGGTTTTGTGTTTGCTGCGCGACAGCGCGGCGTCGCCTGTCAAACGCAAACCGGTCGACGTTTGATCAACGACAGTAGTAAGGACGTAGGTATATCCCGATTGGGAAAAACGCCCTGTGCGCAGTCGATTTCCATTAACTGCACCTGGCAATTCCTTTGCCTCCTGCCACGTGGATATGCAGGAGGCTAAGCGCTACAGAGTCGTTGGTCTGCAAATATTATTGGCAGAATGTGTTGCCCATGGCCTTATCGCAGCCTCCGGCAGCGCCTACAGGGGTATGGTCACCCCGTCGTCTCGTCCGAAACTTTGCCTCGGCTGCCCTGTCTTTCTAGAAACAGGACCACTCAGGAAGTCAGGCGATGCCACGAGCAATCTGGAAGGGCGCGATCAGTTTCGGCTTGGTGCACATACCCGTCGCGCTGGTCTCGGCGACGTCGTCCCAGGGAGTCGATTTCGATTGGCTCGACAAGCGCAGCATGGACCCGGTCGGCTATAAGCGGATCAACAAGGTCACAGGCAAGGACATGACCAAGGAAAACATCGTCAAGGGCGTGCAGTACGAAAAGGGCCGATACGTGGTTCTCAGCGAGGAGGAAATTCGGTCGTCGCACCCCAAATCGACGCAAACCATCGAGATTTTCGGTTTTGTCGACAGTGAGCAAATTCCCCTGCAAAACATCGACACCCCGTATTTCCTGACCCCCGACAAACGCGGCGAAAAGGTCTACGCTTTGCTGCGTGAAACCTTGGTCGATACCAAAAAAGTCGCCTTGGCCAATGTCGTGCTGCATACCCGTCAGCATTTGGCGGCGGTAATGCCATTAGAGTCGGCCATGGTCCTGGTGATTCTGCGTTGGCCCGCCGAGGTGCGCAGCCTCGATACCCTTGAACTGACCGAAGCAGTGACTGAAGCCACGTTAAGCAAAAGCGAGCGCGACATGGCCCGGCGGCTGGTGAAAGACATGAGTGCCGACTGGCAGCCCGAGGAATACCGCGACACCTTCGAAGAAAAAATCATGCAATTGGTCGAAACCAAGGCCCGTGAAGGAAAAATCGAAGACGTCGAAACCAATGTCGGTGAGACCGAACGCAAAAGTGCCGATGTCATCGACCTTACCGAGTTGCTCAAGCGTAGCCTTGGCGGCAAAAGCGCGGCTAAACCCGCGAGCAAGGCGCCGGCTAAATCCGCTGATAAAGCCTCTGAAAAAGCCCCGGCAGAGGCACCGGCGAAACGACGGGCACCGGCTCGAAAGAAGACCACTAAAGTTTCTTGATCTGAGATGAAGACGCTTATACACGCGTCCGTTCCAGTCCAGCGCAAGGTAGTGAACATGGCCAAGCCGTTGAATGAATACGCTCGTAAACGCAATTTCGACGTGACGTCCGAGCCGTCGGGAATTGCCGATGATCAGCCGACTCGGGGTCGCGATAAATCCCTGAGTTTTGTTATCCACAAGCATGACGCGCGCAATCTGCACTATGACTTCCGTTTGGAATTGAATGGCACCTTGAAAAGCTGGGCGGTGCCCAAAGGTCCCAGTCTGGACCCAAAAAACAAGCGCTTGGCGGTACACGTTGAAGACCATCCTCTGGGTTATGCGAGCTTCGAAGGCAGCATCCCTGAGGGTCAATACGGCGCAGGTGACGTGATCATTTGGGACCGTGGCGTCTGGCAACCACACGGTGACCCGCAAGAAACCTATAAAGAAGGCAAACTCAAATTCACCCTGGTAGGCGAAAAACTGACCGGTGAATGGGCGCTGGTGCGCACCCGGCTCAACGGCAGCGGTGACAAGGAACAGTGGTTGCTGATTAAGGAAAAGGACGACATCGCCCGGCCCGGTGACGAGTACGACATCGTTGAGGCGCTGCCGAAAAGCGTGATCAGTGGCAAAAGTGTCGGCAAGGCCAAACCGGTCAAAAAACCTGCCAAGGCTCAGCCAAAAGCAGCAACCGTGGGCGTTCCGCATAAGCTGGCGCCGCAGCTCGCCACCTTGGTCGACAAGCCGCCCAGCGGCGATTGGTTGTACGAAATCAAATTCGACGGCTATCGGATAATGACTCATTTTGCCGATGGGCAGGTGCGGTTGCTCAGCCGCAACGGCAACGACTGGACTGATCGTTTGCCCTTGCAAGCCAAGGCGTTGGCGGCCATGGACCTCAAAGACACCTGGCTCGACGGCGAAATGGTGATGCTCAACGACAAGGGCTTGCCGGACTTTCAGGCGCTGCAAAACGCGTTCGATATCGGTCGTAGTAAAGACATCGTTTATTTCTTGTTCGACGCCCCCTATATCAATGGCGAAGACCTGCGTCAGACACCTGTGGAACAACGTCGCGCCGCGCTGAAAAAGTTGATTGATGGGCAGCGCAGCCGGCGTCTACGCTTTTCTGATGTGTTCACCGCCAGCCACCGGGACATCGTCGAAAGCGCCAGCGCCATGTCGCTGGAAGGTGTTATCGGTAAACGCCTGGGCAGTCCATACGTGTCTAAGCGCAGCGCGGACTGGGTCAAGCTTAAATGTAGGCTGCGGCAAGAATTCGTGATTGTGGGCTACACGCCGCCCCAAGGCAGTCGCAGTGGTTTTGGCGCATTGCTGCTGGCGGTTAACCAAGAGGGCAAGCAGACAGGGCTTATTTATGCTGGGCGGGTGGGCACTGGTTTCAGCCAGACGACCCTGAAGCAATTGCACGAGAAGCTCGCCAAACTGGCGACCGATTCGTCGCCGTTGGTGAAGAAGCTCAGCGCTGACCAGGCAAAAGGTGTGCAGTGGATTGAACCCCAGTTGGTCTGCGAAGCCGAGTTCGCTGAGTGGACACGCGACGGGATTTTACGTCATGCAGCGTTTGTTGCCCTGCGCAGTGATAAACCGGCATCAGAAGTGATCCATGAGCATCCACGTTCGCCTAAAAGCCTGAGCGCCAAACCCGAAGCCAAGCCTCGCGCCGCTGCAAAAACAGCGACAACAGCGGCCAAGGGTAAGTCGCGAATCAACGTCGCAGGCGTCGGTATCAGCCACGGGTCACGGGTCATCGACGAAGACAGCGGCACGCAGAAAATCCAATTGGCGCAGTTCTACGAATCCATAGCCGACTGGATTTTGCCGCACCTGAACCAACGGCCCGTTGCGTTGCTGCGCTGCCCTGAAGGCGTAAAGGGTGAACAATTCTTCCAGAAGCATGCCGAGCGGCTGGCGATCCCCAACATCAAACAACTGACCCCGGGGCTTGATCCCGGCCACGCACGGCTGATGGAAATCGACTCGGTGCAAGCCCTGGTCGGCGCGACGCAAATGGGCACCATCGAATTTCATACGTGGGGTGCCACCAGTGACAAGATTGAAACGCCTGACCGCATCGTTCTGGACCTTGATCCCGACCCTGCATTGCCGTGGCGGAGCATGATCGAAGGAACCCAAATGACCTTGAGCGTGCTCGACGAATTGGGTTTGCAAGGGTTTCTGAAAACAAGCGGCGGCAAGGGCATGCACATCATCGTGCCGCTCGCCAGGCATGCAGATTGGGACACGGTCAAAGCCTTTGCCAAAGCCATCGCCCAATTCATCACTTGGCGACTACCCGAACGTTTCACCGCCACCATGGGGCCGAAGAACCGCGTGGGTAAGATCTTCATCGATTACCTGCGCAACACCCGCGGTGGCAGCACTGTCAGCGCTTACTCCGCCCGCGCCAGACCGGGCCTTCCGGTGTCTGTGCCCATTACCCGAGAAGAGCTCAACGAGTTGCAATCGGCCCAGCAATGGACTGTCAGCAATCTTCATGACCGGCTTGACAGCCTGAAGACCGACCCTTGGGCGGGCTATGAAAACCGTCAGCGGCTGACCAGGAGGATGTGGGTGCAATTGGGTGTTGAAAAGGAATAAAAATACGTAAATTATTGAATTTACGAACATTAAATTGTAGGGGCGGGCTTGCTCACTACCTGACATCGTTGCTCAGTCCTACAGCATTGTCGGATAGCGCCCGCGAACTGATGTGCTGAATTCCTCTTTCTTTCAGAAACGTTTCCCTATTCCTTTCAGTTCGTCGCCAACCGTTGATCCCAACGTTGGCCAGAAAGGAACACACCCTAATGCTCGATCCAATCCCAACCGATACGCTGGATATCTACGCCGTCAATGAAGAATTGTCAGGCGTGGTCGCTCTAGACGAAAACCATCTATTAGCCATTCCTGAGGGCTCAGGCGAACAAGACCGTGAGCCAAGTGTTCATTTTGAAGTCGTCAGGGCGGTGCTGAAACGCCTGCTGGGTGACGACTCTGATTTCCATGTCACCGACCTCTCTGACCCAACTACGCAGCTGGATTCCGCATTGTTGCGGCTGTATCAAAGCCCACGAACCCGAACGCTGGTATCGCGCCTGAAGAACTGCCCCGAAGAGACCCTCAACCACGTTCAGATCCATCAGTTCTTTGCTGATATCGCGTGGCTCAACGAGTCATCACTCACCACCCCCCACGCCAGGGCGCAGTACGACGCTTACCTCTACGACGCGGACTCGTATTGGAGTCCCGCCATTGTATTGGGTGAAGGCGACTATTCGGAGCTGGGTGAACTGTTGAAACCCATCCCCGAAGATTTGCGTCACTGGATGATTCAGTTCAAGCGTGGTGCCCGATTTGCACCCATTGTCGAGTGGATTTCCGCTGCGCCCGCTCGCGTCTTGTATCAAGGAATGGCCGCTGCGATAGACGCTGAGTCACCTTTTCAAGTCGTTGTTTCCAGATTGTTTTCGACCCAGGGAAGCTACCAAGACAAAGCGTTGCTGGATTCGCTGACCCAGCAACTCGATTCGTCCGCTGCCTGGCTGATGATCATTGATAGCCTGAGCGCCATGCCGCTTACGGAGAGGGGCACGGCGTTGCTACCGATCGATATGGCAACCCCCATATCCTCAGCCACTCGCCGGGTCTTTTTGCGCCAAGTCGCTGAATACGCAATGAACCCCGACGGCCAGCCTTGGCTGAGCGAAGCCATCAGCAGCGCCGAAACCACCTCGTCAATGCGCGCGCTCTCATTGGCGATCCGGTTGCGTCAGGTACATCCCGATATCACCTCGGAGGTGGCTCTACGAACCGCTTCGATGCTGCTGACACCTGTTGAACATCTTGAAACAGAATCTGCCCGGAATCTTCCCGAACTGCACGCGTTGGTTAGCGATCTCTCGCCGCTAAACAGTTGGAACCCCCAGTGCAGCGCTGACGAACTCTTCCTGACGTTGGGTGTTGACCTACTGAGCCAAACCGAGGGTTCGGCCCGTGAATTGTCGTTACCTGCACATGAAGCCTGGGAGGCCTTGTTTCAAACCGTTGCGTTCAACACGACGTTCGCGCCGCTGCTGGCCAAGATGGGCTGGTACGGTTCGGTGTCTGCTGACCAACCCTCGGCGCAGGTGACACAAGCCCTGGCCGGGCATGCCATCGTTGGGTTCTTTTTGCTGGACCCGAAGTCTGCCAGCGAATCCATTGAGCGCTTTATTTACAGCCGCCAGGCCAGCGAGTACAGCCACGTCGCACTCGCCGGGCACGTGCGCAAGATGATCATGACCCGCCAGCCTCAGGCATCGCCGGCCACGGTCAGCCTGCTGATGTACCTGCTGTTACGGGAAATGGCCCCGGAACTGTTGGTGCAAAACGTGCCTGACTTCCTCAATTACGGCCGTTCGTTGCAAAGTGTCTCTTTGCTGCAAGGCGTCTGCTTGCTGGAGGCCTTGGCGCCGGGGACCGCGCAGCGCAGCCAGTTCGATGATGTGCTGGTCACCAGCGCGCAAACCGTTGAGTCCAGCGATCCTGTTATTCGTGAGTTATGGGCCAAGACGCAGGTTCTCCCCGCCATGCGTTACGCGGTCGCCCACGGCGCGATCCCATGGGCTGATGCAGACGACATTCGCCAGGCGTCCCCCGCACAAATCATGCAGGCGTTGGCGTTCCTTACGAAACAACAAAACTTGCATGCGCAGGCGTTGCACAACCTGCTGAGCCTCAAGGCACCTGATCGAGAGCGGATGGCGCGCCATCAGTTGGCTGAGGCAAAAGTAGACCCCAATATCTGGGACGCGGGACCGGCGGGTGACGCGATATTTATTTATCTCGAACGGCAAGGCATGCGCCCGGCAGCCGGTTATGAATGGTCGCGCCTGCTGGCTACTGGCGGCGAGTTGGGTTTGGGCAGGCAGGCGACGGTACTTGAGTTAGTCATGATGGGTGAGTTGCAAGCCGTCGCAAAGCCCACCGTGCCCGACCTGTACGAACAGGCATCAACGGCGTATCACACGGCGATGACACAGGCCGAACGCCCCATCATCAGACGTTTATTGGAAGAGATGCCTTCGGCCCAGCGGGCGCTGCTGGCGACCTCGACCAGCGAAGTCAGCCGCCTGCGGTTTGCCAGTGAAGAAGGCAAGCATGGCGTCTTCATCCGCTGCCAGTCCGGGGACCATCGCCATGACTTCCACCTGCATGTGGCAAACGAGGAGACGTTCTTTGAAATCATTCCGGCAGCCGGTGTGGCCCGTCAAGTCCCCCAAGCGTTTGACTATCAGGTGCCGGTGCCTGAGCACACGTACGACCTCGTGATGGATGGCGCCAGGGAAGACCTTTATCACCAGGCGCGGGCCGTGGCGCACGTGATGCTGTTGAACCCAGTGGACAGTGATGCTTATTTGAGCGGATCGGTTTCCCGCTCTGCGGCACAGCCCAATAACCCACTCAATGCAACGCTGGTTCCGGGGCCGGTGCTGACCTTTTTACCCAATGCCAGCGAAGCATCGGCGTTAGACGCCGTCGCCGCAGCAGCGACCGAGCATTTGTTGGTCGCCGCCATTGCCTCCATCAAGGCGCTTAATACCCATGAAACCGGCTGGGAACAGACCTGGGACATGGAGCGTAAAATTGCCGATTTTACCGCTCGCCTTATCATTCCTTTTTATGGCTGTATCAAAGACCTGGCAGCCGGTGACAGGTCAGCAGGCGTCTTGATTGGCTGCGCGACGGATATCGTCTTCGCATTGGTCCCCATGGGTCAATTCGTAGGCTCAACGGCGAGGGTTGTACTGCGCGCTGAAGAACTGAGCGTGGTGTCTATCGCCGAGGCAATGGCCAAGGAAATGGGGACGCTGGTTAAGGGGTTAGCCGAGCAGAGCGGGATTTTTCTGCTCCGGGATGTAGCCAAACTGAGTTGGAACCTGTCGGCGCTCAGCATGAAGTTATTAGTTAAGCAGGTCCCGGCGTTGGCTCGAATATTTTCAAAGAACGGGGATATTGCGCAGTTGGCAACCTTGAGGTCCGGGATGTATCTGTTTTCAGAAAGCCTGGAACACGCTCACGTACCGAGGGTTGAAAATACCGATCAGCGCGCCATTGTCGATGGCATTCGCGCGGTAGCGGTACGCAATATAGGCACGCTTGATGCGCCAGTGTTCAGGTTGCTCGACCCCTATGGGGACAAAGCGTTCGGACCCGCGCTGAAAGTGCTGTCCAGTGGCGAAAGCCTTGAACTGGCCCATGCATCGGCGTGGGATGGGCTGTCTGTTGGAACCTATCCGCATGCACTCCCGGTGATCGGCGTCGAGCACGGCGGGTTTGAACTGTTGATTGCGGACGCCTGTGAAGCCTCTGTGCTCGAGCGCGAAACGGGGGTGTTCGACGTCATCGTTGATGGGCATCACTACCACCTCAACAGTACGGTCCCTGAGCCGGTTTTGCGCATGCTTTCAGTTGAGAAACTGTCGGCTGGAGCAAATCGACTTGAAGCGTCGCCGATGCTGTGCCGGCCAGGTCGCGATCTAATCCCTGGTACGCCGTGCGCTGATTTCGTGAGGCTGGTCTTGCCCGCTATCGAAGCGCCCACGGGCGCAGGCGCAGTGGCGACCTTGGGCCAACATTCCAGCGCCGCCTTTTCCGCCCGTGAGTACCAGCTAGCCCGCGTATCCTCCCTCGACAGCGCAGCGCCAGCCTTGGATTTGCTGACCCATGAAGGCAAGGTCTGCAAGTGGGACCATGAGGTGATTCCCGGAAAGGGCCGCCGCCCGGCGCAGCTGTCTGCGGATAAAAAACTGATCCCGCTGACGGCCGAGGAAAAGGCCGGATTGGCGTTGCCTGAGCAGCCGGTCTATCTCGAGCACGTCAGTGGACGACTCTCACTTCTGCGCCGCCTGGGCGTATCGCCTGACGTGACCGAAAGCGATGTACTGCTGATTTTCCAGACGCTGCCAACGGTTGAGTTGCAAGGTATCGCCCAGGGCGTCGCTGACGCCCGCACATTACGCGCCTTGCAATTAGACATCGATGGCAGCGCGTATCTGTTCGTTGAGGCAGACGTTGGCCTGTTCTATCGAGCGCCGAAAACCCCCTCCGGGGAGCTGGCCTTCTCCCGCGTGGTAGACGACGCATTGATCAACCGCTACTTGTTTCAGGCCGAGCAGTATCGCTTGGTGGCTGAGCGCACGTCGATTTTGCAGGACCGAGAAAACATCGCTCGGCTGTTGTTTGACCTGGAAAAAGACACCGCTGAATTCAAGCAGCAGCTTTTCCTCGGCAAGACCGCCACGTACGAAGAGTATAAAAATGTCTGCGAGGTGCATGAGCTGAAAAACGAGCTCCACGGTTACGCTGAAAAATTGCTGACGGGTGAGATCGCGCAGCAGCGTTTTGTGCGGATGGCCAAGTCGAGTATTGCCGACTTCAAGCGAGTCGGTGATAGAGATATTTCGGGAAAAGAGCATCACATCGAGGTGCTCAATCGGTTACTCCCGTTGCAAACCAAGGCAGAAGGTTGGGTGCCGTTGACTGTCGACAGCATTGCCCTGGCGGGGACCGCCGAAAAGCTCTCCATCCATGTGCGAGGTGCCAATTTCGCTTATGCCATGGTGGAAACGGCCGAAGGTCAGCGCTTTGTGTATTACTCGTTTTCCGGGGGCAAGAAAGCCAAGGGATTCAAATTCAAACTGCAGCTACCTGACCGCGATACACAGGTTATCGAAGGCGTGACTTACATCGATGCCGGTATCCGGATGCGAGGTCGCGCGCCGGATCCCGAATTCACTAGCCTGCCGGTACTAAGGGATGCGGATCACTTGACCATCCTGGACATGACCCGGTATCTGGATTCGGAACGCTTGATTGCTACGATCCTTAAACAGGACCTGCAGGGTGCTGTTCTTCGCGATATTCATTTCTTCACCCTGATGGACACCTGTCGCTCCTGCGGTGGGGTGATATTGCCGCAGATCAGGCTGATGTTTCCGGGGGTTAACTTTTCGGTGAGCTACCTGAAGGACTACGACCGGGTGTAACCCCTGCCTGCACCGGTCTCCGTCGCTCCAAAGATACCTGTAGGAGCCAACTTGTTGGCGAAGCGGCCTCAACTGGGGTGTCTGGCCTCGCCTCGCCTCGCCAACAAGTTGGCTCCGACAGCAATCAGCAATCAGCAATCAAACGTTAGCTACTTGACCGGCGCTGGCAGCGTCACCAGCGACACGTACTCATCCCAGAATTTTTTCTGATCGATCCCGAACACTACCTTGGCTTTCTGCGTTCCCACCGGGGCGCCTTTTTTGTAGCCCAGTGCGCGACCGTAATCCGGGCCGAAATGGGTGTCGACGTCAACCCACATGTCCCTGGCGTCTGTCACCATTTCCGGGTGCACCAAAAACAAGGCGGGCAAGCTGTCCCAGGTGAAGCTGTGGTAGGTGGGGTCTTTGGCAAAGGTAGGACCGAGGACGTTTTTATACAGATCTGGAATCACACCCTTCTTGGCCACGATACGTTTGTAGACCGAAGCGTCGAAGGTGACTTTCTCGCACACATCGTTGGGAAATATCACGTGTTCGATAGGCTGGCGCAGGACGATTCTTGCGGCTTCCGGGTCGAACCACCAGTTGAATTCCGCAGCCGGGGTGGTATTGCCGGGGATCTCAATGGCGCCGCCCATGTACACGATGCGTTTGATCAGCGGCACGATTTCCGGCGCGGTTCGAATAGCCAGCGCAATATTGGTCAGCGGACCGACTGCGAGCAGGGTAACTTCATGGGGGTTGCGTTTCACGCTGTCGATGATGAACTGCGCGGCGGACTCTGAGCGTATCTGGGTATGAGTCGCCAAGCCATCGGGCGGCGCAACCAACTGACTTGCCGAGGTCGGCCGAGGGTTCTTGAAAGCGCCGGGCCAGCCCGAGCCGAACAGCGCTTTCTCCTGCTCATAGGTGGCGTAATCGTGGACCAGCGGATACGCCGCGCCGGAGTACACCCCTACCTGCTTTTCCACACCCATTCGCTCTACGGCTTTGAGCGCGTCAATCTGTTCCTGGTCGACCCAGGCATTGCCGCTGACCAAGGTCATTCCCAGCAATTCGATGCGCTGCTGCGCGTGCAGTTGGGCCAGCATAATGAAGGCCTGACCGTCATCGTTAAGAACGTTGAAGTCGGTGTCGAAGATGACCTTTTCCGCGGCCTGAAGCGAGCCGGCCGAGAGCCCGACCGCCAATGCCAGGGCGCAGCCTTTGAAAAATCCGTGCATGGTTTGTTTACCTTGTTAGTGCATGGCTGGACGTTGGCACGCCGGACAATTCATCGGCGGCGTGCCACTCAAACACACGGCGTTAGCGGTTGACCAGTTTTGCCGGCAGGGCGACCACCAACAGGCTGCTGAGGATCAGGCAACCGGCGAAGAACCACATCGCGCCGGCGCTGCTGCCGGTCACGTCGATAGCAATGCCCATCAACGAGTTACTGACCAACCCGGCGATGTTCGCCAGCGAGCAGGCCAGGGCGAAACCGGTGGCGGCCGCCCGGCCTTTGAGGAAGGTCGCCGGCAGGCTGAAGAACACCGGCACGGCACCAATAATTGCGGCGGAAGCGATGGCAAACAGTGCCACCGTCGCGATCAGGTTATGGGTGAACAACGTGCTGCAGGCCATGGCTGCCGAACCAATCAGAAACGGCACAATGATGTGCCAGCGGCGTTCACGGTGACGGTCAGAGCTGGCACCGATCAGTAGCATGCCGAGGAGTGCGGCAATACTCGGCAGTGCGGTCAACATGCCGATGTGAAAGGTGTCGACGACCCCGGCATTGCGAATGAACGTCGGCATCCAGAAACCCATGGCGTACGCGCTGAGCAGGATTGAGAAATCGATACCGCCCAGCATCCAGACCTTGAGGTTGAAAAAGCCGTCACGAAAGCTGTGCTTGCTGTCTTTGCCATCCGCTTCGTCCAGGCGCAACTCGCCTTCCAGCAACCTTTTTTCGCTGTCGTCCAGCCATTTGGCCTCGGTGGGGTTGTTGGGCAAAGCCCAGAACGTCAATATCCCGAGCAGCACGCTTGGCACCCCTTCGATCAGGAACAACCACTGCCAGCCGCGCAGATTGGCGGCATGGTCGAAGTTACCCATGATCCAGCCTGATAGCGGGCCGCCGATGACGCTGGAGAGCGGCAGGCCGATCATGAACAGCGCGATGATTCGGCCACGGCGGTAGGTCGGAAACCATGTGGTCAGGTAGAACAGCACGCCCGGCAGGAAGCCCGCTTCGGCCGCACCGAGCAGGAAACGCAGGATGTAAAACTGGGTTGAGCTGGTGACCAGCATGGTGCAGGCCGAGAGCAGACCCCAGGTAATCATGATCCGTGCGATCCAGATCTTCGCCCCGACCTTCTCCAGCACCAGGTTACTCGGCACTTCGAAAAGGATGTAGCCAACGAAAAACAGACCGGCGCCCAGACCGAATGCGGTTTCGCTGAGGTGCAGTTGGTCGAGCATTTGCAGCTTGGCGAAACCGATGTTGATCCGGTCCAGGTAGGCGGCCAGATAACAGAAGCACAGGAACGGAATCAGCTTCCAGGTAATTTTACGGTACAGCGCTTGGATCGGGTCCGCGACGGTCGTCGCAGTGGGTGCATTCGCAATGGGCATCGGTGTCTCCTGGCGGTGACTTATGGTTGTTGTAGTGCCGCACATTCGGTCTTTGGCAGCACCGAACGGGCGACTTCCAAAGGCAGTGTCAGAAGAGTTGCAGTAGCGCGATCTGTGTCGCTTATTTTGTAAAATTACAATTCTGGGCTGGCGGAGATCCCGGTGGGAGCGAACCTGTTCGCGAAGCAGGCAACGCGGTTCGCCTGATTCACCGAGCCGCGTCCTTCGTGAACACGTTCCTTCCCGGCGGATCTCCGTCAAATCGGCTTAGTCAGCCTTTCTCAAACGCCGTCATTGCTTCCTGCTTACTCACCACGTCCCCATATTTACTGTCGATGTCGAACAGGTTGGCTTCGTGGGGCGCGGGGTGGCGATCGCCGACGCATTCGCGCACGACGATGGTCCGAAATCCGTGCTGCACCGCATCTACCGCTGTCGCGCGGATGCAGCCGCTGGTGGAACAACCGGCCAGCACCACGGTGTCGATCCCTTGTGCGTGCAACATCGACGCAAGGCTGGTGCCGAAAAACGAGCTGGCATATTGCTTACTGATGACCACTTCGTCAGCGTTGGGCAGCACTTGCTCGCAGAACGCCGCCAGTGGATTGCCTTCCACCATGTCTTTCATCACCGGGGCTTTTTTTACCCACATGCCGCCGTCGGCAAAATGCCCGGGATGGTAGCGAATGTTGGTATGCACCACCGGGATCTGGTGCTGCCGTGCGCAGGCCAGCAATTCGACGCTTTGCGCCACGGCGGTGACCACTCCCGGCGCAAATAACGGCGCGCCTTCAAGGATATAGCCTTGCATGAAGTCGATCATCAACAACGCGGGTTTGTTGCCAAAGCCGATACGCTGGCCCCACACGCCTTGGTAGTTGGCGTCAGCTGTTTGTTCTTCGCTCATGATTTTATCCTTCTGTCAGCTAAGGGATGTGCCAAGAAAATCACCGAAGGCGGCAAAGAAACCCTCAAGGTCATCCCACGGAATCATGTGTCCGGCGTTCGCCACGTGGGCGATTTGAATGGCTGGCTGAAGCTGGCGAATTTCGGCTTCGTCGTCGGCCTGGATAACCCCGCCACGACCCGCGACCATCAACAATGCCGGAACCGGTAGTCGTGGCAGATCCTGATGGAAATCGACCTGATGAAAGTCATCGAATGCGCGAACAATCGCCGGTTCGTAGCAGGTGTGCAGCCATTCGGCGCGGACCTGCAATTGGGCATCGGTCCATGTCGGGCAGAAGGCACGCATGGCCTCGGCGTCCATCCCGCTCAACGATTGGCGGATCGAATCCACGTACCACGGCAGCTTGCTCGGGTACTCGCGACGACCGGGGCCGGACACGGGGGGATCAATCAGCACCAGGCTTTTCAATCCATGGGGATGACGCACCGCACTGCGCGCGGCAAACCTGGCGCCCATGGAATGCCCCAGCAGATGATAAGCATCAATGGCCATCACCTCGGCAAACGCCGCGATATCATCGGCACAAGCGTCAGTGCCGTAGTCCAGTTCCGGACCGGCAGACGACAGGCCGCGTCCACGAGCGTCGAGTACGTAGGTGTCGAAGTGTTGGCCTAGGCGTTCAGCGACGAAACCCCACGTTATGGCCGGGCTGGTGATGCCCGGAATCAACACAATGGCCGGTCTGCTCGCGGTGCCTTGGCCGCCATAACGCAGGTAATGCTGACGAATGCCGTTGGCCTGGACGTTGCCGCCGTGGATAAAGGTACTCACGCCGCCACCCCGGATTTCAATACTTGCCCATACAGGTCATAACCGTAGACCCAGGCGGGATCTTCCTGGGTGCGCAGCCAGGTGTTGGCGTTGGATACCGCCTGCACGCGGGAGGCGCGGTCCTTGCGGTTGGCTTCGTATAGCTCGAAGGCGGTGCGGTAGTCGGTGAGGCCGGTTTCCGCCAGGCAGCGGGTCAACATCGCCGCGTCTTCGATGGCCATGCCTGCGCCTTGGGCCATGTGGGGTTTCATCGGATGGCAGGCGTCGCCGAGCAACACCAGGCGACCACGGCTCCACAGCGGCAATGGATTGCGGTTGAGCAGCGGCCATTTGGTCACTGTCTCAGTGGACTCGATCAGCGCTTGAACGGTGGGGTGATAGCCCGCAAACGCTTCGCGCATTTCATCGCGGCTGCTGTCGACCCAATTACCGGCGAAATCCCACGCCGCGTGGGGCACTCCGGTGACGTAGTAGTACTCATCACGTTTGCCAGTGGTGTGGTAGACCATCATGTGGCGGTCGTCGCTCCACCACTTCACGCAGTTTTCGAAGTCCAGCTTGTATTTGGTCAGCACCTCGCTTGGGATCAATGCGCGGTGGGCGACCCAACCGCTGTACAACGGTTTTTCCTGGCCCAGCAGTTCTTCGCGAATCCGCGAGTTGATGCCGTCCGCGCCGATCACGATATCGGCCTCGGCAGTGGTGCCATCGCTGAAGTTCAGGCGTACCCCGTCAGCGGTTTCCTCGAGGGTGGTCAGGCATTTGCTGAAATGCACGGTTCCGGGGGCGATGGTCGACATTTGCAATGCGTGCAAATCGCCGCGGTGCACGGTGATGTAGGCGGCGCCGTATTCCTTGCGAGCGAATTCGCCCAAGGCGATACGTGACAGATAGTCACCGCTGGCGCCGTCGCGGCTGAACCAGAAGTCCGGGTGTGAACCCATGTCGCTGAGTTGCTGCTCGATGCCCATGCGCCGGAAAATTTTCATGATGTTGGGTCCCATGTGGATACCCGCACCAATGCGGGAAAACGCTGGGGCCTGCTCATAGACATCGACTTGAAAGCCAGCTTGCTGCAACAACGTGGCAGCAGCGGCGCCGCCCAGGCCGGCACCGACGATTGCGATTTTTTGTGTGCGTCCCATGGGAGTTCCTTAAGTGCAGTGCGTGATCGGCGAGACAAGGCGGTCGTCTCGTTGCGTATTTGAAGTGTATACGCTCTTATTTTAAAAAGTGAATAGCTTGTTTAGAAAATAAATTATTAGCGATAAAAGGTCTGTGTTACCGCTAGTAACCTTATTTTATTGGGCGTGTGTGCTGATGTAACGAACTGGCGCGGCTATTGCAGATCGCATCAATTTAATGTTTTATTGTCGTTAAATGGCGTACACGCTACAAAATTGCACTAATGTGAAGCGCGATGCCTTTTTTCAGTGCAGTGATGAGGAGAGATGAGATGCCGGTGAGTGATTGCGAACTGACTCAGATGTTTGAGCACGTGTTGACGCTGTCGAAGGTCGACGCGACCCAGAGCGTTGCGGTGCTGAAAAGCCACTATTCTGACCCGCGTACCGTGCGTGCGGCGATGGACGCTGCCCAGCGTTTGGGGGCCAAGGTCTATGCGGTAGAACTACCTTCGTTCAACCACCCCAAAGCCATGGGCAACGACATGACCGCCTACTGCGGCGACACTGCGCTGACTGGCAACATCGCCGCGCAACGGGCGCTGGAAGCAGCGGACCTGGTGATCGACACCATGATGTTGCTGCACTCGCCGGAGCAGGAGCAGATTCTCAAGACGGGGACACGGATTTTATTGGCGGTCGAACCGCCGGAAGTGTTGGCGCGGATGCTGCCAACGCTGGCTGATAAAGAGCGGGTACTGGCCGCCGACGCCGTTCTGAAACAAGCGCGCTCGATTCAGGTGAAGTCCAAGGCGGGTAGCGATTTCCGGGCGTTGCTTGGGCAGTATCCGTCCGTCACTGAGTACGGCTTCGCCGACGAGCCGGGGCGTTGGGATCATTGGCCTAGCGGCTTTCTGTTCTCGTGGCCCAACGAAGAAACGGCCGAAGGCGTGCTGGTGATCGACATCGGCGACATTGTTTTGCCGTTCAAAACCTACTCGCGAGAGCAGATTACCCTGGAGATAGAAAAAGGCTTTATCACCTCGATCCACGGCGGCTTTGAGGCTGAATACCTGCGCGATTACATGAAGTACTTCAACGACCCTGAGGTGTACGGTATCTCGCACATAGGCTGGGGTTTACAGCCACGTGCCCAGTGGACTGCCATGGGTTTGCACGATAAAAACGACGGGATGTGCATGGATGCGCGGGCGTTCTATGGCAACTTCCTGTTTTCCACTGGGCCGAATACCGAAGTGGGTGGTACCCGAAAAACCCCATGCCACCTTGATATACCGCTGCGCCGTTGTGACATTTATCTGGATGAAAAAGCCGTGGTGATGGGCGGGGAGGTTGTGTCGCCTGAGGGTTCTATCGCGCGCTGATATTTTACGGCCGGATTTTGATGTGGCGCTGGGTTTTTGGTACACACCAAACCCAACGCCAATCAATCATCAATCATCAATCATCAATCATCTTACGCAACAAAAACAACACAGCCACCCGTTCTCCCGGGTTCAGATTGCTCATCGTCATCTCACTGATCTGCGCCGCATGGGGCACGGTGGCTTGCACCAATTGCGTTCCAGCCTCTGACAGCCCAACGATGACTTTACGGCGGTCTTCCGGGTCCGGTTCCAGGGTAATCAAATCCCGGGCCTTGAGGCGTTCGACAATCCCACGAATGGTCGCCTGGTCCACCGCAGTAGCTTTCACCAATTCCGTCAACGAACTCGGTCCGCCATCACGCACGGCACACAAGGTCACGAACTGCACAGAGGTCAGCTGCGAATCGCCGACATTCTGCTGAAAAATCGCCAAGTGCCGTTGGTACGCCTTGCGCAGCAAATGACCAACTTGTTCGGAGAAGGTATAGGGGTCGGTGGTATCGGACACGGTGGGCTCAAGCAGGCAGAAAAAAGTGACCCGTAGATTAGCAAATTCACTCGTTATTTATTGCCCCGCACCCTCGGACAGCGAATTTATTTCATGAGGTTTTTTACTCTAACGCCCTGTTTTCGCCCCTGGCACGCTTCCTGCTCTCATTTGATGAAGTATCCACTTCATCAAATCGAGCGCCCTGAATTGGTCGTGCGGTAACACTTGGAGCCCTACATGAGTGAGCACGCCACCCTGCGCGAGGCCACTATGACCTTGCGCGTCAACGGCCAGACCGCTTTGGTCACGGCCATGGCCGACACACCGTTGTTGTTGGTGCTGAGAAATGACCTGCACCTCAATGGACCGAAATATGGCTGCGGGTTAGGCGAATGCGGGGCCTGCACAGTGATCATCGACGGGGTTGCAGCGCGTTCCTGCGTGTTTCCGCTATCGGGTGCCGAAGGGCGCGAGATCACTACCCTTGAAGGGATCGGCAGCCGCGACCTCCCGCATCCAGTGCAGCAAGCGTTCATCGACGAACAGGCCGCCCAATGCGGCTACTGCATGAACGGCATGATCATGACCGCCAAGGCATTGCTTGACCGCAACCCGCACCCCAGCGAAGTGCAGATCCGCAACGAACTGTCAGCCAACCTCTGCCGCTGTGGCACCCACATCGAAATCATGCGAGCGGTGCTGCGTGCCGCTCGACAACTGCCTTGAACGGATCGATGACCATGACTCGAATGACGCTTACCCGTGATCAACTGCTGGCCAAAACTGGCGTGTTGCTGATCGTCGATCAAATCCAGCCGCCGTCCGGCCCCGTCGCCAAAGGCGGAACGCCGGTGCTGAAGCCCAAGGAATTGGCGCTGTTTATAGCCATCAACGATGACGGCCAGGTATATGCATTCAACGGACACGTCGATTTAGGCACCGGCATTCGCACCTCTTTGGCGCAGATCGTCGCTGAAGAACTGGACCTTAATCTCGACCAGGTGAGCATGGTGCTGGGCGACACCAGCAGTGTGCCAAACCAGGGCGCTACCATTGCCAGTGCGACGATTCAGATTTCAGCCATTCCATTGCGTAATGCGGCTGCAGAAGCACGGCGCTTTCTGCTGGCCCGTGCCGCGCAACGGTTAGGCGTCGGTGTACAGACGTTACGCATGGACGCAGGTGTAGTGAAAGCCCAAGACGGTCGCCAGCTAACCTTTACCGAACTGGTGGCCGGCGAACACGATGAACTGATGATCAGCGGCGATGCACCGCTCAAGCGGCTGGAAGAATATCGACTGGTGGGTAAAGGCGCGGCGCGGGTGGACATCCCAGGCAAGGCCACCGGTGAACTGACCTATGTGCATGACATGCGCTTGCCAGACATGCTGCATGGCCGGGTGATTCGTCCGCCCTATGCCGGGTTCGACAGCGGCGACTTTGTCGGCAATAGCCTGCTGGAAGTGGACGAATCCTCTATTGCACACATTCCCGGCATCGTTCGTGTTGTGGTGATTCGTGATTTCATCGGCGTGGTCGCACTGCGCGAAGAACAAGCAGCCAAGGCCGCGTTGGCGCTTAAAGTCACGTGGAAACCATGGAATCACAAGCTGCCGGACATGAGCGATATCGCCCAGGCGATTCGCGACAACCCCAGCGTGCAACGGGTGGTCTTCGATCAGGGCAACGTTGAGCAGGCGTTGGATCAAGCCAGCGAACGCCTGACCCGCACTTATTTATGGCCGTATCAGATTCACGGCTCCATAGGGCCGTCCTGCGGCTTGGCCGATTATCAGGATGAGCAGATTCGGGTGTGGTCCGGCTCGCAAAATCCGCACCTGTTGCGTGCCGATTTAGCCTGGTTATTGGAGTGCCCGGAAGAGCGCATCGAGATTATTCGCATGGAAGCCGCCGGGTGTTATGGGCGTAATTGCGCCGACGACGTGTGTGCTGATGCGCTGCTGTTATCCAGGGCGGTGGGCTTGCCGGTGCGGGTGCAACTGACCCGTGAACAGGAACACGCCTGGGAACCCAAAGGCACCGCGCAATTAATGGAAGTCGACGGCGGCATTAATGCTGACGGCAGCGTGGCCGGTTACGATTTCCAGACCAGCTATCCGTCCAACGGTGCGCCGACCCTGGCGTTGCTGTTGACCGGACGCGTCGAGCCGGTGGCGGCGATGTTCGAAATGGGTGATCGCACCTCGATTCCGCCTTACGATTTTGCCCACATGCGCGTGACCATCAACGACATGGCACCTATTGTTCGGGCGTCGTGGATGCGCGGCGTGTCGGCGCTGCCGAACACCTTTGCCCACGAGTCGTACATTGATGAGCTGGCCTTCGCTGCCGGAGTCGATCCCATCGAGTATCGCCTGCGTTACCTGCATGACGAACGCGCCTCCGAGTTGGTGAGAGCCACTGCCGCCCGAGCCGAATGGACGCCGCGCACACAGCCGATGCAGATCCCTGAAGAAAGCAATATTTTGCGCGGCCGGGGCTTTGCCTACGCGCGTTATATCCATAGCAAATTCCCCGGCTTCGGCGCGGCATGGGCTGCTTGGGTCGCAGACGTGGCGGTGGATAAAGTCAGCGGCGAAGTGTCGGTGACGCGAGTGGTCATTGGTCACGACGCGGGCATGATGATCAACCCGGCCGGGGTTCAGCATCAAATTCACGGCAATGTGATTCAGTCCACCAGCCGGGTGCTCAAAGAACGCGTGACCTTCGAACAGTCCACGGTATCGAGCAAAGAGTGGGGCGGGTATCCGATTCTGACCTTTCCCCAGGTGCCGGAAATCGATGTACTGATGATGCCACGTCAAAACGAACCGCCCATGGGCGCGGGTGAATCGGCTGCGGTACCCAGCGCGGCGGCGATTGCCAACGCTATTTACGACGCCACCGGAATTCGGTTTCGGGAACTGCCGATTACCGCCGAGCGGGTGCTGGCTGCTTTAAAGGGCTCGGCGGAAGCGGCCAACGGCGCGCCGCCGAATTCGCCCAAGGCCAAACGCTCGAAATGGTTGTTTGGCTCACTGTTTGCTGCGTTCGGTGCGATTCTTGGGGTGGCCGCGACCGCGTTGCCTTGGCGTGCTGAAATCGCACCAATTGCGCCACCGGCCGCAGGCACCTGGTCGGCGTCGACCCTGGAGCGAGGGCGTTTGTTGGCAGCGGTCGGCGACTGCGCGGTATGCCACACGACACCTGGCGGCGTGACCAATGCCGGTGGACTGGCCATGCAAACGCCATTTGGCACGCTGTACAGCAGCAACATCACTCCCGACCCTGCAACCGGAATCGGCAATTGGTCATACCCGGCCTTCGAACGCGCCATGCGCGAGGGCATCAGCCGCGACGGAAAGAACCTTTATCCGGCGTTTCCCTACACCGCGTTCAGAAATATCAATGACGCCGACATGCAGGCGCTGTACGCCTATTTGATGTCGCAGTCCCCCATCAGCCGGCCGGCCAAAGCCAACGACATGCGGTTTCCGTTCAGCATGCGGCCGTTAATGGCCGGTTGGAACGCGATGTTTCTGCGCAAGGGCCAAATTCAGCCGCAAGCCCAACGCAGCGAGCAATGGAACCGCGGCGCGTACCTGGTCAACGGTCTCGGTCACTGCGCTGCCTGCCATTCGCCGCGTAACCTGATGGGCGCAGAGAAGGGCGGTACGTCGTTTCTGGCAGGCGGAACGGTGGACGGTTGGGAGGCGCCAGCCCTTAATGGCGTGTCAAAATCGCCAACGCCATGGACTGAAGATCAGTTGTTCAATTACCTGAGCAGTGGCTATTCCGACGCCCATGGCGTGGCGGCTGGGCCCATGGGGCCGGTGGTCAGCGAATTGGCGAAATTGCCTAAGGCTGATGTCAGAGCCATGGCCGTATATTTGGCCTCGCTGGACGGCACCGCTCAGGCGCAAACGGCGGCGGTTGCGGAGGTGGTAGCGCAACCCAGCGTCACAGCGGTGTCGTTGAGCAATGGCCGACGGGTGTTCGAAGGTTCATGCCAAGGCTGTCACGCCGATGGGCTGGGCCCCAAATTGTTTGGTGTCAGCCCGTCGCTGGCGACCAATACCAATGTGCACAGCGCGCTGCCGGATAATCTACTCAAAGTGATTCTGCAAGGCATCGCGACCCCGGCAACGCCGGATTTGGGCTATATGCCGGCCTTTAAAGACAGTCTGTCCAATCTCCAAATCGCTGAACTTGCGGCTTACCTGCGCAACCGGTTTGCCCCGGCAGAGCCAGCATGGCAAGGGCTGCCACAAAGCGTCGCGCATCTGAGGGCCAATCCAGGAAGTCATTAACGCAATATCTGTAATTGGAGCCAGGTTAGTGGCGAGAGGCTTAACGCGGTCCGCAGGACACAACGTCTCGCCAACGAGTTGGCTCCTACAGATCCCAGCGCCAGCATCACAGCTCGGGTGCTGTTATCGACACACCCCTGATCACCAGGTCGCTGATAAACGCCAGCCAATCTTGCCGTGGGCGTTTTTGCGCGAGGTCTTCCCCAAGAAAGGAGGAGAGGGTGTGTACGTTGGAATTATAGAAATAGCACAGTGACGCGATCATCAAGTACGCGTGTTTGATGTCGATATCAGGACGGAACAGCCCTTGTTGTTGTCCCGCTTCGATGATCGGCCTCAGCACACCCACCGCCTCGCCGGACAAGCGTTGCAGCTCGCTCGACTGCTTGGCGTGCTTGCCCTTGTGCAGATTTTCAATTGTGAGGATGGCGACGAACTCAGGGTTGTCCACATAGTAATGCCAAACGAACTCAACCAACTCGCGCAGGGTTTGCACGGGGGTAGACGGGTCCAGGCGCAGCAGACTTTCGGCGTGGTTGAACCGTTCGTAGGTGTGTTCCAGCACCCGAATGAACAATTTCTCTTTACTGGCGAAGTAGTAATAAATCATCCGGTCATTGGAGCCGGCTTCGCTGGAGATCTGTTCGATTCGGCCACCAGAATAACCGTCCCGGGTGAATACCTTGACCGCTGCTTCCAGGATGCGCGCTTTGGTCTGGTCCGCCTGCTGAGCCCTGATGCCTGTTTTTTTGTTCACGCGGTCGTCTCGACAGTTAAAGGATGCGGTACAGCAGACGTTCGATGCGCACACGGCTGACCCGACGCAGGAACGTACGCACTGCAATAGGGTATTCGCTGAGGGTGTCCAGTTCGTCGTACTTGCCGACGCGAAATGTATTGCGCATTAACTGAGCCAATTCAGCTGCACGCGGCTCGGTCCATTCGGCCTTGGGGTCATCTATCAACAGGGCGTTTTCCAAGTCCAGTTGAAAAGCGCGGGGATTGAGGTTGTTGCCGGTCAACAACGTATAACGATCGTCGGACCATAGACCCTTCAGGTGAAACGTATTGTCACCGTCTTTCCACAAATGCAGGTTTAACTGGTGCCTGGCAATGGATTGCTGATGCTTGCGGGCGAATTTCCGCAGGCTGATTTCATACAAGTACGGCAGGGCGGCGATGACCTTGAACGGTTCATCGGGCGGGATGAAAAAATCATTGGCGGTCTTGTCGCCGATAATGATGTCGATCTTCACTCCACGCTTGAGGGCGCGGTTGAGTTCCCGAGTAACCACCACGGGCAGGTTGAAATACGGCGTGCACAGGGTCAACTGGGTTTGGCTGGCAGCAATCAGCTCACAAATCGTGCGGCTGAGGGGGTTTTTGTTACCCACGCCCAATAACGGAATGATGCGCAAACCACTGGCGTTGTCGGTGCCGTCACGGGTGTCATACGATGCACGTTTAAGGTCACTGCGAAACGCCCTGATTTCACCGCGCAGGCTTCGCGACGTAGGCGGCGAGGGCAAGTCAAGACGATGCACGGCTTTAGAGGTCAGCACGTCCGTCTGCACCATGTGCTGCATCGAGTCGGCCAGCGCCTTGTTTTGTAACAGGTGATATCGATCCAGACGGTACTTATCAAATTTATGCAGGTAAACGTTGTTGATGCTGGCGCCGCTGTAAATGACACAATCGTCGATCACGATGCCCTTGAGGTGCAAAACGCCAAATAGCTCACGAGTCTGCACTGGCACGCCATAAATCGGCACTTCGACATCGTGCTCAAGGTTTTGCGCTTGGTACCATGTCGAGTTGCCGGGCTGCTTGCCTGCACCGATCAAACCACGCTGCGCCCGGAACCAATCCACCAACACCACTACATCCAATGCTGGGCGCGACGCTTTAGCCGCGTATAAGGCGTCAAGAATTTCCTGACCGGCTTCGTCCTGCTGCAAGTACAACGCAACCACGTAGATCCGCTGGGTGGCCGACGCAATCTTTTCCAACAGGCAGCGGCGATAGTCGATGGCACTGGGCAAAAGCGTCATGGCGTCGGCTGACGAGGGAAAACCACGAAGGGCAGGAAGAATGGAGCGTCTGAAAGTGGAGCGCATAAGCCTCTCGTAGCAATAATCGGACAGTTCAGGAGCTTACACCAGAGCGCCGGGTTACGTGGATGTCCACGATAAGGCAATGTTTTAGCTTCCAGGCGTCAATATCGTCGGCGCAGAATGTGCCTCAGCTACGCTGTTGAACATCTACGAGTCTGTTGTTGTTTATTTTTTTGAAGGCACTGCCTTTTATAGACTCGGCTCACAGGCTGTAAGTGTCATTGAAGTAATGTTGGTGTACGCTCGATACGTCTAAAACAAGGGTGGAAGTTGTTGAATTCCCAAAATGACGACAGCAGAGTAGATCTTGCACAGCCGACTAAAAGAGCGCCAGTTTTATGGCTGGCAGTCATTGCGATTTTTTTCGTTTGTGTATCGATTGTGACGTTTAACGTCTGGCAATTGGAACACGCCAAAGAGCATGAACTGCACCAGGCTGAGATCTCGACCTCTAACCTGTCGAAGTCTTTGGCGCAGCAAGCCGAAGATACGTTTGATGAAGCCGATGTCATTCTTGTGGATCTGGTTGAACGGATACAACACGATGGCCGAGGACCGGCTCAGGTTGATCGCCTGGAAAGTCTGTTAGCCCAGCATGTGCTGGAGACCCACCAGCTGCAGGGCGTGTTTTTTTATGACCGCACGGGCAGTTGGATTGTCAGTTCGTTCGGCATCAAGCCACCCAACGCTAATAACGCCGACCGCGAATATTTCCAATACCACGAGCAAAACGTCAATCTGGGTCCGCATATAGGCAAAGCAGTACGCAGCCGAACGACCAATGCCTGGATTATTCCCATCTCCCGGCGGGTGAATGATGCTCAGGGCAATTTCGACGGCGTGGTGTTGGCCACGGTGAGCATGACGTATTTCGACCAGTTTTTTGACAGCTTTAACATGGATGACAAGGGTGCAATCTTTCTCGCAATGACCGATGGCACGGTCTTGGCACGTCGGCCATTCACCGATGATGTTATTGGAAAGTCACTGGTCAAAGGCGCAGTGTTTACCGAATACTTACCCAAGGCTATGTCTGGCACGGCGATGGTGACGTCAATCATTGACCATGTTTCGCGACTCTATGGTTATCGCCAACTGGCAAAATATCCCCTGGTAGTCGCCGCAGCGATTTCTGAAGAGTCGCTGCTGCAAGAGTGGCGAGCCAACTCGTTTAAATCGATCATTATTCTCGTTAGCGCCGTGATTGCTAATATCCTGTTCGGCATTCTGTTGATTCAACAGATCCGATTCGGCCTAAAGGCTGAAGCCAGGATGCGCGTCGCCCAAAGCTCGTTGGAAAAACTGGCGTTGCAGGACAGCATGACCGGCCTGTCCAACCGGCGGCATTTTGAAAGGGTGTTGAATATAGAGTTTCGGCGCAGCGGACGGAACAAAACGCCGTTAAGCCTTATCATGCTCGATATCGATTTTTTCAAAAGTTTCAACGATGCCTACGGCCATTTCGCTGGGGACCAATGCATCGTGGCGGTCGCCGATGCGCTGCGTGCGTGTCTTAATCGAGCGGGCGATCTTGCGGTGAGGTACGGTGGCGAAGAAATGGCCATCTTCTTGCCGGACAATGATGACGAGGGCGCATTTGCCTTGGCTGAAAAAATACGCCTCTCGATCGTCGCCAGGCAAATACCTCACGCTGACAATCCGTTGGGCGTCGTCACGGTCAGTCTCGGTTGTTACACCTGTGTACCGGGTGAGCAGAATACCATCGAGACGTTGATACAATGCGCCGATGCGGCGTTGTATTCGGCGAAAAAGGCCGGTAGAAACATGAGCGTAACTTACAAGTAAGACGGTGCCCGATCAAGGGTACGAATCAGGAGTCTGAACCCTATGCAAAAGCCTGGCGGAAACGGACTTTCACTTACCAAGCGGCTTTTTAAATCGCGAGCGCTGGGGTCGGCCCTCGGTTTTCTGTGCATTGCTGTCGCCATGTATCCGCAGCATCCGCCTTTTTGGCTGTGGTTGCTAATGATCGTTAACGGCTTCATTTGGCCAATGATTGCGTTTCTGTGTTCGCGACGCTCACAGTCCCCATTGAAAGCTGAACAGCGCAATCTACTGCTGGACTCGTTTTTCTGCGGTTTTTGGGTGGGGGCCATGCAGTTCAATACGCTACCCAGTGCCACCACGCTGTCGATGATGGGCATGAACAATATTGCCTTGGGTGGAGTGCGTCTCCTGCTGGCCGGATGGGTCACCCAAGGGTTGGGTTTGGCCGTTTCCATGCTGCTGTTTCCCTTGGTCTTCAGGCCTGAAACCAGCAGCGTGCAAATGTATGCCTGCGTGCCGCTGTTAGCGATTTATCCGTTGATGCTGGGGTGGATCGCCTACAAACAGAATCACATGCTCAGAGGCCATAAGCGCGCCCTGTTGGCCCTCAGCAAAACCGACAGCTTGTCCGGCCTGTTGAATCACGGTGCCTGGAAGGACCATCTGGACATTGAGTTTCAGGGTTGCGCACTGGCGCAGCAGGGCGGCGCCATTGCCTTGATTGACATTGATCACTTCAAAACCATCAATGATACCTACGGTCATGTGGTCGGTGACAATGTGCTTCGACATTTAAGCAAAGTGCTCAACCAGAACCTGCGCTCGTCAGACTTGGCCGGGCGTTACGGCGGCGATGAGTTTTGTGTGATTCTACCTAACACGGCGTTGGTGACTGCGGCCGAGATCATGGACCGGCTGCGCGACACCTTCAGTGCAACCCATTACGAGCTGGAGCCACTGATGAAAGTGACGCTCAGCGTCGGCCTCGCGGCCTACAGCCCGCTGCATGTGGATGCGACGGGCTGGTTGAATGACGCCGACAGGGCCTTGTATGGTGCGAAAAGTACCGGACGCAACCGGGTCAGTTGCATCGTGGAGGGGGCTTTCCATCCTGTCGTGCGCGACCCGGCCTAGCAGTGGTTCAGTAGCCGTTTTTACGCAACAGCGTGTCGATGCTTTCCTTTGACGGGCGCCCATAGAACTTCAGCAGTTGCGCCGCGCGGTTGGTGAAAAAACCGTCGGCGCCACGCGCGCTCAGCGTTTTGTAATCTTCGGCGTCATCAACGGTATACGGGTGAATAACCAAGCCGCGGTCATGGGCCATTTTCGTCATCCACGGCTTGACCATGTCCATGTAGCTTTGGTCGCCGCCGTGCTTGAGTACAGCCGCTGGACCAATACCCGATGCACCATGATCTTTGGCCCAATCCATCCATGCGGCGAATTCCCCTTGGGACTTCACTTCGCGTCCGGCGTAGAAAGCCGCTTTGTCTTTAGCGCCGGAGGCCTCGAACTTCACGTTTGAGCTGGCTTCCATGTAGCCGTCACCGATCCACAACAACAGCACTTTAGGCACCTGCGGCATGCTTTTGTGCAACAGCTCCAGGCTAGGTTTTTCGAAGGTCTGCAACACTACCCGTCCCGGCGTGTTGGCGACATTAACCTTGCCCTTGGCCGCTGTCTTTGCCGGGTGTTGGTCGAGCCAGCCACGTTTGGCCAATACTGCCTGCAAATCGGCTTCTACCCCTGGAAATTGCGCCGGGACCTTGGTTTCGATATACAGTCCCGGCTTGTTTTCGCCCTCCTCAGCGATGTCGATGACTTCATTGAGGGTCAAAATTTTTAGCCCGACATAACTGCTGCGGGCCCGGGCGGGATAAGCCGCGTTAAACCAGGAACCAGCATCAAGGCGCTTGAGTTCTTCCAGGGTGAAACTGCTGATGGGGTCTTTGATTCGGTCTGGATAAACCTGGGCGATGTTGGTGGTACGCCCGAGGGTGTCGTCGTGCAGGGCGATCAACACGCCATCTTTGGTGCGCTGGATGTCCATTTCCAGATAGTCAGCGCCCAAGTCGCGAGCCAGCGCATACGAAGGGATCGTCTCTTCCGGCGCATCGAACGACGCACCGCGATGGCCGATGACCGCAGGCCAGGGCACGCCGATTTTTGCCGCAAGGGCCTTGCCAGGCTGCTCTGCAGCCAAAGATGTTTGGCTTAAAAGAAGGGCGCTGGCCACTAGCGTCAGGTGCCCGAGGATTTTCGGAATTCGATTGAGCATCGTTGATCTTCCTTATCAGTAATCAGACATTCGCGACTGCACTGTAGCAAGTTGCCCATGACGGATTGGCTAAGGCGTTCAAACGAAGCGATTTACTCGGCGGATGCTTTTAAGCGACGACGTATAAAACGGTAGATCGCGAGCATCAGGGCCAGCACGATGATCGCCATCAGCACGTTCTCTTCATAACGCTTGATGTCGGCGAACAGCCATTGCATTGACTGGCCGAAGATATAGCCGACACCGGCAACCAGCGGTGCCCAGATGGCTGCGCCGATCAAGTTGAAGCAGATGTAGCGCGAGACGGGGACATCGCTCATGCCAATGGCAATCGGGCCTGCGATGCGCAAGCCGTACATGAACCGTACGCCGATTATCAGACCGCTTTGGTAGCGCTGCAGCAGGGTGCTGACGCGTATTGCGGCGGGTTGCAGTTTGGGGAAGCGGATCAACAACCGGCTGCCATAGCGTCGGCCAATCAGGAAAAACAGTGTGTCGCTCGTTGCGCCGCCAAGCGCGCCGACAATCGCCAGCAGCGGGAACGACAAATAGCCTTCATGGGCCGCGAATCCGGCCAGCATCAGCACGGTTTCCCCCTCCAGGGACGCGCCGACAAACACGGCCAGATAACCGTACTCAGCAATCAACTGTGTCAGCGTCATACGCCAGCCTCATGGTGTGGGGAGTTGCCCGAGTGTGACTGATCGTCGGCAAGATTTGTTCCGTTGAGTGGCGCGGAGGCAAATCTGTAGGCGCTAACGTGTTGGCGATATAAGCAGCACTGCGGCTGTCGAGAAACAACCGCGTCGCCTGCTCCCCACACGTTGGCGCCTACAGAGCGACTGTGGACAGGCTCGAATCAGGCGCCTCTGCATAAACTAATTCATCAACGGTTGGAATAAACCTCGCGGCCATGCGTCTGGCTACTGTGAATCACTTGTAACCAACCCATTACCGAGACCGCATTATGAACCTTCCGACACTGCGTACGCTGTTCACCGCTGTATCACTGGCAGCTTTGACCTTAGGCGTCATGGGTCAAGCCCAGGCCGCGCCGGTTCACAATATTGTGTTAGTGCACGGGGCATTTGTCAGTGGGGCAGGGTGGAGGCCGGTCTACGATATTCTGCTGAAGGACGGCTACCACGTGTCGATTGCCCAGCATCCGCTGACCTCATTCAGTGACGATGTAACCGCTGTCAAACGAGTTCTGGCGATGCAAGAGGGGCCGACGATCCTGGTCGGCCACAGTTACGGCGGGGCGATCATCACTGAAGCCGGGAATGACCCATCGGTGGTTGGCCTGGTGTACATCGCCGCCCACGCATTGGACAAAGGTGAAACCGAAGTAGCAAACGGCAAGCTCTACCCTAACGCCACCAAAGCCGTGAAGAAGACGGCGGATGGTTTCCTCTACCTTGATCCGGCCTTTTACCCTGCCGACTTCGCCGCAGACCTGCCCAAGGCGCAGGCTGAGTTTGAGGCCAATTCGCAATCTCTCACTGCCGCCTCGGTATTTTCCGTCCCGGCGGGTGACCCGGCCTGGAAAATCAAGCCAAGCTGGTACGCCGTCGCCAAGTCGGACCGCATCATCAACCCTGACCTTGAACGCATGTACGCCGCCCGCGCCCACAGCCACACCGTTGAGTTAGCCGGCGCGAGCCACTCGGTCTACGAGTCGCAGCCCAAAGCCGTTGCGGCGTTGATCGAAGACGCCGCTCAGCATGCGATGGATGGCAAGTAATCGGCGTCGAGCCCTTCGCGAATGGATTCGCCCCCACTGGTGGGGGCGTTTCATCAATAACCATATGAAATATCAAATTTTTCGGCACTATCATTTTCAACGATGATCGTTACCACTCGGATTGACTTCTTAATAAATCGCCACCGCGTAGAATCCAGTCCATACCCAGTTAAACAACTAAAAACACTCTCGGAGCAACTAACATGAAAACTTCAAAACTGATCTTTGGCCTGGCTTTCTCGGTACTGGCTAGCAGCACTTTTGCTCTTCCGGCTTTTGCAGAAAATGGTTCGGCCCATACCAACGCCGTCCACGTAGCCGCTGATGGCGCTGACCACGTTGGTGCAAACCGCGTAGCAGCTGATGGCGCCGACCACGTAGGCGCAAACCGTGTAGCAGCTGATGGCGCTGATCATGTGGGTGCAAACCGCGTAGCAGCCGATGGTGCTGATCATGTGGGTGCAAACCGTGTAGCAGCCGATGGTGCTGATCATGTGGGTGCAAACCGCGTCAGCTAATCGCTTTTAGTTTCCCTTCAGCCCGGCTTTTGCCGGGCTTAATTTTGGGCGAAACAAAAGTACGCAGATGCAGTTGATCATTCTGTAGGAGCCATGGTTCTTTCAGGTAAACCGCGGTGCGCTTTTCCGAATAAATTCCATCTCACAGAATCTCGGCGGCCCTTAAAGCAATGAAGGTCCTGCGGCCCTGCTTTTTGATGAGGCAACATCAAACGCACACGTTGCCGCCTGTTAGGTCTTTGAGAGCCAGCGTTTTTCGGCACTATCATTTTCAACGATGATCGTTACCACTCGGATTGACTTCTTAATAAATCGCCACCGCGTAGAATCCAGCCCATACCCAGTTAAACAACTAAAAACACTCTTGGAGCAACTAACATGAAAACTTCAAAACTGATCTTCGGCCTGGCTTTCTCGGTACTGGCCAGCAGCACTTTTGCTCTTCCGGCTTTCGCAGAAAATGGTTCGGCCCATACCAACGCCGTCCACGTAGCCGCTGATGGTGCAGACCATGTAGGTGCAAACCGGGTAGCCGCTGATGGTGCAGACCACGTTGGCGCAAACCGTGTAGCAGCTGATGGCGCTGATCACGTTGGCGCAAACCGTGTAGCCGCTGATGGTGCTGACCACGTTGGCGCAAACCGTGTAGCCGCTGATGGAGCCGACCACGTGGGTGCAAACCGTGTAGCCGCTGATGGTGCAGACCACGTTGGCGCAAACCGTGTAGCCGCTGATGGTGCCGACCACGTGGGTGCAAACCGCGTCAGCTAATCGCTTTTAGTTTCCCTTCAGCCCGGCTTTTGCCGGGCTTAATTTTGGGCCAAACAAAAGTACGCAGATGCAGTTGATCATTCTGTAGATACTCTGTTGGCGATCAAACAGACGACGCGGCTTTTCCTGAGCACCGGGTAGAGACCTTCGCCAACAAGGTGGCTCTTATCAAACAACGCATAACTTATTGACTTGAAATAATCTGTAGGAGCTGTGTTTGCTGCGCGACAGCGCGACAGCGCGACAGCGCGACAGCGCGGCGTCGGAGACGTGGCGGAACCTCCTACAGATTCATCGCAATGGTTTTACAGGTAAACCGCGGAACCTTTTTCCCGGTTAAATTCGATCCCACGGTAAACCGGCCTTACCGCGCCAGCACCATTGCGAAGTACCCAAACACCGTCAGTAAAATCCCTGATACCGCATATGCCACTGGAAAGCCGATCCAGGGCACGGTGCTGTCGATTTCTTTTGCGGCTTCGCGGGCTGGGCCTGAGTGACTGCGGGCGCCAGCGACGCCGCCCATGAGAATGGCGGGGTTAATCTTGAACAGGTGAAAACCGATAGCCCAGACGATAAACGGTGGAATTGTACAGGCCACGAACCCCAGCCCGAATATCTTCAGGGCAATCATTGCACTCAATTGCGACACAAGACTGGCCCCGGCGTTGACGCCAACAATGGCGACGAAAAAGATCAGGCCCATGTCTTCCAGGATATTGCGCGCCGCGTTAGGTGTGTTGCCAAAGAAGCGCACCCGTGACACCAGGGACGACACGATTATTCCCGAAACCAG
Organism: Pseudomonas sp.; assembly: GCF_028293835.1. Classification (GTDB taxonomy): domain Bacteria; phylum Pseudomonadota; class Gammaproteobacteria; order Pseudomonadales; family Pseudomonadaceae; genus Aquipseudomonas. The sequence continues at coordinate 41,200 of NZ_JAQGNX010000106.1, forward strand.
CAAACCACCGGCGTTACCCAAGCCCACCGATGCGCCGAACGCCGGCACTTGCACCAGACCGATCAACAAGCCCAACACCATGCCCAACGATAAGGTCAGCAAGTCGGTGGCGGTGCTGGGGCGACCGGCTTTACCGAGAATCGCGGTGGCCTTGTCGATGGCACTGCGCAGCCCAATCAGGTGCAGCACGTCCATGCGCTGCAAGCGAGTTTCCAAACCCACGGTCAACGGTGCTCCACCGCGTTCGATGCCCAGCAGTTGCACCTGGCCGGCAATTGAAGAACTGCTGAATTCCTTCAGCACTTTACCGATAGCATCACGATGGGTGACCAAAATCTCGGCTTCGTCCAATGGGATATTCAGTGCGCGTGCGTCCGGCACCTCTGGTCCGATCAGGCCCATGTGGTCGGTCAAGACATCAAGGCTGCCGCCCAACGCGATCACATCACCCACTTGCAACACCAGACTTGGATCCGCGCCCAACAACTGGGTGCCGCGCTCGACGTTCTCAATCTGGTATTGGGCGAAGCGCTGGCGAAACTGGCTGATGGTTTGTCCGTTCAGCGCTGGGTTGACCAGTCGATAAGCACGCAAGTCAAAAGGACGATAACCACTGAGGCCAGCGTCGTCGACGTTCGGTACGCCGTGTTCGATCTCATATTCCTTGGCTGCCTTGCGCGCGTCCACACCCCACCAACGCGGCAAGTATTTGCAGATCAGGATGATCCCGACGGTGCCCCAGATGTACGTGATGCCGTACGACAAGGCGATCATCGCGGTGGCAGCCGCTGCCGTGGTGCCCGGTGGAAGCGGCACGACACCGGAAGTAATCGCTTGCTCTGCCGAACCGATGGCCGCCGACATGGTTTGCGAACCGGCGAGAATGCCGCCCGCAGCGCCGACTGGCAGCGACAGCAAACGCGTGCCGAGCACGACGATTCCCAAACCGAGGAATGACGACAAAATAGCCAAAAAGGTGAACTTGAGTCCATCGCCCTTCAGGCTGTTGATAAACGATGGTCCGACGCGCAGGCCGACGCCGTACATGAACAGGTAATAAAACAGACTCTTGGTGAAGCTATCAAGCTCCAAATGCACGCCATACGCCGCGGCCCAGGAGGCTATCGCGCAGCCAATGACGATGGCCGCCGCTACTGCACCGAGGCCGTAGCCCTTGATGCTGCCACGACCGACCCATACGGACAGGCCAACTACCAGAAACAACAGAATGTAAGGGTTGCTCTGCAGAAATGTCAGAAATGCAATCACTGTGGCCTCGCACCTTGGGATGAAGCGCTATGAACACCGGGCAAACGATTTGCCCGGCGGGGTTTGAGGTGGTTTAGAGGGCGCTGATAGGGTCAGCCGACTCGGCGCCGTGGTTGAAGCTCGGCCCCGCATCTGACACCAGCACTGGATTTTTTTGCAGGAAGGCGATGGCTTTGCGCAGGTCATCCAGCAACAGGCCGATCAGATCTCGACTGACGCCATGGCGGATCAGCACGCGCTGCACAACGATCTCCTGACGGTCAGAAGGCAGTGGGTAGGACGCAATCTGCCAACCGCGCATGCGTACGCGCTCCGACAGGTCATACAGGCTGAAACCGTGGTCGATTCCGTCTTTGAGCTTGTAACAAACGGCCGGCAGACCGTCCTTGCCGTCGTAGACCAACTCCAACGGACCGAGGCGGGTGACTTCAGTCGCCAGCCACTGCGCGGTGTCCGAACAGGCTTGTTGGATGCGCGTATAACCGTCGCGACCCAAGCGTAGAAAGTTGTAGTACTGGGCAATGATTTCACCGCCTGGACGGCTGAAATTCAGGGCAAAGGTGGCCATGTTGCCGCCCAGATAATCGACGTAGAAGATCAGTTCTTCAGGCAGATCAGCTTTCGAGCTCCAAATGATCCAGCCCACCCCCAGCGGTGCGAGGCCGTATTTATGGCCCGACGCGTTGATCGACTTGACCCGCTCGATCTGGAAGTCCCATTTCAATTCTTGCTGAATAAACGGGGCGATAAAACCGCCGCTGGCCGCGTCCACGTGAATCGGAATGTTCAATCCCAGATCGCGCTGCATGGCATCCAGTTCGGCTGCCAGCGCCGCGACCGGTTCGTAGATCCCGGTAAAGGTCACGCCCAAGGTGGCAATGACACCAATAGTGTTCTCGTCGCAATACGCCCGCAGATCGGCTGGCTGTAAGCCCAACGCGTCACCGCGCAACGGTACTTCGCGGATTTCCACGTCGAAATAACGGGCAAACTTTTTCCAGCAAATCTGTACAGGGCCACAGACGAAGTTGGGCTTATCAGTTGGCAAGCCGGCGTCTTCGCGAAGTTTTTTCCAGTTCCACTTCAACGCGAGTCCACCCAACATCGCTGCTTCGCTGGAGCCAGTCGTGGAGCAGCCCACGGTCTGCCAGGACTTGGGCGCGTGCCACAGGTCAGCAATGATGTGCACGCAGCGGTTTTCGATCTCCGCGGTTTGCGGGTATTCGTCCTTGTCGATCATGTTTTTGTCGAGGGCATCAGCCATCAGTTTCTGCACTTCGGGTTCGACCCAAGTGGTGCAGAACGTCGCCAGGTTTTGCCGGGAGTTGCCGTCAAGCAACAATTCGTCGCGGACCAGGTTGTATGCGGCCGAAGGGGCGGTTGAATGGTCAGGCAGCCGATACTTGGGCAGGCGTCGCTGCGACGTGCCGCTGGAATAAACGTCTTCAATAGCGTCGTCACGGGTTTCAGCGGTTTGGTGAAGTGCCATGGAATCCAACTCTGAAAGATGTGGGAAAGGCCAGGATCATCGTCGCCAGGTGCGCCGTGGGTTTTAGCCAGTGAGGCGGCGGCGTACGTGAGCAAATGCAATGCGTAACTAACCCGTGTGACCCTACGCGCAATCGGCCGCGCCTTTATTGATTCAGATCATTGGAAGTGCTGTGCAAGGGGCTGAGGTCAGGCGCGATCCGTTGGAACCTCGCTCAAATCACGGTCCGTGAATGCCCGCGCCACGTTTTGCGCCTTGAACGCGCTGGGGGTGCGCCTAGGATGGGGTCAAGAGCTGCAGCGCAACTGCGCCAGCACGTCGCAACACGACCCGATAAGAATAATAAGCAGATAGGAGAACACCTGATGAAGCCGTTGATTGGTCTTATGCTGGGTGATGTAACCGGCATTGGCCCCGAGTTGGTCGCCAAATTATTGTCTACGCCCCAGGCACGTGAACGGGCGGACGTTGTGATTATTGGCGATGCCCGGGTACTCGAACTCGGCATGCGCGATGCCGGGTTGAAAATTCCCTATCAAATCATTACGCGCCTTAACCAGGCCGATCATAGCCAGGCGGCAGTGCCGCTGATGGATCTGCATAACGTTGACCCTGGGTTGTTTGAGCGGGGGCTGGTGAACGCCGAGTCTGGTCGGTTGACCGGTGAAACCCTGAAAATCATGACCGATTTGGCCCTGGAGGGTGAGCTGGACGGCATTTGTTTTGCGCCCCTGAACAAGGCCGGCTTGCACCGTGGCGGCTGGAACTATCACGATGAACACCAGATGTTCGCGGCCTGGACCGGGCACGTCGGGTATTTCGGCGAAGTAAACATCATCCCGCAGTTCTCGACCTTTCGCGTCACGTCCCACGTGGCGTTGCGCAAAGCGGTGGACATGGTGCAACCGGACCGCATCGAAGGTGCGTTACAACTGGCCCACGACACCCTGCGTGCCCTCGGCAACAGCGCGCCGCGTATCGGCGTGGCAGCGCTTAACCCCCATGGTGGAGAAAACGGACTGTTCGGTGACGAAGAGATCACGATCATCCGGCCGACCCTGGAAGCCTTGCGCCTTAAAGGGTTGGCCTGCGAGGGGCCATTTCCGTCCGACACGGTATTTATCAAGGCGCGTAATGGTGATTTCGACGCGGTGGTGATCATGTACCACGACCAAGGCCAGATCGCGACCAAGCTGCTGGGCTTCTCCTCGGGTGTAACCCTCACCGGCGGCCTAAAAACCGTGTATGCCACACCTGCCCACGGTGTGGCATACGACATCGTCGGCAAAGGCATCGCCGATGTGGGTGCCATGGCCGCAGCATTTCGGGTCGCCACCGATAACGCTGCTGCGCGCAAACACAAGGCGCTGCAGGTCTAGAACGGTCAGGCTCAATAATCTCAATAATAAGAAAGCAAGCGAGGCAAACGCTATGTTCGAGAATTTCAAAAAAACCATGGTCAAAACCAGCGGTGCAGAAATTGTCACGGTCGTCGGCGGCGAAGGGCCACCATTGCTGTTGATGCACGGCAACCCATTCAATCACCTGTCCTGGCACAAGATCGCACCGCGCCTGGCGCAAGACTTCACCGTGGTCTGCACTGACCTGCGCGGTTACGGCGACAGCTCGAAACCGGCGGGCGGCGGTGATCACTCGGACTATTCGTTCCGCTCCATGGCTCAGGATCAGGTGGAAGTCATGCAGTCCCTGGGCTTCGATACATTCAACGCTGCTGGCCATGACCGGGGTGCACGAGTATTGCACCGGATGTGCCTGGACCACGGCGACACGGTGCTGAAAGCCGGTTTCGTGGACATGTTGCCGCAGCACCATCTGCTGAACAACGTGACCCGTCAGTGGGCGAAGTTCTCCTGGCATTGGTTCTTCATGACCCAGGATGCGCCCACGCCAGAAAGGATGATGGACGCCGATCCGGAGTTCTTCATTTTGCGCAAGTTGTCCAAAACCGATCAAGGCACCCGGTTTTTCGGTCCGGAGGCCTTGGCTGATTACATCCGTTGCATCAAGAACCCGGCCACCACCCACGCCATGTGTGAAGACTATCGCGCCACGTTCGGCATCGATCTGGACATGGACACCGTGGACTTCGAGGCAGGGCGTCGGGTGGAAAACCCTTCGCTGATCCTCTGGGGCGAAAAAGGCGGCGTCGGTCGCAACCACGACGCCGCAGAAATCTGGAGCCGCTACGCCAACAACATTGTGCAGACGGCCACAGTGCCCTCCGGGCATTACTTGCAGGAAGAGTGTCCAGACGAGACTTACGAGGTGTTGAGTAACTTCTTCAAGTAAGAGAGGCCAGTTAAGTCAGTAAGCCTGCGCGACACAGGCGGTCTTCGCGGCCGCCTGCCCACTACAACTATAAGAACGGTGGAAAAAATGTTACCTACTCTTGCGCAAAAACGCAGAGCGACGCTGACGTTCGTGTTGCTTTGCGTCATGGCGTTCATCATGTACATCGATCGCAGCAACCTAGCGATCGCGGCACCTACCATCAGCAGAGAACTGGGCTTCAGCAACACCCACTTGGGCATGATGTTTTCTGCTTTCGCGCTCGCCTATAGCTGCTTCATGATCCCCGGCGGCTGGTTGAGCGACCGCATTGGCTCGCGCAAGGCGATGCTGGTGTATGGCGTGATCTGGTCAGTCGCCACCATCGCCACGGGCCTGGTCAGTGGTCTGGTTGCATTGGTCATCGCCCGCTTTGTCGTCGGTGTCGGTGAGGCGCCGATTTACCCGACTGCGGCGCGCATGATCGCCCGGGTCATTCCCATCACTCAACGCGGTACGGCCCAAGGCGTGATGCATGCATCAGGTCGTCTGGCCAACGCCTTGGCGCCGCTGATCGTAACGTTTCTGATTCTCCAGTTTTCCTGGCGCCTGGCCTTTTTGATCCTGGGCGTGGTCACGTTAGTCTTTATGTTCGTGATGTATTTCGGTTTGAGCGAGTCGAAGAAACAAGTCGATGAACAGGCGGCAGTGGCGCCGGTATTTATCGGCAAACCGGTGCATTGGCCTAGCATGTTGCGCAAAGTCTGGCCCGCCGCTGCGACCTGCTTTTGTCACGGTTGGGTGCTGTGGTTTTTTCTGAACTGGATCCCGTCTTTTTTCTCACAGCGTTACGGCATGGACCTGACGCACACCGCCGTATTTTCGACCGTGGTGTTGCTCGGCGGCACAGTCGGCACGGCGGTCGGCGGCATGCTCTCGGACTGGCGTTTCAAAGTGACTGGCAACCGCTTGCGCTCGCGGCGTGACCTGATCATCTTTGGATTTCTGGCATCGATAATCGGTTTGATTCCACTTATGTTCACCCAAGACATCATGGTGTGCGCCCTGAGTCTGAGCTTCTCATTCTTTTGTTCAGAGTTGGCCGATTCGCCACTGTGGGTCATTGGCACCGAGATTTCTTATGAACACTTCGCTACTTCTAGCGCGTGTACCTTCTTCGGCATGGCGGTGGCCGGTGCCGTATCGCCGGTAGTCATCGGCTGGTTGTTGGACATCACGGGCAACAACTGGGCAGCGGCCTTTGCGGCCTCGATTGTCGTCGTATTGCTCGGCCCGATATTGGCCATGTTCATCAAGCTGGATGAAGAGCCGCACCCGACGGCAGTGGCCGCCGAGACCAGCGGATGTGCGGTTACCCATTCTTGAACACGTTGGCTCTTCTCAAAAACGCATAACTTGCTGAAAACCGTCGGCCTCAGCCTTGATTGATCTTCTTCAGCCAGTTATCCAGATCGATGATTTCGTTATCGCTGATGGTGTGCCCGATCCCAAGGTAGGCATGAAACTCGGGTTCGATGGCCAGCTTTTTCAACGCCGTTACCGCGTCAGTACCGCCCTCGAACGGCAGTTTTTGGTCGACGGTACCGTGGCCGATGAACACTTCAAGCGATTTGAAGTTCGGCGACGGTTTCACTTCTGCTCTTAATACAGGCAGAAACTTGCCACTCAAGGCGGCTATTCCACGGAGGATTTCGGGGCGCCGCAGGGCAACTTCATACGACATGATCGCGCCCTGGCTAAAACCGACGAGGAACACCTTGTCCGGCTGGGTGCGGTACTTTTCGGTGGCTTTGACGACAAAGTCTGAAATCAACGCTTCGCTGCTTTTCAAATCACCGGTTACGCCGTCGTATGCGCCGTTGCCCGGCGTTTTGTTGAACCATTGATAGCTGTCTGGCCCCACTTCAAGCGGCGCCCGTGCCGATAAAAACGTGTACCCGGCGGGCAGTTGGTCTTTGATATCAAAAAGGTCTTCTTCGTTGCTGCCAGAACCATGAAGGAAGATGATCAGCGGCTGGTTGCGCGATTGAGCGTCGCTCTGCTCCAGATAACTCAATGGCAAGTCGGTCAGCAGTGGGGATTGCGCGTGTGCTGCGGTGGATACAAGGATAAACAATGCCGCGAGAAACTTGATCATAGGCCTGCCTTTTCACCGCCTGTCAGGATTGAGGGCCGAGCTTAGCACTGTCGACCGAAGCGTTTGCGCTCAAGCCAATGTCTCCAGCGCATCCACCACCTGACGCAGTGCTTTGCTGACGGGCTTGTCCTGACGCAGCACGATGCCTAAGGTGCGAGTCAATGCGGGCGTCAGGCTGCGGATTTGCAACCCGCGCCGGTGGTGGGCAGCCGCGACCGACACGCTCGGCACGATGCTGTAGCCCAGGCCGGCAGCCACCATTTCCTTGATCGCTTCGATACTGCCCAACTCCATGACGGGTTTGATTCGAATCCCCGACTCCGCAAACCACTGGTTGATCAGCGTTCGTGTACGGCTGCCCGCTTCGAAGATAACCAGCGGGTAATTGATCAGAGTGTCAGGGGTGATCTGCTCCGCAAGGCCTGTTTCGCCAGTACTGAAGATCGCAACAAAGTCGTCGCTCAGCAGTGGCGTGACGGACAGACTGCGGCCAGCAGCGGGCAGTGTCACCAAGGCCAGATCCAACCGATTCTCCTCGACCGCCTTCAATACGCCTTCGGTATTACCAATGCTGACCCGAACTTCCAGCGCCGGAAACTGCTGCCTTAGGCGTTGAAGGATAGGTGGCAACAGATGAATGCAGGCGGTCGCTCCAGTGCCGATGGCGATGTTGCCGGTGACTGCTTGCGAGTGAATCGAGAGGTCCAGCAGCGCGTTTTCGACGGCGGCGTCGATGTGGACAATATGTTCCAGCAGTACGCTGCCAGCGGACGTGGGCTTGACACGCTTGCCGACGCGTTCGATTAACCGTGCATTCAGCCGCTGTTCCAACTGACGAATTTGCAGACTGACGGCCGGTTGGGTCAAGCCCAGCTCTGCGCCTGCCGCTGAAAAGCTGCCACAGGCGATGACGCAAGAATACGTATGAAGATGATTAAGGTTGAGTCGATGCATCTCAAAGAATTTCTTATGCAATGAATAAGCGATCATAACTTTTTTTAAGTGAACGAGATCGGCATCATTGCGCCTATCCAATCGCCACTGAAGCAGATGAACCATGCACATCCGCGAGACCCTTATCCTGCGCAACGCCCGTGACGAAGACATGCCCAGCGTCCAAAGCATTTACGCGCAACATGTGCTGGGCGGAATTGCCAGTTTTGAGCTGGAAGCGCCAAGCGTGGCCGACATGATGATCCGGCGTTCCGACATCCTCGCCAAAGGGTTGCCATACCTGGTGGCGGAGTTGGCGGGGGAGGTGGTGGGTTATGGTTACGCAACGCTGTACCGCCCCCGCCCTGGCTATCGTTTTACCGCCGAAGACTCGGTTTATGTGCGTGACGGCCTGGGCGGGAAGGGCATTGGTCAGGCATTGCTCGGCGCGGTTGTCGAACACTGTACCCACGGCGGCTGGCGACAAATGATCGCAATCATTGGCAACAGTGAAAACCACGGGTCAATCCGCCTGCACGAGCGTCTCGGGTTTCATCGTGTGGGGGTGTTTGAATCGGTGGGCTTCAAGCACGGACGTTGGGTAGATACCGTGTTGATGCAGCGCACCCTGGGCGATGGTTCGCACAGTTCACCGCCTGAATAATCCCCGCATAGCCTCCTGTTAACCCTTGCCCTATGCATTTGAAATATGCATCTACACTCGTTGCAGCAATTGCCTCGCGTGCAGACATGCCGGTTCGATAACGGCTGCAACGCGTTAATCAGGGATATCAAAAGGAAGTCTGGCATGCGCGGACGCATCAATTTACGCCCTTGGCTGGCGGTGGGTATCGTCACATGCTGCCCGTTGGCGATGGCCACTGAAGGCGGAATGGGCAGGCCCATCACCGGCCAGCAAATCTTTTCCAACGCTGGCGTTATCCCTCCAGAACCGGGCTGGATCATGTCGGTGACCAGCATCTATTACGAAGGCACGCTTAAAGGCGGAAGAGGCGTTCCGTTGATTGGTGCGGTAAGCACAGGCCTTGATGTGAAAGCCGAGTACACCATCGGCAATTTCACCCATGTATGGGACACCGGCAAAGGCCGTTGGAATTTTGCCTCGGGATTCGGTGTGCCCCTCCAGTACACCGATATCAGCGCCAACCTCACCGGACCGCGTGGTCGGACGGTTGGACAAAACGACACCGGCACCCAGTTCGCCGACCTGCTGCTGACGCCCATTGCCGCCGGTTATCACTTCTCCGCCACTGACCATATTTCGTTTTCTTTGCCGATTTATGTACCGACCGGCGCGTATAACCAGGACCGTTTGGCCAACCCTGGGCAGAACGACTATACCTTCATGCCCACCGTCGCCTACACCCACCTCGATGGCAGCGGCGGCGAATTCAGCCTGATGAGTTCAGTGGAGTACTACACCAAAAATCACGACACCGATTATCACAGCGGGCCGGTGTTTACCCTCGATGGATTGTGGACACACGGTTTGGGCAGTGGCTGGAACGCAGGGGTGGTGGCCGGGTTTGTCGATCAAATTGCCGACGACAAGGGACCCACCGCCGATGCACTGGGGGGCTTTCGCGGGCGTTCGTTCGGTGCCGGTCCGACGGTGGGCTGGAGCGGTAAGTTCGCCGACACCCAAGCCAGTGTCAGCGCACGCTGGGTGCCGGAGTTCGACACCAAAAACCGCCCCGAAGGTAATGGCTTCAGTCTGAATCTAACTCTGTTGTTTTTGTAAAGGCGCGCTCCATCCTCAAGCGCCATTGTCCATTGAACCGCAGTTCGGTGATCGACAGCGGCTCAATGTCGATGGCATTAAAAGCGGCGGTTGAGCAGTGCAGGGCATGCACGATGGCGGCACGGATGACGAACGGGTGAGTGATCGCGACTATATGGCCAAAGGCATGGCCAGGCGCGCGCAGGCTATCGAGCCAGGCGCCGACCCGGGCGCAAACATCGACGATGGATTCACCGCCATGGGGTGCACTGGCGCTGTCGCTGATCCATGCACTCAGTGCTTCAGGTTCAACGGCCTGGAGGTCGTTGATCCGTTGCCCTTGCCAGCGCCCGAAGTCGCAGTCACGCAAGGCCGCCACTGTCTCTACCTGTGTTGCAAACAACTGGGCGGTCTGACGGGCCCGAGCTTCCGGGGCGCATACAAATCGCGCGGATGCCTTGAACGTTTCAGACAGCGATTGAGCTGAAGCCTGCCAATCCATTTCGATGGACTCGTTTTGTGGGAAACGCCCTAGTTTTTGCGCGACGGTTCGGGCGTGGCAGATCAATGTCAGACGGATAGGCATGGCGGTTCACGCTGGTTTTACGAATTCAGAAGAGTACACTGCCCGAGCAGTTGCAACATGTTGCAAAGCAGGAAGCCGGTTCGATTCCGGCGCGGTCGCGCCACTGTGTTCGGTCATTGCCGTAAGCCAGACCTTGTTTTGTCCACCCCCCATCATCCGTATTGGGACGCGAGTTCCCTGGAGGCTTTCATGTCTTATAACGCTACAACCCACGCTGATACTTCGCTGCCCGTCATCCCCTTGGGCGAGATTTTGCCTTGGGCTGTCTTTGTCGGTTTGCTGCTGATGCTTGCACTTTATTTCGTTGGCGCTGAACAAGGCGCTACGTCGATGTTTTCCGGTATGTATGTCCATGAGTTTGTGCATGACGGTCGCCACCTGCTCGGCTTCCCTTGCCACTAACTGTTAGGAAAAAGACATGACTGGGCAATTACTTTTAAGGGGAATGCTGGTGGGCTTGCTCGCCGGCCTTCTCGCGTTTGGCTTTGCAAAAGTATTCGGTGAGCCGCAGATCGACCAGGCGATTGCTTTCGAAGAGCATCATATGTCGGCGATGCACGGCGATGCACCGGAAGAAGAGCTGGTCAGCCGCGAGGTGCAAAGTACCTTCGGTTTGTTTACTGGCGTTCTTGTTTACAGCGTCTCGCTGGGTGGGATATTCGCGCTGGTATTTTCTTACTCGTTGGGTCGTGTGGGTAATATTGGCCCACGTGGTCTGGCGGCATTGTTGGCCTTGGCAGCCTTCGTGGCGATCATTCTGGTACCGGGTCTCAAGTACCCGGCCAATCCGCCGTCCATCGGCGACCCGGAAACCATCGGCAAGCGCACCAAGCTGTTTTTCCTGATGATGCTGCTTTCCGTGGCTGCGATGGTCATTGCGATCAATGCGGCGCGTAAGCTGATCGCCACACGGGGTGTCTGGAATGGCGCGTTGTTGGCCGTGGCGCTGTACGCCCTGATCATGGTGCTGGCGACGGCGATGTTCCCTACTGTCAATGAAGTCCCGGCGGATTTTTCGGCCATGCTGCTGTGGAAATTCCGTACCGTCTCGATGGGCATTCAAATAGTATTGTGGACCACCGTTGGTTTGGCCTTTGGCTGGCTGGCCGAGCGTAAACTCAAGCCAGAGAATTCGACGCCTCGGGCAAAGCTGCAGTCGTGACGTTTTCAGTTTAATTGCAGAGGCCCGCGTCGTGCGGGCCTCTTGCTGTGTGCGGTAATTCGTGGTTTTCAACGCTATTGGACTTTGATCCGAGAGGGGCTCATGACAACGACTGTTTTAGTATTGGTAGAAACCATCAACGACTACCTGCCGATAATCGAAAACAGCGGCTTTACGCTGATTCTTGCGCCGACCCCGGCCGAGCGCGCCAAGGCGATTGCGACCCATGGCGAGCAAATCAAGGCGGTACTGACCCGTGGACCGCTGGGTTTGTATGCCGATGAAATGGCTGCGCTGCCGCATCTGGAAATCATCTGCGTGATTGGCGCCGGTTATGAACACGTCGACCTTCACGCGGCCCGGGCTCGGGGTGTGGTGGTGACCAACGGAGCAGGGGTCAACGCACCTTCGGTAGCCGACCATGCCATGGCCTTGTTGTTGTCACTGGTGCGCGATATTCCGCGGGCAGACGCCTCGGTGCGCCGTGGCGAATGGAGCAAAGTCATGCGTCCTTCGCTGGCTGGCAAGCGCCTCGGTATTCTCGGTTTGGGCTCGGTGGGCATGGCCATCGCCAAGCGTGCGCTAGGGTTCGATATGTCAGTGAGCTACCATAATCGTCGGCCACGCAACGATGTGCCCTACGCTTATTGCGCCACGGTGGGTGAGTTGGCGTTAGCGTCAGACTTCTTTGTCGTCGCCACGCCGGGCGGTGCTGGAACCCATTCACTGGTGAATAAAAACGTACTTGAGGCCCTTGGCCCTGATGGATTTATCGTCAATATCGCCCGCGCCAGCGTGATTTCCACGGCTGATCTGATAGATGCCCTGCAACATCAACGTATTGCTGGCGCCGCGTTGGACGTATTCGATGATGAGCCGCAAGTGCCCGACGCGCTCAAGGCCTTGAGCAATGTGGTCCTGACCCCGCATGTCGCCGGGCTATCACCGCAAGCGTCCCAGGGGACCGTGCAGTTGGTTGCCGATAACTTGTTGGCGTACTTTTCCGGCAAGCCAGTGCTGACGCCGGTTCCGTTGCCGGTTTAATGCCGGGCGCAGTTCAGGGTTCATCAAATGTGAGACCTGCGTTGTTCCGTCCAAAAGAGTCACTGTTCTGTCCAACCTGTTTTTATCGGACCTGCGCACAATAAGGCCATGCCTGCTATCAATTGGCTGCCTTACAGGAGAAGACCATGAGTGATTTTGTGATTGCACCGGTTACTGCCCCGTCGCTGGCCGTAGAGGGTACGTCGAGCCGTTTTCCTATTCGTCGCGTGTTTTGCGTCGGTCGTAATTACTCGGAGCACGCCCGTGAAATGGGCCATGATCCCGACCGCGAGCCGCCATTCTTTTTCATGAAACCGGCGGATGCCGTGGTTTCGGCAGAAGGGACTATCACCTATCCGGCGCTGACCGAAGACCTGCACCATGAAATTGAACTGGTGGTGGCCATTGGCAAAGACGGCGTGGATATCGCGCCTGAAGATGCGTTGAGTCATGTTTGGGGCTATGCCGTCGGCGCAGACCTGACTCGTCGCGACATTCAAGCCCAAGCGAAAAAAATGGGCCGTCCATGGGATTGGGCCAAAGGTTTTGATGAGTCTGGTCCGAGCTCGCCGCTGAAACCGGTCAGCAGCATTGGTCACCCGGAAAAAGGCGCGATCTGGTTACAGGTCAACGGCGTTGAACGTCAGCGCGGCGACCTCAGCGACCAGATTTGGCCGGTGAAAGACGTCATTAGCTACATTTCGCAGTCGGTCAGACTCAAAGCGGGTGACTTGATATTCACCGGTACGCCAGCTGGCGTCGGCGCCCTGCAGGTGGGTGATGTAGTCCACGGCGGCATCGATGGGCTCAATGAATTCACCTTTACGGTCGGCGCTCGCTAACGTAAGGGCTTGCTGTTCGCCTGATCACTATTCGCTAGGCCTGACTGCTGCATCTGAAATACCCTGTGACGGTCAGTCCGAAGCGAAGTCAGGTACGCCCGCTATGTCGACATTGTCCCGAGTTCCCACCTACGGCATGCAGCAGCGCAGCGACCGTGCGGATTTCTACATCCGCGACAAATCGGCCCGCCCGCCGCTGACAACCCCTCATCGGCATGAGTACTTCCAGATTCAGATCAATCTGGGCGGCGATACGGTGCAGCATATTGGTGGCGCCATCCGGCCGTTTCCGCGCAAAACTCTGGCCTTTATCCTTCCGCATCGCTTGCACGTCATTCCGCATCCCGGTGACGGGAATTTCGTTCTGATTAACTTTTCGCAAGAGTTTTTCCTACAACACCTGCCATGCGATCCCATGGATCTGGAAGACATTTCTCTGGCCGAAGCGCCGGAGTTGGCGCCTTTCCGCTTCCAGGAACATATCGACTTTGAATTAGGCGACGAGGATTTCGCTGAGGTCGAAGGGTTGCTGCAAAAAATGCGTGAACTGGACCAGAATCGCCAATTGGGCACCGGATTAATGCTCAAGGGTTATTTGATGCAGCTGATCGGCAAGGTCTGCAACCTGTATGAGCCGCAGTTGTTGGCGTCGTCCGCCAGCAAGGCGGAGAAACGCGGCCGTCGCGATGCCTTGGGGCGAGTGTCGAGCTTTATCCGCGAACACATCGCCGACCCCGACATGACCCTCAAAGACGCTGCGGCTGCGGCCTTTTTGTCGCCCAACTACCTGACCCACTTGTTGCGCAAAGAGACCGGCAGCACCTTTTCCGAACTGGTTTTAGAACGCCGCATGCGCCTGGCGCGGACACATTTGATCAACACCACCAAGCCCGTGAGCCACATCGCCGAAGTTTGCGGTTTTGCTGATGAAGCCTACTTTTCCCGGCGCTTTCGTAAGGCCAATGGTTTGCCGCCTGGGCAGTTTCGGCGGTTGCATCGGGAAGGATGAGGTTGGGTTTGGGTTTGAAATTGCAACTGCATAACAAAATAAATATCTCAGGAGAGAATTAATGGCGAATCAACAATCAATTCATATCGGCCTGGTCGGTGACTACGACCCAAGCGTGACTGCGCATCAGGCGATCCCCTTGGCGCTGAACATAGCTGCCGAAGTCGAAGGGCTGGCAGTTAGCTTTGATTGGGTGCCCACACCGAACGCCCATGACGAGACTGTCTTAGGCCAGTTTGATGGCCTATGGTGCGTGCCGGCCAGTCCCTATCAGGATACCGAAGGCGCATTGAACGCCATCCGTTATGCGCGGGAACATCAGATGCCGTTCCTTGGCACCTGTGGTGGGTTTCAGCACGCTTTGATTGAATACGCCCGAAATGTATTAGGCTGGGCAGACGCTGAAAACGCCGAAACCGTACCGAACGCTCAGCGCGCGGTCATCACCCCACTGAGTTGCGCATTGGTCGAAGCGGCTGATTCCATTGAGCTGATCCCCGGCTCGAAGACCGCCCAAGCCTATGGTGTACTTCAAACTACTCAGACTTACCGCTGCCGATACGGACTCAACGCTGAACTTGCCGATGAGTTATTGGCGGGGCCGTTGACTGCAACGGGCCATGATCAGAGCGGCGATGTTCGTGTGGTCGAACTGGCAGGGCACCCATTCTTTGTTGCGACATTGTTCCAGCCTGAGCGGGCGGCATTGGCGGGGGAGACGCCGCCTATAGTGGCCGCGTTTGTTCGGGCATGTGCGATTTATTGACGGTCCGGAAAATTTCCAGTGATTGAATCTGTAGGGGCCAACGTGTTGGCGAGGCGGTCTCCCAGGCACGCAACATAAGTCCTGTCGCCAACACGTTGGCTTACAGGTTCGTCCGGATGGGTGCCACGGGCAAATGACTGTGGTGCACATCAGGAGCGGTGTCGGCGGTGCGGACCAGCAGCCAGGTGGCCAGCGCGGAGATCAGCGCCAGGATCGCCGCGACAAAGAGGATACCTTGGTAACCCGCGCCGAAGCTGCTTATGGCCAATGAATTCAGGCCCAGCGTGCCACCGGATAAATCCCCGGCGGCGATGCTGCGGGTCAGGGTCACTGGGTCGGCGAGGGCATCGGAGGGTAGCCCACTGGACACCGAGGCCGCGATGCGATGGAACAGAATTGCACCCAGTGCGGCGAAACCCAGAACAATGCCGCTGAAGCGAACAGTCCCGGAAATACCCGATGCCATGCCTGCACGCTCAGGGGCAATCGTAGACATGGCAACTTTCGCCGTCTCTCCGTTCAAAATGCCCGCGCCAACGCCGGCTAGCAACAAGCCGCCAATCATCGACACATAATCAAAGCGCGTCACTGTTATACCCAGCCAGAACAGCCCCACGCTGATCGTCACCAAGCCCAGGGTCAGTAACGTGCGGCCGCTGAAGCGGTGGGTCAGATAAGCCGCAGTGATGCGTGGCACGATGAACAGCGGCACGGCGATGGGCAGCATCAACAAACCCGCACGTTGCGGACTGTAGCCGAGGCCGCTTTGAATATAGATCGGCAGATAAGTCAGCATCGTCAGCAAAGACGCCGCATAGGCCAGGCCCGCGATGATCGCGCCCACATAGGTCGGCCGCTGAAAGACCCCAAAGTCCAGCATCGGTCGTTCCTGGCGCAGTTCCACCCACACAAACAGCGTAAAAAGTACCGCCGAGCTGGCCACCTCAAACAGTACCCGCGCATTGTCCCAGCCTTGATGATTGCCGGAAATCAACGCCAGCGTGATCAGGAACAGGCTGCTGCTGAACGTCACGACACCGAGGTAGTCGATTTTGCTAGCCTGGGGATCTCGGGATTCTTTCAGCGTGCGCATGACCAGTACAATCATCGCCACGCCCACCGGCACATTGATATAAAACGCCCACACCCAACCGAAATGCTGAGTAATGAAGCCGCCAACAACCGGTCCCAAAGAGATCGCGATACCGATCACCGAGCCCCAGAACGCGAAGGCCTTGGCTCGGTCAGCACCACGAAACGAGTGCGATAACGTCGCCAGTGCGGCACTTAACAGCAACGCGGCGCCAACCCCTTGCAACGCACGGGCTGCGTTGAGTGCAGTAACGTTTGGCGCAGCGCCGCAAATAAACGATGCCACGGTAAAAATGGCCAGGCCGATAACCAGAATACGCTTGCGGCCATAACGGTCAGCGAGGGCGCCCGCAGGCATGACCAGCGAGGCGAAGGTGAGGGTATAGGCACTGATGACCCATTCAATATCGACAAAGTCAGCGTTGAGCGAATGCGCAATGGAAGACAATGACACCGCGACTATATTGGAGTCCAAGTTGATCATAAACGATGGAATAGACACGCACAGCAGGATCAGAAATCGATGAAATCCTACGACGGGAAGGTGGGTTTCGATGCTCATGCTCGGCGTTCTCTGAGTGGTGAATGAGCGCTCAAACAACGATTGGTTTGTGCAAACAGTCGAGTGAGGGTATATGCTCCTATTTAATTTGCAGGTATATGCCCGTACCGGTCAACCCTTTATTTAGATCTGGTGCTATTTAGATCGAGCGGCCGCATAGGCCACGTACAGGAACGGAAAAATCATGAACAGCACGTCTGGCAACGTTCGCGCCCCTGTTGTGCTCAGCGGCGGCTTTGTTGTGCCCGAGCAGGTTCTTTGTCACGCCACCAGCCTGCGCAAGGCTACCCGGCGCATCTCGCAGATGTACGACGTGGTTCTGGCACCCTGTGGATTGCGCTCTACGCAGCGTTCAATTTTGATGCAGATAGCTCGCAGCCAAGTGCCTTCCATGAGTGAGTTGGCAACGGCGCTGGTGATAGACCGCTCAGCGTTGGCGCACAATCTCAAGCCTCTGGAGCGTGACGGGTTTGTCTCGGTGGATGTCGACCCCAACGACCGGCGCAGTCGCTTGGTCACACTGACCTCGGTGGGGGAGGCCAAGTTGATTGAATCCCAAGGGTATTGGGAAAAAGCGCAGGAATGCTTCGAATTGGTATTGGGCGCCGAGCAAGCCAGCGACCTGCGCGCATCGCTGGCCTTCATCGCATCGAGCGAATACATCGAGGTCGCTGCGGCGAGTCAAGGCTAAGGGGGCTTGCTCGCGATCGCCTGCACAGCAGTCGTAAATCAAGCAGCTCGGTCCTTTCAATTGGCACTGGGGCCGGGGCCGGGCATTTGGGACCGCTTCGCGTTCCATCGCGAGCAAGCCTGCTTCTACAAAGTAACTTCGTAAACCAACTCGTTATGCGTTGGCCCTACAGGTACGGTGTGGATGTCGAACGGTGTTTTATAGGCGCGACCACCACCGCTTCCCGCGCCGCCTTGGCCCTGCCCGTCTGGACGATATACACCCCGGCGAGGATCGCTGCCACTGCCAACAGGTCCATTGGATGCACCGGCTCCTGCACCACAAAAAAGCCGATCAACAGGGCCACGACCGGTGGGATGTAGGTCACTGAGGCCGCCGCCAGGGCGCCCAGGCGCTGAACGATGAAGTAATAAATAATGTAAGCGACCCCCGTGCCGAGCAAACCCAGCCCCAGGGATACGCCGAGAAAGGCGCGTTGATCATCCAGCAGGCGACTCACGCCATGCAGGTCGGTGAACGCGGCGATCACGATCAGCGCCAGACCGATCTGGTAAGTCGACAACGCGAGCGCCGAGATACCCAGCCCCGACACAAAACGTTTGGCGTACACGAACGAACAGCCGACGCTGAGCGAGCCGACGATCATGTACAGCACCCCTTCGAGAGAAATGCCGCCAATCCCGGTGGCCCACGGCCGAGCAATCAGCAACACACCCACAAAGCCCAGCGCTACGCCCATGCCAACGCGACGAGTCAACGGCTCTTGGCGCAGAAACAGAAATGCGCAAACGAAAGTAAACAGTGGAATTGCCCCGCTTAACATCCCGGCGACGCTGGACAGCAGCATCGACGTCCCTTTGGCGAAGGCGTAGTAATAAAGGTCCGTCGCCAACAGCGCCATCACCAGAAAGTGGTGCGCGTGGCGCAGATGACTCCAGCGCAGAGCGCGGGTTGCCAGGGCAAAAACCAGAATGGGCAAAAAGCCGAACAGAACCCGCAGCAACACGATCTGCGCGGGTGTAATCAAGGCGACAGCCCATTTCATGTAAATAAAGTTAGTGCCCCAGATCACGCCGAGCAAGGCAAAGGCTATATAGGCGATGTGTTTCATGGGAGGGGCCCTTTGCATGAGAAGCGTAAAAACCGATTGTGCTTCGGCGCTTGCATCGGCTACAAATCATCCTCTGTGCTCAATGGGATAGAAAAACTCCACCATGAACAGCTCGCCGCCACTGAAGTCCCTTGTCTACTTCGCAGCCGCCATGCGCCTGAATAGTTTTTCTATGGCTGCTAGCGAGCTATTTGTCACGCCCGGCGCGGTGGGTCAACAGATACGCAACCTGGAGCGGTGGCTCGGCGTAGCATTGTTCACCCGGCACATTCGCCAGGTTAGACCCACCGAAGACGGCTTGGCGTATTGGGCGCGAATTCAACCGGCACTGGCGCAAATCAACGACGCCAGCCTAACCTTGCGCGACCGCCAAAGCTGCGGCGTATGGCTGACCATGCCCCCAGGCCTGGCGGCCAAATGGTTCGCGCGACGTATGTCCGGCTTCCTACGGAGCCACCCAGCCATAGCGCTGCATCTGAGTTCATCGGTGGTGCTGGTGGATTTCGCTAACGAGCGGGTCGATCTGGCGATTCGGCATTTCGATGGGCACGCCCCGGAGCTAGAGACGCATTTGCTCTATCAGGATGAGGCACGGTTGTACTGCAGCCCGAGCTACGCTGCGCGTTTCGGCTTGAATACCCCTGATGATTTGCGTCAGACCACGCTGTTGCATAGCACCTTGCACCCGCACTGGAGCGAATGGCTGGCACGCTTTAGTGGGATATCGAAAGGGCAGGTGGCACAAATGGCCGGAATTCATTTCGATCAATCGCTGATGGCCATCGAGGCTGCGCGGCATGAACAAGGCGTGGTATTGACCAGCCCAATGTTGACGGAAGAAGAGGTGAATAGCGGTGCATTAATCGAGCCCTTCGGCCAGCGATTGCCGCTGGCCAAAGGATTTTACATGGTCCAACCCAGGCTTTCGATTTCGCGCCCGGCAGTGCAGGCGCTGAAGGAATGGCTGATTGCCGAAGCCGCGACGCCACCTGCGTAGCGTCAGTCGCAACAGGTTACGGCATGACTGGCGGCAGGTACGCCAGGGTGGTGCCCAGCAACCACAGCAGGAACAACACCAGCGGGGTATGGATCAGGAACTGGACGAAGGAGAACCCGATCAGGTCTCGCGCCTTCAAGCCCAACACGCCCAGCAGCGGCAGCATGTAGAACGGGTTGATGAGGTTCGGCAAGGCCTCGGCCGCGTTGTAGATCTGCACCGCCCAGCCCAAGTGGTACTTAAGGTCATTGGCGACTTGCATCACGTATGGCGCTTCGATGATCCACTTGCCACCGCCCGACGGAATGAAAAAGCCCAGTACCGCCGAATAAATACCCATCAGCACCGCATAAGTGTCGTGTGAGGCAATCCGGGTGAAGAAGGTGGCAATGTGGTGCGCCAACGTCTGGGCGTCCGTGCCTTTGACCGTGGTCATCAGCGCTGCAATCGAGCCATACAACGGGAACTGAATCAGCACGCCGGTGGTGGTTGGAACGGCACGGGTCACTGCATCAAGGAAGCTGCGTGGACGCCAGTGCAGCAGGGCGCCGACCATGATGAACAGGAAGTTGTACGTGTTCAGGCCGGAGATCGCAGTGATCGCCGGTTTGGTCGAGAACTCATGGAACAACCAACCCGCCGCCAGCAACACCAGCAAGATGATCAGGATCGGGCTGTATTCAAGCCACTCGCCTGGACGCGTACGTTTTGGAATCGCTGGAATACTGAAGCTCGGATCAATGCCGCAGGCCGCTGCATCACGGGCGCTGGCCGGGCCGGGTGCAGTGGCATAAGCGATGATCAGCGAGACCACCACCAATACTGCCAGCATCACGCCCGACTGCCACAGGAAGATGGTTTGGGTGAACGGGATCATGCCGGTGATGGCGAGGATCGACGGTGGCAGGCTGCCGGGGTTGGCTTGCAACTGCGCCGCCGAGGACGAAAGCCCCAGTGCCCAGACCGCGCCCAGACCCAGATACGCCGCAGCGCCGGCAGCGCGATAGTCCATGCGCAACTCGGTGCGACGCGCTAATGCGCGAACCAGCAAACCGCCAAATACCAGGGACAGGCCCCAGTTCAGCAGCGACGCGACCATCGCAATCAGCGCGACCCATGCCACGGCGGAGCGTCCGTTTTTCGGAATCTGCGCCAAGCGGTCAATCAGGCGAACGGCCGGAGGTGAGCTGGCCACCACATAACCGCCAATCACCACGAAAGCCATCTGCATGGTGAACGGGATCAGCGTCCAGAAGCCGTCACCAAAGGCGTTGGCGACTTCGGTGGGTTTAGCGCCCATGCCCAGAGTGGCCACCGCGACGATGACCACCGCCAATACAGCGAATACCCAAGAGTCGGGGAACCAGCGTTCGGCCCAATTGGCACAACGCAGGGCAAAGCGGGCATAGCGGCTGTCTTCGATTTCGGCGGCCATGGGTCCTACCTTTATTAAACTTATTATTGAGCGGCCGAGTGTTCGGCCATGTTTTTGTAAAAAAGCTTTGTAGCTAAAAACGCTGGAGCTAGAACGCAACATGCCCCTTCGTTTAGTGAAGAGGCAGGATGGCACAAGGTGATGGCATCTTAGTGTTACAGGTGGAAATGTACTAATGACTTCTATTGTCTCGCCAACCAGTTGGCTCCTGCAGAGAAACGATTTAGAACGTCATTTCAATTACATCATCCGGCACGATCAATTTACCGGCGGTTTTGGCGATGATTTCTTCGACGCTGACCCCAGGCGCGCGCTCACGCAGAATGAACGCGCCGTCGGCGATTTCCAGGTAGGCCAGATCGGTCAACACTTTGCGAATGCAGCCGGCACCGGTTAGCGGCAGGCTGCAGCGCGACAGGAGTTTCGATTCGCCGTCTTTTGAGGCGTGGGTCATGGTGACGATGATGTTATCGGCGCCGGCCACCAGGTCCATCGCGCCGCCCATGCCTTTGACCAACTTGCCGGGGATCATCCACGAAGCAATGTTGCCTTCAACGTCCACTTCAAACGCGCCAAGCACGGTGAGGTCAACATGGCCGCCACGGATCATTGCGAAAGATTGAGACGAGTCAAAAATCGATGCGCCTTTGCGTGCGGTCACGGTTTGCTTGCCGGCAT
Source organism: Pseudomonas sp. (assembly GCF_028293835.1). GTDB lineage: Bacteria > Pseudomonadota > Gammaproteobacteria > Pseudomonadales > Pseudomonadaceae > Aquipseudomonas. The sequence continues at coordinate 63,054 of NZ_JAQGNX010000106.1, forward strand.
TGATCATGTCGGCATCGATGGTTTCTTCGGTGGGAAATTCGCCCATGCCCAGCAGGCCGTTTTCCGATTGCAGCATCACATCGATGTCAGTCGGAACATAGTTGGCAACCAGAGTCGGAATACCAATGCCGAGGTTGACGTAAAAACCGTCTTTGAGTTCACGGGCGACGCGCTGTGCCATTTGTTCGCGGGAAAGTGCCATGGTCAGGTTCTCTTGTTCTTCTGCGGAGGTGCTTACGAGGGTTAAGTGCGACGAAGCCAGGCCTCAGGCCTTCTTCACCGTGCGCTGTTCAATGCGCTTCTCGAAAGTGCCCAGAATGACTCGGTCGACATAAATGCCAGGCGTATGGATCTCACTAGGCAACAGCACGCCGGGTTCGACGATTTCTTCGACTTCGACCACGGTGATGCGGCCTGCGGTGGCGACTACCGGGTTGAAGTTCTGCGCGGTGTGGCGGTACACGACGTTGCCAAAATGGTCGGCCTTCCAGCCTTTGACGATGGCAAAATCGCCGGTAATCGCTTCTTCAAGGATCACGTTGCGGCCATTGAACTGGCGAGTTTCCTTGCCGTCTGCCACGGGCGTGCCGTAGCCGGTTGCGGTGTAGAACGCAGGGATGCCAGCGCCGCCCGCGCGCATTTTTTCAGCCAGGGTGCCTTGGGGGGTCAGTTCCACTTCCAACTCGCCGCTCAACAGCTGGCGTTCGAAGAGGGCGTTCTCGCCGACATAAGAAGCGATCATTTTGCGGATCTGTCGTTCCTCCAACAGTACGCCCAGGCCAAAGCCATCGACGCCACAGTTGTTGGAAACCACGGTCAGGCCTTTAACGCCACGACGCTTGATCTCTGCGATCAGGTTTTCCGGGATACCGCACAGACCGAAGCCACCGGATAACACGGTCATGTTGTCAGTGAGCCCATCAAGGGCTTCTTCGTACGTTGATACTCGTTTGTCGAGCCCAGCCATGATAGATCCGCCTTTTGTAGTTGTTGTCCGACAAACTGGCTGTCGAATCGCGTTCAGAACATCTTCTCTTGCCAGCAATGATTTGTTAATTTTGTTTTTCTGATGGATTGATAAAGAAAGCAAATATATGAACGTTAAGCAGCTTCGGGCTTTTCTTGCAGTGGCGCAATGCCTGAGCTTCGCCCAGGCCGGGGAACGTTTGCATCTGTCACAACCGGCGCTGAGCTTGACGGTAAAGAGTTTAGAAGATGAATTGGGCGGCAAGCTGCTCAGTCGCACCACCCGCAGTGTCAGCCTGACGCCGGAGGGCGAAACCTTACTGCCATTGGCGCGCCAGCTGTTGGCAGACTGGGACAATACCGAGGAATTGCTGCGCCAACGCTTCACCCTGCAACTGGGCAAAGTCTCGATCGCGGCGATGCCCTCGTACGCTGGCAACTTGCTGCCCTCGGCGCTGAAGGTGTTTCGCGAGCGCTATCCTCGGGTCAACGTCGCGGTGCATGACGTGATCAATGAACAAGTGCTGGAGATGGTGCGTCATCGGCGGGTGGAGTTGGGCATTGGTTTTGAACCGGAATCCAGCAGTTCGCTGTTGTTCACTCCCTTTTACATGGACCGCTTCGTGGCGGTGGTGCCAGTGGGATCGCCCTTGGCCGAGCGGGAGGAGGTGACTTGGGGCGAGTTACTGCGTGAAGACTTTATCGCCCTGCAACGGCCGTCGGCGGTGCGCCTGTTGCTCGAACAAGACCTGCGCAACCAACATGGCAAACTCTCGGTCGCGTTCGAGAGCCATCAGCTGTCGACCATCGGCCGTATGGTCGCCAGCGGGTTGGGGGTCAGTGCGGTGCCGTCGTTATGTATCCAGCAAATGCGCGAACTGGGTGCGCACTGCGTCGCATTGGCCGAACCGCGCATCGAACGGCGCATCGGTTTGATGATGTTGGCGGATCACAAACTGTCCGCTGCAGCTCAGGCGTTGCGTGATGTGCTGATCGAATGTGCGCAGGAACACACGCTGGAAAACGTGTGAATACTCGGATTCATTAGCCGAAAACGGCGCTCCAGGGCCGGCACTTGAGGTATTGTTGCGCGCAATTGATACCAGATGTTACTTGTTTGGATCAGTGCAGCCTTGCGAACACTGCCTTGCCGACAATAGCCCTGCATTTAAGGAGCACCGCTTTGGATTTCTCATCTGTTGCCTGGATGGCCCATGACACGCGTCTCATGGTCTGTTGCCTGGTGGCGATTGCCACCATCATTGTGTTGATCAGCGCCACCAAATTACCGCCGTTTCTGTCAATTCTGATTGGTACGTTCATCGCTGGTGTAGGCGCCGGCTTGCCACCAGAAGACGTCGCCAAAGCATTCAGCAAAGGCGCGGGGGCTATTCTGGGTGAAGCCGGGATCATTATTGCGCTGGGTTCTATGCTCGGTGCACTGATGGCTGAATCCGGTGCGGCGGACCGTATCGCCACGACGCTGCTGGGTCTGGGCAAAGGCCGCTCGCTGCCGTGGGTGATGGCTTTGGTGGCAATGGTCATCGGTTTGCCGCTGTTTTTTGAGGTGGGCCTGGTGATGATGGTGCCGATCATTTTCGTCATGGCGCGTCGCTCCGGCCAACCGCTGCTGAAGATCGCAATACCGGCGCTGGCGGGTATGACCACGTTGCACGCATTAATGCCGCCGCATCCAGGGCCATTGATCGCCGTCAGCGCCTTGCACGCCGACCTGGGCCTGACCATGCTGTTGGGTTTCATGATCGCCATCCCGGCCGTGATCCTCGCGGGCCCGCTCTACGGCAACTGGCTGTCCAGGCGCATGCACGTTGGCGAGCCGGCCGACATCGGCGCGCTGTTCACCGCCACGCCCAGGGCAACGCGTCAGCCAGGCTTTGGTATCTCGCTGTTGATTATTCTATTACCGGTTATTTTGATGCTCGGCAGTACCTTAGCCAAAGTCGCGATGGCGCCGGAAAGCAACCTGGCGCTGACCTTGAAGTTTCTTGGCGAACCGCTGGTGGCCTTGGGTCTGGCTGTGGTTGCCGCAGTGATTTGCCTGGGTTGGGCCAACGGTATTTCCCGTGAGCACGTCGGTACCACCTTGCGCAAAGCACTGGCGCCAATTGCGGTGCTGTTGCTGACCATCGGTGCCGGTGGCGGTTTGAAGCAGACATTGCTGGATGCAGGCGTCAGTCACACCATTAGCAAATTTGCTGAAGGTGCGCACATGCCCTACCTGTTGCTGGCGTGGGTGATTGCAGTATTGCTGCGTCAGGCTACCGGTTCGGCAACGGTGGCAACTACCACCACGGCGGGCATTCTGGCGCCGTTGATGGCGGGCCTGGCGGCCACCCAAAGTTCGCTGGTTGCCCTGGCGATTGGTGCGGGTTCGGTGTTCTTCTGCCACGTCAACGATGCTGGCTTCTGGATGGTTCGTGAGTACTTCGGCCTGGAGCTGAAACAGACGATTTGGGTCTGGTCAGTGCTGCAAACCATCGTCTCGGTGGTCGGGCTGATCGGCACGTTCCTGCTGTGGGAATGGTTCGTGTAGAACTCCACCCCAACAGTCTGTAGGAGCCAACTTGTTGGCGAGGCGTTAAACCTGACACCCCGCGTCAGGCCTTTCGCCTACATGTTGCTCCTACCAACAATCTCACTCCCCTGACACCCCGCGGTTGTAACACGTCGCCTTTTCCCTTCGTTAATGCGGAAACGTCCTACATATCGCTTTTTCCGCTTCGGATAGTCTGCGTCCGTCCCGATAGCACCTGGTTACGGGCCACTAATTCCAAATTATCTGGAGCGATTGATGATTCCTCAACGTAACCGTGCCCGTGTGGCTGCTCTGTTATTAGGCGTCGCGACATTGGCAGCCTGCGCCAGTGCGCCATTGCCAGAAGAGCAGATCGCGCTGTCCAAAAGTTCGGTAAACCGTGCCGTTTCAGCCGACGCCACCCAATACGCGCCGCTGGAAATGAAGTCGGCACAAGACAAACTATTGCTGCTGGAACGTGCCGTCGGCGAAGGCGATGCCGTTCAGTCTCGGCGGTTGGCTGAACAGGTAGAAGTCGATGCCAACCTGGCCGAGGGTAAAGCGAATGCCGTCAAGTGGCAGCAGCAACTGGAAGCCTCTCGCAAGGGTATTCAAGTGCTGAAGCAGGAAATGCTTAACGCACCGGACGCCACGTTCGATGTGTTCCCCGACGACTCTCTGTAAGGATTAACCCATGCGTATTTCATTATTGCTGCCCGTTACTGCGGTGGTCAGCCTGGTGCTGGCAGGCTGCGCCGCTACCCCGGAAAACGCCGAACTGCTGCAAGCTCGCAGTCAGTTTTCCACGCTGCAAAGCAAGCCGCAATCCAACACCCTGGCAGCCCTTGAAACCAAGGACGCCTCCGTAGCGCTGGGCAAGGCTGATCAGCTGTCTAGCCAAAATCGCAAAGACCCCGGAATCGAGCAACTGGCTTATATTGCCAGCCAAAAAATCGCTCTCGCCGAACAAACGATTGTGGGCCGTAAAGCCCAAGCCGGTCTGAAAGCCATTGACGCCGAGCGCACCCAGGTTCGTCTGGACGTACGCACCGCACAACTGCGAGCGTTGCAGGCGATGAAAGCCAAGACCACCGAACGTGGCCAAGTCATCACTTTTGGTGACGTGCTGTTCGACAGCGGTAAAGCTGAACTCAAGTACGGCAGCCAGCGTAACTTTCAGCAACTGGCCGAATTTCTACTGGCCAACCCGGAGCGCAAAGTGCGCATCGAAGGGTTCACCGACAGCACGGGCTCCTCCGCCTTCAACCAAACCCTCTCCGAACATCGGGCCGCGGCAGTGGTGCTAACCCTGGAGCGGCTGGGTATCACCGCCGACCGGATGACCAGCATGGGTTATGGCGCGAACTTCCCAGTCACCGACAACGCCACGGCGCATTCCCGCCAGCTTAACCGTCGGGTCGAAGTTATCGTATCCAACGGCTCGGAGATGGTTAAAACACGTATCTGATTTCCCTAAGCTGACCGCCAGGACGCTGGCTTGCCCGCTTCACGCAACCGGTTGCGTGAGCGGGATTTTTTGCATCTAAGTGGTTTAAACCCACAAGTGAATCAGGCGATAGCGACTATCAAGAACGGTGATTTCTGCAGCGTGAAGACGAGGGGTAGCCTTGGCACACTCCCGAAACGAACCTGCGGACGCACTTATGAAACATCTGACTATCCTTGCCCTGTTGCTGACCGCTGCTGTTCTTTCGGGATGTGCGGACCGCACCCCGGAGTTGCGACCTTACACAGCCGAAGAATCCCACGAGTTGGCCATGGAAGATCTGAACCGCCGTGGTTTGTCATTCGATGAATACCAAATCAAAAAAGCTCAACTGATCAAAAGCCCTCAGGTCGCCCATGAGTTCGATAATCGCGGTGACATGAACGTCGAGCGCCAGGTTGTTCGTATGGATCGTCAAGGTTGATAGCTAAGTCACCTGCCCGTGGCGTTGACACGTTATAACGCCAATTTCAAATAATGATCGGGAGCCGTTGGTTGCCGGGCATGAACCCTACGTTGTAAGCCGTGGTAGAAGTGCTCAAGTCCCTCGTGCAGGCGTTCGGTAAGGATCTCGTCGAGGTCGCCGCCCCATTCGTTGTCGCTGTAGCTGATTTGGGTATCGATGGCGAAGAGGCCGTGCAGGACTTCTTGGCACTTAAGTGCGGAGAGTACCGGTTTTAGCGCGTAGTCCACCGCCAACATGTGGGCGATGCTGCCGCCGGTTGCCAAGGGCAGTACCACTTTGCCGTGTAAAGAGCGTTCTGGCAGAAGATCCAGCAGGGTTTTTATTGCGCCGGAGAACGACGCTTTATACACAGGCGTGCCGATCAGTAACCCGTCAGCCTGTCTGACGGCTTCGATGTAGTCGATGACCTGAGGGCTGTCGAAGCGGGCGTAGAGCAAATCTTCGGCGTTGAAATCACGGATCTTCAACGCTTTGACGTTGACGCCGTGGGCCTGTAACCAGTTGCGCGCATGTTCGAGTACAACGCCGGAGCGGGACTTCAGAGTAGGGCTGCCTGAAAGTGAAACTACCAACATGCTGTATGTCCTTAGGTCAATGTCACCCGCCATGCAGATGGCTCGGCCTGGTCTTTAAGTGAATTTGATTAAAGCAGCATGTGTGCCAGTGTTGGATTAGTAGTTAAGTCACTGAATTCGAACGAATTTTCTAGAAATAATTGGTTTCTTGGCTGTGGATTTTTGTTGTAAGTGTTGATGTGCTGTTTCTGGGGCAACACTTGGGGCCGGAATCTGTCGTGCAGGCCGTGTGGCACCGAACTTATTCGGGAAGGTAGCGACCGGAGCATTAGCCACGCCGCCTCGCCAACACGTTGGCTCCTGCAGCTACATCAACCGCTGACCCGCTTGAATCCAGACCAAAAAAAATCCCCGCGTTTTGCAAGGCGGGGATTTTGTTAAGCGATGAGGTTCAGTTCCTGAACGCGGCACCGGTTGCAACAACGCTGGCCGATGGCAGCAGGTTGCTGATGTAGCGGTTCCAACGGGTGATGTTAGCTGGGCCGACAAACACCACGTCTTGGGCCTCAAGCGTGAACTGGCGCGCCAGAACGAAGGCGGTCGGCTTTTCAGCGTTCAGGTGGTAAACCGTAGCCGTCTGGCCGTTGGCGTCACCTGAGCGAATCACATACACCGCATTACCATCGGCCGAATCCGGGGCGAGGCCGCCGGAGTTACCCAGCGCTTCCATCAGGGTCAATGACGTGGTGCCGAATGACATCACTTGTGGACGTACCACTTCACCCAGCACGTACACCTTGTTCGGTGAATTGCTGTTCAAGTGCAAGTAGTCGCCGTCTTTGAGGTATATCTGGCTGAGCTGTGAGTCTTTACGGTTAAGCGCATCGACGTCAAGTACGTATTCCTTGCCGTCACGCTTGAGGGTCAAACCCGCCAGGTTGGCGTCGGTCAGGTCCAGTCCGGCGGTACTGATAGCTTGCACCAGGCTCAACGGAATGTTGGTGATCGGTTGCGAACCGGGGGTTTTGAACGCACCCGAAAGCAGGATGCGTTGGCTGTTGTAACGCAATACTTTGACGTCTACTTTGACCTCAGTGTATTGCGGCGCCAGGCCCATTCGCAGTTGTTCGCGAACCTGGGCCACGGTTTTGTGGGCGGCCTGGATTTTTCCTACATAGGGGAAGAATACAGTCCCGTCGCTCAGCACTTCCCGGCTGTTGGCATCCAGTTGATCCTGGGAGCCGGGGGCCGTTAACTCAGGGTGTTCGAACACTGTTACCAATAGCGTGTCGCCCGGGCCGATCAAATACTCGGGGGTCTTGTAGGTCAGCAGTTCCGGCGGCAATGGCTTGGGTTTGCGCCAGTTGTTGTTTTGCAGAACGGTGGCGGTCGTGATGGCAACCAGTGTCACCTTCGGAGCGCCCGGCCCACTTTCTTCTACTTCATCTGGAGTCATGTGCTGCCCGGGAGCAAAAGCGCAGCCTTGTAAAACAAGGCTGGAAAGCAGCACAACAGCTAGAGTTCGCTTCATAGAGTTCTTCCTTTCAAAAGTGCATGACGCACCACAGTGATTTCATTGCTTCCCTTTCCAACACCGGTACAGCATCAACGCCCACGCCATGGCGCACTTCTAATTGCGCCGAGCCGTGCGAAGAATTTTTTGAATGGTTAAAAAGCGTTCTTGTTCAGAAAGCCTTTAAACAACGTCAGCAGGATGATTTTCATGTCCAGCCAGACTGACCAATGCTCGATGTATTCCAGGTCGAATTCGACGCGCTTTTGCATCTTGTCCAGCGTGTCGGTTTCGCCACGCCAGCCATTGATTTGGGCCCAGCCAGTGATGCCGGGTTTAACCTTGTGTCGCAACATGTAACAGGAGACTTGCGTGCGGTATTGCTCGTTGTGTGCGACCGCGTGGGGGCGCGGACCGACAATGGACATATCGCCGCGCAGCACATTGAAAAACTGCGGTAGTTCATCCAGCGAAGTGCGTCGCAAAAATGCTCCCAACGGCGTTATTCGTGAGTCGTTGCGAGTGGCTTGGCGAACGACATCGCCATTCTCTTGCACACTCATGCTGCGAAATTTGTAGACCATGATCGGTCGCCCATCCAACCCATAACGCCGTTGTCGAAACAGTACCGGGCCGGGCGAGGTGCATTTGATGGCAATCGCAATCAGCATCAACGGCAGGGCGATCATCAGCAAAATAATGGCGGACAACAGGACATCCTCCAGGCGTTTGACCACGCTCCAGGCGCCGTCCATGGGTGAGTCGAAGATGCTGATGCTGGTCAAACCGTTGATGCTTTCACTGCGGGCATGCAGCAGTTCGAACATGAACATGTCGGGAATCAAGTAGACCGATGCGGTGGTGTCGCTCAGGCTTTTTACCAGCGTGCGCAGGCGCTCGCCCTCGAGTGATGAGGTGACGTAAATCTTGTCGATTTGCCCGGACCGGGCGTCATCCACCAACTGCTTGAGATCGCCGCGTACCGCTACGGGATGACCCGGTTGCGAGATGTCCAGTTGTTGCGGGCTTTCATCATAAAAACCCACCAGGTTCAAGCCCATCCAGGGCGCGCTGCTAATCGACATGGCCAAGCGCTCGCCGCATTGTCCGGTGCCGACAATGGCCACGCGGCGTGTGTTGAAACCACGTCGGCGCAAGCCTTGCAGCACGCTGCGGATCAGTAAGCGATAACCACACAACCCCACCAACACCAAGGCATACCAGGCCATTTGGCCGTTGTCCGGCAAGCGGGCGTCGTGCAACAACAGATAGTCCACCGACAACAAGATGACAAACGTCAGCGCCCAGTAAGTGAAGACTTTGCCCAGCTCGCGGAGGATGCGCTCACCACGCCAGGATCCGTACAGTTGGTGGTACTCGCTCAGCCAGTGGAAGACCAGCACGGAGAGCATGATCAGTAGCCATAACTCTGCGCCAGTGGGCTTGCCTTCCAGGCGGTTGATCCAATAACCGCACAGGACGATGACGGTTAGATCAAGCAGGCGATGAGCGACCGATAATAACGAGTGGTTGGCATGCAAGATGCCGCGAAAAGGAGCGCTCATGGGGCGTTACTCTTTAAACGGATTTTAGTGGGACGGCTCGCGCGCTGATATCGGAAACGGTGGCCGACTTGACGGGGACCAGCGTGGGTACGGACATGGGGGCGGGCAGTGGGCGCCGGTGTGCTGTCCGAACAGTCGCCAATCGCGTGTCGACGAACGTTTTGATTTCCGTAGCAAACCGTTTGGCGGAGAACCTTTCAGCGTTGGCACGGCAGGCAAGGGCGCTGATCCGTGGCGTGGCGTCTTCAAATTCGTCAACCGCTGCCATCAACGCTGCTGCGGTTTGTTCGTAGTAAAAAACCCCGGTTGGCACGGCCTGATCCAGGCCTTTGATGGTTTCTAATACGCCACCTTTGCCAAAGGCGATCACTGGCGTACCGCAGGCTTGGGCTTCCACTGGGCTGATGCCGAAATCTTCTTCAGCGGCGAACACGAAGGCCTTGGCATTGCGCATGTGTTCGAGCAGCGTGGCGAAGGATTGGTAACCCAGCAGCGTCACGTTCGGCGCCTCGATAGCGCGGCATTTGTCCATTTCGGGACCTTCGCCAATAACGATCAAGCGTTTGTTCGGCATGTTGGCGAAGGCTTCAATGATCATGGGCATGCGCTTGTACGGAACCATGCGCGAAGCCGTCAGGTAGTAGTCCTGCTTGGTTTCTTGCAGGGTGAAACCTTCGGTATCTACCGGCGGATAAATGACCGTTGACTCACGACGATAGGCTTTGGAGATCCGCCCGCTGATGAAGTATGAGTTGGCAATAAAGTCGTCGACGCCGGAAGAGGTACGCTGATCCCACATGCGGATGTAATGCAGGATCATGCGTGCGACTTTGCTTTTGAAGCCCGTGCTTAGCCCGGCTTCTTGCAGGTACTGGTGCTGCAGGTCCCAGGCGTAGCGAATCGGCGAATGCACATAGCTGATGTGCAATTGGTCCGGTCCACTGAGAACGCCTTTGGCCACGGCATGGCTGCTGGAAATAATCAGATCGTAGCCCGACAGGTCCAGTTGCTCGATGGCCAGAGGCATTAACGGCAAGTATTTCTGATAACGGGTTTTGGCTTTAGGCAGGTTCTGGATAAACGTAGTCTTGGCTTTTTTACCCGCCAGATGAGCACGGTCCTGGTCGCTGAAAAAATCGATGACCGAGAATAAGTCGGCCTCAGGCCACACGTTTATGAGTGCCGACAACACGCGTTCGGCGCCAGCGTAAGTCACTAGCCAGTCATGGACGATAGCGATTTTCATGGAATTCCCTTTTTTAAGGCGCACGCGCAGCGCAGGGCTCTGGTGACACGAGTCATGGCGTGGCATGGCGATTATTTAGCAAGCAGGGGGGCGGTCGCCGCGGTTCAGGATTTGCTGGAAGGCGATCCAGCAGAAAAATTTTTCTTTGCTATTGATTGCATGGTCTGTGGCGTGGTCTTGCCGATCAGGGCGTCGATGCGCTGCGAGACACGCTGCGCAGAGGCCTCCCAGGAAAACCGGCCCACGTTGTTCAGGCCGCGCCTGCGTAGGGATTGACGCAAAGGCATGTCGGTCAATATCCGTTGCATGGCGGCGGCCATATGCTCGACGTCCACTGGGTCAAAGTACAGGGCGCTGGCTTGCAGCACCTCCGGGATCGACGCGGCGTTGGCCGCAAGTACCGGACAGCCACAGGCTTGCGCTTCCAGCGGCGGGATACCAAACCCTTCGTACAACGAGGGGAAGACGAACGCTGTGGCACCCTGGTACTGAGCGATCAACTCGGTGTCGCTGAGTCGACCCAAAAAGCGAATCCGGGAATCGCTACCTGCAAGTCGCTGCAAGCTGGGGTCGGAAAAGATTTCGCTGGCAGCGCCGACAATGTGTAGTTGCAATCCATCGTGATCACGCAGGGTCAAAAAAGCTTCGATCATCCGCTTGAAATTCTTGTGTGCACTGGGTGAAGACACGGCCAGCAGATATTCCTGCTTACCCCCCACTGGCGGACCGGGTTGGAACGCGTCGCTGACCGCGTTTGGCACCACGAAAATCTTATTTTCCGGGAAATTGTAAAACTGCGAAATCTCACCCTTGGAAAAACTGCTGACCGTCAACAATGCTTTGATCCGCGACAGCAGGATGGGAGTCATGACCCGGTACAGCGTGCGGAACGCCCAGGTATAACTTTCCGGGTGGCGCACGTAGGTGATGTCGTGGTGAGTAGCGATCTGGTTGCGCACCATCAGCGGTGCGGTACTGCACAGTGAAACCAGCAACGGGTTTCCCTGGCTGCGCAGGTAGGCCGGCAAATCCAGTTGTTCCCACACATGGCCGCTGTGCCGCCCGATGCACTGTACGTTCAGCGCTTTGGCGCTTTCGTGCATTTTGATGCCGTGTGGTGCTACGAAAATAATGTCGTTGCGAATGTGCTTGAGCGCCAGACACGTCTGCTCAGCGAAGCGCTGCACCCCGCGTAATTCTTGAGTAAGGAAGCGTGCATTAATCACAATCATTGGAGGCGACCTGACAGTGTAAAGGCGTGGAGATAGGGAACTTCTCAGGATGTGATTCCAAGGGGCCGTGAGGCTATTGGGCAAAGAGTGGAGGACGAGTGCCCAAGCTGATAATTTTCGGGAATTCAGTGATTTCCACCTCGGCCGAGCAGCGGTTGTCATTGCATTTCCAGGGAGTACCGCTGTCGAATTGACCTTTTTCCGGCTCGCCGGTGTCGATTAACTGCACGTTGCCCTGTTGGATACTGCTCGCCTCGACATGGGTGGTTTGGTCTTCGGCCGTACTCCATGCAACCAATATCTGCTCCGCCCCGTTGGAAAAGCGCAGCAAGTAATTGTCGTCGGTTTCTCGGCTTTTCTCCGCTTCGTAATGGAAGTCGCGAAGCGTAGGGCTAATGGCTTTTAACGTGTGGTATGCCGGCTTCGGCTCCAGGTTTTGTCGCAACAGGCCAAAGTTTTGTTTTATTTCATTTTGGTCTGTGCCTTCGTTGACCAGGTCGTACCACCACATGCCTTTTATGTCTGGCAGCGTGCGCCCCAGAAAAAAGCTGCGTGCCAGATAAGCCGCCTGGGTTTTTTCATCGACGCCGCAGTTACCGGCATTGCTGGGCCAGCCCATCTCCGTGAGGTACAACGGCACCGGTTTGTTGGCGATGGACCTGAGGCTTGCATCGACGTCGCGCAGCCAGGCGATCCAGCGTTCCGGGGTATGACGTTCAACGTTTCGGCAATACACCGAGGGGTGCAGCGATAAACCGTCAACTTTTGACAGCACATCGGCTTCGATCAAGCGGTTGGCGAATCCAAGGTCGATGCCTTTGCTGGTAATGGCGCCCACGAGTATCTTGACGTGTTTATTTTCTGAGCGAATTTGCTGTGCGGTTTCTGTCACCAGTGCGCTGTAGTCGTTGGACATCGCAGCGTCGCCGGGGCTTTCCGCGTCCCACTCATTCCAGATTTCGTAAAAACCGACGCTGTCGCCCAGCCTGTGGCTGACAAATTTAGTGTAATTGGCGAAAGCGGATCTGATCTGCGCAGTACGCGGTTTGGCATTGTCATCGTAAAACGGGTTGCCATAGCCCAGGATCATGAGTGGACTGAGTCGGTGCGCAGTGGCCTCGTTCAGATATCGGGTCCAGGCCGAATCGATGTGCAACTGACCTCGTCGGGGCTCGGCGGTCGACCAATACGCATCGTCGCGTACCGAGGTAATCCCCGCATCAGCGACCAATTTCATCAAATTGGTCAGGGAACTGCTTTTGTTTAACAGATGCGTCCCGACCCCAATAATGAACGGCTCGTCGGCCGCGGCGGAGAAGCTGAAGAGCATGCCCATGAGCAAAACCAGGATGGGTTGGCGTGACGGTGTCCAGTTCGAATTGAACATCTCTCGTTCCGTAGGGGGGCCACAGCCCGAGCGTTTGCTCGTGGTCGTGGGCCGAGCAAGGCCGCGTATCTGTGCGGATTCAGTCGAAACGTGATGCAACAGAAATTTGGCTAACTGCTTTCATACCCAGTGCGGCACCTGTTGATCCTTGCGTCGCAGCAATTTGCACTGAAGTGTTTCAGTGAAAATCCGCTGGTATTGATCCAGCATCAGCTCTTCGTCGATCAGCGGAGCAACCGTGCTGCGGGCCTGAGCGCTAAGGCGAGCGAGCAATTCCGGTTGCTGGTCCAGGCTCAACATGGCTTGGCCTAACGTGTCCGCATCGTCAGGGCTGCAGAGCAAACCGTTGACTTGATCTTCAATAATTTCGGGCAAACCGCCCATTCTTCCGGCAATCACCGGCACCGAATGGGCACAGGCTTCGACCGCGACCATCCCGAACGGCTCTCCCCAAATGGAAGGCACCACCGCGACGTCGATCTGACGGTAAAACACTTCGGGCTTTTGATAGCCGACAAAACTGATATTCGGTGAAGTGACCAACGCCCGGAATTGCGCTTCGTCGTTAACTTGACCGCGCCCGGCTATTTGCAAGGTGGCGTCAAACGGCAATTTTTGGAACTGCTCGATCAACCAACGAACCCCTTTGGCTTCAGACAGCGTGCCCATGTAGCCGAACCGCAGAGGCTTGCGAGCGGTAGTGTTATCGCAGCTCTGCGGGTGTTCCGTCGGCGCCGCAAAAGGGCTGCTGTTGTGCACGACGTGCGCGTGGGCGCCCTTGAAGTAGCCTTGGCCTTGCAGCGTTTCGAGCATGAAACGACTGACGCCGATGACGCTTTCAACCTGCGCGGAGCGCTTGTCGTAGCCTCTGCGGAACTGTTTGCAACTGGCGCATTGCTGCTGGCAGCTTTTGCCGTTCTTGAACATCGTGCTGCTGGGGCACAGTAAGTACATATCGTGCAGCACTTGCACGATGGGTAAACCCGCAGCCGTAATCTCGTCCCAGGCCGAAACTGACCAGCCGCTGAGGTTGTGGCACACCACGATGTCCGGGCGTTCGGTATCGATGACGTCGCGAACGTATTCGCGCATGCCGTTGTTATAGCGGTCGCGTAGGTGCCAACCGATTCGGCTCAGGCGTCCAGGACGCTGGGCGGTATGGTGCCAGTAGAAATTGCGCAGCCCTGCGCGGTATACCTTGACTCGGTTCAGGCAATCGCTGCTAAGCCCTTTCTCATCGCCGGTGGCCAGTACGACCACGTTGCAGCCGCGTTTCTGTAAACCTTCGGCGGTACGCTGCAAAATAATCTCAGCGCCACCGCCGATGTCCGGAGGGTAAAGACTGTTGATGAACAGAATTTTCATAGCGGGTAAGACTGGTGAAGGCCAAGCACGCCGGTTTCACCGTCATGAATAGCTTTTTCGATAAGGCTTAACCTCCGCTCCGCGCCCTTGCGCTTGGCAATGACACGCAACAGGCGGAAGAATACCCAGCGATTGAGGTTATAAATCCAGGACGAAGAGGCCCAGATGTTTTTGTCGAACCAGGCCTGATTGCGTGCGCCGTAATAAGCGCGCAGATCTGAACCGCCAAGCAAAAAACTCTCATAGATATTGCTGGTTTTGGCTTTGATGTTCCATGACTCTTCAAGGTCGTCGAGCAGCGCCTCCGGTACCAGGAAAATTCGTCCGCCACCGGCGGTGATGCGCCAGGTGTATTCACTGTCATCGGCGTACAACAACAGCGCATCCAGCGGTAGGCCGATTCGCTGGTACACGCTGCGATGAGCGAGCAAGCCGCCGTAGGTTGCGAAGGGCAGTTGAACCATGGACTGTAGGTTTTGCTTGGCCCGCGGATGGCCCCACGGCAAGCGGCGCCAGATTTTGTAGGGCAATTGCGCGATGTGGAAACCGAAGAAGCTCGAACGTCTCTGGATCGCAAACCGCTTGGGCACACCCGCAGCGATGTCGGCTTGATGGGTAGGACGAAAGCCCAATACCGCAGCCTTGTCTCGACCATCGATACGCTCGCGTTGGTATAAACAATGATGAAGCGTCGCGATGGCATTAACGGTGGGCGCGTTGTCGTCGTCCATCAGCCAGATGTACTCGGCACCTGCATCCAGGGCGGCCTGGATACCCACGGAGTAACCTTTGGCCGAGCCGGTGTTCTGCTGCAAATAAATTACATCCACTTGGCCTGGCCAGGCGCGGACCAGGGATTCGAGCGGTGCCACCGACGCATTGCTAACGATGATCACCCGTTCTATTTGAGAACTGGCTAATGAGCGGCTGACCAGCGCCTGTAGATAGGGCAGCCGGTCGCCGTAAGTCAGCGTGACCAGTGTGGTTTTGTAAGTCATCGTGCGCTTCCATGATTTAAAAAAGGTCCGCGGGCTTGCGGCAGACATTCAGACCCGCGCTTCCATCCGCGCCAAACTGCTGATAGGCAACGTGACCTTTTGCTCGCGCTGCAACAGATTGAGCAGAATGACTGCGCGCTCTTCACCGTCGGCGGTCAGGAATATCGCTTCCAGGTCGCAGAAGCTTCCCGACTTGATCCGTACGGCTTCACCTTCTTGAAACACCGCCTTGGGTTCCGGCAGCAGCAAGCGTTGGCGAATCTGTTGGATCAAGTCATCGTGAACCGGCACCGGGTGCGCGCCGAAGGTCACAATGCGCGCGACGCCTCGGGTCGAGCGGATGGGGTACCAGTTGTCGTGGACCTGATCCATGCGGATAAACAGGTAACCAGGAAACAACTCTTCTTCGCTGGCAGCACGTGAATTGCGCTTTTTCGGTGCTGCAGCCTTGAGTGGCCGATAGCATTCGAACTGCTGGCGTTGCAGGTGCTCTTCAGCACGGGACTCTTGACGAGGTTTGGTCTGGATGAGGTACCAGCGCGCAGGTTTTTCCGAGTGAGTCATATCTTTTTTCGCTCCACAGCATTACGGGTTCAACTGGGAATCAACGCCAAGCCATCAACCAACGGCCATTATCCGCTCAGGCTGCTCGTGCTCTACTGCCGTGCAGACTGAATAGTGCGGCAGCAGTTCTTGCACACGGTCGACACAGTTAAACATCAACACATCAATAATCGACAGATTGCCGACAAAAGCATGCTTGAACTGCCAATACTCGATCGGATCCATCTTGAAGAAGCGCAACGCTACGCCGTGTCGAGCAAAATGATCCGCGTCGTACAACTCGATCCCACCAACTGGGTTCAGATAGCGGTCGCCCGCAAAAGTTTTCACGATTTTCAGTACACGGTCCTGCTTGTCAGTGGGCGTTTCGATGTCCATGTCCGAGCCGCGCAAAATAGGCGTATCAATATGCAAATAGGCGCATATCTCTCTGATGGAATGCTCGATGAATAACGCTAGATTCCTGACAGGGAACCGTAGCAGCCTTTCCAGTAAAGGCATGACCTGATTGAAATAGGGCGCTTTGATGTAGCACCGCTTGATGGTGATAAGCAGGCGTTCCATGTCTTCGTCAAACGATTCGCTCACCTGACGTTGATTGATGGCCAGGTCGTGCCGGTCTCGCTTCAGCGGGAAGGTAACTAACTTGGCTTCGCCGTTACACAGAATGCGATTTCGATTGACCCATCCGGACCGGATGTACTGTAGATCATCACCCAGTACGAAAACGTCTGCGGCGGCAATCAGTTGAAAATAGCCCAGGTAGGGGAACAGGTACGGCTGCATCATTGCAATTGTCCTGACCATGCTTATCTCCAGGAAGAGGCTCTAGTTATCCATTACTTTCGTACTGGGCTGTAGTCATAACCGTAAGCTGAACAGTCATAGGAAGCCGTTGAGGCCTTGCGTATTACCCCGTTGAAAATCGCACCTTTGATCACCACTCCGTTTTGACCCAGCCGACGTTTGCAGGCTTCGATTTCCTTGACTGACGTAAGACCGAAGCGGGTGACCAACAGGGTTGTGCCTGCCTGACGGCCGACCAGGGTGGCGTCAGTGACAGCAAGAATGGGTGGCGTATCGACGATCACCAAGTCATATGACGGTGCAAGGTCGGCGAGCAGTTTGTTGAAGTTATCGTGCATCAGTAGCTCGGATGGATTCGGTGCGGCATAACCGCAAGAGATCAAATCCAGGTTCGGCACTTTAGTGGCGATAATCACTTCTCTGCTGGACAGTCGCGCGGCAAGGGTGTCGGACAAACCATGTTTCGGTTGCAGGCCAAACACTTTGTGTAAATAACCTCTGCGCATGTCGGCGTCGATCAGCAGTACGCGCTTGCCTGTCTGGGCAATGATCACCGCGAGGTTGCTGGACACAAAGGATTTGCCGGAGGCGGGTGCCGGGCTGGAAATCATTAACACGTTATTGCGTGCTTCAAGCATGGCGAAGTGCAAACTGGTACGCAGGCTGCGCAGGGATTCGACGGCCAGTTCAGTAGGTTCGGAGACGCTCAACAGCTTCAACTCTTTAGCGGCTCGACCTTGGCTGTTTTTGTCCAGACGTTCCTGTTGTCGCGAGTACGGTAAAGACGCGTAGACCGGCATGCCAAGATTTTCGATGATTTCCGGATTATCGACGCCGCGATAGAACGCTTGGCGCAAGAACACTACGGTCACTGCAACCAAAACCCCAAGCAGGGCTGCGAGCAGCACGATCAGCTTCTTCATCGGCTTGGCGGGTTCTTCAACGTTGGCGTCGGCGTTGTCAATAATGCGGACGTTGCCGATACTGCCGGCGCGCAAGATGTCTTGTTCCTGGCTCTTATTCAGCAGCAGAGTGTAGGTCTGGGTAGTGACTTGCTGGTCGCGGGTCAAACGCAGTAATTCCTGCTGAGTGACCGGCAGTGCCTGGATCTTTTTCAGCAGCGCTTGTTTCTGCGCTTCCAATTGACCCATTTGCGTCATCAACGCCCGATAGGTCGGGTGTTCCGGGGTGTAAAGGCGCTCGACTTCTACTCGTTTCAGTTTCAGTTCCGACAGCATCGAATCAAGGTTGACCACCTGATCGAGTACCGACTTGGTTTCGATGCTCAGATCGACCGATTTGGCGCCGGCCTGGAAGGCGTTTAACGCTTGTTCCGATTGTTCCAGTTGCTTGCGTACCAGCGGCAATTGTGACCGCAGAAACTCAAGGCGCTGCGCCGCCTCGGCCGAGCTGCGTTCAACGTTTTGCCGGACATACAGATGGCTGACTTCATCCAGAATGGTCTTGGCCTGGAGCGGGTTCGGGTCCTGAATAGACAAATAAATGATGCCCGAGTCTTTACCGGCTTCTGTGATGCTCAGACGCGACTGATAGTCCAGTGCGCTGGTGAGTGTGCGTTGTTTAATCAGCGTGAACTCGGTTCCCGGACGAGCCTTAAGTGTTGCTATCTGAATTTTTATGCCATTGCCTTCTACGGTTTGATTAGTCTGGCCGTTCAGTAACAACGCGCCGTCTTTGTCGAACAACGAGAACGCGTCGGCACCATTGGCCACCAGGGTCAGCTTTGCACCGAGCAGGGCTTCAGGTACTTCCAGTTGGAACACATTGATCAGCTCACCGCCCCACGCGTAATTACGTAACCCGAACACGGGCTCAGCCAGTGCGCCTGGGGTAGTCGGCTTAAACGTGCGGGCCATGTAGGCGCCAAACACCGGGAAGTAATTGGGTTGCTGAATAATGTTCAGTTTGAGGTCTTCGACTACTTTGCCCAGCACCGCCCGTGACTTGATCAGTTCAATTTCAGTGGTGGCCGGGGACACTGACATGGGTTTGTTGCTGACCTCGGGAGTCCCTTCGATGCCGACTTTTTTTGGCTCGATTTGAATCATCGCGTTGCCCTGATAGATAGGCGTCGCCAGAACTGCATAGGCCAGTCCAATCAAAAGGAAGACGCTGACAATGGAGGCGATCAGGCCCTTGTGATCAAACAAGGTTCGCAAGACAGTTGCCAGATCAATCTTGGTGTCCTGGTAAAGGTCCAGCGCGGGGCGGTTCATGATGGTCATTTATCGGGTAACTCCTGACTGTAGGTATGGAAGCCAGTCATCGACACAACGCGACAGGTGCTCGAAGGTCTGTTCAAAGGCTAATTTCGGGCGACGGTACGGATCGGCTATTTCAAGTTCGTGCTGCCATTTGCCAATCAAAAATGTCTTGCCACGTACTTCTGGCGCCAGCTTCAAAATGCTGTGTAGTTGGTCTGTTTCCATGAGCAGAATTAATTCGGCGTCGTGCAGCATTTGCCGGGTAACTTGACGCGCTTGATGCTTATACGTCGGAATATCGTGGTTTCTTAAAACCTCCCGAGCGAGGGGGTCTATCGGTGAAGCAAGCATGGCGTGGATGCCCGCCGACGAGACCTGCAGATGCGGCGACATAAGACGTTTGCGGAACATCGCTTCAGCCATGGGGCTGCGGCAAATGTTGCCGACACAGACCACCAGAAGATTATTGAACATTACCTTTAACCGACAGCATGAGCCGCTTACTGAGATTGACGCTGACGTTACGCGCCACCAGCAGCAGGGCTTGCAGTTTGTGCAGCGGTGAAATAGCGGAGATCGACAAGCCGAACACCTGAATAAGGAAGTGTTCGTACATGGGCTGATTGCCAATCCGGTGGTAGTAATTCGCCAAACTGGAGCAGGTCTGCAGGCTCATGTGCAATTTGCGCTTATGGGAGCGCATGGAGAAAACGCCACCTGGGTGCAAGCGATACATGGCCGGTTTGATTTCACCGAGAAATTTGCCGTGACCGTGGGCACCCAGCAGCGACCACCAGCACATGTCGTTGAGCGGTGCCAACTTCAGTTCGGGCGGCAATTCGTGGAAAACGTTACGAAAGCAGGTGGTGAGTGTCGAAATCGGCCGGGCTTTTTGCAATTGAACCGATGTTGCATCAGCACGCAACTTCCCCTGGAGATAGATGCCATGTTCGCCTTCTGCGTCGAAGGACATGGCATCGTGATAGGTCAGTACGTAATCTGGATGGCTTTCAAGAAAATCCACCTGGATCTGCAGTTTTCTCGGGTCAGTCCAATAGTCGTCGCCTTCGCAAAACGCGATGTATTTTCCTCGCGCTTCTTTAAACAGTTCGGGTGTGCACAAGTTGCCTTGTGAGTACTGATTAACGGCGTGATAAAACGGCCGGATCAGCTGCGGGTAACGGTCGGCGTATAGCTCGACAATCTGTGTAGTGCCGTCGGTAGAGGCGTCGTCGTTTATCAGGATTTCGATGGGGAAATTGGTTTTCTGGGCAAGGAAGCTTTCAAGTGTTTGCGCAATAAACCCCGCTTGATTAAACGTCGGGCAGACGATGCTGAGCAGCGGCACCACCGACGGTTGTTCGGAAGAGGAACGCGGCAATTCAGAACTGGAATTTTGCACAGTGGCATCCATGGCTCATGTACTCGGTTTGCTGAACAAAACGTAAAGTCTTGTTGCCAGCGGTTTGTAACTCATGGCCACGATCGTCAGGGTGATCAAACCACTGACGGCCAGGCCGAGGAAAGTTGTGAAGCGGTCATCGCGAGCGATCATGCGAAATAACGGCTCGCTGATGGCGATGCCGACGGCGGTCATTAGCGTGATGCGGGCAATGTCGTGGGTCCATTGACTGTGAATCCCCGGGGCCAGGCGGTTGTGGACAATTGAAGGCCAGATCATGAATGACACCAGGCGCAAACCGAACCAGGCCAGCGCCGCGCCGTATGCGCCGTGGTAATGGATTGCCAGAAACATCACCGGCACCGTGACGATGGCCGATACCACGCTGTACCAGACATGCAAACTCATGTTCGCGTGGGCGTATTGCAGATAAAACTGAAAAGCGCTGGCGGCCATTATGGCGCTGCCCAATGCGTACCAAAGCAAGATTGAATGGCTCCAATGGGCGGCTGCCTGATCACCAGTCCAGGAAAAGATAAGCGGTTCGGCATGGAAGCCAATCACCGCAGCCAACGGGAACAGCAGGGTACAAACGAATCGGTTGGCTGCCAGGAACAAGCTATGCATGTCGTCATGCCGACCCTCCGCCATCAACACCGTCAACCGCGGCAGCAGCGTCTGCGCCAGTGGGTTGGCCAGCATTAGAATGCCGTTAGCAATCAGTGCCACCAACGAGAAGTAGCCGTACTCCTTGAGCAGCAGCAGTTCCGAGAGCAGGACCTTGTCCAGTTGTGTCAGCACAATCCACAGCACCGTGGTCAGCGACATGCTGGCGGCGAACGGGATAATCGGCTTGACCAGCGCCCAGTTAAAACCGCTCAGCAGGTGCGGGGTGGGCATCTGTTGATAGGCGCGACCGGCAAATATCAGCGCTTCGATCACGCCGACCGCTACTTGAAATTCAAAAAAGTCCCGAGGGTCCTGGGAGATACTGCTGACCAGCAACAAACCACCGAAATAACGCAACGTCGCGATGATCACATTGGCGATGTTTAACCAAGCGTGTTGCTCAAGACCCTGAATGCCGCTTTTATAAAGCGTCGCGTACAAGCGCAGCACAATAATCAGGCCCATCATGCCGATGCAGCTGATCAGCGTTTCGCTGTCCAGCGTTTGAGCGTTCAGCCACTTCAGTGCTATCCACGGACTCGCGGCATAGATCACCGTTGCGCAGACCACGGCCATCGGTAGAAAAATGATTTCGAACGAACGCAGCAAATGCCCTGCGCTGCGCTCGGCGGCAGGCAGTCCTTGCTGGTGCGCAACTGCACGCACCAGGCTGGGCGACAAACCTGCGTCGAGTAACTGCAGCCATGCCTGCATGACCGAGAAAAAACCGATAAGACCGTAAGCTTCGGCCCCTAGATGACCTAGGTAAAATGGCATGATAAGAATGCCCACCAACAGCGCATAAGCCTGACCGGCGTAGCTCAAGGTGGTGTTTCTAATGACTGACAGTTTTTTTTGCATGACGGTTAGATGACCTGGGCCAAAGCGGGGTCGTCATACCTGACTTGACCCTGGCTGCACTCAGTGATTAACGTCTCGATCACTCTGTCCTGGTCTTCCTTGGCCAGACCTGGATAGATCGGCAGGCACAGCACGCGTTGGGCCAGCGACCGTGACGTGCTTTGCGCCGCTTGCGGTTGCAGGTAATCGAGCGTGTCCAGAGACGGATAGAAGTAACGCCTCGGGTTGATGCCTTCGTCGTTGAGCGCTGCCCGAACGCGAAGCAATTGTTGTTCGCCGGTAAGGGCTACGGGGAAGTAGCTATGATTAAGCTGGCTATTGGATTCGGCTTTCTGCAAATCCATGTAGTCGCCCAGGCGGGACTGATAGCGGTAGGCAATTTCAGCGCGACTTTCGAGAATATTGTCTATGTCATCAAGGATGCACAGCCCCATCGCCGCTGAGAACTCATTCATTTTGGCGTTGATGCCGATGCCTTCGATGCTGTCGACGCCAGCGATGCCGAAATTGCACAGCAGGTAAGCTTTACGGGCGAGATCATCATCGTTGGTGATGATCGCGCCGCCTTCGATGGTGTGAAACAACTTGGTCGCATGAAAACTCAAGGTGCTGATGTCACCCCAATTAAGCACCGAGCGTCCAGCGTGGCGGACGGCAAATGCATGGGCGCCGTCGTACACCACTTTTAGTTTGTGCTTGAGCGCAATCTGTTCGATCTGCTCGACAGCACAGGGGTTGCCAAATACATGGGTGCCGACGATCGCCGTTGTGTCGGAAACAATCCTGCTCTCGATGTGTTCTGGCGAGATATTCCAGGTCGCCCGATCAATGTCTGCAAAGATCGGCCGGATGCCTTCCCACTGCAATGAACTGCTGGTGGCGACGAAACTGAACGGTGTAGTCACCGCGCTACCGGTCAAACCGAGCGCGCGGTAAGCAACTTGCAGCGCCAGGGTCCCGTTATTGGTTAGCAGAACATGCTTCACACCGAGATAGTCTACGAGCCTTTGTTCCAGCTCTGTCACCAGCGGCCCATGGTTGGTTAACCAGCCGCGCGCATAGATGCCGTCAACGTAGTGTTTAAATTTGTTGATGTCGCCTAAATAAGTCTTTGTCACATTGATCATCGAAGCCTCCATGTCTGTCGTCTGGCGCTGATTCCGAGGAGAGAAGCCGGGCTAGCCGGGCATCGATTCGGTGGGCGGGCTGCCAGTTTTCTGACTGGCCAGTCTCGCGCGACGTTGGTTGAACTTAAGAATCAGCTGTGTGGCCACGCTACCTGTGTGCGGATCACCAAAATGAAACAGGGCTGTAGCGCGTGTTAAGTTGGGGCTGACTGGACGGTTCGCATGCAATGTGCGATACCCCCAGAAAAAGTAAACATTGCCAGGCTCTAGTTGCACGGTTTTGGCCTTAAACCATCCCCAATCAAGTGCAACGGATATCAACTTTCTGCTGAAGCGATTTTGCAGTAAGGCTTTTTCGATGACGTTAAACAGCACGAATGAACGCACCGTTCGTAAGTTAGGAAACAGGACCAGATCGCCGCGTTCTTCGCCGTGCTCGGGGATAAAAATAGGGATCAGTACTGTCACCAGGCTCGCGTCAAAATGGAAACTGTTGGATTCCCGGCGTCCTTGGTTTCCCTGGACGCAGCGCAGCACCGGAAATATTCGGTCGCTGTCGGCGGTTTCCCCTGCTGCCCGTTGGTACAAACGGCTTAGTAATGCCTTGAACGTCGGGTCGGCCCAGATGCCCGCTAACAGGCTGCCGGCCAATGCCCGCTCGCCATGGTAGGCAAAGTATTCACCAGGATGCCGAGCCGCCTGAAGGTCGGTGTAGGCGCGCAATTGCGCAAGATCGGCCTCGCCCACAACACCGCTCAGCTTGGCAAAGCCATTGGTATCGATCTCATTGGCCAGCTGCCTTACCTGCTGTTCATCAATGCTAAAAGATAAAGGCATCGCGTAGGGCTCTTATAGATAAGTGATAAGACACCGGTGTCTTGGGTGCCGGTGCCATTATTGAGATGGCACAGTGAGGAAACTTGAAGCCACCAGGGCCTGAATAGACGTGTTGAGCCACGCTACCGCCCGAATCGGTTGATTCAGTCGCCCGTCAGTTTGCTAATTAACGGATGCTCTAAAAGTTCCAGTGTTTCTTGCAATAAACCCATCTGTTGTTTAAGCAGCGGGCAATGCTACCGCCCGACCGAGCATGCTCAGTAAAAAACAGATGATTCAATTAGCCAATGGACTGCCACAGGCGCTAAAAAAACGCGCCTCGCCGCTAATTAACCTTGATGGGCAGAACTGCAAGAATGTATGTATCCAGACGCTTCGTGCGCATTGCTCTTAGGCACTGCTGCAACAGCAATGAATCGTCTGACAGGCATATATATCGACGGCGCCGTCCTTCCTGTCAAATTATTTCGTCAAATAACTGTTACATTTTTGATAAACGGTAGAGCTGTCATCGTAACCTATTGATTTTATTGAACGTCAAAAAAACACCACATGCACCGTCATAGTGCGGCGACGGTTTTTAGACGCACTGCAGGAAGGGCAATATTGAAAAGTTCAATAATAAATTGCGTGGTTAAACAAGGCGATGATGGACGATCGTAGTTGGTTTCATTAAGCAGATTTAACGCGCAATTGAGTGTTTCAGGGGCTTGGCACCGTTGAATCGAGTGTGTTTGGTGAAATGGATTCTCGTCCGGCCGTTTCCATATTCCGCAAAGGGATAGGTGGTGCCCAGTTAACCGTGTTTCGGTCTAGGGAGAGCTTAGGCATGGTCATGGCCGCCTTACGTTGACTAAGGCGTCATTAAGCCGGTCGGCGTTCTGGGCAGTTGCTCAGCCTTGAATGCTGCTCCATTATCCGAACCGGGACACGCCACTTACCGGTTCAGCAGGAGAACGAATGAGTACGCAGTCAGCAACCAATGGAGTGGTCACAGAACGTTTGGCCCAAGTGCGGGCCTTGATGAGCCGGGAACAAATAGACGCTTATCTGGTGCCGTCAGCGGACCCGCATCTTTCTGAATACCTGCCGGGCTATTGGCAGGGTCGGCAGTGGCTTTCGGGCTTTCATGGTTCGGTCGGGACGTTAATCGTGACTCAGGACTTTGCCGGTTTGTGGGCGGACAGCCGTTATTGGGAACAGGCCAGTAAGGAATTGGCAGGCACCGGCATTGAGCTGGTGAAGCTACAGCAGGGCCGGCCGACTGCGCTGGATTGGTTGGCTGAAAACGCCAAGGCGCAAGATATTGTCGCGGTGGACGGTGCTGTATTGGCCGTGGCCTCAGCCCGTACGCTGGCCGCGAGGCTATACGATCAAGGCGCCAGCCTGCGCACCGACTTCGACCTGCTCAGTGAGGTTTGGCTGGATAGGCCAAGCTTGCCAACCAACGCTATTTATCAACATTTACCGCCTCAGGCGAGCGTGAGCCGAGCAGAAAAGCTGGCTCAGTTACGCAACGTGCTACAAGAGCGCGGCGCAGATTGGCACTTCATCGCTGCACTGGATGACATTGCCTGGCTGTTCAACCTGCGCGGCGCAGATGTTTCCTACAACCCAGTGTTCGTCTCTTTCGCCTTGATCGGTCCGCAAGGGATCAGTCTGTTTGTCGATTTGACGAAAATGGACGCCGAGTTGCGCCAGACGCTGGAAGGCGAGGGCATTACGCTGGTTGAATACACCAGGATCGCCTCGGCCTTGCGTGAAGTTCCCCTTGCCGCCCGGTTGTTGATTGACCCTGCGCGCGTTACCTGCGGCTTGCTTGACCACCTCAACGCGGAGGTGACATTGGTTGAAGGGCTCAACCCAACGACCTTGTTCAAATCGCAAAAAAGCGAAACAGATGCCCAGCATATTCGCCAGGCGATGGAGCAAGACGGCGCTGCGCTCTGTGAGTTTTTCGCTTGGCTGGAGTCGGCTTTGGGCAATGAGCCAGTCAGCGAACTGTCCATCGACTTTCATTTAGGCCAGGCACGTGCACGTCGCCCCGGCTATGTTTCGGCCAGTTTCGCCACCATCGCGGGCTTCAATGGCAATGGCGCCATGCCGCATTACCGGGCGACTGAACAAGAGCATGCGCAAATCGAAGGCGATGGTCTTTTGCTGATCGACTCGGGTGGCCAATACCTTGGCGGCACGACCGATATCACACGAATGGTGCCCATCGGAACGCCTTGCGCTGAGCAGAAACGAGATTGCACGCGCGTTCTCAAGGGCGTAATCGCGCTGTCGCGAGCTCATTTCCCGCGAGGAATTGCGTCGCCGTTGCTCGATTCCATCGCCCGAGCGCCGATTTGGGCGGAAGGTGTCGATTACGGCCACGGTACCGGTCATGGCGTAGGTTATTTCTTAAACGTCCATGAAGGTCCGCAGGTCATTGCGTACCAAGTGCCGCCAGCGCCACACACTGCCATGCAGCCGGGAATGATTACTTCGATCGAGCCAGGGACTTACCGGCCAGGACGTTGGGGTGTGCGGATCGAAAATCTGGTACTGAATCGCGAAGTCGGTAAAACCGAATTCGGGGAGTTTCTCAAATTTGAGACCTTGACCCTGTGCCCAATCGATACGCGCTGCCTGGAAGTAACGCTAATGACCCAAGAGGAACGTGATTGGCTCAACACTTATCACGCAGAGGTCAATGCGCGCTTGAGCCCACTATTAGAAGGGCCAGCGTTAGAGTGGTTACGTACCCGCACTGCTGCGATCTGACCGCTGTGATCTGAGTGTCGTCGCCGCGTCACGGGTTCAGGCCTGGGGCGTTGGCATTTTTAGCGCTTGGGCCATGTAATCCACCAACGCGCGCACCCGCGCCGACTGCCGTCGATTGGCTGGCGAAAGTGCGTAGACGGGCAGAGGCTCTGGTAGGTAGTCCTGCAGAATGGCTACGACGCTGCCTGCTCGCAAATCATCGGCAAACAACCAGGTCGGCGACAGCGAAATCCCCATTCCCGCTAACACCATTTCCCGGATCGCTTCCGAGTTATTGCTCTGCGCGTTGCCTTTAATGCGCACCGCATACGTTTGCTGGTCTTTCTCATAGCGCCACTGATTTTGCGTGGCGAGTAAATTGAAGAGTAAGCAGTTGTGTCCGCGAAGTGCTTCGGGTGTATCGGGGGTCCCGTATAGCGCCAGGTAACCCGGCGATGCGAGTGTGATCCGGTGCATCGTACCTATGTGCCGGGCGATGAGGCCGCTGTCATTAAGGTCGCCAATTCTGAATGTGACGTCCAGGCCCTCGGTGACCAAGTCGTGATTTTTGTCACTGAGTTGCAGGTCCACGCTTACTTGCGGGTACCGGGTGAGGAAGTCACCCAGCCGCGACGCGATCTGCGTTCTTCCGAAGCTCACCGATGATCCGACTCTTAGCAGTCCCGCCACTGTTTCGCGTCCGGTTTGAAAGCTGTGCTCGGCAGCGTCCACGGCGGCGAGAATGCCTCGGCATTGCTCGTAATAGCGCACACCCTCGTCAGTCAGTGATAGCTGGCGCGTACTGCGTGCGATCAGCGTGCCACCGAGGTCGATCTCTAGCGCTCGGATGAGCTTACTGATGTTTGGTTGAGTGGTCTGGAGCTCTTTAGCGACGGCGGTAAAGCTGCCACGCTCGACGACTCGAACAAACACTGACATCGCGTTGAGCTTGTCCATTTTCGATTCATGCCAATTTGGAATGCTCACTATAGCTTTATTAAGTCTTATCGGCATAAATCGTCGCGAGCAGAATCAAAGCCATCAAGCCGCTCCGGCTTGCTCGAAACGAGACTCCCCGCCATGACTTCTTCACCAGCTCCTATTACAAAAAATATGCAGGCGTTGTTGGTAGACGCTGTCGATTCGCCCTTTCGCTTGATTCAGCTGCCTACACCCACTCCTTTGGCGGGTCAGGTGCTGGTTCGGATTAAGGCTAGCGGGGTTAATCCGCTGGATGGGAAGATTCGTACGGGTAAGGCGGCACATGCCCGCCAGCAGTTGCCTTCAGTCCTGGGCATGGACCTCGCCGGTATTGTTGAGGAACTGGGTGAAGGCGTCAGCCGGTTTAAAGTGGGTGACGAGGTGTACGGAATGGCCACCGGGATCGGTGGTATTCAGGGATCGTTGGCGCAGTTCGCGGCTGTTGACGCTGATCTGCTGGCGCTTAAACCGCGCAATCTTGATATGCGTGAAGCCGCTGCACTGCCGTTGGTCTTCATCACCGCGTGGGAAGGACTGGTGGATCGCGCCGCATTACGTCCCGGTCAGACTGTTCTGATTCAAGGGGGAGCGGGTGGTGTAGGGCATATCGCCGTGCAAATCGCCCAAGCGCTGGGTGCCAAGGTATTTGCTACCGGCTCTGAAGCGCAAATGGCCTTGATCGAATCCTTTGGGGCGACGGCGATCGACTACCGCAAACAATCGGTAGAGGACTATGTTGCCGCGCATACCGGCGGCACC
This sequence comes from Pseudomonas sp., assembly GCF_028293835.1. Lineage (GTDB taxonomy): Bacteria > Pseudomonadota > Gammaproteobacteria > Pseudomonadales > Pseudomonadaceae > Aquipseudomonas. The sequence continues at coordinate 91,330 of NZ_JAQGNX010000106.1, forward strand.
GGCTTCGATGTGGTGTATGACACAGTGGGCGGCGCGACCCTGGATGCATCATTCATCGCAGCACGAACCTACGGTGGGCATGTTGTCAGCTGTTTGGGTTGGGGCACGCATAGCTTGGCACCCTTGTCGTTCCGTGCGGCAACCTATTCGGGGGTTTTTACCTTGATGCCGTTGCTATCAGGTCAGAACCGCCTTCATCACGGGGATATCCTGCGAGAGGCAACTCGTTTGATAGAGGCGGGGAGCGTTAAGCCGGTGCTGGATGACCGGCATTTCACGCTGGAAACCGTTCATGCCGCCCACGACATCCTTGAAAGCGGCATTGCGCGGGGGCGTTTGGTGATCGACATCTGATTCGGGCCAGGCTTCGCAGGCAAGGTTCAGCCGGTCTTGCTCAAGGGTTCATGGATGCGCCAGGGACGACGCTACCTTGGGAGTGGCTTACTTGCAGAGGACAATCATGCTGCGACTGGTAAAACCTGCTGGATTGAGGCCGAAAGGATAGTCGCCCGGATCCTCTACCACATCGCCAGACTTGGCAATGATTCGGTAGCCATTGGTATCGCACGTAGTAGCAGCCATCTCATAACACTTTTCCCAGGAGGAGGTGAGTCCGGAGCAGTTGATATGTATTCCACGTTTGCTGTGTTTGATGTTTTTGCTTGTCGCTGCACAACTGACTAACGCCAGGGCCGCCAGGATGATCAAAATGTATTTCATTACTGTCCCTAACCTGGCGAACTGATTAATGCCAGTGCCCAGCTTGAATTCGGCGGTAAACATGATACAGCGATAACGTCCAGGTCGTTGAAGCTCCGATGGTGGTCTGCATTGCGGGGCTAAACATGGCTCAACCGAGGTACAAATGCTAGCGACATATTATAACTAACCAAAACGGCCTTCAATCGACCGGCACCGGTGTCGGTAATCTGGAGCGTGTGGTCAGCGTTGCGCCGACGGAGGCAAAGATGATCGAGGCGATTGCCAACCATTGAGTCAATGTAAGGCTTTCATGTAGAAAAATCAGCCCCGATAGTGCTCCGAAAGCCGGCTCGATACTCGCAAGCGTACCGAATGTGCGGGCCGGCAAGCGGGTTAACGCCATCATTTCCAGGCTATAGGGCAGGGCGGTGGATAAGACAGCTACGCCCAATGCTGTAGGAACGAGGGCCAGGTTTAACAGGGATGTTCCAGCATGGACAATTCCAATGGGGGCGATAAACAGGGCAGCGATCAATACCCCCAGTGCTGCGGTCTGAATACCGTTGTCAGCCCCGGCTTTCTGTCCGAACACTATATAAAGTCCCCAACACACCCCGGCTCCTAGCGCATAGCCGATACCTACAAGGTCGATATTGGTGCTCCCCGCGCCCATGGGTATAAGCAGCAACAGGCCGAGGGTCGCCAAGGCGATCCAGACGAAGTCGATGGCTTTGCGTGAACAGAACAGCGCTACGGTCAGTGGTCCGGTGAATTCCAGAGCGACGGCGATTCCCAGTGGCACCGTGCGCAGAGACATATAGAAGAAGAAATTCATTCCGCCCAGGGCAATTCCATAAATGACCACCGTACGCAACGATTTGGCTGTTAACCGGGCCCTCCATGGTCGCAGGATCACTATTAACAATAGGCTGGCGAAGGTCAGCCTCAATGTGGTGGTGCCTTGGGCGCCTACCAGAGGGAATAAGCTCTTGGCCAGGGATGCGCCGGTCTGAATGGACGCCATAGCGATAAGGAGCATGCCTATTGGGAGCGCCAGTGAGGCGAGGCTGCGGGGTTCTTCGTTCATTGTGGTTAATCGTCCACGGTCATCTGGGATGTAATGAGGTGGGCATGATGCTTAATATCCACGACCTGAGCAATATATTGCTCAGGTTCGCGCCGCTTCCCTTAAGACTTTTATATAGAAGGGGGCATTCTCCGGACTGTTTATAGAAAACCTGAATAAAGCCTTGACGTAACTTTTTCCGGGCCTATAATTCGCACCTCTTCCGGAGCAGATGAAACGGAAACTCCTTGGTAATCAATGAGTTAGGCAGTTCAGATGCGAGCAAGAGGCTTTGATCACGATGATCGGAAGCGGTGAAAAAAGGCAGTTGACAGCGAGTTGAAACGCTGTAGAATTCGCCTCCCGCTGCCGAGCAACGTGAAGTTGATCGAAGCGCAAGTGGTTGAATTAACAAGGGAAACCTTGAAGCTTCGTGAAATAACCGCTTGACAGTAACTGGCGCTGCTGTAGAATGCGCGCCTCGGTTGAGACGAAAGAATCAACCCGCCGCTCTTTAACAATTGAATCAAGCAATTCGTG